>JARLJB010000001.1 GCA_031291415.1 Telmatospirillum sp.
GACGACGCGCGATCGGCCATTATGGTCGCGACGCCACGGTCTAGCCGGAGATTCCGCCATGTTCACGCTCGCCAATCTCGTCACCTGGATCGTCGTCGGCCTGATCGGCGGCACTTTGGCCGGCCGCGTCGTCACCTGGCAAAAGGCCGGCTTCGGGCTGTTCTCCAATCTGGCTCTGGGCTGCATCGGGGCGATCGTCGGCGGCGCGTTTTTCGAAATGCTGAACCTCCTGCCCGATCTCGACAAGATTTCCATTTCGGCCCGCGACCTCCTCGCTGCCTTCCTCGGCTCGATCCTCGTCCTGGGCCTGCGCTGGGCCTGGACGCGCTGGACGGAAGAGACCGGAGGAGGGCTGGGCTGATCCGCGAGATCAGCCCACCGCGAGACGTCCGCGACGAATTCTCGTGATCATTGCGACGCAATCATCATCCACGATGGCCGTCCGCGGTGCCAGCGGCGACGGTCGCCATTCGCACTTTTCACAAAGCCGGAGCATGGCATGTCGAAGATCAAACCCGTCGCCGAGTCCGAATTTTCGCTGACCAGCGTTCCGGCGTTCTGGCCGATGGCGATGGCGGCGTCCCTCGCCGAGGACGGTCTGGAGCTTTATGCGAAAAATCTCCGCTTCGTCGAGGAAGACATCAAGATCCATCACGAATTGCGGCCAAAGCTCGCCACGGCCAATGTCACCCGGCTTGAATTGCGCACGATGATTTTGCGGGACTATGGCGAACCCGGCGGTCTTCCGACGCTGGTCGACGCGCCCTATGCCGGGCATAGCGCGATGATCGCCGATTATCAGAAAGGCCAGAGCCTGATCGAAACGCTGCTCGCCAATGGCCTGCGCCACGTCGCGCTGACGGATTGGCGTTCGGCCACGGAGGACATGAAAGATCTCGAAATCGACAATTATCTCGCCGAACTGGTCGTCGCGATCGATGATCTCGGCGGCCGGGTGAACCTCGTCGGCTTGTGCCAGGGCGGCTGGATGTCGGCGATGATCGCCGCACGCTTTCCCGAAAAGGTCAATTCGCTGGTTCTCGCCGGGTCGCCGATCGACACCGACGCCGGCGACGGTCCGATCAAACGGATGGCGCACGACTCGCCGATCTCCTTCTATGAGGACCTGGTCCGGCTCGGAGGCGGGCTGATGCGCGGCAAGTTCATGCTGCAGGCCTGGAAGAACATGCATCCCGAACAGCATTACATCCAGGAGCATGTCGACCTTTACGAACATATCGACGATCCGGCCTATGTCGCCAAGGAAGAAGCCTTCGAAAGCTGGTACGAAAACCCGCTCGATCTGCCCGGGCGCTGGTATCTTCAGGCCATCACCCAATTGTTCAAGGAAAACCGGCTCGCCAAGGGCCAGTTCGTCGGCCTCGGCAGGACCTTGAACCTGCGGGACATCACCTGCCCGACCTTTTTGCTCGCCGGCGCCGAAGACGACATCACGACACCGGAACAAGTGCTCGACGCCGCCAAATATATCGGCGCGCCGAAGGAGCGCATCGTCCAGAAGACGGTTCCCGGCGGCCATATCGGCCTGTTCATGGGCGGGCGCACCCTGAAAGCCTGCTGGCCGGAGATCGCCCGCTGGATCGCCGCCCAATAAACGCGCAC
>JARLJB010000203.1 GCA_031291415.1 Telmatospirillum sp.
GGACGACGAATCATGACCTTCAGGTGAGCGCCCCCTTCGCCCCGTGCCCCCACGGAGCGAAGGACCAGGCACGGGCAGCAGGTTCCCCCCGACCCGCAGACCCAATCCCCTCGCCGACCCAAAACCGGCGCGTTCCCCGGTAGGAACGCGCCGGTTTTCCTTTGTCTGCATGCGCAAGGCAGCGATAGGCGACCAGATTGGCTGGTTGCCCTGGTTCGGTTTTGGACTTGCCGGACGGTATCCTTGTGGCGGCGCAATGGCCTTTACCGAGGTTCGAATGGCTTCTATCGAGGTTCGCCAGGGCCATCCGCCATGGTGCAACGCTTACCAAAATCGGCATAATCGCGAGGCACTGCAATTTTGAAGCATGAGTCCTGACGGGATTCACCCCCCTTTGGCCACCGCCACGCCCGCGATCGATGTGCCGGCGCCCGGGCTGCCGGCAGGGACATTCAACTGGAACGGCGCGCCGATTTCCTGCCCCGTGGGGCCGAAAAACTGAGGTGTGATCGTGCCGACGGCCGTTGTCCCCTGGTTGAGCGGTGTCGTCACCCCTTGACCGCGCGCCATGGCGCCGCTGAAGCCAAAAGCACCGAAATTGAGTGAGCCGGACGCGCCCGAACCCGACAGGTTCAGTGTGCCCGACAAGGTTTGACTGCCAAAATTGGCATCGAAACTCGATGTGCCGGTAATGGCATATGACGCACCCGTCGTCGAGTTTCCACCCGCGCCATAGGCCACGCCGGTGTAATGTGCGCTGCCGGTGCGCGCGATCAACAGATAGTCGGCAGTCGGCATGCCGAAGATCTCGTAAGTTTGCTGGATTGCACTCGATGGCTTGGTGCCGTCGTAAATGTGGGCAAAGCTGAGATAAGTCAGGGCTAATTCGGTGTTAGAACTGCCAGAATTATAAAGTTCGGTCGTTACAGTCTGCCCATTGACCGTTTTTTGGTAGGTCGTAAAGTTTGACGGTCCACCAGATATTTCATCGCCTTTTGCATATTGCACATAGGGCAGAATATAATTGGCCGGAACATCGATGCCCCCGGACGTATGCTGCGTGAGTTGCTGGTGATCAACGCCATTTGATGTAAAATATGCGGTGATCGAGTAGCCATGCGTTGCATAAAGCGTATCGGCCAATGTGTAATAGAGTTGATCGCTTACCAGATGAGTCTGTGAAAGGTTGGCCGGCGTCAGCGAGGTACCGGTCGGTGCATAGCCGACCAGTGCTCCGCTAACCACGCTGCCGTCGGCACCGTTGCCAGTGAAGGTCGCGCCGACTTCCTGCCCTGAGGCCCCATAAAGCCGCCCTTTGAGTGTACCAGGCGTATTGGCATGCGCGCCGCTATAATCCACCAGCCCTGTCAGAATGCCATCGCTTGCCGATAGAGTGCCGCTGCCCGTCAACTCATTGCTACCGCCCGTTGCAGTCGCCCCAGATACCAGACTGGTCTCGGTCACATAGGTACTGGTGCTGAATATGCCTTTTTGAAAATCAATATCGACCTGCCCCTTGCCGCTGAACGAGGCTGGTTCATATCCGGGCGTGGTCGTCAATCCGAATACATACGTCTCCAGCGTAGCCTGCCCGCTGTGCGGGACACCGGAGGCTGGGGTGTCGAGGCCATACGTAAAAATATCGAAGCTGGTGGTCTGTGTGCTGCCGCTGACCGCGTTGCGTTGCCAAAAGCCGAGTCCCACGTACTGGGGGCCGTTCGACCAGCCAAATGTCGCAGCATTGAGTGATAGGATGTCCTTATAGGGGCTTGTCGAAGTCTTGAATACGCCGAGACCGTTGCCGTTGCTCGTTATGTCGGCAGGGGAGAAGCTCTGGCTCCGTCCCTGGGTCGACAGCGTATAGGTCTTGGTGGCTTGATCGTACGCGATTGTCAGGGTCGAACTCGCAGAAGATCCGGAAATCGTCGTCGCGTTGCCAAGATTGAAGCTGGCAGAGTGTGTCGCGGCATCATTGGTAAAGCTTTCGCTCGCGACCAGATTCGCCAGCGAAGCGTTAACGGAGGGCGGTGCGGGCGTCGAGGCCACGCCGCCATCGCCGCATCCGGCCAGCATTGCGCAAAGAGCAGCAAGGGAAGGTGCAGTCCGCAAGTTTAAAACCGACAAAACTGCCTCCTTTGCTGAAACTTAAAACAATCAAGGTCAAAGGCTACCAACAACATATTGGTGTGGCAATCTCCAGATTTTCATAATTAATTCGAAATTTGAAGGATGAGCGCCAAAGGGGCCTTTCGCGCACTTGGTCGGCTCGCGTTGGATGTCATGAACAGAAAAATGCGGGGGGCGCAATATCCATGAGCTTTATAGCTATGGCCGAATTCCCGTGCCTATTTAGCAGCCGCCGCCCCACGCGCCTGATCCCGGTGCTGGTCGCGTGCGGCTTTTTGATGACGGTCGCCAACGCGTCCGCAAACACCTTTCTGCGAGTGTCGATCGGCAATCTGGCCTGCGGTGTTCTGGCCGGGGTGATCGGGATCGGGACGACATTTTTGTTGATCGGCGGCATAGCCGTCGCATTGCAAGGCTTCATTCTGGCAGAATGCCTGCGGATCGATCCGATCGGGCCGGTGCAGGCGTGAGCCGCGATCATCGCTTGTCATTGGGGGCGATATATGACCAAGGGGTCGTGACAAGCGCTTGGTTGTTGCCAATCGGGCCAGCGGCGCAGCTGAATTTCAGCAGACAGGATTCCCCCATGCCCAATATCCGTACCGCCAAC
>JARLJB010000204.1 GCA_031291415.1 Telmatospirillum sp.
GTCACCGACTGGTCGTTCAGCCAGGAACTGCGCCTGAATGCAAAGATCAACAGCATCACCAATCTGACCGTCGGCGGCTTCGTTTCGGACGAAAAGGCCAATTACTACGCGCTGCAGGACATCCGCTATGTCGCAGCCGGACCACTGCCGGTCGAACCTTTGCAGTTCATCCAGAACGACCCCATCCGCACCAAGTCGCAAGCGGTCTATGGCAATCTCGATCTCCAGCCGACGAGCGCGCTGTCGATCAATGCCGGGCTGCGCTACACGCATGACTCCAAAAGCTATACGTTCTACCGGCTCGAACTCGACGGGGTTACGCCCAATCCGTTTCTGCCGTTCAACGGGCTGGGCGACACGTTCGCCAAGAGCCGGGTCGATTACCGCGTTGCCGTCAATTACCGGTTTTCGCCCGAAGCGATGGTCTATGCCTCTGTCGCGACCGGATACAAGGCCGGCGGGGTTGATCCGCGTCCGTTCAACGCCGCGCAAGTCGTTGGCTTTGGCCCGGAAAACGTTACCTCGTATGAATTGGGCGCCAAGACCGACTTGCTCGACCGCAAGCTGCGGCTCAATCTCGATGTGTTCTATCTCGATTTCAAGAATGCGCAGCTGACCTTGCTGTCATGCCCGCAATTCGGGGGTCCAGGCCCTTGCGCCCTGCCGCAGAACGCGGGCAATGCCCATTCCAAGGGGGTCGAGGCCGAAGTCCTGCTGCGCCCGGTCGCCGGGCTGCAGATCGATGGCTCGCTGTCGTATCAGGACTGGAAATGGACTTGCGTCAATCCGCAAGTGGTCGGCCTCGGCGCCGGGGCCTGTTCGTCGGATGCTTCGGTCATCGACCTGATCAGCAAGATGCCTCCCGGCATGGAACAATGGAAATGGAACGTCGGCGCGCAATATGAGGCAAACCTCGGCAAGGCGGGCACGCTGACCCCGCGTTTCGACATCAGCTATCAGGGCAGCCAGATCGGCAATGTGCTCGCTGCGGCAGCGGGTTCGCCCTCGGCGCTCTATGGCCAGGAAGGCGCCTATACGATCGCCAATGCGCGCATCACCTGGCACGACAAGGCCAAGGGTCTGTCGATCGCGCTCGCCGTTACCAACGTGTTCGACAAATACTACTACACGTCGAAGTTCGACCTGACCGGTGCAGGCGCCGGGGCCATTTCCGGATCGCCCGGGCGGCCGCGCGAATGGGCCGTGACAGTCAAGAAATCGTTCTGAACAGATCGGCGGGTGCTGCGATGCACCCGCCGACCGCCACACCGGGGCCTGATTTTTCCATGACATTGCTGCCCACCGGCGTTTCGCTGCGCCATCCCGAACGCGTGTTCATCGGCGGCGCATGGATGCCGCCACACAGCGACCGGCTGATCGAC
>JARLJB010000205.1 GCA_031291415.1 Telmatospirillum sp.
GACATCGTCCTTGGCCAAATAAACAAAATCAGGTTTCCCAAAGCGGCCTGCCGACTTGGCGCCCGAGGTTTGCGGCTTGGGCAGCGTGACCGCAACGCCGGCCTGTTCGCATGCCAGGATTTCCTCACCTTTAAAGTAGCCCCGATCCGCAACGACGTCCAAGTTATCGCTGCACAGTGCAGCTTTCGCCGCCTGCGCCATCGTCGCCAGTTGCGATCTATCGGTGCCGACGTTGGTGACCTCGTGCGCGACAATCAGATGGTTCGTGGTGTCGACTGCACTTTGCACATTGTAGGCGACCATGCCTGAGCCGCGCCCGCTCGTTGCCATCGAGCGGCAATCGGGATCGGTCAGCGATATCTGCTTGTCGGGCGAGGCGAGCAATGCCTTTTCAATCGCCGCCAGCCGTTTCACTTCTTCTTCGAGCTTCGCCAGCTTTTCCTTAAGCCGCGTCTTGGTCAGCAGCACCGTTTCCGACGGCTCTTCTCCTGCGACAGTCTGGCGGTCGGCGGTGTCCAGTTGGCTCATGTAGCGCGCCACGCTCTCTTCAATCTGCTTCTGGCGGCGCTGGATCTTGCCCTGCGTGAAGTTGTTGTCGCGACTGTTCACGGCCTTGAACTTGCTGCCGTCGATGGCAACGCTGGCCTTCGCCAGCAGGCCCATCTTGCGGCACAACTCGACGAATCGCGCGCAAACCTTCTTGATCGCGGGGCCATTGTCCTTGCGGAAGTCGGCGATGGTTTTGTGATCCGGCACAAGCCGTCCGGTCAGCCACATCACCTCGAGATTGCGGCCAGCCTCACGCTCCAGCCGCCGGCTCGATTGGACCCGGTTGAGATAGCCGTAAATGTAGAGCTTGAGCATCGGCGAAGGATGGTACGCCGGCCGGCCGGTCGCTGCCGGATCGACGCCATCGAACCCGAGGTCGCGCAGTTCCAACGCATCGACGAACACATCCACCGCGCGAATAGGATTGCTCTCGCCGACCCAATCATCGAGACATTCCGGCAACAGCGTCGTCTGCAGGCGATCCGCCCCTTGAACGAAACCCTTCATCAACCCCCCGCGATTCAGCAAGGGAATCATAGCATCGATCGGGTTTTCACACAGGTGCGCCGGGAGACCGGCAAGGAGTAGGTGGTGCAAGTCCACTACGATGAAGGGATAGCGAACCACATCGGCCCCGAGCCGTGCGCAGGCATCCGCGAGGATGTCGGCGAAGCGTCGGTAGGGGAACGTGCAGGCCAGCCATTGAGCCGCGATAGAAAACTGATTCCGGGTGCCGACGCTGTCTGTGTAGCGGAAGGCAATATGTCCAAGAGCGCCAACGCAAGCGCTTGGGCAACCCGGCGTGGTCGTAGAACCTGGCATGCACGCACGCTCTTTGTTTGGGAACCGGGAGATCTGTGGGTCGGCCGCACGTCATCGCAAGGTGACGGAGTGGTCCGCGTCGGGAAGGTGAAGAGCCGAAGCCGATGATGAA
>JARLJB010000206.1 GCA_031291415.1 Telmatospirillum sp.
ACCTCGACGAGTTCGTCTTCAGATTCAACCGTCGGCGCACACCCCATGCGGCATTTCGCACTTTGCTGGGCATCGGTGCCGCCATCAAGCCTGCCACCTACAAGATGCTGATCGTGGCGGAAGCAAAGGGATAAGCCTTACCTCGATCACCCGCTTCGGCTCAATCCAGGACTGCAATGGACGAGAAACGGGCCCGACGTGAGTTAATCGACTGCTTCGGCGGCGGCTATTCTGAACAAACCGTTATTGCCAATAGATCGCACTGACCGCATGCTCACTTTCCGCTTCAAAAGGAGTCTGCCCCATGTCCGCGTCACTGGCTCTCTTCGGCATTCTCGGAGCGCTTCTGGTCGGGGCCGTCAGTCCCGGCCCGAGCTTCGTTCTCGTCTCGCGCACTGCCGCCAAATTCTCACGGGTGGACGGCTTGGCGGCGGCGGCCGGCATGGGGCTTGGCGGAGCGATCTTCGCGACGCTTGCCCTTCTTGGTCTCGCCGCCGTCCTTACCCGGGTCGAAGGGCTCTACCTTGCCCTTAGGGTCTTGGGTGGCCTCTACCTCGTTTACCTCGGCATCCGCACATGGCGTGGCGCTTCCGAACCCCTCGACATCCCTGATTCGACCACGGCTCGGCCGGCGTCCACCCTTCGGTCGTTCGCCCTTGGGCTGGTTAATCAACTCAGCAACCCGAAGACGGCCGTCGTCTACGCCAGTATCTTCGCCGCTCTTCTGCCTGCCTCGGCTCCATTGTGGCTGCTCCTGGTCCTGCCGCCCCTGGTCTTTGCGCTCGAGGCATCGTGGTATGCGATCGTGGCATTTGCCTTCTCGGCACAGAGGCCGCGGTCGGTCTATCTCCGCTCGAAAAGCTGGATCGATCGGATTGCCGGATCTGTCATAGGCGTTTTGGGTGCGCGTCTGATCTCCGAGACCTTTCTCTCACGGAACTGACTGGACAGAGGTGACCATGCCGGACGACAAATTATCCGCTCCAATCGAAGCCGCATCGGTTCCGCCGCGGGCGCCATTGATGGCGTTTCCGGAACCGCTCGCCTCGCTGATGGCGGGACGGGAGCGCCGGGCGCTGGGCGATGCCTTCGGCTTGACCAGATTTGGCGTCAACCTGACCCGCATGAAGCCGGGCAGCATATCGGCGGCGCGACATTCCCATTCGCTCCAGGATGAGTTCCTGTACGTCCTGGAGGGCACGCCTCTATTGATCACAAACGGTGGAGAAACGCTTCTGCATCCTGGAATGTGCGTCGGATTCAGGGCCGGAACGGATGACGCCCACCATCTGGTCAACAAAACCGGGACCGATGTCCTCTATCTGGAAGTCGGCGACCGCACGACCGGCGACGCGGTTTTCTATCCCGACGACGACATCGCCTTGGACCGCACCGGGGACGGACGGTGGAAGATCGTCCACAAGGACGGTTCGTCCTACTAACGTTTAGACACAGACATATGAATCCCATCAATTCCCCCACCCCAACCCTCCCCACAAGGGGGCGGGAGCCTAAAGTTTCACTCCCCTTGATGAGGAGGGAGCCTGGAATTTTGCTCCCCTCCCCTCGACGGGGAGGGGTTGGGGGCGGGGTGGAACTCTTCTGAGGCGGTCAGAACACCAGCGCATTGATTGCCTGATGCTCGGCGCCCGTGCCAAGATAAGAATGCGATTAAGCAACAAACACTCGGGAGCCCCATGACCATGATCAAATCGCGTGCCGCCGTTGCCTGGGAGGCCAATCGCCCGCTGGAGATCGAAGAGGTCGAGGTGGCGCCGCCGCGTCAGGGCGAAGTTCTGCTTCGTGTCGTGGCGACAGGGGTCTGTCATACCGATGCCTATACCCTGTCGGGCAAGGATCCGGAGGGCATTTTCCCCGCAATCCTTGGCCATGAAGGCGGCGCCGTGGTCATGGAGGTTGGTCCCGGAGTCACCTCGGTCCAGGCCGGCGACCACGTGATTCCGCTCTACACCCCGGAATGCGGCAAATGCAAATTCTGCCTGTCCGGCAAGACCAATCTCTGCCAGGCGATCCGCGCCACCCAGGGCAAGGGACTGATGCCCGATGGCACCACCCGATTCTCCTGCAAGGGCAAGCCGGTCTTCCACTACATGGGAACCTCGACCTTCTCGGAATACACCGTCCTGCCCGAGATCTCGGTGGCCAGGATCAGCAAGGAGGCCCCTCTCGAAAAGGTCTGCCTGCTGGGATGCGGCGTCACCACCGGCATGGGCGCGGTCCTCAACACCGCCAAGGTGGAACCGGGCTCGACGGTGGCGATCTTCGGCCTTGGCGGCATCGGCCTGTCGGCGGTCATCGGCGCCGTCATGGCCAAGGCGTCACGCATTATCGGCATCGACATCAACCGCTCGAAGTTCGAGATCGCCCGGCAGTTGGGCGCCACCGACTGCATCGATCCCAAGGACTACGACCGGCCGATCCAGGAGATTCTGATCGAGATGACCGACGGCGGCGTCGACTATTCGTTCGAATGCATCGGCAATGTGCGCGTGATGCGCCAAGCGTTGGAGTGCTGTCACAAGGGGTGGGGCGAATCGGTGATTATCGGCGTCGCCGGGGCCGGCGAGGAAATCCAGACCCGGCCCTTCCAACTGGTCACCGGCCGGGTCTGGCGCGGTTCGGCCTTCGGCGGCGTGCGCGGGCGCTCCGAGTTGCCGGGCTATGTCGAGCGCTATATGCGAGGCGACTTCGAACTCGACACCTTCATCACCCACACCATGGGATTGGCCGAGATCAACACCGCCTTTGATCTGATGCACGACGGGAAAAGCATCCGTTCCGTCATCCATTATGATCGCTGATCGCCGATGGACCCGCCTTTGATCCCCAGCCTGATTTCCGCCAGCAAATGTTTCGGCGGTTGGCAGAAACGCTTTTGTCATGCCTCAACGACACTGAACTGCGACATGCGCTTCTCGCTGTTCCTGCCGCCTGAGGCGGAAACCGGGCCGGTGCCGGTCCTCTATTGGCTGTCGGGCCTCACCTGCACCGATGAGAATTTCGTGCAAAAGGCCGGTGCTCAGCGGATCGCCGCCGAATTGGGCCTGGCCATCCTGGCGCCGGATACCAGCCCACGCGGTCCCGAGGTACCGGGTGATCCGGAGGGTGCCTGGGATTTCGGCCTGGGCGCCGGCTTTTATGTCGACGCCACCGAGCAACCCTGGGCCCGGCATTACCGCATGCACGACTATGTGACCCGCGAACTGCCCGATCTCGCCGAAGCGGTTTTTCCGTTGTCCGATCGCCGCGCCATCGCCGGTCACTCCATGGGCGGTCACGGGGCCTTGGTGGCGGCGCTCCGCCATCCGGGCCGGTACTGCTCGGTCTCAGCCTTCTCCCCGATCGCCAATCCAATGGCCTGCCCCTGGGGCGAGAAGGCCTTCAGCCGCTATTTGGGACCGGATCGCCGGACCTGGGCGGCCTGGGACAGTTGCGCCCTGCTGGCCAAGGCCCAGGAAAAATTGCCGCTGCTGATCGATCAGGGCGACGCCGACGATTTCCGCAAAAGCCAGTTGCGACCCGAAGCCCTGCAGAAAGCGGCGACGGCGGCCGGTCACCCTTTGACGCTCCGTCTGCAAACCGGATATGACCACAGCTATTTCTTCATCGCCAGCTTCATCGAAGACCATCTCCGTCATCACGCCAAGGCACTGGGCTGAAATCGGCGTATAGTGCCGATCCAAAAGACAAGGAGAAACCGATGGTCGTACTTGAATTTGCGATGTGGCCGATGAACCAGGGCGAAAGCGTCAGCCCCTATGTCGCCCGCTCGCTCGATATCGTCGACAAGAGTGGTTTGACCTATCAACTGACGCCTATGGGAACGATTCTCGAAGGCGAATGGTCCGAGGTAATGGCCGTCGTGACAGCTTGCTTCGAAGCAATGAAGGCCGACTGCAACCGGGTCGAGACAAATATCAAGATCGACTACCGGTCCGGATCGAACAGCCGGCTGGCGTCCAAGATCGCGGCGGTTGAGGGCAAGCTCGGGCGCAAGCTTTCGACCTGAGAGCGACCCATTTTACGAAGATAATCAGGAGCCCGTGACGTCTCTGCCACCTATCTCTGATCTGATCGACCATGGCCGCCTTTTTCCGCCAAGATCAGGTACTGGTGATCTCTTTCCATCAGGGCTTCGATGGTCCCAGCCCTGGTTGTGACCTGTTCGACGACGGTTGCGGACTCCGAAAACCGTTCTCTCGCCACGCCAACCGATTGCACGTAGATGTAGGGGATGGTCCGCCCCTCCAAAAGGGCGACTGTCGTCTGGTCATAGTCTGCGGACATAAAATCCGTGGTTATGAGAATGAGATGGGTGTTGCCGGCCCGCAGTCCGACACACCCCGGTTCTTCCGTTTCGATAAGAGAAAACCCCAGTGCCTGATAGTGGCGAAGTGTCGGAATGATATCGGGCAACACGGTCAACGGTGTGATTCTCCGCACCAATCCATCCGTCACCGGCTTGCCGGCATCGCCTACCGGCTCGGTGAGCGATGATGGAGATACGTCAATGCCGGCAGCCAAGGCCTTGATTGTCTCAAGGGACGCCCGACCGCCATTCTCGAGCCGCACGATGGTGCGCGCGCTCAGACCGGTGACATTGGCCAATTGTTCCTGAGACCAGGCGCGTTTCAGACGAAATTCCCGCAGAAACCTGGCATCTATGATCGGCACGACGGCTCCTCGTTCTCGGTGCGAAGCCGCAACGATATCGATCACCGAAGAACGGCACAATGACAGCGACCTGACTCAGGAGAGGGAATCGTCGCCACTGTCGCATGACCGAGCGATTGCATTGACCGGCGTCATCCGTGAAAGAGTCGAAATGAAACGCTCACGACCTTTCCTTTGAGTCTTCGGGAGAGACTTCGGGGCGCCTTTTGATGTCTTCGCGAAGGGATGTTTTCCATGGACCGCCCGTGTCTACTCGGTTCCCTGCTTTCAGTTCTGGTCGTCACGGCCGGCGTCGCCGTCGCGGCGCCCGGGGGCGACGAACCACCGGCGGCGCTTCCTTGCACCGGCATCGGCGCGCCACCACCCGATGGCGACCATCATGAGCCCGCGCCGCCCGACGCCAACCGCCGCATGCCGCCGCCGCGTGGCGGTTGCGATGGCGAAACCGCCATGCCTCCACCGCCCAGGATGACCTCCTATGTCTTGAAGGGCGTTTATACGACAAGCGGACCGGGACAGGTCTCGGAGACGGGAAAGAACTTTAGTTCGGACCAGGAGGATCTGTCGGCGCTCCTCGCCAAGGATGGCGCATCCCTCGCCCTGCGCGACGTCACCGTGGTCACCGGCGGCGCCTCGTCATCTCATGAAAACAGCAGCTTCTTTGGTCTTAACGCCGCCGTCCTGGTGACCGGAAGGGCCGACATCACCATGAGCGGGGGCTCGATCGTCACCACCGGACTGGGCGCCAACGGCGTCTTCGCCAGCGGTCGCGGCTCGCGGGCAACCTTGTCGGGCGTGGCCATCCACGCGTCCGGTTCGGGCGCCCATGGCGTCGATGCCGCCAACGGAGGAACGCTCGATCTTGGCAATACCGCCATCGAAACCGACGACGTTCACGCCGCCGGCATCGCCACCGATCGCGGTGGCGGGACCATCAGCGTCAAGGGCGGACGCATCCTGACGCATGGCAAACTTTCACCCGGCCTCTATTCGACCGGCGACATCAGCGCCGCCGACGCGACGATCCGCGCCGACGTCTCGGAAGCGGCCGTCATTGAGGGGCAGAACAGTCTTTCGCTGAGCAATTGTGCCCTCTCAGCCGGCGGCGGATGGGGGGTCATGCTCTACCAAAGCTTCTCAGGCGACGCCAAGGGACAACAGGGCCGTCTCGCCATGCGCGGCGGTTCCCTCCGGGTCGACGGCGGCCCCGCCTTTTTCGTTACCAACAGTACCGGCGTGATCGATCTGGAAAATGTCGAGATCCACGCCCGGACCATCGTCGACGCCAAAGCCGACCATTGGGGAATCGACGGTCGCAACGGCGGCCATGCCGTCCTGACGGCGAAGAAACAGCGGCTGGACGGCGACCTTGTCGCCGATGCCATCAGTAGCGTCGAAATGACGCTCACCGATGGGTCTATCCTGACCGGTGCGGTGATCCGCGGGTCGGTCAAGCTCGATGCCGGCAGCCGCTGGATCGTGACCCGGGATTCGTCACTCGCCGAACTCACCGGCAGCGGACAACCAGCGGCTGGCTTGGCCAATATCGATTCGCGCGGTCACACCGTAACTTACGATTCCTCGCTGGCCGGCAATGGCTGGCTGGCCGGCGGCAGCTATCCATTGCCGGGCGGCGGACGCCTGGTTCCCGCCGAAACCGGCCCCGGTTACCAGGCCGGCAGGATCGCCCCCTTGAATCGGGTCTCGAGGAAGGCGGCCACCTCGGGCGACTGATAGGCCGCCACCAACGCCTTCAGGGCGGGCTTGTCCTTGTCGGCCTCGCGGACAGCGATGAAATTGCCGTAAGGGTTGTTCTGCCTGGGCTCCTGAATCAGCGCGTCCTTGCGTGGATCGAGCCCACCGTTCAGCGCATGATTGGTGTTGATCACCGCGGCGTCGAGATCGTCCAGGGTGCGCGGCAGCAAAGCGGCGTCCAATTCGATCAGCTTGATTTTCTTGGGATCGTACTGGACGTCGGCCAGCGACGGCGTAAGCCCTTTGTCATCGGCAACAGTGATCAGGCCATTGGCGGCCAATAGCTTGAGGGCGCGTCCGCCGTTGCTGGGATCGTTGGGAATGCCGATTTTGGCGGGTTTTGGCAATGCATCGAGGCTTTTTATCTTCTTCGAATAAAGACCGATCGGCTCGACGATGGTGGCGCCCAAGGGGATGATATGATAACCGTGCGCCGCCTTCTGCGCGTCCAAATAAGGCTTGTGTTGGAAGGCATTGGCATCCAGCTCGTGATTTTCCAAGGCTTCGTTGGGTAGAACGTAATCGGAAAAAGTGACCAGTTCGACATCGAGCCCCTTGGTGGCCGCCACATTTTTCACCACCTGGGCGATCTCTTCCTCGGCGCCGCCCATCACGCCCAATCTGATCTTGTCCGCGGCCTGGGCGGTCGAGGCCATCAGAACGACCGCCAAACCGACGGCCATGCCCACTTTCTTCAGCCAGAATGTCTCGTGCCCGGTCATAAAATCCGCTCCACAACACTTTGTTTTTACGACATTAACTTTTTCTTTTGGTGTTTTATCGCAAGTCGGACAGAGCATAAAGCCGGAAAGTTCAGGCAAGATCCCGAACCGCATACACGAAAGACTGGAGCTGAGCTGATGTGGAACCACGTGGACAGGGCCACGATCGACGGAAGTGTCCTTGATCTCTATGAACGCGACGGCATTCATATGATCCGCGTCAACGGTTGGGAATTGATGAACGGCGAATGCCACGACTCGGAAGACGTTCTTGGAAAGCTGGCGGCAACGCTCTCGCCCAATCCGCAACCGCAAATTTTGCTCGGCGGTCTCGGCCTCGGTTACACGCTGGCCAGTCTCATCGCGAATCTCGAGAAGGAAGCGGCAATTACCGTCGCGGAAGTATCGGAAGACGTCTTGCGATGGTTCAAACGCTACACCGGACCGACGTTGTTCGAGGCGCTTCCCGCCTATGTCCGTCTTGCCCATTGCAACGTCACGACCTTGCTCGGCGCCGAACCAACCTGGGATCTTATCGTCCTCGATGTGGACAACGGCCCACAGCCGCTGGCCACCCGCGAGAACGCCACACTTTACGACGAAATCGGCTTGAAGGCCTGTTGGACCAGCCTGAAACCCTCGGGAATCCTGATGGTGTGGTCGAGTTTCGAAGATCCCGCGTTCGAGGAGCGCGCCCGGTCCGTCGGATTCTCGGTGCGCGTGCTGCCGATTTCGATCGCCGGCCGCCCCGGCCCCTTCCACCACATCTTCGTCCTGTCGCGGGATCCCTTGGATCGGTTTCGATCAATGAGCATTGACATGAAGATCAAGTGAATATCAATTCCGCCGAACATAGAATCCAGTCGATACCGGTGACACCAGAATAAATTGAAATAAAATTATAACACATCTCCGTTGTTCTCGTGATGTATGCTAACAATTTCATATATAGCATCACGGACTTTCGGGAACCGCATCTCGACGGAAGGGCTGACCGATGCCAAAGGCCATTGCGCTTGCGAACAACGATGTCGCTCAGCTTGTCTGGCGGTACGACGGCAAGATTCCGGGTTGTCTCGGCTTCGCTGTTCACCGAAAGGAGGAGCCGGATGGCCAATGGGAACCGTTGCCCGCCTGGGTCGCGTTCGAGGGACAGGACAACTCTTCGTGGACACCACACACCACCGAAGAATGGCCAGTACAGAAATTCGAATGGCGCGACCTGACGGCCGACCGGGGCAAGACCTATTCCTATCGGATCGTCCCGACCACAGGCAGCCCAGGAGCCGGCGCTCCATTGACGCTGTCGCTCGACCGGGCCGTCTTTACCAATCCCGTCACTTTGACACCGGACCGCGGCAGTTTTCGCACCTACTTCAACCGCGGCATCCTGTCCACGCAGTTTCTCGTCCATGCCCTTCCCACCGGACCAAGTGGAACACCCGATTCCACCGCTCTCGACAGCCAAATTGACCAGCCCGGTAATCCTCTGCGCGTCGCACTCGCCGGACAAATCATCGAAGGCGTCGCACTGCTTCTACGGCGTGCCGCCTCAGAAGGGGGATCTTGCTACGCGGCGCTTTACGAATTGAACGATCCCGAGCTGCTCGCCCTGCTCCTGGAAGCGCATGGCTTGCACCTTATCCTTTCCGACACCGCCCCGAATGACAAGACCAACCAAGCAGCACGCCAGAGCCTCCATGCCGCGGCGGGCGTCGACATCATCGATCGCTTCCTGGCCAGTGGACACATCGGGCACAACAAATTCTGCGTCTGGGCCGACAGCCAGGGCACGGCCAAGGCGGTCATGCTGGGCAGCACCAACTGGACCGATACGGCTCTGTGTGCCCAGTCCAACAATGCGCTCGTCGTGGAAAACGCCACACTGGCGGCCGCCTATCTGGACTACTGGAATCGGCTGAAGACCGATACCACGCTCGACAATGCCCGCCAGGGTCAAGCTCTGCGGAGCCGCAATGCAACGCCAGGAGCGGCCGATTTGCCGATCGATGAGGGCTTGGCCACCGTGTGGTTCTCCCCCAACCCAAAAGGGCCGCGCGTATCTCATCCCGGCCCCAATGAAGAAACGCCACCAGACCTTGCTCAGGTCTTCGCGCTGATGGCGCAAGCCCGGCAGGCAATCCTGTTCCTCGAATTCCAGCCGGGGACCCCGAGCGTCATCGGATATGCCGCGAAGTGCCTCGCCAATAAGCCTGAACTGTTCGTCCGTGGTGCCGTGACCGACCCCAAGGCGGTCGGAGATTTCACGACCACATTGACCCATCGCGGGGTCGGAGACGAGGCCGACGTGGTGGCCGCCAGCGCCATCGGCGACCAATTCGCCGATTGGCAGCGGGAATTGCTAAAGGCCAGCCCCGGCGCGCACGCCATCATTCACGACAAGATCGTCGTCATCGATCCGATGTCGGCTCACTGCGTGGTCGTCACCGGCAGCCACAATCAGGGGTACCGCGCCTCCTACAACAATGACGAGAACCTGTTGATCGTTCGCGGCCACCGTGACCTGGCGCAGGCCTACGCGGTGCATGTAATGGACGTCTATGATCACTACCGGTTCCGCTATCTGCTTGAAAAATCCGGCGAGGCGGCTTTTTCCGGGCTGCAGCGGGACGACAGTTGGCAAAACCGCTATTTCGATCCGACCGATGCCGCCAGCAAGGATGATGTCCTATGGTTTCCCAAGCAGGATTGATACCGGGTCGACCGGTCTTCACGGAGACAGCCGCCTTGCCCCAGGTTCGTTCGAAACCAGAAGCTCAACGCCGCACTTACGGCGTTCTCGTCGGCCGCATTCACCAGGGACAGGAAAATCCCGACGGCAGTTCGCCGCACTATGAAATCTGGGTCAAGGCCGACAAAGACTACAGGATCGCCGTGAACGTCCAGTCAGTGGATCACAGCGAAGTGGTTGCCTACTACGACCCGAAATACGTCGCTCCATCGGCAAGCAAACTGGACCTTGCGGCCCTGTCGGTGTCCCAACCCGGTTTTGTGCCGATCGCGACCGGTCCCCAGGGCTCGGGAATTGATTATCTCCGGGACCGTCTTTTCCCGCTGGACGCCATGGCGCCGATCCCGGCCGACGGACAGGGCATCACCCTGAGCAATTTGCTGGACAGCCAGATCCAACGGGCAATCGCCGGTCAAACAGCCGTCGTCATTGCCTTTGGCGAATTTTTCCAGGATTCCGGTTCCGACCAGACGTTCGGTTTTTCGCCCGAATATGGCGTCCACGATATTCATATGATGCAGGGCAACAGCGGCGCCTTCGCCAACGACAATCGGATCAACGGCGACGGCGCGTTGTTCATCCGCTTCGGCAACGACGAAACCATGGCCTTGTTTGTTCGTTTCGGTACGCAGAGCACCGACACCGACAACACGGGAAATCCGGCGCATCAAGCCTCTTAAAGAGGGATTCCATTGGCTCCGAGGGCAAGAACCCGGACGATGTAGGTCTTGCCTTGCCCGGAACAGCCGCTATTCTGCCCAGCCACTGCCGGTATTTTGGGGGAACAGGGGATGCCCCCCTGCGGGGGGTCTTTCCGTGGGAGCGAATCCCTCCACATCTCGATAATCTTGACAGGCCGATAAGGATGGACTTTCAAACCTTCGCCTGGGTGGCTCAGGACGGGCTGACGACGGGGACGATCTACGCGTTGATCTCGCTCGCCCTCGTCATGATTTTCGCGGTCACTCGCATCATTTTCGTGCCACAAGGCGAATTTTTGTCTTTTGGCACGCTAACGCTCGCCTGCATCCAGGAAGGAAAATTTCCGGGCACCGTGTGGTTGCTTCTGGTTTTTGCAGTCCTGGCCTCGACGGCCGAAATCATCGATGCCCACCATCGCTCGCGATCGCTGCGCGGCACCCTGTCGCAGTTGCGATCGCTGGCCTTCTACCTCGGCTTGCCATTGCTGATCGCCGCCGTCACCTGGGCCGTCACCGGACACAGCCTGCCGTTTGTTTTGCAAGTGATGCTGGCCCTGATGATCGTCACCGCAATGGGTCCGCTGCTCTATCGCTTCGCCTTTCAGCCGGTCGCCGGCGCCTCCGTTCTGCTGCTGCTCATCATCAGCGTGGCGATACATGTCGCGCTGACCGGCCTTGGCCTTTTGTTCTTCGGGGCGGAAGGGGCGCGAACCAGCGCCTTCACCGATGGCAGCATCGAACTGGGGAGCATCGATGTTCCGTTGCAGAACATCTGGGTGATCGGCACCTGTCTGGCGGCCATTCTGGTGCTTTACCTGTTTTTCGAACGGACGATCTATGGCCGCGCCTTGCGTGCCACCGCCTGCAACCGGACCGGCGCGCGGCTGGTCGGCATCAGCCCCAGCCTGGCCGGCGCCTTGACCTTCACGCTGGCGGCGGCGCTCGGCGCCCTGTCCGGCGTCCTCATCGGACCGATTACGACGATCTACTACGACTCAGGGTTCCTGTCCGGTCTCAAGGGCTTCGTCGGCGCCATCATCGGCGGCATGGCGAGCTATCCGCTGGCTGCGGCCGGGGCCATTCTGGTCGGCCTTCTTGAGGGATTTGGATCGTTCTGGGCCAGCGCCTACAAGGAAGTCATCGTTTTCACGCTGATCATCCCGGTACTTCTCTGGCGATCCTACAAAGACCCGCACCGGGAGGAAGACTGATGAGGGCCTCACGCATCGTTCCGCTGGTACTGTTGGCGTTACTGGCCTTGGCGCCAGTCCTGCTGTCGGCGTTCTATCTGACGCTGATGAACTATGTCGGCCTTTTCAGCATCGTCGCTCTGGGCCTCGTCCTGTTGACCGGGGTGGCCGGGTTGACTTCGTTCGGTCAGGCGGCCTTTTGCGGACTTGGCGCTTATGCCACGGCGGTCCTCACCACCCAGTATGGCATCTCACCCTGGCTGGCCCTGATTGCCGCGCTTTGCATTACCGGCGTCGTCGCCCTGTTCATCGGGACGATCACCTTGCGACTGGGCGGGCACTATCTGCCGCTCGCCACCATCGCCTGGGGCATCAGTCTCTATTACCTGTTCGGCACCCTACCCGGCCTCGGGCAGTTCACCGGCATTGCCGATCTGCCCGCCCTCACCCTCTTCGGGTTCCCGTTGAAGAGCGAGCGGACTTATTACTATCTGATCTGGGGCGCCACGCTGCTGTCGCTGTTGCTGACGCATAATCTTCTGACCTCGCAACCCGGACGCATCGTCCAGGCGCTGGCCGGGACCGCCTCGATGGCCCAGGCGTTCGGCGCCAACACGGCACGGGTCAAGATGCAGGTTTTCCTTTACGCCGCCCTGCTGTCCTGCCTGTCGGGCTGGCTTTACGCGCATTTGCAGCGTTACGTAAATCCCACGCCGTTCAGCGTCACCGCCGGCATCGAATATCTGTTCATGGCGGTAATCGGTGGCGCCGGCGGAGTCTGGGGCGCGGTGATCGGCGCCGCCGTTATCACCTTTCTGAAACAGGTGCTGCAGGACGTGCTGCCGGCATTGCTTGGACGATCGGGTCAATTCGAAAGCATCGTATTCGGCGCCCTGATCGTCGTCATGTTACACCGGGCAAGAATGGGCCTGTGGCCGTTGCTGAGGACGGTCTTGCCAAAACCCGAACGGCAGCCCTTGGCCGAACCACTCGACATTCCCCAACGTCCCCGCCGGGAACATGGCGAAGGCAAGCTCGATGGACAGCACACCGATACGGTTCTGCTCGACGTGCGCAATCTCTCGAAGAATTTCGATGGCCTGCCGGCCGTCCAGGACATCAGTTTCCAGGTGCGCGTCGGCGAGATCGTCGGCCTGATCGGTCCAAATGGCGCCGGCAAGACCACGACCTTCAACCTGATCAGCGGGGCCTTGCCGGCCACCAGCGGCGAGGTCGAGCTCAATGGTCACATCATTTCAAAGCTGGAACCATTTGAAATCGCTGAATACGGCCTGGCCCGCACTTTCCAGCACGTCAAGCTGGTTCCCGACCTGACCGTCCTCGACAATGTCATGCTGGGCGCTTGGCTGCGCCGCAAGGACGGTTTCGTGCGGTCATGCCTGCGCCTGGAACGCAAGAACGAGACGCTAAGCCGCCGCGAGGCCACCCGACAGATCGAACGCGTCGGCTTGCTCGATCATATTGACGTCCTGGCCGGCAGTTTGCCGCTCGGCCATCAGCGACTGGTCGAGATCGCGCGCGCCTTGATGGCCAATCCCCTTCTGCTGCTGCTCGATGAACCGGCCGCCGCGCTTCGACATCTGGAACAGGAACGACTGTTCGCGCTGCTCGAGCAGTTACGCACCGAGAAGATGACCGTTCTCCTGGTCGAACATGACATGGATTTCGTGATGCGACTGGCCGATCGCATCGTCGTCATGGAATCCGGGCAGAAGATCGCCGAAGGCCTGCCGGACGCCATCCAGCGGAACGAACGCGTGCAAAATTCCTATCTGGGATGTGCGGCATGACCGGTAACATTTTGGAAATACGCAATCTTTCCGTCCGCTATGGACGGGTCGAAGCGATCAACGATCTGTCGCTTTCGGTCGCCACCGGTTCGATCACCTCGCTCATCGGCCCGAACGGCGCCGGCAAGACGACGACGCTGGGCGCCATCATCGCCCTGCTGCCGGCCAAGGGCGAAATCATTTTCGATGGCGAGTCCGTTGGACATCTGGATGTCGAGGACCGGGTGGCGCGCGGCATGTGCCTTGTCCCCGAAAAGCGCGAGCTATTCAGCCAGATGTCAGTCAGGGACAATCTGGAATTGGGGGCCTTTCTGCGCTATCAGCGGCACGACAAAACCATCGGCCGCAGCCTCGAGAGCGTGTTCTCCCTGTTCCCCCGCCTGCAGGAACGGCTGGCGCAGGCGGCAGGGACTCTGTCGGGCGGCGAACGGCAGATGCTGGCGATCGGCCGCGCCCTGATGGCCGAGCCCCGCCTGTTGATGCTGGACGAACCGAGCCTCGGCCTCGCCCCGCTGGTCACCGCCGAAATCTTCCGGACGATCGCCGCCTTGCGCGACAGTGGCGTGTCAATCCTGCTGGTCGAACAGCAGGCTCGCGCGGCGCTCCAGGTCTCGGACTTCGGCTATGTGCTGGAGACCGGCGACATCGCCCTCGCCGGTCCGGCCAAAACCCTGGCCAATGATCCGCGGGTCATCGAGAGCTATCTCGGAAGCCGCAGCACCGCGACGACGGCATGACATTAGAGCGTGTCGCCAGTTATGGATTTTCGGTCACATTTTCCCGTCAATTCCGCGAAAGCGGGGATCCATACCGCCGTGTTCGTTGCCCATTCGGTGGCACCGGCGTCTCTGCCGGTGTGCCGGCGGAGCCGGCAAGCAACCAAATCTCGACAGCATTTCTTGCCGCTTTGGGCGGCAACACCGGCAGAGACGCCGGTGCCACCTAAGCCTATAAGTCAGCGCCGACGCGCGAAAGCG
>JARLJB010000207.1 GCA_031291415.1 Telmatospirillum sp.
TGATCGAAGTAGTCGTGGCCAAGGTCGTGATAGTCTGTGCCGTCCTTCAGCATGTGGTAGGCGGCGGTGAGGATGGAGGCGGCGACGGCGCCGATGGCCTTTTTTGCGCCCCGGCGGGAACGCAGGCGATGGAATTGCGCCTGAAGATAGCTGCCTTTGGTGCGGACGGCAGCCCAGGCGCATTGAATAAGGGTGGTCTTGAGCCAGGGAGCGCCCTTGCGCATTCGGTTGGAGCGACGCTTACCGGCGCTCTCGTCGTTGCGGGGGCAAAGACCCGCCCAAGATCTGAGATGGGCGTCGGTCGGAAACCGGCTCATGTCGTTGCCGATCTCGGCGATGATCGTTTGGGCGCTGAGGTCGCTGATACCGGGAATGGACGTCAGGATTTTGACGGCTTGGCGAAAGGGTTCGACATTGGCGTCGACCTCCTGATCAATCTGGTCGATGGCGGTATTGAGGGCATCGATCTGCTGAAGATGCAGTTGCAGCATGAAGCGGTGATGCTTGGTCACCCGGCCGCGCAGGGTCTCGCAAAGCTCATCACGGGGCGCCTTGATGCGCCGATGGGCAAGGCAGGCCAGCGCGGCGGGGTCGGTCTCGCCCGCGATCAGGGCTTCGATCATGGCGCGGCCGGACAGCCCCATGATGTCCGAGATGGCCGAATCAAGTTTGATGTTGGCGTCCTCCAGCGTCTTTTGCAGCCGCTGGACATGACTGCTGCGCTCGCGGACCAGTTGCTTGCGGGTCCGTAGGAAATTGCGCATCTCCTGGGTGCGCTCGTCCGGCACGAAGCTGCCCCGGATCAGGCCGTGGGCCATCAGGTCGGCCAGCCAGGTCGCATCGTTGACGTCGGTCTTGCGCCCCGGCACGTTTTTGACATGGGCGGCGTTGGCCAAGACCAACTCAAAGTCACCGTCGCCCAGGACATGCCAAACCGGACGCCAATAGATGCCCGTCGCCTCCATGGCGATGTGGGTGCAGCCCTCGGCCACCAGCCAGTCCGACAACGCCATGAGATCGCGGGTCGTCGTCTTGAATGTCCGGACTTCCCTTTTCACCGATCCGCCCGTCATGTGGCGAACACAGGCCACCACCGTGTCCTTGTGCACGTCCAGCCCGGCGCAATGCGGATGCAGAACTTCCATCGCTCCCTCCTCGCACGCCGCCGGCTTGGAACCCCCGTTGAAGAAATCTAGAAACCGTGCTCCGGGGCCGTTGCCGGCCCACAACACAATTCGGGGTGCTCAAGGGTTCCGGGTCCGACTAACGAACGGGCTCGAACGCACCAAGAATGAACCGACCTCTGTGCCGACGACGCTCAGCCAAAATACACCAAACCCCCGCCCGTTTCATTCTTCGCGGGTCGGAAGCCCCGGTGGGGGACTAA
>JARLJB010000208.1 GCA_031291415.1 Telmatospirillum sp.
CATCGCGGTGGGCTGGCCCTTCTCGGGCGAGGCGTCGGCGCGGTGGATGACCACGGCCCGCACGCCGTCGAAGATGGCCAGGTGCACGGCCTGGCCGCTCTGGCGGGTCAGGGCGTCGACGAAGGGGCGCGCCTCGCGGTGGAGATCGAGGTTGGCGAGCACGATGTTGCCGAGTTCGAAAAGCTTCATACCCAGCCGGTAGCGATCGCGCTCGCGGTCCTGGTCGAGCAATCCGGCGTCACGCATCGAGGCGACAAGACGGTGGGCTGTGCTTTTCGGCAGGCTGGTGCGCTGACCGATTTCGGCCAGCGACAGGGCACGATCAAGGGTGGAGAATACCTCCAGAACGCGCATGACCTTGGTGAGGGACTTGAGGCCCTCGTCGTTGCGGGCCGCACGGGTCAAATTTGGTTCGCTCATCGGTATCATCCCAAAATCCGGAACGTGATACCGCGAAAAAGGTTACCCGGCAAGACGTGTACGCAGGCCGCTCGGCTTGGCAAATGTCCAATTATAAGCTAGTAAGATATCGAAATCGGCAAGTGGAAATGGGGAGGAAAAATCAAATGACTTGACCAAAAAAGTTCCGAAATTCGGGATAACGTGCTGGCATGCGGTCTATCGTAAGATTGACCGGATGTAATCCGTCCCTTATGGTCCTCCCAACGTTTAGGCACGAACGGCGTGCTGATGGAACTCGTCCTTTCTTGGGTTGCTTGCATGTTCGCCCGTTCCCCACGAGGTTTGCCGCGTGCTGACCACTCTGTAAGCGGCAGCCGGGATGTGCTTTCCAAAACGTTGCCTCCGAACCGCAAGTCGGGGAGTGGGGCCAGGCGTCAGGCTCGCGGGAAGCCGCCAACGGTTTCGCTGCGCCAACAACTAGATCAGAGGACGGATTAGCCATCATGCAGAGTGAAGCACCCACGGCCGGGATAGCCGTGGGATCCAAGAAAACCAGTCTAGCAACCGTGGTCGGCTCCAGCCTTATCGGCACGACCATCGAATTCTATGACTTCTTCATCTATGGCACGGCCGCGGCGCTGGTGTTTCCGCAGCTGTTCTTCCCCAACCTGAACCCGACCCTTGGGCTGATGG
This sequence comes from Telmatospirillum sp., assembly GCA_031291415.1. GTDB lineage: Bacteria > Pseudomonadota > Alphaproteobacteria > Rhodospirillales > Magnetospirillaceae > Telmatospirillum. Next base: position 1,096 of record JARLJB010000208.1, read on the forward strand.
CCTCCTACGCCACTCTGGCCGTTCCCTTCACCACCCGCCCGATCGGCGCCATCGTGTTCGGCCACTACGGCGACAGCATCGGGCGCAAGAAGATGCTGATCCTCGCCCTGCTGATCATGGGGCTTTCCACCTTCGCCATCGGGCTGCTGCCTGGTTACGCCAGCATTGGTGTCTGGGCACCGATCCTCGTCGTTGTCTGCCGTCTGCTGCAGGGCTTTGCGCTCGGCGGAGAGTGGGGCGGCGCGGCGACCATGGTGATTGAATACGCGCCCGCAAACAAACGAGGATTCTACGGAACCTTCGTGCAGATGGGCAACGTCATCGGCCTGTTCACCTCCTCGCTGATCTTCGCGGTCATTCCCCGCGAGAGCCTGCTCGGTGGCGCCTGGCGCATTCCCTTCCTGCTCAGCATCGTCGTGCTCGTGGTCGGTCTGTACATCCGCAACCAGATCGAGGAAACGCCGGTCTTCCAGAACCTCAAGAAGAAGACCGCCGTGCCCGTGCTGGAAGTGCTCAGGACCGGCAAAAAGGCTGTGCTGCTGGCCATGGGCGTGCGCACCGGCGAAATCATCCTTGGCTGGCTGGTGATCGGCTTCCTGCTTTCCTATGCCACGCGCAACATCGGCTACAATTCCACCCAGGTGCTGATCGTCGTGCTCACGGCATCGGTGGTGGACATGTTCACCGTGCCCTTCGCCGGGTGGGTTTCCGACAAGATCGGCCGCAAGCCGGTGTTCCTGTTCGGCGCCTGCGTGGCCGCGGTGATGGCCTTCCCGATGTTCTGGCTGACCGATCTGGGAAATTTCCCGATCTTTGTCGCCGCCGTGGCCTTCGCCTTCGCTTTCGGCAACGGCGTGATGTTCGCGGTGCAGCCAGCCTTCTTCTCGGAGGCCTTCGACACCGGCGTGCGTTACACGGGCATCTCTCTGGGCTTTCAGCTGGCCAATATCATCGGCGGCCTGACTCCGCTGATCGGCACTTGGCTGCTCACCAACGTTTCCGACGGCAAGTCCTGGTCGGTTTCGCTGTTCCTGCTTGCTGGTTCCCTGGTCACAATCTGCTGCGTCGCTTCCATGCGTGAGACCGCCGGCCAGCGGCTCGATCACGCCCCGGGAGAGGCGTCCATCAAATAACCAACCCCGAGGTGCGGGGCAGGGTGCCCCGTACCTCGGATCCACAAGGAGACGGACATGTTCGACAAAACCAAATACGGCCGCATCCTCGTTCCGATGCTAACGCCGTTTGCCGCCGATCAGAGCGTCGATCTTGCCAAGTGCAAGAGCCTCGCGACCTATCTGGTCGAGAAGAACATGGCCGATACGTTGATCCTCAGCGGCACGACCGGCGAGTTCCACACTCAGACCTTCGCCGAGCGCGTCAGCGTTTTCGAAGCGGTCAAGCAGGCCGTGGGCGGCAAGATCCCCCTGATCGCGGGCGTCGGCTGCCCCTCGACCATGGAGACCATCGCGCTGGCCAAGAAGGCCCAGGCGCTGGGCTTCGAGACGGTGATGATCGTCGCGCCGTATTACACCAAGCCCGCTCAGCAGGAGCTTTATGCCCACTATGCCGAGATCGCCGAGGCGGTCCCGACGCTGAATCTTATCCTCTACAACATCCCCATCTTTACCGGCGTCAACCTCGAGCCCTGCACCGTTGGCAAGCTGGCGCGCAAATACGCCAACATCGTCGCCATCAAGGAAGAGGCCGAGCTGAACCCCAAGCAGATGACCGCGTTCCTCAACGCGACGCCCGAGAATTTCATCGTCTATAACGGCGACGACACGATGATTCTCGAGGCCTACACGCAGGGGGGCGACGCCCGCATTGGCGGCGTGATCTCCGGCGCGTCGCACGTCGTGGGCCTGCAGGTCCGCAAGATGATCGAGACCTTCCTGGCGGGTAACGTGGCCGAGGCCGCGATGATGCAGCGCAAGCTGTTCCCGTTGCTGCGCATCATGGGCCAGAACGGCCGCACCAACCCCGCGCCCCTGTGGAAGGATGCGATGAAGCTGTGGGGCGTGGACGCCGGCCTGCCGCGTCGTCCGCTCACCCCCGGCACGCCCGAGGAAGTGGCCAACGTCCGCAAGGCGATGGTCGAGTACGGCCTGCTCTGAGTCCCTGAGCCAACGCCAAACGGACACGGCCGGCTCGCGAGTGCCCGCTCCCGGCTCCCCATGCGAAGGGGGGCGGGCATCCGCCGCCACGGCGACAGATGAGGATATCCAAAATGAAGAAGGGCTCGCAGTTCCGTGGCATCACGCCACCGGTGCTGTCGACGTTTACCCGCGACGAGAAAATCGACGCGGCCCTTTATCGCGTCCAGGTGCGCCACCTGATCGACGCCGGCGTGCATTGCCTCAGCCCCGGTGGCTCGACCGGCGAGAATGCCGCGCTCTCCGACGATGAGCTGGTCGAGATGATCACCATCATGCGCGAGGAGAACAAGCCCGGCTTGCCGATCATCTCCGGCGTGGCACGCTGCTCCACCCAGGCCGCGATCGCCACCGCCCTGCGCGCCAAGGCAGCGGGCGCGGATGCGCTGATGGTGACGCCCACCTTCTATAACGTGCTGGTGCCCGACGCGAAGGGCAACGAGCAGTACTACCGCGCCATCGGTGAGGCGGTGGGGTTGCCGATCGTCATCTACAACGTGATTCCGCAGAACGAGATCATGCCCGAGTTGTTCTCGCGCCTGCTGGACATCCCGCAGGTGGTCGGGATCAAGCAGAGCGTCGGCGGCATCATGGCGATGTACGACATGCGGGTGACCTGTGGCGAGCGCGGCATGGTCTTCGCCGCGACCGACGAGATGATCTACTCGTGCTTCGCGGCCGGTGCGGACGGGGCGATCTCGGCGATTCTCTCGTTGTTCCCGCGACTGTGCGTGCGGATGTGGGATTGCGCGCAGGGCGAAAAGGCCGAGGAGGCGATGAAGATTCAGGATCGTCTGTTGCCGCTGTGGAAGATCGTGCGCGGCCCGCAGTTCCCCGCGCGCATGAAGGCGGCGGCGAGGCTGCTCGGGCGCGACTGCGGCTACTCCAAGAGCCCGATGACGGAAGTGGATGCGGCGACCATCGACCGCATGGCGACCATTCTGCGGACGGTGCGCGACGAACCCTGAGTTTTGTGGTGGGGGGGGGGCCCCGGGGGGCCCCCGGCCCCCCCCCCCCCGGCCGGTTCGGACCCCCCGCCCGCGCGGCCCCAACCCCCCACCCCCCGCCCATAATAAAAACCCCCACCTATATATTAAACACACACC
>JARLJB010000209.1 GCA_031291415.1 Telmatospirillum sp.
AGTTCCATTTTTTCGTCGGAGACAAAGCGTCCGCGGCAGAGGGCGGCAGCGCCTGCTCCAAGAGCCGAGGGAGTGTTGGGCATGGCGCGGACTACGGCCAGTTCGACGCCCGCGGCTTCTTCGATGTCGCGGGTCTTTACGGATGCGGCGAAGGAGACGATGGTTTTGTCGGCCGTGAGGGCGGGGCGAATCTCGTCGATCACGCTTGCGACCTGAAAGGGTTTAACGCCGTTCAGAATCAGGTCGGCCTGGCTGGCGGCCTTCAGGTTGTTCGTGCCTACGTCGACGCCCCACTGCGTGCTGAGGGCGATGGCGCGCTCGGGATGCTGCACGGTGCCGTGAATCAGGTCGGGAGAAAACAGGTTTTCCTTGAGGAATGCCTGCAACAGGATGCCGCCCATTTTTCCGGCTCCGAGAACGGCTACGCGGACTGTGGGTAATTGAGCGGGTACTTCGGTGGCCTCTACGGCGATCTCTGCCATTTTTCTCTTTCTCCTTGTTGCAACTGGGGGCGTGGGGCAAATCTGGCCCATGCCGCTATTGAAAGGATACTCACATTCGCGTCAGGCCGCCTCGGACTCGTGCATTTGGTCTTTATGCAAGAGCGAGCGGCGGCCTGGGCTGCGAGTTCGAATTGTGCCGCGCCGGCAATGCCGGCTGACGTTTACCGGCTGAGAGCGGCCTCGTTGGCAAGGTAGTTCTTCAGGGCCTGGTCCATGGAACTGGTGCGATCAGCCATAGGCCAGGAGTTATTCCAAAGCATTTCGCCACCGGGGAGGGTCAGGAACTTCTGGCCGGTACTGATGGCTGCCGCCGCCGTCATGCTCCATGCGTTGTATTCCTCGATGAAGAGGGGAGCTTCCTCGTTGCCAGCAATGGGGGTGCGAAGATCGGAGATGTGCTGGCCCATGTGCATGATGGCCCTGGCCTGGGCATCGCCGGTAAGACGGTTGAGGTTGAAGGTGACGTTGAAGAGAATGCCGTCGGGCGAGTCTTTGGTGCCCTGGGATTCGTTCTTGGCTTCGGCCTCGGAGGTGGAACCGTAGATGATGGATACGCCGTTGTGCTCGCCAGACTTGGGGAAGGCCGCAATGTTTTTTGTGGCCTGAGCAGCGGCGGGGCTTCCAGCGAGGGCGTCAGCGGACTTTTGGGCCGCGGCGACCGGGTCGTAAAGATCTCCGCCTCCCGGGGCAAAGGCGGGCGCATCGCCCTTGGTGGCCGCATCGGACTTGGAGAAGTCGATTTCCTTGGGGGTGACGTCGGCGACGGATTGGAGAACGAGGCGGGTGGGGTAGGCGTTCATATTGCCAAAGCCGCCGAATCCGGCGATTTTGCCAGCCTTGTCGCGCTGCAACGCGCCGTCAGCGACGGCGTCGAGGCGGCCGACGAGAGTGGCGGTTACGGAGTAGCGAGAGCATCCGAGGCACATGCCCGCGCCCTTGTTGTGGGCTTGCGACAGGAGGCTATCGAACTGCTTGAAGTCCTTGCTCTTGTCGAGCGTTACCGCTGTCCGGGTGGGGGCGGTATAGGTTCCGGCAAAGTTGCTGGCGGGCTGCAACTGGAGAAGGGCGACCGGGCCAGCTTTGCCTTTTGTGCCCTGCGGA
>JARLJB010000032.1 GCA_031291415.1 Telmatospirillum sp.
AGTATTCGGCCGAGCTTTCCCAGCTCATCCCGCCGATCAGGCCCAGGGTTTTCATGGGACATCCTTTTGCAGGCAATTGTGGCAGGCTTTGGGCGGATCAGGCCCATCCGGGGATGAGGCGGGGCCCGATCAGGCCGAGCGCGGCGACAAACCCGGCTTCGTCGCGCAGCATCGGCTCGATGTCGGGGCGTGACGCGCGCAATCGCCGACAGCGGTACATCGACTTCCAGCGCGCCGAGGCCCGGCATCGGAAACATCGAAAAGGGAAAGGCGAGCGCAACCACCAGACAGCCCTGATCGACCGTGACGATCAGGCAACGGTTGGCCGAGCACAGTCTGCGCAGGCCGCCCAGCGCCCGGCCCGAACAGGCGCTTCCTCACTCCGGCCGCTTTTCCGGCGGCGTCGTGCGCATGTAATCGGATGCAATTTCACCGATCCGATTGGGCCCATACCCATGCGCATGTGATTGCCATCATGGGCCATCGCCTTGCCTCTATCTTTGCGCCAAGCCCGCCCCCAGTCGTCACACCGGACTTGATCCGATGTCCAGCTTTTCTTCAGATCGATCGATGTGTCGAGAATGGCCGCGCGACAGCGTTCGCACCACGCCTGATCAGCCGCCGCACCCAGCGCCAAGCTGGACCCCGGATCAAAGTCCGGGGTGACGAAAGAGGTCCAAGCTTTTTGCGCTCCGTTGTTAGGCCGTAAGGGGTGGCAAGCGTTCGTCCGTGGGAACGCGTCACCGCCCGTGACGGCCGATAAAGCCGGACAGATCAACCTTCAGAAGCCCGGTTACAAATGTGGCGACGATGGCGAAGGCGGTGAAGAACGCGATATGCTTCCATAGGCCTTGAAGGATCGAGAACGGAAGCTGCTTACTCCCAAACGCTCCGATCTCATCAACCCTAACGTCTTCCCTGTAGACAAGATCTTGCAATCCGTGTCGTGCTAGCCAATCCGCAATTCCATCTTTGATGGCGTCGAACTGGCTGTCAAAATACATTGCATTAGGTAGCGTAAATGGCCCATGTGATGTATACACGATTATATACATCCAACCCTTAAGGCTGTTAAGATAGCATATCTTTTCAATTTCACTCAAACGCACTGAAACATAACGGTTTCCATTGCGGAATGAAAAGTCATTTTTGTTGAAAGTGATGGATAATATGGTGATGTTGGCAATATAAACTGTCAGGAACGAAAGTGCTGCGATGCCAAACCCGACGGCGCCCAGCGGGCTGTCGATCTCACTGTGTTTGGCTATCGCTTTGGCGAGCACGCTGCATGCGACCAGAAATAAAAAGGTTGGATAGGCGAAAATTAGCGTCAGGAACGAGCCGGCAAGCGCATATCGCCTTACGCTCGGCGTGGCCCGGAATGCGTCGCCGCTTGTTGTCACCATGCATAACCCCGACGATCATTCAGACCCTAACTCCCGCACAGATTGGGTCAGTCCGGCAAATCGGTCAAGCTCGTCAGTTCGCCGTTTCAATTCCAAACCATGAGACATGCCGCCCTTATGAATGGACGTCAGAGCTAGTGGTCCGATTCTGACATTTGCTATCGCTCTCGGCTAGGTAGTGCGCAAATGTCAGAATCTTTTCGGACCACTAGAAGCTTTTGATTATAGAGGATTTTCTGCTTTTGGCATTTGCGACCGTGCTATCCGGAGGGCGGGATGCAAATGTCAAAAACAATCCACTAGCGGGCTTGAGTCCGCCGATGAATCGTTCGCTGTCGTGGCGACCTTTTTGCGCACCTCACGCCAGAGAACGGCGGAAGGTGCGTCGTTTCCAGTCATGCGGCATTGCATCCGGCAGCGACCGAATCCGCCCACGCTTCCTAGGCCGCTCCCGTCAGCAGCCGCCGCGTGGCCGCTTCGACGTCGGCTTCGCGCATCAGGCTTTCGCCGACGAGGAACGTGCGTGCGCCGCAATGCGACAGGCGCACACAGTCGGCGTGGGTGTTGATGCCGCTTTCGCCGACGAGCAGCGCGCCTGCGGGGGCGAGCGGGGCGAGGCGTTCGGTCGTGGCGAGGTCGGTGACGAAGCGCTTGAGGTCGCGGTTGTTGACCCCGATCAGCCGCGAGGCGAGGCCGTGGGCGCGCTCCATTTCGGCCTCGTTATGCACTTCGACGAGCACGTCCATGCCCTGTTCGCGCGCGGCGGCTTCGATCTCGGCCATTTGCACGTCTTCCAGCGCGGCGACGATGATCAGGATCGCATCGGCGCCGATTGCGCGGGCTTCGGCACATTGCCAGGGGTCGACCATGAAATCCTTGCGGATCACCGGCAGATCGCAGGCCGCGCGGGCGGCGATCAGGAAGTCCTCGTGCCCCTGAAAATAGGGCGCATCGGTCAGCACCGACAGGCACGCCGCGCCACCGGCCTGATAGGCGCGGGCATG
>JARLJB010000210.1 GCA_031291415.1 Telmatospirillum sp.
GTCGTCATTTCCTTGAGCAATGCAGGGTCACCCAAGCGAGCACGCTCGCTCCGCTTCGAACCCAGCTCGACCAACTGGCCATCGAGAACGGACAGCCGCGTCTCGCCATCGGTCAGATCTCTTTGGAGCGTTTCAAGACGGGTCGTTGCTTCAGCCAGCGGACGGCCGGCCTTGGGGCGGCCCGTGTCCGTCACCAATTGCGCAAGCTCCTCCTTCAACGCCGCCAAGACGGCGCGAGCACGCTCGCCGCCGACCAGGCTGCCCACTTCGGCCTGGATCGCCGAGTTGAGAACGGTCGTCGCCGCTTCGGTCGGTTCAGGGACCTTGAAGGATTGTCCCTGTCCAACCCAAAGAATGCCAAAAGCCGACTCATCGACGGAGCGCCCGCTTCCGGGGGCGACGCCGAGAAGTTCCCACAGCATCTCGTCGGCCTCGCGGCCGCGCGCAATTTCCACGCTTCCCCGCATCAGACTTGCGGCTGGGCTTTTCACAAAGGATTTCGTGATGGTGTAGAGCTGATCGGCATGTTCAAAACCCAGCGTGACCGTGATGGGCAAAGACAACCCGTCTGTGGCGAGGATCCGAACGCTTTCGTTCTTGGTGTTGTGACGTTCGAACAGGCAGGCGCGGACCGCACGAAACAGGGTGGACTTCCCCGCCTCATTTCCGGCTGCAAGAATATTGACGCCGGAACCGAGGCCGGTGACCTCGCTTCGGATTCCAAACTTCCCGACCCCGTCGACGACGATGCTGGTGATCTTCATATCGCTACGCTCCCGTCCCAACGGCCATGACGAAAAGTTGGACGAGCGCGTCTTCGGCTCGGCGCTTTTCAACCGGCCCAACCGCTGCATCCTCGGCCACAGCCTTCAATCGATCCGCCGCATGGCGCAGCACGCCACCGAAATCGATCAACTCCAGATCCGCCGCGCTCGGTCGGATCGCTAGGCCTGTGTCATCGACGTCGAGGTGGAACATCGCAGCGCCGATACCCAAGAGCCTGCGATCAAGCTCCGCCCGCCCCGTGAGCTGCAGGGTGCCTTTCAACCAAAGGCGCAGAATTGTGCTCGATAGATCCGGCAA
>JARLJB010000211.1 GCA_031291415.1 Telmatospirillum sp.
ACGCCTACCCAACGGGCCTGAAAGTCGAGGATGCCGAGATGGACGCGCTCAACCTTCATCGTCACGATTTCCACGCCGATTGGAACTACACGATCAGGCCCCAAAATCCTAAATCGTAGCGGTAATTATTGAACAAGCCCTTAAGTTAGCGCCTATGCGCGAAAGCGGGAATGACGGGATAAAACGGACAGAGATGTGTGAATCCGGTAGCCCGCGGTCGCGGGCGAGGGGGCACGGTCTCCTTTGGGTCAACGAGAGACCTCTTCGACGAACTTCTGCATTTCAGCCTCGGCCCGTGCGTCCTCTTCACTGCCCTGGCCGAACACAACCGACAATTTGTATCCATGGCTATCCCAGCCATGGAGGGCGGCTTCTTGGTGGCCTGCACTACCACTCGTCAAGAGGAGAAGCCTGTGCCCCTGCGCCTTACGGTCAAGTATCTCCAGGGAAACGCCGCTCGATCCCCAGAGCCTTCGCACACCGCCTCCCTCAATCGAATAGATCCACATCGGGCAAGTGTAAGCACCGCATAGACATCCCCACGCTGCCTTTGGCTCAGACGGCTGCTTTGGCTTGATCAACAACGCAGATATCGGTCCACCGAGCTGAACGGGGGTAGCTTCAAGCGCGTCCTGCATGGTGGTGCTGCGGTTGGCGAAGCACTTTCCATCCGTCGCCTCCTGCATTTCGGCAGCGGCAGCGCCGGGGACTTCAGCCGGTTTGTCAAATGCCTGCTCAATCCCGAACTCTTCCGAGGCGAGAGATACGGTCGGAACTAGCAGACACGCCGCCGTGGCCATGGCGGCGGTCAGTCTCGTTACGCCGGAGAGCAAGGAGAAAGGTGCCAGTATCATTTTTACCGACGATGCAACAACCAAAGGAAGAGCTCATAGTCAGATGGACAAACCGAACTCGCAAGACTGAAATGACCGGGTTGGGTCAAATCCGGTTCTCCCAAACCGCCGCGATGACCGACAAAAATCGCATCGACAACGCGTTGCGGGAGCAGCAAAGTTGGATCCTCATAAACGCTGATTTTTGCGCCGCCAGGAACTGCGTACGGGCCAAATCCAGCGTTTGCACCGCGGATAAAGACGGTGACATAGCGCATGCCCGTTTTGTCTGTGGTGGCAGTCATAAGGCGGAGCCGTTGAGAAAGGCGTACCGAACGTTACATTCGGCGGTTTCTACCTAAATGAAGAAAAATATGAAATACATCGCAACCGGCCAGCATCGGACCGGATATCCCGAGCCGATTTCCTTCGCCAAGGGAACTCTGCTTTCGGTCGGTGAAAAATATGAGGGGCCCGAAGGTTGGGATAATTGGTACTTTTGCACCACGCTTGGCCAGCCCGGAGGGTGGGTGCCTGCCCAGATCATCAACAGAACTGGTGATGCGCACAATGGCATTGCCCTGGAAGACTATACCGCCAGGGAGTTGGAGGTGAACGAGGGCGACCTAATGATCGGCTTAAGGTCAATGAATGGCTGGATGTGGTGCAGTCGGCTATCTGATGACTGCAGCGGTTGGGTGCCGCTTGAGCTTCTCGAAATCGTGATCAAGGATTGAGCCGACGAGAATCGCCGACCGGCACGCGACCGATTCGATCAGACGGGGTATGCGATGGTCTCCGCGATAACCGATATTCGCCTGACCTGGATTTCGAAGTGATAGGGGTCGCGGACGGCTGAATACAGGCTGTGGAACCCATTCGATTCCAAGATGCTCCTCAGCTCCGGTTCTCTGAAATCGACCCAATAGGTGGGTTCCCCCGTGCCCATGGGATCTGGAATCCAGCCTTCTCCATCTCCTTCTTCTACGACGACGAGCAGTTTTCCGCGCGGCTTTAACACGCGGTGAAATTCCTGGAACAGCGTCGGGAGATGTGCCTTGGGGGTGTAGAGAATCGAGTAATAGGCGACCAGACCGTCCAGACTGCCGGAGCCGAAATCCATCCGCGCCATGTCCATGACCCGAAATGTCAGCTCCGGTTGCGCCGCACGCGCCAGATCAATGCAGCGATCGGAGAGATCCACGCCAGTGACGTGGAGCCCCTGGTCGGCCAGAAAACGCGTGACATGCCCACAGGGGCCGCAGCCAGCGTCGCAAAGCTCGGCCTTCAGTCCCAGTAATTCCGAAAACCGCGTCAGAAGAGCCCTGTCATCGGTCTTTTGGGCCAACTCGTCCTTGAACAGCTCGAAATACCGGGACCCAACGGCGTTGTAATAGGCCCGGGTCCGCTCGCGGATTTCCGTCAGGCCGGTTCCGATCGGAACAGTCTGGGGCGATGTCATCGGGCCGTCTCTCTCAGGCATCGGTCTCCACTTCGCGACCGTCTTGCGACCAGCGCACATGGAAGCTGCCGGGGCGATCAGTCCGGCGATAGGTGTGCGCCCCGAAATAGTCGCGTTGTCCCTGGATGAGGTTGGCCGGTCCCGATTCGCGCCGCAATCCGTCAAAATAGGCCAGCGAGGCGGCAAGGGCGGGGACGGCGATGCCGGTGCGGACGGCCGTCACCACGACGTCCCGCCACGAGCCCTCGGCCTTGGCGATGCCGTCGCGGAAATAGCGCTGCATCAGCAGATTGCCAGGTTCGGCGCCGCCTGCGTAGGCTTCGGCGATGCGGTCGAGGAACTTGGCGCGGATGATGCAGCCGCCGCGCCAGATCGACGCCAGAGCGCCGAGATCGAGGGTCCAGCCGAACTCCCGCGACGCCGCCTCGATCTGCTCGAACCCTTGCGAATAGGCGACGATCTTCGAGGCGTAGAGCGCATCGCGGATGGCGTTCCGCGCCTGATCGTCGAATTGGATGGCGGGCGAGGGGCGTTTGCCCAGCAGTTTCGCCGCCATCACCCGTTGGCCGCGCTGGCTCGAAAGGGCACGGGCGAACACCGCTTCGGTGATCGCCGTCACCGGTATGCCGAGGTCGAGTGCCGAATGCGATGTCCAGCGGCCGGTGCCTTTCTGTCCGGCCTCGTCGAGGATGACGTCGACCAGCGCCTGCCCAGTCAGCTCGTCGCGTTTGCGCAACACGGCGGCGGTGATCTCGATCAGATAGGAATCAAGATCGCCTTCCTGCCAGCCGGCGAAGATGTCGGCGATCTTCTCTGCTGGCAGCCCGTAGGCGCCGCGCAGCAGGTCATAGGCCTCGGCGATCAATTGCATGTCGGCGTATTCGATGCCGTTGTGCACCATCTTTACGAAATGGCCGGCGCCGTCCGGGCCGATGTAACGGCAGCAGGGCGTTCCGTCGACCTGCGCCGCCATGCGGGTGACGATCGGTTCGATCTGCGCATAGGCGTCGCGATCGCCGCCCGGCATCATGCTCGGCCCTTCGAGGGCGCCTTCCTCGCCGCCGGACACGCCCATGCCGATGTAGCGCAACTGGTGGAGGGTGACCTCGGCGGAGCGCCGTTGCGTGTCGCTGAACAGCGAGTTGCCGCCATCGATCAGAATATCGCCCGGTTGCAGCAATGGCTGCAGATCGCCGATCAGATCGTCCACCGGCTTGCCCGCCTTGACCATCATGATGATGGCGCGCGGTCGCTTCAGCGAGGCGACGAACTCGGTCAGCGTGCGGGCGGCGGTGAAATGCCCCTCCTGCCCATGGTCACGCAGCAGGGTGTCGGTACGTTCGGCATGGCGGTTATAAATCGCCACGCCAAATCCCTTTCTGGCGGCATTGCGCGCCAGATTGCCACCCATGGTCGCGAGGCCAATCACCCCGATGTCACACAGCGTCGTCATTTCTTCAGTCCTCCCGGCTTCCTGAACCCATGGTATGCGTTCCGGGCGAACAAGCCTAGCCGCGTGGCGAGCGTAACCGCAGCCAAGTGACTGGCGGCAGATTCTAATGCTCGGCCCCGCTTTTGAAATGGAACTGGGCGCCGGCGCGGATGCCCGACGGCCAGCGGGCGGTGACGGCTTTCTGCTTGGTATAGAACTTCACGCCGTCGGGTCCATAGATGTGCAGGTCGCCGAACAGCGATTGCTTCCAGCCGCCGAAACTGTGATAGGCGACGGGGACTGGGATCGGCACATTGACACCGACCATGCCGGCCTGGGCGCGGGCGACGAAATCGCGCGCCGCGTCGCCGTCGCGCGTGAAGATCGCCGCGCCGTTGCCGTACTGGTGGTCATTGACCAGTCCAAGCGCCGTTTCATAGTCGGCGACGCGGACCACCGCCAGCACCGGCCCGAAGATTTCGTCGGTGTAGATGCTCATCGCCGGTGTCACATAGTCGAACAGACAGCCGCCAAGGAAGAAACCCCGTTCGTGGCCCGCTACCGACAGGTCGCGGCCGTCGACCACTAACTTGGCGCCGTCCTTGAGTCCGGCGGCGACATAGCCCTTGATCCGCTCCAGGCTGTCCCTGGTGATGACCGGCCCCATATCCGCCTCGGTATTGCCATAGGGGCCAACCTTCAGGGCGCGGATCTTCGGTTCCAGGCGGCGAACCACCTCGTCGGCGGTCTCGTCGCCGACGGCGACCGCCACCGAGACGGCCATGCAGCGTTCGCCGGCCGATCCGTAGGCCGCCCCCATCAGGGCGTCGGCGACCTGATCCATGTCGGCGTCGGGCATGACCAGCAGATGGTTCTTGGCGCCGCACAGCGCCTGCACCCGTTTGCCGTGGGCGGCGCCGGAGGCGTAGATATGCCGGCCGATGGCGGTCGAGCCGACAAAACTGATGGCCGGCACTCGGGCGTCGGCCAGCAACAGTTCGACGGCGTCCTTGTCGCCCATCACGACGTTGAGCACGCCGTCCGGCAGGCCGGCTTCGCCGATCAGTTCGGCCAGCCGCAAACTGGTCGACGGGTCCTTTTCCGACGGCTTCAAGATGAATGTGTTGCCGCAGGCGATGGCCACCGGGAACATCCACAGGGGCACCATGGCCGGGAAATTGAACGGCGTGATGCCGGCGCAGACGCCAAGCGGTTGGCGCAGCGAGAAGACGTCGACGCCGCTGGCCGCCTGCGCGCTGTATTCGCCCTTCAGAAGATGCGGAATGCCGCAGGCGAATTCGATCACTTCGAGGCCGCGAGTGATCGATCCCTTGGCGTCGGCAATGGTCTTGCCATGTTCTGACGAGACCAGCCGGGCCAGGGTGTCCATATCCTTGACGACCAGATCGCGGAAGCGGAACAGAACCTGCGCCCTTTTGGCGGCCGATGTGGCGGCCCAGGCGGGGAAAGCCGCCTGGGCGCTGGCGATGGCCGCTTCCACCTCGGCCGGACTGGCCAGCGGCACTTTGGCGGTGACCGCTCCGGTGGCCGGATCGAAGACGTCGCCGAACCGTCCGCCGGTTCCGGCGACGGCGCGTCCGCCGATGAAATGCTGCAGGGTCTTCATGGCGGGGAACTCCTCAGGCGACGGTTTTCAGGACGTCGGCGAGGCCGCCGATCAAGGTGTCGATGTGGTGCTTCTCGGCGATCAGCGGCGGCGACAGCGCGATGATGTCGCCCGTGGTGCGGATCAGCAGGCCGGCTTCGAAGCATTTGACGAAGGCTTCATAGGCGCGGGCTCCGGCCGCCTCGGGGCGCGAGGCCAGTTCGATGCCGGCCACCAGGCCGATGTTCCTGATGTCGATGACATTGGGCAGGCCCTTGAGGCTGTGCACCGCGTCTTCCCAATAGGGCGCCAGTTCGGTACCCCGGGTCAGCAATCCCTCCTCGGCATAAACGTCCAAGGTCGCCAGACCGGCGGCGGTGGCCATCGGATGACCGGAATAGGTATAGCCATGCAGGAACTCGATGGCGCCGTCCGGGCCGTTCATGAAGACGTCGTGGATGGCGTCGGTGGCGAACACGGCGCCCATCGGAATGGTGCCGTTGGTGATGCCCTTGGCGGTGGTCACCAGATCGGGCTGCACGCCGAAGCGATTGACCGCGAAGGGGATGCCGAGGCGCCCGAAGCCGCAGATCACCTCATCGAAAATCAACAGGATGCCGTATTTGTCGCAAATCGCCCGCAGCCGTTCGAGATAGCCCTTGGGTGGCACCAGGACGCCGGTCGAACCGGCCATCGGCTCGACGATGACCGCCGCGATGGTCGAGGCGTCATGGAGCGTGACGATCCGTTCCAGCGCGTCGGCCAGATGGGCGCCCCAGGCCGGCTGACCTCTGGTGAAGGCGTTGTGTTCCAGGTCGTGGGTGTGCGGCAGATGATCGACGCCCGGCAGCAGCGGGCCGAAATGCTTGCGGTTGCCGGCGATGCCGCCGACCGACATGCCACCGAAGCCGACCCCGTGATAGCCGCGTTCCCGCCCGATCAGCCGGGTGCGTGCGCCGTCGCCCTTCAGGCGATGATAGGCCAGCGCGATCTTGAGGGCGGTATCGACCGATTCCGATCCGGAATTGGTGAAGAACACATGGTTGAGCGGCCCCGGCATCAGGTTGGCGAGACGGGTTGCCAACAAAAAGGCGTCCGGGTGGGCCATCTGGAAAGTGGGCGCGAAATCCAGCTCGGCGACCTTGGCCTGTACCGCCTTGGTGATCCTGTCGCGGCAGTGTCCGGCATTGACGCACCAGAGACCGGCCGTGCCGTCCAGGATCTGGCGGCCGTCGGCGCTGGTGTAGTGCATGTCGCGGGCGCTGACGAGCAGCCGTGGTTTGGCCTTGAACTGCCGGTTGGCGGTAAAGGGCATCCAGAAAGCGGCGAGATCGGAAGACGGATTGTCGAGCATGGCGCATCACCCTGGCCGAGAAATGGGAAGGGAACCAGCGTCGGATGTTTTTAGATGTTTAACAAGTCGCTTTCTTGCTAAGCGATAACGCCTTGAAATCAGGAAATTTCCATGAAAAATGTTAAGGATCGTGAACACAATAAACGGATTGTCGCTATGGATATCGATGTCGGAGCCCGCTTGAAGATGGTGCGCCTGCGGATGCAATTGTCGCAGCGCGAGTTGGCCCGCCGGGCCGGCGTGACCAATGCCAGCATTTCCCTGATCGAATCGAACCGCCTCAATCCGTCGGTCGGTGTCCTGAAACGTGTGCTGGACGGCATTCCGATGGGGTTGTCGGAATTCTTCGCCCTGGAGGTCGAGTCTCCCTCCAAGGTGTTCTACGGCGCCGACGACTTCGTCGACATCGTCAGCGGCGACATTTCCTACCGCCAGGTGGGCCACGACTTGGCCGGGCGGGCCTTGCAGATCATGGTGGAACGCTACGTTGGCGGCGCCGACACCGGACGGGTGCCGCTCAGCCACGACGGCGAGGAGGGGGGCGTGGTGACCGCCGGGCGGCTTGAGGTGACGGTGGGCGACCAGATGCGGATCCTGGGGCCGGGCGAGGCTTACTATTTTCTGTCGCGGACGCCGCACCGCTTCCGCAACGTCGGGCGCGAGGAATGTCGCCTGATCAGCGCCTGCACGCCGCCCAGTTTTTAAGAGGCGTGGGGCGAAACAATCGCTCCAAGCCCCTTAAGCCGAGCGACGTTTGAGCCCGCCAAAGCCCGAGGCGCAGGCGGTCATATGAGTATCTCCTCTCCCGCCAGAGGCGGGAGAGGAGATAATGAATGTCAACGTCGCGGGAAGAAACAAATTGGCAGTAGCACCGGCGCCCCGCCGGTGTTCCCGCGTGAGCCTGAAATGGTCCGCCTGGCGGCGGAACACCGGCGGGGACGCCGGTGCCACTCCTGTTTCATCCGGGGCGGGCCGGCGAGCCACCGATGCGGAACTCTAATACCAGGAGCCTTAGCCTTTGACACACGCCCAAGACCTCGTGCCGATTGAGACAATCCGTTCTGGGTCGTTGGCGAGGAAATTCCACGCGTCTTCGCAGGCGTTTAGAATGGCGTCGTAGTCGTCCCAGACCAAGCTGC
>JARLJB010000033.1 GCA_031291415.1 Telmatospirillum sp.
ATCCATCGGGGCGATGATCAAGTGGCGAGGTGTAGAGGGGATCTCGCGTTATAACTATATCGGTGATGGCGGTCAACGACTCTTTGATTTGGTCGAAAATCAGGACGGCCCTGCTTACGCCACGTTCGAGCAGTATTTCGACAGCGGCCTATATGGGGATGGCGACGCGGCTGGCGCCAACATTATTGCGGCCTATCAGGAATCCGCGCAGAAGGACTTCATCTACGGAAATGAATTCTTTGGATCCTCGGCATGGGGCCAGATCCACTATGCCGGCGACCAGGATAGCGACGGGATGTGGAATCGAAACGGCATTCTGTACTTCTATTCGAACACGCTCGACAATGCAAAGGTCATTTTCGACAACGGATTCGGCGGGAGTGGAGGGGATACCTATTTTCAGCCGAGATTCGATGCCCGTAACAACATCCTCTGGGCGAGGACCAAATCCTGGACAGGCAATATCGAAATGGTGTTTGGAAAGTTTTCGCCCGTCATTATGGATGCCACAACCAACCTGATGCAGTCAGGAACGTTCACAATCACCCCGCCGATCCTCGGTGCTGTGTGGCAGGATGGTACTTCCGAAGGCTGGTCGAACGAATGCGATTTGATATGCCAGTGGCCCCTGACCGTTCCACTGAATACCCATCTTTATGGCTTGACCGCGGCCAACTACCTGACCAGTACCATACAGCCTTATGACGCGATAACGATGGTTCCTCCGAGCGGATCGGCTGCGATTGACGCCGGAACGGCACTCACCGGGAAACCTCTTTCGTATATGCCGGTCCGCTGGCAATATTCTGTGACAACGAGCGCATTGACACCGCGTGTCGACTCTCTGACGATCGGCGCCGTGGATCAGACGTCCGGCAGCGTGGGAATAGCGGCAACGCCAATTTTCGCTCCGGGATCGGGAACATATAGCTCCACGCAATCCGTAACAATCACTTCAGCGACGGCGGGAGCAACGATCTACTACACGATCGACGGTTCAACTCCTACGACAAGTTCTGCTGTGTATTCAGGGCCTATTACAGTCTCTACATCTGAAACGATCGCGGCTATCGCCGTGGCAACCGGCTATTTGAACAGCGCGCCAGGCTCGGCAACCTACGTTATCACCCTCGGCCAGGTAGCAACGCCGACCTTCAACCCGCCTTCCGGCACCTACTCTGCGGCGCAGACGGTAACGATCTCGGATGCCACCGCGGGTGCAACG
>JARLJB010000212.1 GCA_031291415.1 Telmatospirillum sp.
ACACGCTCGGACAGACCCCTTCAATCCGGGCTCCCTCCCGGATCGGATCGCATTGCAGCGATCGGTCAAATAGCCAGCAGGCGAGCCGATCTCGATCAATTACATCTCAACCTCCTCGCCGCATGGCGCACTGATGTCCATGGCCCAGACCTGATTGGGTTTTTCGACTTTCAGGTCACGCAGCAGATAGGGATGGATCTTGTGGCCTGGCGCCGGCTTCGATGTGTTCGGCCGCCGATAGATCGCCTCCAACCCCATCTTCTTCATGCACGTTGCGACATGCAACCGGCCGACCGAATGGCCCTCTCGTTTGAGAAGAGCCTGCAACATCCGGCTGCCAGCAAAGGGATAGTCCAGATGAAGCTCATCGATCCGGCGCATCAACGTCAGGTCCGCAGCCGAGATCGGCCGTGGTTTATAGTAGATGCTGCCACGGCTGATGCCGAGAGCCTTCGCCTGGGCGGTGACGGACAAGCCGTGCTCTCGGTTGATCATTTCTTTGCGCTCAGCAATCCTGCCTTGGTGAGCGCTTGCCCTAAAAAATCGTTCTCCAGTGTCAGTTCGCCTATCTTGGCGTGCAGGACCTTGAGATCGACTGCCGGCGCCGCCGGCTCCGTCTTGGCATCCCCGCCAAACAACGAGGTCGCACCTTCCAAAAGGTGATCCTTCCACTGCTTGATCTGATTGGCGTGGACGTCAAACTGCTGCGCCAGTTCGGTGAGCGTCTTTTCGCCCTTCACGGCAGCCAAGGCCGCCTTCGCCTTGAAAGCCGGGCTGTGGTTCCGGCGTGCTCGTCTCGTCATGCTTGCTCCTGTTCACGGCCAATATGGCCCGCGTTCAGGCAGAAAATCCACTTATCCCCGCTGTGCAGATTTCCCGAGCCAGCTCTCAGCGATAGCGCTTGCCACTCGGCAAACGCTGGCGGATGCAGGCGTGCATGAATAGATCGTCCGGGGTTTTCAACGGCGGGCGCTCCGCAAGATAGGCGGGTGAGGCTATGGCCACGAACCGCGCCGTGCCGCCGAAAGGCACGGCTATCATGTCCTGTGGCACGGCTTCCGCCAGCCGGACGCCGGCATCGAAGCCTTCCTTGACAATATCGACAAGGCGTCCTTCGGACACAAGATCGAGTTCGACGCCCGGATAACGCGACAGGAAATGCGGGACCACTCGGCCAAGCATCCGGCGCACAGCCCCTCTGTTTGCATTGATACGTAAGGCGCCGCTCGGCATGCCGCGCTCTTCGGCCAGACCGTCCAGCGCCTGGTCGAGATTGCGCAAGACCGGGTTGAGGCGGTCAAGCAGTCGAGACCCCGCGTCAGTCGGCGAGACGCTGCGGGTGGTGCGGTTGAGCAGACGGACGCCGAGATTTTTCTCGATTGAAATCAACCTGTGGCTGAGACTCGAGCGAGAGACCCCTAGCTCATCGGCAGCCTTTCGAAAACTGCGATGGCTGGCAACGGCGATGAAGGCGTCTAGGTCGCTGAGCGTTGGTCGAGCCATTGGTGAAATTTCCCCACGAGGTCAACCCAAACCATACCCATAGTATCACCAATCGGCGACGCCTAGATTGCGCTCACAGCAAAAAGGGGGCCTGCACATGAGCAAGACGTGGTTTATCACCGGTGCATCATCCGGCCTCGGTCTGGAGATGACCAAACAGCTTCTGGCGCGCGGCGATACCGTGATCGGGGCAGTCCGGCGGCAAGGCGCTTTGGCGGACCTTCAGCGCGAGAAGGGTGCGAGGTTGGCCGTTGTAAGCCTTGACCTGACGAACGTCTCCAGCATCCGGGCCGCACTAGCCGAGGCATTTGAGCTCGTCGGCAGGATCGACGTCGTCGTCAGCAATGCCGGATACGGTCTGTTCGGCGCATCCGAGGAGGTCACGGACGACCAGATCGACCAGCAAATTGCCACCAATCTGACCGGTTCAATCCAGATCATCCGCGCGACATTGCCGCAATTGCGCGCCCAAGGCGGCGGTCGGATCATTCAGGTCTCGTCGGAGGGTGGCCAGATCGCCTACCCGAATTTCAGCCTTTATCACGCTACCAAATGGGGCATCGAAGGCTTTGTCGAAGCCGTTGCGCAGGAGGTCGCGCCCCACGGCATTGACTTCATCATCGCGGAGCCGGGGCCGACTGCGACCAATTTTGGCGCAGGCCTCGTCCATGCCGAACCGATGGCGGCCTATGACACTACACCGGCGGGGGATGTGCGGCGAGCCGTCAACAGCGGAGAGTTTGTCGTCAGGGGAAGTGCCGCGCGTACCGTTGCCGCCATGATCGATGCAGCCGACATGGCTAAGCCCGCCTTGCGGCTCGTGCTCGGAAGCGGTGCCTATCATTCAATCTCAGCGGCACTCGGGAAGCGACTTGACGACATCAGGCTGCAGCGAGACGTCGCATTGTCCGCCGACCTGGATCTGTGATTTGGAGCGTCGCAGCAAAGGTGTTTCGCGGTGGGAGGACGACACCCTCCTAGTTCACGCCCTTATGAAACTGGCATACCGAAAGGAACGCTCATTCAGATCGGGCACCGACCCGCCGTCCACGTATGGCGCAGTCTGGCCGCCTTGTGGCCCGAAGCGGCCACTCAACTGTGAAGCCCGACGACGGATAAGGTGCGGCTCGGGCGCTAACGATACTGCAGCCCTGGGATGCTTTGCAGCGGCGCGAGATCAACCCTGTGCTGGTCGACCAGACTGATCAGCCTCAGCTTTTTCAGATTGCGCAATTTCCCAATGCCCTCAAACGACCGAATGTCGAAATCGTCCGTTTCTCCGTCCCAGAAGTACCAGACATAGCGATAGATCTCGTTGCCACCGTCGACGACGAGATCAGACACTTTGTCAAGAAGCTCCTGCGTGAGCGGGTAGCGGATGAGATAATCATAGGCGGCGTCGTTCTTCACATATCCGGAGCGCTCGATATCAACCTTATGGCTGAGAAGTGCCGACAAGAAATCCTCCGGTTCGCCGAGATCGATCTCTGCCCGTTCGACCAACTCCGATAGAACGGCCAGCTTCAGGTTCGGGTCCTTGAACGGAGCACCCGACACGCCAACCACAGGCGGAAGGACGAGTGGCGCGCGGGCCGGATAAACGGCTTCGGGATTGGCCAATTCGATCCTCCTGATCGACCCGCTGTTGAGTTCAACGAATAGCCGCAGGCCAGGCCTTAGCAGAAGCGATCCAGACTCGATGTGACGGGTCATGGTCGTTGAGCCGAACTTCATGTCCGGGTAGGTCGATAGAACCTCAGCCTTGCTCGCCCCTATCTTTAGTCCCGCAACTTGGTATTTTTCGCCAAATCGCCAGTCGAATGCTATGCGCCCAAGCCGGTCTCGCACATCAATATCGACTACGACCCCATGACTGGCGGCAATGCGCAGCACCCGCCCGGCCCGGTGGGGCAGCGGGTCCTGCCAACGCTCGCCAAATGACGTTTTGACGGTTTCGACGGAATCTCCGGGGCGCAGATCCTGCAACAACTCGTGCATCGGCTCGGCAGCAGCGGCCATGGGACAAACGCCCAAGCAAGACGCCAAAAACACTATGGCAAGGAGCCGATTTGAGCAGTTCATGCCCTGCGTCCAAATAAGCCACATGGCGGTTCGGTCACTCGCAACTATCTCTGGGTCCGCACCACTCTAGCCAGACAGCCGCGCCCGTGTCACGTTCCGGGCTCGGCGACTGGCGCCCACCGCGTCGATCCGGTTGACAGGGCGAGAAACCGTGGCTCAGCGCAATCGGTCGTCGTCGCCGTTGATCACCTTGTTGGGCTTCACCGGAAAAAGCATAGCGGCGGGCGACCTCATGCGGAAGCAGAAGTCTGGCTGGTCCTCGGCAGGATCGTTCGCAGTTGCCTCTGGCAAGATGGCCAGCCGCTCCCCCTTGCGCTCGGCCCAGTGTTTGCCGTCGAGAGCAATCTTGCCGTCTTCGACCGGAAAATCGTCGCTTGCGCCGAAATCGCAATGGGAATGATAGTCGCCGACCGAAAATTTCCGGCCGGCGATGCCGACCGTGGCAGGGTTCGTAGCCCCTGCGCCTTTCGCCGGCGTAACGACGATAGTGGTGTCGTGGGACATCCAGAGACCGGCGAAGTCCTTGCGGCCAACGTCAAGGTTTTCCAGCATGGCTAACCGCTCACGGAAGCGCAGACGCAACTCGGCAATCGCGTCTTCCGGCGATTCATCCATTTCGGGGCGTTTGATCCAAGGACGCTGCGACGCCTCGTCGATGGCCAGATCGTTTTCCTGGTTGAATAGCCGCTGGTCGGCCTTCAGTGCGGCAGCGTCGTCGAGTGGCAAGCTGGCGATCGCGGCCGCATAGGCACGGTTCAGTCGAGTATCAAGCTCGGCAAGCTTCGCATCGCCGCAGGTCATCCTTTCGAAGTTTTTCCGTGCTGTAGAACAATCAAATGACGGCTTCGATGCAGCATCTGCCAAATCTATGCCACCGAAAGCGGCCGCGAAAATCAATATCCGGCATATGACATGTTTTAACGGCATAATCAAAAGCTCCTGATAAAGCATAAATGCTGTAGATGACACTATCAAACCAGCAACGCGAACAAATTCAAAAGAAAGCTATCAGCACACACACAGTCGCGGTCGCCAACTCGACACGTGTTCCTACCAGCGGATTTTATCCAGATCCGACATCTCGATCAAACTTGAAATCTCCCGCTCAGATGCAGGGCCGACGCCTATTCGCCAACTTCGTGACGTCGGGCGTTTCCCAGG
>JARLJB010000213.1 GCA_031291415.1 Telmatospirillum sp.
CGGCCGGGGCCGCGGGTTCGGTCGGCAACGCCGCCGGCCTCGTCATTTCGGCGCCCGTGGCCATCGTCGACCCGGAGACGCGCGGCCAGTTCGGCGACCAGATCGACCAGTTCGGCCAATCCGTGAGACAGATCGGGTCGTTCCAGTCCCATTGACGCGCGGGACTTTTGCCGGCATTGCGTTGGACCTTCGGCCGCTCGTGCGGGTCCGCCCCTTTTCTTTCTTCGGAGCGCGCGTGATGCCTCTTTTTCTCGCCACCTTCACCACCCTTCTGGCGATCATCAATCCGTTCGAGGCGCTGCCGGTCTATCTGGGCTTCGCCCAGCGTCTGGACGACAAGGGGCGCCGGTCGCTCGCCTTCAGGTCGTGCCTTTACGCGCTGATGCTGATGTTCTTCTTCCTGATTTTCGGAACCCTGCTTCTGAAAGTGTTCGGGGTGCCGATGCCGATGGTCAGGATCGCGGGCGGCATCATCCTGACCCGGCTCGGGTTCCAGCTGTTCTCGGCGCCGTCCTCGCTGGGCGGCGGCGATGCGACTGCGGGCGACGCAAGCAGCGATGCGGCCTTCGTGCCGCTGGCCATGCCGATCATGTTCGGACCCGGCGCCATGGCGACGATCCTGGGCATGACCTCGCAGGTGAAGAACTCGGCCTCGGAACTGGCCGGTCTCATCGCGGTCTCGGCGGCGCTGGTGGCGACCATGGCCACCACCTATCTGTTCCTGGCGGGCGGCAAGGAATTGCAGCGGCGCCTCGGTCCGCGCGGCATCGACGCCGCCACGCGCATCGTCGGCTTCTTCGTCGCCGCCATGGGCATCGGCATGGCCTTCGACGGAATCATCGAAGCCTTGCAACTGCACGGCATGACCAACCTGCACTGAGGTCCGCTAGTCCAGTTTGCTCTTGTCCTTGAGCCGGGCCAGGTCCCTGCGTTCGCGCAAGACGAGATTCCAGGCGACGACCAGCGCCAGCAGGACGCCGAACGTGATCATCGTCTTCACGAAAACATCGGGATCGAACAGGCCGAGCCACAATTGCAGCAGCGCCATCGCGGCGCCGGCCACGACCAGCCCGAAGGCCGCACGGATTGTCCAGGTCATGGGCGCGCCTCCTCGACCTGCACCGCCGTCCCGTAACAGATGACCTCGGTGACGCCGCTGAGGATCTCGTTGGCGTCGTAACGCATCATGATGACGGCGTTGGCGCCGACCGCGACAGCGTGTTCGCACATCATCTCGTAGGCTTCCGTGCGCGCCCGTTCGCAGAGGTTGGTATAGACGGAAATGCTCCCGCCAAAGAAAATCTGAAACGCGCCGGCAAGGTTTCCCACCACCGACCGCGACCGGACCGTGATCCCCCGGACGATCCCGACATTGCGGACCACCCGAAAACCCGGCAGTTCAAGCCCCGTCGTCACCATATTCGGACGCATGTTCCCCTCCCGACGGCAAAATGGCCATCGCCGGAAGATTAGACC
>JARLJB010000214.1 GCA_031291415.1 Telmatospirillum sp.
GGCACCGAAGCCGCCGGCGCCTATTCGGGCAGCTATAACGCGACTGTTGCCTACGACTGATCGCGCCGCGATCCGTAACGCCGATACCTGGCTGACGCGATGACGTCGGGCGGAAGCGGCCATGACCGCTGTTTCCGCCCGACCTCAAAACCGCCTGATCGCAAGGATCGGGCGCGGCATTTCCTGTCGATGCATCGCGGTGCCCGGGCTGGCCAGCAAAGGCAATCCAGTCGATGAAAACGCACATTTATTCGGTCGCAGGCATTGCCGCGCTGATGGGCCTGCTCCCCGGAGCGGCAGCACACGCCGCGTCGGGCAACGTGTCCACTGCGACCGGGGTTGCGGCGGGCGAAGTCATCAAGCCGATCGTGCTGACCCATACGACAGGTGCAGCGCTCAGTTTCGGCACATTTTCCCCCGGAACCGGCGGCAAAGTGATCGTCACGACCGGCGGCGCCGGTTCGGTGACCAAGGGGGTGACATTTGTACCGGGCATTTCGGTGACTTCGGCCGATCAGTTCACGCTGACCGGCAGGGCGAAACAGCATTTCACCATCAAGACCACCGGCGGTGCGGTTACCAACGGCATCAATTCGATGCCGTTCACGACATCGCCGTCGTCGACCAGCGGGTCGACCAGCACGACCGGCACGTTCCGCTTTACCGTGGGGGGCAAGCTGACCGTCGCCGGGGGCGAGGCAGGCGGTCACTATACCGGAAGCTATACCGCAACCGTCGCCTACAACTGATTGCGGAACACGCCGAAGCAAACAGGGCGGACTGCCGGGGGGCAGTCCGCCTTTTTGCGTCCCGCTCCTTCGCATATTCCTTAGGTCTTACGCCTAACCTGTTATTAACCATCTCGGCCTAGCACCGCGTTTGCAGACGGGGTGACGGGGTTAGCAAACGATCGCCGCTCCGCCTGATCAACGGGACAGCGAAGGCACTTGCGATGCTTTTGCGACAACGACGGGGCTAAGCATGATTATGAACAAGCGACTTCTCACGGCCGTAGTGATCGCGGCCGCCATCGGCAATGTTTCGATGGCCAAAGCGGCTTCGGGCAACACCTCCACTGCGGCGGGCACCGCCTCGGCGACGGTCGTTGCGCCGATCGTTCTGACGCACACGACGGGCGCTTCGCTCAATTTCGGCAAGTTCACGGTCGGCGCCGGCGGCACCGTCGTCGTCAATTCGACCGGGACCGGCTCGGTCACCA
>JARLJB010000034.1 GCA_031291415.1 Telmatospirillum sp.
ACGTGATTCACTGTCCCCGCCCGTAGCAAGATACATCTCTGCCCTCATGCGCTGACTTGCGAATCTCGCATTTATACCACATCATGATAGCTTAAGACAAATCTGCACTATCTATGGAATTTTGTGACTCAGTAGTACTAGACGCTCGGCGGGATCTCTCGACTCTGTTCTGAACGTTCAACACCACCGCTCAATCACCGGACGGCCTTGGCCGGCGCCTTCCTCCGCTAACAAATTAAGTCCCTGATTTCGTTGAGAGATCGGGGGGTGTTTTGGTGGGGCCGTTGTGTTTTGCCAAAGACTTTTCGTCTTCGTTTTGCAGGCTCTCTCCATCCCGCAACATCTGCGCCATTTCACGCTGCCCGCGGTTTCACCTCGCGCTCAATGACCGCACCACGGTCACCAGCCGTGATCGCCAGATCGTAAGCACTCTGAAGGTTCAACCAAAACCGTGCGCTCGTCCCGAAGAAACGCGCCAGACGCAAGGCTGTCTCGGCGGTTACGCTCCGCCGGCCAAGGACGATGTCATTGAGCCGTGTCCGTGGCACCTGGAGGGCCGCTGCAAGGGCATAGACGCTCATGCCAAGCGGGGCCAGGAATTCGTGCTTCAGAATGTCGCCCGGACGCACCGGGGTGAGCGGCGGTATTGCGGTATCAATGACCTCGGAAAGGTCGACACGACCAGCATCGAGGTCTTCGCGGCGAACCGTCATGATACGGGTCCTTTCAATGATAGTCGCAGAATTCAACATCATGGGCATCGCCATCTTGCCAAACGAAGCAGATGCGCCATTGGTCATTGACGCGGATGCTGAGCTGGCCGGCCCGGTCGCCTTTCAGGGCTTCCAGGCTGTTGGATGGTGGAACCCGAAGGTCTTCCAGTTGGGTTGCTTGATCGATCATCGCCAATTTGCGCTGTGTTCTCGCTACCAAATCTGCAGGAGTTCCCTTCGGCGTCTTCCCCAGGAACATCGCAGATGTGCGTTTATCGGCGAAGGTCTTGATCATCGGCGTAATGTGGGCCATTACGGACGTACCGTCAATCGGTACGAAATGTAATGACGACGCAACGGCTGTTCGTGACGGATTTCTGGCCTTGGAGCAACGGCGCAAGGCGGAGTCGTGCCGCGCCCATAGCGTTCAACACCACCGCTCAACCACCGGACTGCCTTGGCCGGCTCTTTCCTCCGCTACCATAAAAAGCCCCTGTCAGGTCAGCCCTTGGCAGGGGTTTCGTGTTTTGCTCAGTCGGTGGTTGGTCGGATTAGGCTTTCTGCAGGGATGCCCCATTCACGATTGAGTTTCCACGCCATTTCCATGGTCAGCGGGCGCTTCCGTGAAAGAATTTCCGAGGCCCGCGACCGCGAGCCCAATAAGTCGGCGAGGTCTTTCTGGCTGTAGCCTTTCAGTTTCATTCGAAATTTGATCGCCTCGATGGGGTCCGGCGGATCGATTGCCCAGTGCTTTGCCTCGTAATCGGCGAGGACCAGCGCGAGCATGTCGAAACGATCCGCTTCGGGAGAACCGGGAGGCGGTTCGCTTTCAAAGTAACGCCCAATCTCCTTGAGAGCGGCGTCATAGTCGGCTTCGGACCGAAGGGGTCGGATGTCCATCACACGTTCTCCGCATTGATCTTGTCATACTCGGCGTGCGTTCCGATAAATTTCACCAGGACGCGTTTGTAACTATAGGAAACGTGAACGATCAGCCGGTATTTGTTGCCGGACAGATCAAAAATCACCCGGTTGTCGCCCACAAAATCGACCAAGGCCCCAAACTGCGTCTTGATGTCGGTTGTCGATGCCCACTCTGCCTTCGACGTAATCCCGTACCAAATCCGTATCGGGGATTCTGCTTGCGGGTGCCGTTCCCAGAATTGGCGCAGGGTGCGGAGCGCAATAATTTGCATGAGGAGAAGGATGCAATGTTCCCGTTTTGGGAACAAGGGCTATTTCCCAATTTGGGAACGAAATGTCAGCGCGGCTGGTGGATCTGCGGATGCCGCACGGATGCCACAGCAGGTCGTCGACTGACTGATTTTAAAAGGTCTTGAGCCGTATCAGAATCAGCGTGTCGGGGGCTTTTGTTTTGGTGGGGCCTTTGTGTTTTGCCAATGACTCTTCGTCTTCATTTTGCAGAGTCACTCCATCCCACAGCATCTGCGCCATTGGTCATTGACGCGGATGCTGTGCTGGCCTTGGAGCAATGGCGCAAGGCGGAGTTGTGCCGCCACCTCGACGTCCGTTCCCGAACCCGCCTGTCTGGCGCTCCTTGGTATCGGTCTGGCTGGACTGGGCCTGTGCCGTACCCGCAAGGCAAAATGATCTCCATCTCGCCGGCCGGATTGTCGAGAACCGCAACAAATTCATGGACTATATCGCCGGTGAGGGGGGTGAGTTTCGACCTGCGCATGGATAACGCCCTGGTATCGGGTCATCACCAGCAACAGGGGAACCCAGTGGATCCTGGGGGTAGTCCCGCTCGGTCGAACTGACGGTGGACTATCGGCTCTGAAGTGTGAAAGGCCTGTTGAAAAAAGATCGAATCGACAGGCCTTTCCTCTTGTGCGCTTACGAAGCGGTTGTGAGAATGTCGGTCAGTTCGCCGGCATCGAGAAGAATAGGATTGCCTTTCATGCTGCTGGCGCCGGCAGCTTTAGCGACGACGGTGGCGATATGCTCGGTGCGCAGGCCGAAGCGTCCGAGACCGGGTATCCCAAGGTCGGCGCAAAGGTCGCGGACCCAAACGACGCCATCGGCGGCGGCGGCCTGGGGCGATCCCGTCAGAATTCGTGCCACCTCGTCATAGCGGGGCAGGGCGGGATTGGCCGGCTCGCGGGCGGTCATTGCCATCAGGTTGGCGGCCATGACATGGGGCAACAGCGCTGCGCAGATGGCCCCGTGCGGTGCCTGGAACATGCCGCCCAATACGCCGGCGAAGCCATGCACGGCGCCCAATTTGGCATTGGCCAAGGCCAATCCTCCCAGCAGGCTGGCCAGGGCCATGTCCTCGCGTGCGGCGGCATCCTTGCCACAGGAGAAGGCGCGGCGCAGGGAGCGTGCGGCGCGCGCCATTCCCTCGCGGCAGAACCCGTCGGTGAGAGGCGTGGCGGCGTGCGACACGAAAGGTTCCATGACCTGCGTCAGGGCGTCGAGGCCGGTGGCGGCGGTGACTGCGGGGGGCATCTCCCGTGTCAGGTCCGGATCGACGATGACCAGACTGGGCAGCATCAAGGGGCTGCGCAGGCTGACTTTGACCTTATGGGCAGTTGACGCGAGGACGGCGTTTTTGGTGACCTCGGCGCCGGTCCCGGCCGTGGTCGGGATGGCAATGAAGGGAAGCGGCGGCCGCGACAGCACGCGTCCCTTGCCGATGATTTCCAGGTAATCCAGAACCTCGCCGGGGTTGGCGAGAAGAATGGCGATGGCCTTGCCGGCATCCAGGGAACTGCCGCCGCCATAGCCGATCACCATGTCGCAGTCGTTCGCCCGGGCCAGAATGATGCCTTGCCCCACCTGTTCGATGGTCGGTTCCCCCGGGACCGAGAAGGGAATGGTCTCGACCCCGTTTTCGCGCATCTCGTGCCGGAACGACACCGATCGCTCCTGCGACGCCCCGGTCACCAGCAGGGCGCGGCGGCCAAGCGTCTTGGCCAAAGGACCCGCTTGACGAATGGTTCCCGGTCCGAAAAGGATTCGTCCTGCCGTGACGAAGTCGAAATTCATCCTTGCCTCTTTCTGTCCGTTCGGGACTCGAAGGGTCTTTGAGCCCCCAGGGAGCATTCTGACACATTGGGCCCCTCGACCGTCATGGCTCGTCGAACAACCCTGTTCCTTCGCTACTGTCTCGTCTCGATCATTGCGGACGCTCTTTTCGGTATGGGGAACGATCAGATCAGCTATACCGTGGCGCCCGAATATTACCCGGCCTTCAATTTTCACTAGTTCGGACTGGATCGGTCCGCTTTGCCCGAACGCCTTACCGGATGACGCCGACACGCGACAACCTGGGCGTCGCCCATGAGAACGGCTCGATCGAGAGCCCGCACGGCCTTTTGCCTGGGTTGGTCTTTCATCAACTTGAACGCGCCAGCATGCGTGACGCACCATCACCCTCAATAGTAATCCGAGAGTACGGCCGTCATCGTCGCTCCGCGGTCCAGGGTGAAGGTCAGGACCGTTCCGGGCTTGCCTTCTCGCAAAGCGGCTCGCGCATCCGCGCGCTTGGCCGCGGCCGGGGTGGCTGCTGGAGCGGTACGCGTCAGATTTGACGCATACCGCTCTGAAGTAACATAACTCCGTCGATTCCGTCAATTGTGTGCCTTCAAGGTGTACGAGAAGGCGGCTTCGCCAAATCGTGTATGTGCATGGTTTCCGGGCATCGCCACCGGAGACAAAGTCGCTTGCCTCATTGATTATGCGCGCTGACAATACGCCATTCGGGATGCCGAGCGCGTCGCGCGCGTGCCAACGAATGGGTCAGGGGGTTACCATTTCTCCGAAGGCCGCCAGGGCGGCCTCCAGGTCCGACAAGGCCTCGTCCCACCGATGCGGCGCTTTCTGGCGGAACAGGGTGAAGCTGGGATACCAGGGTGACGTCGTTCCCCGATCGAACCAACGCCAATCGGAGCTGTGGCGCAGCAGCAGGAAGGTCGGCAGCCCAAGCGCGCCGGCCAGATGGGCGACGGCGGTGTCGACGGTGACCAGCAGATCGAGCTGCCGAAGCATCGCCGCGGTTTCGGCAAAATCGCGCAGCGCCGGTCCCAGATCGGTGACCAGTGCGTCGGCGCCGGACGCCACCAGATCGCCGGCCCGCGGGCCGATCTGCAAGCTGTAGGGGGCCAGGCGCGGATCGCCGAGCAAGGGCAGCAGAAGGGGCAGCGGGCAGGACCGGTCGCGCGGCGTCGGTTTCCCGGCCCACACCAGTCCCAGCTTGATCCGGCCGGCGCCTTGGCGAAATCCACTTGTTCGCGGAGCACGTTGCCGAGATTGGACAAAACCCCGACGTCATCCGGGGTGGCCGCCAAGGCCCGTCGATAGCTGGCCGCCGAGGCGGTCAGGCGGCCGGTCTCGCGCAACAGCACGCCCAGATTGTTGTAAAGGCCGGGAACGGTCGGCTCGATCGAGGCCGCCTGGCGATAATGGCCGGCGGCCTCGCGCCCTTTGCCGGCCTTCTGCGCCGCCAAACCCAAGTGAAAGGCCCTGTGCGCCTCCAGGGGACGCGTCGAGGGCCGGATCGTCCGGCTGGGCAAGCGGCCCTTGCCGGGAGCATCGGACGCGGCGGCGGCGATGACCTCGATTCGCTGCGATTGGCCGTTGTCATCGATCCAGCGGTGAAGATGCGGCAAATTTCCGGCCAGCGGCTCAATGGCCAGGACGTCGATGTCTTCTGGCCATCGCGTCGCGGCTTGCCGCGACATGATGCCCCAATGAAGGCAAGATGAGCCGCGGGGTGTCTATCGATCATAAAGTCATAATTTAATAAAATTCTGTTCTTTCCTGCCAAGATGAACAAAGTAATTTAGATAAAATTTTATTTATCAAGACGAGAATATGCCTAAGGTCGTATGTTTTGACGTTAACTGGATATATAAATGATGGTATTTTCCAATTATGTGTTGCTATCGAAGGCAATAGACCCATAAAAACTGGGCTTCATTCCCGTTATGGCGATTGGTGGGACGATATGCCGGACGGACAGACGTTTATTGGCCCGTCCGTGGACAGCGGGCTGACCTGCCTTGCTCTGATTGCGCGGTTTTTCCAGCTCTCGCTGGACGGGGCACAGATCCGCCACGAGTATGGCAAAACCGACGGACTTTTCGACGCGGTGGACCTGGTCCGCTGCTCCAAGCGGGCTGGCCTTCTGGCGCGTCTGACCAAAACCCGCTGGGACCGGTTGGACCCGGTGCCGCTGCCGGCCATCGCACCGCTCAAGGACGGCCGTTCCGACATCGTAAGCCCGGCCGGCGAAGTGGTGCCGCCCAATCTGCTGGCCCTGCAGGCCCGGGTCAAAGAGGAAATGTCGAGCAAGGGCTGGCAGTCGCGCACGGAATATCTGCAGGTCCAGCAGGACTATATCGATCGCCGGCAGGACCTGGGCGGTGCTTTGGAAAAGCGCACCGAAGCCGAGGCGGCCATTGCCGGGGCCAAC
The DNA here is from genome assembly GCA_031291415.1 of Telmatospirillum sp. Lineage (GTDB taxonomy): Bacteria > Pseudomonadota > Alphaproteobacteria > Rhodospirillales > Magnetospirillaceae > Telmatospirillum. The sequence goes on from JARLJB010000034.1 coordinate 6,154, forward strand.
GAGCGGCTGCGCCAGATCGAATCGCAGTTCTGCGCCGAGACCTTGGGGCAATTGACCGACGCCGAACAAAAGGCGGCCTCGCTGTCGCAGGAACTTGCCAAGGCCGAACAGCGCGACCGTCTGATGACCTTGACGGCCCCGGTCTATTCGGTGCGCATCAAACCCTCGACCGACCATATCACCGCCGACGGCCGCCTGGTGGCGCTGACCCCCGGCATGGCGGTGACGGCGGAAATCAAGATCGGCAAGCGCCGCGTCATCGAATATCTGCTCGATCCGGTTCTGCGCTATCGGGACGAGAGCTTCCGGGAGAGATGAGAGATGGATTTAGAAATTCGACCGCGAAGGCACGAAGGACACGGAGAAGAAAAAATGCAGACGAATACGGCGGCAGCGGCAATTCTGTCTTTGCGGTGAAATAACTACATGGAATATGGGATTGGAATGTTTGTGGTGACTATACATGAAAAATTATTTCACGAAATAGCATCATGATGTTCTTCTAAGGAAAATAATATGGCAAATATTTACGCATACTCGGGATACTATACGGGTCGCCTAACAAACGATTTTGGCTTTGGCATAATGTTCCTGGATTCATTGTCATCCACGCAGTTTGTAGAAAAGAATGCCGGAATTTTCCAAGATAAAATGGTTTTTTCCGGAAATTTTACGGTTACGAACAATAATCTGGCCGGGGGGACTATAACGGGGCTCGAGATATTGGATTCCAGCGGAAACGAAATTGTCGATATAACTGACGTAAATATCGCCATTTCCAGCACTGGCTCATTTAATACGGGCGGATTTTTGTCATCTGGAAGCACATATTATGATGAAGGTTCGGGAAATTATTTAAGCGGCACCGGAAACGATACATATGTGGCACATGACGGCTCCTCGATTGTGCCCCGTGGGGGGACAAATACGATTCAGGCCAATGGCACCGGGATCAATGTCTATTTTAGCGGCGGATTTAGTTCGTATAGTCTGGCTGCTGCGTCAGGCGGCGGCATATGGGTTATGGACTCGAATGTATACCGAAATGGCAACGATGACATTTCGGGAAGTGCAATTTTGACATTTCGAGGAGATTCTTCTCGGATAATTGATAATTCTGGTGTGCTGACACTTGTTTCTACCGCATCAACGGCAGAGAATTACGGAAATAGTGCGCTAATTTCAAGTATTGATGTCTCTGATAGTGCCGCGAATGTTAATGCGAATTTGAGCGGCCTGGAATCCCGTATCTGGTCAGGTCAGACCATGGACGTAACTTTGACCGACGGCGGCACGCCGACATTGATGGTGACTCCGACGCAATTGGCGGACAACGCCGGAGTTTTGGCCGCCATATCCAGCAGCTACTCCCTGGCAGTGACCGGCACGGTCTCCGCCGCTGTCGCCGCTACCGCCTCCTTGTGGCCCACGGTCGTTGAGAAACTGACGTCCGCGCTGACTGTGGCGGATCTCACCGCCAACGTGCAGTCGAATTTGGACGGTCTTCAATCCATCGCGGCGGCTGGTAAGCTCTCCTCGATCACCCTGGTCAACTACGGTACGCCGACGCTCACCGTGACCGCTGCGCAGGCTGGCCAGGATGCCGGGGCGTTGCATGCCATTTTCGGCAGTTACACCCTGGACGTGACCGGCACGACGGCGACCATCGGCGCCTTCCTGGCCAAGGAGGATGTTAACGGGCGTGGTCTTGGTGGTATCGCCGCCGAGTACTCCGGGATCGCCCCGAGCGGCG
>JARLJB010000215.1 GCA_031291415.1 Telmatospirillum sp.
CCATTTCCTTCCGGGCGTCTTCCAGGCCATCGGCGCGGCCGAGATCGCCAAGGTCAACCTGCCTGTCGCGGTCCTGATCTGGCTGATGATCATCCCGATGCTGGTCAAAATCGACTTCGCCGCCTTGTCGCAGGTCGCGGCGCATTGGCGTGGCATCGGCGTCACCTTGTTCATCAACTGGGCGGTCAAGCCCTTCTCGATGGCCTTGCTCGGCTGGCTGTTCATCGGCGGCCTGTTCAAGAGCCATTTGCCGGCCGATCAGATCGACTCCTATATCGCTGGGCTGATCCTGCTGGCCGCCGCGCCGTGCACGGCGATGGTGTTCGTCTGGAGCAACCTGTGCAAAGGCGAGCCCCATTTCACGTTGAGCCAGGTCGCGCTGAACGACGTCATCATGGTCGTCGCCTTCGCGCCGATCGTCGGGCTGCTGCTTGGCCTTTCCTCGATCACGGTTCCCTGGGAAACGCTGCTGCTCTCGGTTGCCCTTTACATTGTCGTCCCCGTCATCATCGCCCAGGCCGTTCGGAGAAACCTGATCGCAAAGGGCGGCGAGGCGGCGCTGGCGAATCTCCTGAAAACTTTGCAGCCCTTGTCGCTCGTGGCCTTGCTGGCGACACTTGTCCTGCTGTTTGGCTTCCAGGGCGAGCAGATTCTGGCGCAGCCCCTGATCATCGCCATGCTCGCGGTTCCGATCCTGATCCAGGTCTATTTCAACGCCGGTCTCGCCTATCTGCTGAACCGGGCGACCGGTGAGGCCCATTGCGTCGCCGCGCCTTCCGCCCTGATCGGCGCCAGCAACTTCTTCGAACTGGCCGTCGCCGCCGCCATCAGCCTGTTTGGCTTTCATTCCGGCGCCGCTTTGGCCACGGTCGTCGGCGTGTTGATCGAAGTGCCGGTGATGCTGTCGGTCGTCAATATCGTGAACAGGACGCGCGGCTGGTATGAATCCGGCGCCGCTGTCCGCCGCGTCGCCGCCGAAAATCTTGAGGAGAAAGCCGTTGGCTGAGGACATGAAGGTGGTCATCCACCACAATCCCGATTGCGGCACATCGCGCAACGTCCTCGCCATCATCGAGGCGGCCGGCTACAAGCCGAAGGTGATCGACTATCTCAAGACCGGCTGGACG
>JARLJB010000035.1 GCA_031291415.1 Telmatospirillum sp.
AACGTCTCTGTCATGAGGTACGCGAGGCCGACGTGGGGCGCCGGGTTGGAACGCCAGCCGAGTCCCATGGGCGAACTCCAATGTGGCGGTCCACATTTTCCGCGCAGATACCGCGAGCGGTGTTCGTAGAAGCTTACCGAGCCGCGGGGTAATTGGCGCGCCATAACAAGTGAAGATGAGTACTGAACGCTGCGGATGCATCGAGGAGCGTGACACGTTTTTGAAACGATATCCTCTTTGCTCGGCTGGTCCGACGGACGCCGAGCCCGTCCGGATTGCCAGGTACTGCTCCCGACATCACGGCGTTACCGCTCACCATTTCCGGCGGATTGATCAAGATTGTCGCCGGGCGATAAGCGCTGGCCTGCGACATCTGGAATTCCGTTCCGATACCGTGACCGCGGCCACGTAGGACGCCCGGTCCGGTGCTCGACTGACCGTTCGCAGCCATCGCCCGCTTTCGCGAGCCGTTGATTTCCGCCTCAGATTGACCCATTCTTCCATATTGCCGTGACCCAGGCAGGTGCGCGCAACTCGTACCGTGGCCGAATTTGGAGGTAGCGAGAATGATCAGCCGCGATGGAAAAAAGGGGTCAATCTGAGGCGGAAATCAACAGCTTCGTCTTCACGATTCATCTTCGATCGGGGCACACTCACAGGTGTGGGGATCAGTTGCCGAGAGTAAAATGTTCCGCCAGCGCCGCTTCGATCAATCGGGGGTCGCCTCGGGCGATGAAATTGCGCAGATTGGTATGCAATTGCACTTCGCCTACGCCATTGGGGTGGTTGTGCCAGTCCTTGCAAAACAGTACCAGAAGATGCGGCGTCAGATCCTCCCAACAACGCTTGAGAATGTCGTTGCTGGAAAGGGCCAGGATCTGGCCATGAAAGCGCAGATCGCACTGGGCCAGCGCGAGCGCATTGGGTTCGGCAGCCAGCCCTGCCATTTCGCCCAGCACCGCATCAAGCGGAGCCAGAACGCTGGCATCCTTTTGCGCCAAGTCCATTGCGCGTCGCATGGCAACCGCCTCAAGCGCGATGCGTACCTCTCGGACATTGACTGCCTGCTGGCTGGCAAAGTCGACGACCTTCAGCCCACGCGCGCCCGCCGATTCCAATAGTCCCTTTGCAGCCAGACTGAGCAGTGCTTCGCGCGCCGGAACGCGACTGACGTTCATCGCCCCAGCAATGCTACCTTCGGTCAATCGGGAACCGGCCTGCTGTTCGCCACTGGCAATGGCCAAAACCAATCGCTCGGCCACCTGGTCGGCAACGGTGCGCTGCCGCTGAATCGGGCTGAGAAGTTTCGTTTCCATATCGTCTTACCCAAGCCTCTGCGTCGGCGCCTGCGCTTCTCCCATAAACAAATCAGGGTTGGCAGGCAATTCAAATATTGACTACCGTATACCGTACGCTACAAGAATGATCGAGTCTCATTGTAGGAACGGGCATGTATGCCAGCTTGCTCACGATCTGGCGCTGATGTCGAAAAGTTGGCAGACGATCAATGAGCACCTGGCGGACGTCACCCTGTCCGCCATGCGGCAGACCCGGAGCCCAACCAATGGATCGCTTTCACAACAAGACCTTCCTGGTGACCGGAGCGGCGCGTGGAATCGGCCTCGCAATCGCCCGGCGCCTTTGGCGCGACGGCGCCAATGTCATTGCCGCCGACATCGACGACTTCGTTGCACCCGATGCGACCGATCCAGTTGGATCAGCTGGCCAATTTGTTCCCATCCGGCTAGACATAACAGATCGCCCCGGCATCAAAACGGCGATGGCGACCATCGCCAACAGATTCTCTACGCTTGATGGCTTGGTCAATAATGCGGCTATTCTGGATGCCAGTCCACTGCAGAGCCTTGATTACGATCGCTATCGCGAGGTGATGAGGACCAATCTCGATGGCGCGCTCCTGTGCACCCTCGAAGCCTTGCCTCTGCTCATCCGTTCGGCGCCGGCAGCTATTGTCAATGTCGCATCGATCATGGGGCTGGCTGGTCTGCGTGACGCCATTCCCTATTCCACCGCCAAGGCCGCGTTGATCAACTTGACCCGCAATCTGGCCATTGAACTGGCCGATCGCGCAATCCGCGTCAACGCACTGGCACCTGGATTTGTCGATACGCGCATGGCGAGATTGGCCGATGGCAGCAGCGAGTATGCCACCGCCGAATTCGCCGAGGTCTACATCAAGCACAGAAAGCTGCCGATGGGTCGCCCCGGAACGGCAGACGACATCGCCGGACCCGCCGCCTTTCTCCTCTCCGATGACGCACGTTACATCACCGGCCAAACACTGGTCGTTGATGGTGGTGTAATCGCAACCTATTGAACGGACGATAGATGAGCTCCATTTCGACGTCGATCGACTCTGTCCTGGGACAAGGCGCGCCTCGCCTCGCCATTCAGTCGGTTCACTGCGTTCCGCTGGTCGGAGAAAGCCCCAAGGGTGGATGGACGGCCGAAATCCAACCTGAGGATTCCATCCACACCCTCATTGCCGTCCATACGGTCAATGGACCTTCCGGCTATGGCTCGGCGTTCACCAACGGGTTTCTGGCCCGCGAGGCGCTGCGCGTTTTGTCGCCCCTTGTCAGCGGTGCCAATGCGCTGGAACCGACAAGGACTACCGAATGCCTGCACCAGAATACCTTCTGGATGGGGCGGGGTGGAACGCTCACCCATGTCATCAGCGGCATCAACATCGCTCTTTGGGATATTCTGGGCAAGGTCACCGGACTGCCGGTCTCGACCCTGCTTGGCGGGCGTTATATCGAGCGGGTGAAACCCTATTGCTCGTTGCTGATGGATGATCCGGCGCCTATGCGTGACGTTATCGCGCGCTACCGGGATGGCGGCTACAAGGCGTTCAAGATCGGCTGGGGCCCGTTCGGCCGGCGCGACAGTTACCGCTCCGATGCCGCCATCGTCGAGGCGGCCCGGCGCGAGTTGCCCGACGGCTATGACCTATTCGTCGATGCCGGGGCAAGTGACGCCTACTGGCCGCATGGGTTGAAATGGGCACTCCGCACAGCCGAGATGCTGAAGGACTATGAAGTCGGCTGGTTCGAGGAGGCGCTCGTCCCAGACGACATCGAGGGTTTCGTCACGCTGCGCCAGCGCAGTCCCGTCCCCATTTCCGGCGGCGAAGTATTGACGCGACGTCAGACCTTTCAGCCATTCTTGCAGCGCGGCGCCTTCGACATCGTCCAGCCCGATGTCACCAAAGTGGGGGGCATCTCGGAGCAGCGCTACATTTTCGACATGGCGCAGAGCCATGGCGTCGCCTATGTCGGGCATGGCTGGAACACGGCACTGGGTCTGGCGGCCGATCTGCAGATGGCCGCCGCCTTTCCCAACACTCGATATGTCGAATATATTGGTGGCAGCGCCTATGTCGACGGCATTCTCCGTCGGCCATTCCAACTGGACCCGGAAGGCTACCTGCCCATCCCGACGGCTCCCGGTCTCGGCGTCGACATTAATGCCGAAAAGGTCGCGCGCTATGCCCCGGACCACGCGGAATTGCGTCTGGTATGAGCATGCCGACGTCGATCCCGCTGGCGCGCCTGTCAGACCCGGCACAAGTGGCATCTGTGCATCAGGCGATCGAATTTGGCGCCGACAATCGCCCCTATCGGGTGATCGATATCGCCATGCTCGCAGGGTTGCGCGTGCGTATCATGGCCGACCGCGGGCTCGACATCACCGAGTGCTGGTATCGGGGCATTCCGTTGCATTGGGCGGGCTGGGCCCGCGAGTCGGCACCGGCGACGCGGCTCGACGGGCAGGACTGGGAGCGCCATTTCGCTGGCGGCATCCTCACCAC
>JARLJB010000216.1 GCA_031291415.1 Telmatospirillum sp.
CATCCCCAACTCGATCGCCACAATGAGACGAAGGATCGCCGTTGCCCTGGCCAGGAGACTGTCACGATGTCCGTGTTGTGCACGCCCGATCCGCCAAACCAACAAACTCAGTTTATGACGCAGTAGTACTAGAGCCGGATGCGTTAAATCCGTGCCACGCTATTCATATCCGATGAACGCCCGATACAAACTGTTCGTGGTTTCGGCCAGCCACCTTGTCATGCTCGGGCGGTAGGCGACCACCCAGAACAGTTCGTCCTTGTCGGTGGCCAAGCTGTTCTTGTAACGGGCGTCTCCGGCGAGGAACCGGTAGATCGACATGCCTTCCTTGCGATACTGCTGCATGGCAAGGACATGGGTAACCAGGCCCGGTCTGGCGTGAGGGCCCTGTTCGTAATGGAAGCCACTCTGGTAGGAACACACCACACCACGCCAGCGAAGATTATAAAGGTAGCCTAGGATGGTGTCGCCTGCCCGGGCGCGCAGGATATCGGGCACTCCCTCGGCGAAGCCGTTTAAGATCAATTGTCGATGGAAGTTTTTGAAAGTGCTATCGGAAAACGCTCCTTTTTTCCCTCGGTGGCGCCAAGACCGCGTATGCAGCACCTCAAGCGCATCAAGCCATTCCAAGGCCTGGGGGGCGTCTTTCGCCCTATCCAATGTTAACGCACCGCGTTCTTCGTAATATCGCATGGAGCGGCGGATCTGTTGGCGGCTATTGCGGGTCATTGTCGCGAGGAAGTCGCAGGTCGGCATGGTCTGAAGAGCAGCGAAGGGGGCTGCCTGAGGCGGGCGGGTCAGCCGCGTCGTCAGCCCATGGCGCAAGCATCGCGCGCCCCATTTGCCGATAACGCCGGAAAGATGCAGGTCGCGTTTGTCGAGTTCCTGACTGGAAACGACGGTCTTCAGGAAATTTTCGGCAACGTCTTCTTCCAGTCCTTCCTCGGTTAGCAACCCGTTGTATTCGATCATTATTTTGTCCCGTACCGGGTCGCCGGTCTCATTCAAATGCAGGGACGGGGGGCGCAGCGAAAAGAAACGCCGCTTTTGAATTCCAAGGAGACCCAGGCCTACGAGCTTTTCGCTATCCCGGACACGCACCAACATAGAATCTGGACCAAGATGCGTCAATATCGTGCCAATCCACGGCCAGGACAAAAACACCGATCCGGCCGATCGGGTTTCCAACTCCCGCCATTCCGGCTCAAGTTGCTCTGCGGGTGGGCAAGAGGAAATAACCGCCATGCACCGGCCGCCATTTTTTGGCGATTCTGGCGCCCATGCCGTCATTTTGCTCTTTCCTCCACATCTGCTCTTGGTCAAACATCGATCGGATTTTCAACGGCGTCCAATATATGCATATCTAAAATGTGATCGCCAACAAACGTATTTTTGCGGATAAACTATTTAATATCATTGCTATTCGGTACGGGAGCTACGGCCCGTTCCTGCCGTCGTGACTGTAGCATCTGGCGCAGCAGCGATCGGGACGGCGATTCAATATAGCGGTAGGTAAGCCAGGCGAACGGGACGATCGAAAGCGAGCCGAGGAAGGCAAATGTCAGGGCCGCCCCAGTGTCCAGGGGTGCTGGATGAAAAATACGCAAAAACTCAAGTTCGATAGGCCTGAAAGGATTGTGTATCAAATATATGGAATAGGAGATCATCCCGAGAAAATAGGGGATGCGTGAAGATAATATTTTTTTGATTCGTCCGACATTCAACGCCGTCGCAACAACGATAATCGGAAAAAATAGTGCAGCAACTAGGTCTATACGCAGCACCAGAAAGGCGGCGCAAAAGACAAAAAGCGTTACAAGGGCGGGATCTTGGCAGATTCTCCACGATGACGATCTATTCGTGTAGAGTCTATAGGCACACATTCCCAAAACAAATTCGGAAAAGCAACGCAATACACCGAAGACAGGATCTTCTGAATTAAGCCCGAGATGGGGGTGACGTGACGCTACATATAATAATATAGATAGCGATATAATAATAGAAAAAGTACTAAAAATACGTTTTTTATGAAAAACACACAGTGTGCATATGGGGAATGTGAAATATACGGCAAATTCAGTACTGACGGACCATGAGGGGTCGTTTAAATTATTACCGATACCAATTCCCTGTAGCATGAGAAGATTTGCCGCAGCATCAAAAATTAAATTATCACTCGTGAACAATATGTTTTTGTTAAATATTATTTCGCTTAACGGGCCGATGCATAATAATAAAAATATAACAAACGTATTGAGCGGAACTAACCGTGCCACTCTTTTTATCAGAAAAGACGGAAAGGCACGCTGCTTATCGCGTAAAAATGATGATAAATATGTGTAACTCATGATAAAGCCGCTTAGAACAAAGAAAAAATCGACAGCCACATAACCGTGGGGGATAAGAGACGGGATGGTCGTGATGCTGTGTTCTTGAGCGGTTGCCGAGAAATGTTGCATTACGACAGCCATAGCGGCAAGACCTCTGAGGGAGGTCAGGGATTTAATTTCCTGCATGAAATATATCCTGCCGGATATCGGGGAAATAGTAGTCAGTCGAGCCTATTGGATGCATAAAATGAATGCTTCATCACGGAAAAAGGGTAGCACATTACGCGTGACGGTTTCTATTGTAATCCTCGCCGGGAACGTTTCGATTGGGTGCGGACAACTGTCGTCGACAGTGACGGGTTCCTCAATCTGCCATGATCCGCGAGTCCCTTGAGGCGGAAGGAGGACAGATACTTCTTGATACGGAGGGTTGATACGGGAGGCTGGGCTGCTTAGACTGCCTGCGCGGTTTGGAGGTCCTTTTCCCGTTGGTTTCGACATTGCGCGCCGAATTTGTCTGCACAGGATGAAAATTGATATTGCACCAATTGGTCATAATCAGCCTCGTGTGCGAGGATGAAATGAGAAATGGGTACGCAGTCGTGTGATGATGGCTAGTGTTTTCCGGGGGTAAGAATGAGGATATCGATTTTCGGCATGGGATATGTTGGGGCCGTTTCTGCCGGTTGCTTGGCCGATCTCGGGCATGAGATCTATGGCGTCGACAATAATTCGAAGAAGGTCGATCTGATCAATGGCGGCCATTCTCCGGTTGTCGAGGAAAAGATCGACGATCTGATCAAGGCGGGTATCGGCAATGGCCTTCTTCGTGCCACGACCGACAGCGCCGCGGCTATCGCGGCCACCGATGTCTCGTTCATATCCGTTGGCACTCCCAGTTCCGCGACCGGCGCACCGTCGTTGGATGCGCTCGACAAGGTCATCGCCGAGATCGGCGCCGCGCTTCGTAATAAAAGTGGCGAGCATACGATTGTTTTGCGCAGCACTGTTCCGCCGGGCACGACCGAGGATCGCGTCTTGCCGGCGTTGGCTGCCGCGACCGGTCGTAGTCTGGGCAATGGCCTGCATTTGGCTTTCAACCCGGAATTCCTGCGGGAAGGGAGTTCGGTGAAGGATTTTTATGCGCCGCCTTTCACCGTCATCGGCTCGCCTACGGAAAAAGGTTACCAGGTTGTCGAGGAGATCTATCAGAAGATCGAGGCTGAGGTGATTCGCACCAATACGCGGACCGCGGAATCGGTCAAATGCCTGAGCAACGCCTACCACGCCGTCAAGATTACCTTCGCCAATGAGGTCGGAGCCATCCTCAAGAGCCTGGGTATCGACAGCCGCGACGTGATGAAGATTTTCTGCAAAGACCACGATCTCAATATTTCTGCCGCCTATCTGCGTCCCGGTTTTGCTTTCGGCGGATCGTGTCTGCCAAAGGAATTGTCGGCATTGGTCTCGTTCGCGAAAGAACGGAATGTGGATGTTCCGTTCCTCAGCAACGTGATGAATGCCAATGATGCGCACATCGAGCGTGCGCTGGAGCTGATTCTTCGCCGCAGGAAGCGGAAGGTCGCCTTGTTCGGTCTTGCCTTCAAACCGGGAACCGACGATTTGCGGGCGGCGCCGTTGGTGAGCTTGTCGGAGCGCCTGATCGGCAAGGGATATGACTTGGCGATTTACGATCCTTTCGTCGAGGCCAGCCGACTGATGGGGAAGAACCGCGAGTTCATCGATCAGGAAATTCCTCATTTCGAAAGGCTTCTGACTGCCGACGCGATGGAGGCCTTGGCGCATGCTGAAATCATCGTGGTCGGGCATGTCCGCCGGCCGGAAATCGACGTGATTCTGGCCAACCATCAAAACCGCCCGATCATCGATCTGGCGGGAATTGCCGAGCTGCGTGATCTCCCCGGCGTCGATTACGAGGGAATCTGCTGGTGACCGGGCGTCCACGACTGCTCTTCGTTTCCCCGCAATTTTTGTTTCCGACCGATGCCGGAGGCAAGATCCGCACCACCAACATCTTGCGGGGAATGAAGGGCGGCGAGTTCGAAATCACGCTGGTTTCGCCGGCAACGCAGGCCCAATTGACGACCTTCGCGGCGGAGCTGGCCGGCGTATGCGACCATTTTGTCTCCTGGCCGCTCCACCCGCGAGGCCGTCTGTTTTTTGTCCAGCGGTTGCTTTCTCTGGTCTCCGATCTTCCGGCTTCGGTGTCCGCCGACCGGTCGCGGGATGGAACGCGCGTGATCGAAGGATTATTGGCGCAACAACCGGATGTCGTTGTCGTCGATTTCGTCCATGCCACTGTGTTGATGCCGCGAAAACTGGCCATGCCATCGATCGTGTTTACCCACAATGTCGAGGCCGAAATATTTAAACGCCATGTCAATTACGCAAAAAACGGCGTGATGCGCAGAGTCTGGCAGGATCAGTATCGGAAGATGTTGGCATTCGAACAGGCAAGCCTGCTCTCTTTCGATACGGTTATTGCCGTTTCGGAGAGGGATGACGCGTTTTTCCGCGACGAATATGGCGTGCGCGACGGGCGGGTGATTCCGACGGCGGTCGATCTCGACTTCTTCCATTATCGCGGTGACGATCCCCGGAATGCGGTGAAGCCGCAAGGGGGCCATATCGTGTTTACCGGGTCGATGGATTGGCGAGCCAATATCGATGCCATAGAATATTTCATGGATGATATCTGGCCGCTGGTTTCATCTGTACGGCCGGACGCCCATGTGAGTGTGGTCGGACGCAATCCTCCCAAAGCACTCGTCGCTGCGGCGGCCCAACGCGGATTGCCCTGGAAATTTACCGGGTTTGTCGATGACGTGCGGCCTTACGTCTATGACGCCGATGCCTATGTCATTCCGTTAAGGGTCGGTGGTGGCACGCGTATCAAGGTCTACGAGGCCATGGCGATGGGGTGTCCCGTTCTGTCGACCGGGATCGGTGTCGAAGGGCTCCCTGTCGAAGATGGGCGTCACTATCTTCGTGCCGACGCCCCACAGGCTTTCGCCGATGGTCTGTTGCATCTTTTGGCCAATCCGCAGGAGGGAAGGCGGTTGGCCAAGGCGGCGCACGAGTTCGTCAGTAACCGCTTCGGCGCCCCGCAAGTGGCCAGAGTTTTTGAAGGTTATTGTCGGGAAACGCTCGACCGACGGACGTCGTCGGTGTCGTCCGTCGCCGGTTGACCTCGCTTACCATCGAAGAGTTTGCGATAGGCTGCAAACATCAAGGATTGCTCGAACACCTCCGCCGCCCTTAGCGCGTTGGCCCGGCCGGCGGCGCGGGCTTGGAGAGGATTGTCGAGCAATCCGAGGATTGCCTTGGCGAGGGACGGAGCATCTCGGCGAACGACATAAGCGCGGTTTTCGTCGGAAACCATGTTCCGTACGTCGCCGACGTCGGTCGCGGCGATCGGCAACCCGCAGGCCATCGCTTCCAGAATGGAAAGTGGCATTTGCTCGGTGTCCGACGACAGAGCGAACACGGAGAAAGACGGCAAAAGCCGCTCCGGTTCACCGCAACTTCCGGTGAATATTACCCGATCGCCGATACCCAATTCCGCAGCTCTGGCTTTTAGTTTCGGCATTTCCGCGCCATCGCCGACAATCGCCAGCCGAACAGGGCGAAGACGCGCGACCTCGGCAACCGCGTCCAAAAGGCGCGACAGATTTTTCTCTGCCCGCAAGGCGGCCACCGTCCCGATGACCGGTTCGTCTCCGTCCATGATGCCTTTGGCGGCGGCGAATTGTCGATCGGGGCCGCCACCGAAGCGGGCACAATCAACGCCGTTGGGAATGTGGTGAAGATGCCGTTCAGGCAGACGCCAGATATTTCGGGCAATTCCGTAGAGCGTCATGGACGGCAATATGATCGTCGAGCGGCGCAGGACGATCCGGCGTGTCCAAACCCGGCGGGGGAGTTGTCTGTTCGCTTCCTCGGGACCAAAACCGTCTTCCATATGGACATGGCGGACCCGGCCGTCGAGATTGGCCATGGCCCATTCGATGGATCCCCAGTTGGACGTCACCAACAGATCCGGGTGCAGTTCGCGCAGAAGTGCCCGAAACGTTTTCAGATTTCCCAGTGTTTCTCCATGCCGGATGGGAACGTCGAGGACTCGGGCATCGATCTCCGGAGCAAGTCGCGCCATTGCCCCGGTTTCGCCGTCCATGGCAATGATCCGGTGACGGTAACGAGGACCGAAATGGTTCGCCAGTTGGGCAAAACGCATTTGCGGTCCGCCAACTTTGAAGGTGGCATAAACGTGCAGAAGAAGCGGCGCCGGAGTAGTCATGGCGCAGCATAGATGCGAATGCCACGGTCGAGAAACCGCTCACGGTCGGCGACAGGCGTCCAGCCAAGATCCTTTTTTGCGTCGTCGCAATCAAGTTTCGCTTCCAACCCACGCGACAGGAAATCCCTACGGCTGGGGACGGGGACTTTGCGGCCGCCAACCCGTTTCACCACCCATTTGCCCACCTCCATCAGCCATAAGGCGGTCGTGCTGTTGGGATGAAAATGCAGCGGCCGGTCAAGGGCCTTGGCCAACTCCTCGATGTATTCGCGTGCGGTCAACCGGACATCGCCAACAAGATTGTAGGCGTGACCGAGCGCAGATGGAGCGGCGCAGGTTCGAGCGATGGCGTCGGCGACATCTTCGACCAGCACGAAGGGCAGGGGGTTCCGTCCGCGGTTCCAACCGACGCAATATTGGTCGTTGTTGAAAAAACCGACGCCCGAGTGACACGCGATGCCGTTTTCGCCGACCACCAGTCCTGGACGCAGAATGCAGACGGGCAATCCTTCGGTATCGCGCAGTTTAAACAGCATGAGATCGCACTCGGCTTTGGCTCGCGCGTAGTCGGCTCGTTCTTCCGCCTGCGGATCAGGGGGAGTGGCTCCAGTCACCGGTTTGTCCTGTGGGCCGAGATAAAGTCCCGCTATGGAGCCGATATGGATCAGGCGATCAATTTTCTTGGCCAGACAACACCGCGCGACGGCTTCGGCGCTGCCAACCATGGCGGCGCGGATCTCCTCGAAGGTTTTGCCACCGCCTCCGTGTGCAAGATTGACAACCACGCGGGCATTGCCGATGGCCCGATCGACATCCGCCGGATTGCGGACGTCGCCGCGCACCAGGACGACGTGATCATCGTGGTAGATCTCGGCGAGATTTCTGGTATTGCGCGCCAATACGCCGACGCGGTGTCCGTCGGCCAGCAGCCGCCTGACGACGTGACAACCGATGAATCCGGTGCCGCCCAGCACGGCGATGTCGTAGTCTCCCGACGTGTGGACGTCAGTCGGCGCGACTGGCGCGGTGAAAGCTGCTTTTGCCGCTTGTTCACAAACGGTGACCAGATGCGCTCCAAACGCGCCGTCCAGCTCCGGCGTCCGTTTGTCGTCCAGCGCCTTATGGAAGGCGCCGACGCTGCCCCGGATGCTTTGGAAAAAGCTGTCGGTCCGCGGTTTCAGTTTTGCCGTCGACAAAATATAGTCGGCGGCGTTGCCGAAGCTGTCGCGCAGAATTCCACCAGCCGTCCTGGAGCCCGACAGAAAGCCGTCGAAGAACTCCAGCCACAATGTCCGCTGGTAGGTGAAGAATCGGTTGTTGAGGATGTCGGCGACCAGCACGCCATCATCGCAGATGACCGCGACCTGCCAGAAGGGAAAGCTTTGACCAAGCGCGATCCGTAGTTCGGCCGGGACGTGTTGGCATTTCAGCATCAGGCCGATGTTGCCGTAGAAAGGCACGCCGGGAGAAATTTCGACCGGGTCGGCGGCCATGGCCATGGTTTCCTGCACGGGGCCGGCGATCGAGACAATTTGCGACAGCGGATGAACCGCCTGTTCAAGCAGGATATTGCCGGGTCGAACAAACATCCAGTGGCCGAATTGCCGTGCCGCCATTTGGCGCAGGGGCACATTGTAAAGGCAGTTGACCAACCGGGGCTTCCCCAGGCGCCTTTCCGCAACGGCCTGGCGCAATCGGGCGAAGGCCGGGTGATGGACGAAATTCTGATTGACGCCAAGAACGGTGCCGCCGTCGCGAGCCGCCGTTATCAAGGTGGCGCATTCATCACCGCTGGCGGCCAGGGGTTTTTCCAGCAGGACCGGAATACCGCTTTTGAGAAACGGCAGAGCCGTGGCGCAGTGCAGATTGGGCGGCGTAAGGACATGAACGCAGTCGATCTCGCCCGAGGCGATGGCCTCTTCGCCGGTGGCGAAAACGTGAGGAATATCGTACTGCCGGGCAAGGGTCCTGGCGGCCGATTCGTTGAGATCGACGACCGCGTTGATGGTTACTCCGGCGGTGACACGAAGGGATTCGGCGTGCACTTGAGAAATATAACCAGCACCGAGCAGACACACTTTCCGCATAATTTCTCCTAACCCCTTCGATGGCTTAACGCCGTACGCTAGATCTATATTTAAAGAGTGACGCCACGTCTATCGTGCCAATGGTTGTCCGGAAAGAAGGGCGCCGATTTTCTCACCTGCGGGATTGGAATGCTGCACCGTCAATGGTCTCGATGGTTGGGAGATGATCGTTTCGATCGGCAACAATTCGATTGAAGAGTGCCAACTGCCCTTCGGTGGTGGCATCCCAACTGAACTGTTCGGCGTAGCTGCGGGTCGTCGAGCGGTCGGGCAAGGCGGCGAACAGTGCCCGTACGCCGTTGGCGATTCCGTCCGCCGAACGATCTTCTACCAAAACGCCGGCTTCACCGTCGCCAACGACCTCTCGCGTGCCCCAGACATCGGAGGCGACGACGGGCGTGCCGCAAGCCATGGACTCCAACAACACATTGGCCCAGCCTTCGCGGCTCGATGCCAGCACCAAAGCGTCGGCAGCCGAGTAGATGTCGGGCAGCACCTCGTGAGGAATTTCGCCAAGGAAACGAACGCGGTCGCCGACGCCGGCCTTCATCGCGCGACTTTCCAGGTCCTGCCGGTCCGGGCCGCCACCGGCAATCAGCAGGGTAAAGTCGGGCAGTTGTCGCAGGGCGTCGATGATCAGATGGTGGCCTTTGCGTTCGATCAGATGCCCGACAGACGCCAGAATCCGTCCCGACAGGCCCAGCCGCGCACGGACTTCTTCACGGTCACGCGGACAAAATGAGACCAGGTCGACGCCGTTACGCAGGACGCGAACCTTGTCCGGCGAAACGTCAAGGTCGAGGAGAGCATCGCGCAAGGCGTCACAGACGGTGACCAAGCCATCGGCCCGACCGGCAGCCCAGCGAATCTGAGCCTTCGGCAGGGCAAATTGCGGAATCAGGTTGATATCGGTGCCTCTGGCCGTGATGACCAGCGGCTTTCCGAGGTCACGGGCGATCAGGGCGGCGGCGACGCCATCGGGATAGAAATAGTGCGCATCGATGAGGTCGAAATCGGCATCGGCCTGTAATTTCCGTACGAGTCCGCGGGTCCAGAAATACATCAAAAGAGGCCCCAAGGTCATGCCGACCTTGGGGATAACCGGAAAACGGGGGTGCCAGACTTTGATGCCGTGGCGTTCCTCGAAAGAGGGCGCGCCAGCAAATCGTGCCCAAGCGCCGAACCGTGGATTGGCTGAGGGAAACCATGGAACCGGTGCGACCACACGTGCCGCCACTTGGCCGCTGGCGACCAGGTGGCGGAGACGATTCTCGACGAACACGCCGTTAAGCGGCTGCGCGGCGTTAGGAAAGAGGCTCGAAAAGGTCAAAACCCGCAAAGGGCGCTCCAAGGTGGAACTGATCGCAGCAAGCCCCATGATCAGCTTCCGCCCAGTTCCGTATAGAGCTTGTGTGCATCGTCATCGCCGTCGAAGGTCGTTTTGGCGTCGACCAGTCCTTTGAGGATGCTGCGGGCTTCCGTCGGATTCTTGGCGTCAACCAAAACCCTGGCCATGTGATAGGCCACCTGCGGATCGCGGGAATTGGCCTGGTAGGCGCGGCGAATCAGGTCTCCTCCCTGCCGCTGATCCCCCCCTTGATAGAGGATGAAGCCGTAGGTGTCCATGATGGCCGGCGCATTGGGTGCCATGGAATAGGCGCGTTTGGCGACGTCTTTGGCCCGCGGGTCCTTCTGGTGGCCGTAGGTCCAGGCGAGATTGTTGAGAACGGCGGCGTTGCGCGGAAGAGCCTTCAGCACCGTTTCGTAATGCGCCGCTGCGTCAACATAGTTACCGCGCGCCAATTGGTGATCGGCCAGGACAAGCCTGGACTCGGCATCGTTCGGATTTTTCTGCAGCCATTGGCCGAGGAAAGCGTCAGCACCGTCATTGTCGCCCTTTTGAACGAGGACCCTGAAGACGCGATTGGCCGCTACGGTGGTCGGTTTCTGTTCGAAGGACTTGCGGAAATAGGCTTCCGCCTCCGGCAGTTTTCCGACCGAGAGAAGAAGGTCGCCCGGCAAGGCGACCGCGCCCGGATCGTCGGGGTTCTTGAGTTTGGCTTTCTCGGCGATGGTCATCGCGGCGTCCAGGCCATTCAATTTCTGCTCGAGGATTACGCGGTTGAACCAGGCCGACATATATTTTTGATCGGCCGAAATCGCACGGTCAAAGGCGACTTTTGCCTGATCGGTCTTTCCTGCCGCTGTCAGGATTTGTCCATACCGTTCGTGAATCGGCGCCGAATCCGGGAAATTCCCCTGCAGTTTTTGGTAAAGAGCGATGGCGTCGTCGATTTTTCCCACGGAAAAAAGGGTCCGCGCCGCGATGTCGACGGCTGTCGGGTCATCGGGGCGGCTGCGGGCGAGATCGCTGGCGGCAAGAGCCGCCTTGTCCTGATTCTTTTGGTTCAATTGGACTTGGATCAAGCGAACTCGTGGGTCCATCTCATTCGGATGGGCTCTGATCGCGTCCTCGAGAAATGGGATGGCCGCCGCCGGTTGGTTGGCCCGTTCTTCTATCTGTTCGCGGGCAAGAAGCGCCCGCAGGTCGGCGGGATCGTGTTTTAAGATGGCGTCGAGCATGGCGCGGGCGTGATCGAAATTGCCGGCTTGCATGTCCAGTTCGGCAAGATAGACGGCTGCCGGAACATAGTTGGCATTCTTGGCGAGGGCGCTTTCGAAGTCGGCGCGCGCTCCTTGCTCGTCGCCCTTGGCCAACCGTGCCGATCCGCGGATCGTCATCGGCAATGAGGGGTCTGGCTGAGACCCGATCATGTCCGTTGCGGTTGCGATCGCCCGATCGTAGTCGCCATTGCCGATATAGGTCGCGACCAGCGCCAAATCGATCTGCAGGTTCTTCGGATCGCTTTTGACCAGCGCTTCCAGTTCGCGAATACCGTCATCCCGGGTGGAATTGTCACGGGTATGGCTGATCGCCAGGCGGGCCCGAGCCATGGGATCGGTCGGATGCGCCTTGACGGCGGCGTTCAGCAGATCGTTCGCCTCGGTAACCTGACCTTCGGCCAAATATGCCGATCCTAAAAGATCAAGCGCTTCGGCGTCATCGCTCAACCGGTCGCGCATGGGGGCCAGGATGGTAATGACCTTGCTGAAGGCGCGAAGACGGAAGTTGATGTTTGCCAGCAATTTCGCGCCGATGACGCTGTCGGGTTCGGCGGCATGGAATCGCGTTGCGTAATCGAGCGCTTCTTCCAGATTGTTGCTGCCGGAATGGATGAGCGCCAAAAGAAAGGTCCCTTGCGGAATTTTCGCGATGGTGGCTTCCACGGGCCGGACCGTGTCCAGCGCCTCGGCGGTTTTCTGGGCGCGCACCAGCAGCATCGCCTTCAGGTAGAGCGCCATGACCGACTTTGGGGCCAGCTCAAGCGCCTGATCGACTTGTGTCCGGGCTTCGGCATCCTGACCCTGGGCCATCAATGCCATGGCCAGGCTCTGATGGAGGCGGGGATCCCTGGGACTGACTTCGAGGGCGGCGCGGTAGCTTTTGATGGCTCCGTCCTGGTCACCGGCTTGGCGGCGGAGATCGCCCTTGAGGACCAGGGCTTCGGCGACTTTTGGATTGATGCCCAATATCCGGTCGACGATCTGTTCGGCGCCGGCACCATCGTTGCGTCTCGCCAGAACCAGGGCGCGGGTAACTTGCGTGGTGGCGCTATTCGGATTGGCGTCGAGCGCTGCCTGCGATTCTTTGTCCGCATTGTCAATGTCGCGCAAAGCGATATAGGCCCTGGCGCGGAGCGCCAAGACGTCTCCCTTGCAGACCTGATCGTCGGGGCAGGGCGGGATGGCGTTCAAGAGTTGCTGAAATTTGCCCTCGGCCAAGTAGGTACTGGCCAGCAAGGGGCTGGTTTTCGCAACGGGATAGCCATTTTCCCGCGCCTGGGAGATATCCTTTTCGGCGGCGACAAAATCACCGGTCCGGAACTCCAGGCGTCCCAGCTCGTAGCGGGCGTCGGGATTGGCGGGGTTTGACCTGACGGCCTTCTTCAACTGAATCAGCGCTGTTCGAAAATCGCCTTTTTCCAGCAAGGCGCGGCCTTCCGCAAGAAAACGGACATCTTCCGGGTCCTGGACGGCAAAGGCCGGCGACGCGGCCGCCGTTCCCAAAGCAACCAACGCGGCAGCCAGGTAGGGGCGATAGGATCTCATGACCGGTCCTTTCTTTTGATGTTCACGTTGGCAGTACGCATGAGTTCATAAAGCGTCGGGCGGGAGACGCCCAAAAGCTGCGCGGCATCCGACACATTGTTGTCGGTAAGCGCCAGGGCGCGGGTGACCGCTTCGCTTTCCGCCTGCAGACGAATCTGTCGTAAGGTTGGCATGGGGGCCGCTTCTGCCGGATTGTCCATGCCGAGATCGAGGTCGGCGGCGGTAATGCTTTTGCCATCGGCCATCAACATCGACCTCTTCACCCGGTTTTCCAGTTCTCGGACATTGCCTGGCCAAGGATAGGTTCCGATGGCGGCAAGGGCGTCGACCGTAAAGGCTTTGGGAGCCCGTTGGAAGTCCTTGGTATATTTTCCAAGGAAATACTTCGCCAGTAGAACCGCGTCGCCGGGGCGTTCCCGAAGGGGGGGGATGTGGATTGCGACTTCGTTAAGGCGATAGAACAGGTCCTCGCGGAACCCGCCTTCCTTCATCATTACCTTGAGATCACAGTTGGTGGCCGACAAGACGCGGACATCCACCTCGATTTCCTTACGCCCGCCAATTCGTTCAATCGTCCGATTTTGCAGGAAGCGCAGCAGCTTGGCCTGCAGCGGCAAGGGCATGTCACCGATTTCGTCGAGGAACAATGTTCCGAGATGGGCCTGTTCAACTTTGCCGATGGTCTGTTTGACAGCCCCGGTGAAGGCGCCTTTTTCGTGACCGAACAGCTCGCTCTCCAACAGATTGTCGGGGATGGCTGCGCAGTTGATGGCGACGAAACTGCGGCCGGCGCGCGGGCTCAGATCGTGGATTGTCCGCGCCAGCACTTCCTTGCCGGTGCCGCTTTCGCCGGTGATCAGGAGGGCGATGTTGGCCGATGCGACCCGTTCGGCAGTGCGGCAGACCTGCAGCATCTGCGGAGAGGACGCCACCAAGCCGGCCAACGGAGAGACTTCGCTTTTGGCCAGCCGTTCGTTCTCCTCTTCGAGATCGTGCAGGTGGATCGCCCGGTTGACGATCATGCGAAGAACGTCCGGATCGACCGGCTTCGGGTAAAAATCATAAGCGCCAAGACCGACGGCCTGCAGGGCATTGGCCCGTTCCTCATTGCCGCTGGCGACGACGACCTTGGCCAGGCGATCCTGGCGGAGAAGACCTTCGAGAGTGGCCAACCCTTCAGAGGCGCCATTCGGGTCGGGAGGCAGGCCGAGATCGAGGATGACGACCGGGGGTCTTTCCTTGTCAAACAGGGTCAGAGCGGCCTGGCGTTCTTCGGCGACAAATACCTCGAACTCGCCCAGCGCCCATTTCATTTGCGTGCGTAGGCCGAGATCGTCTTCGACGATGAGAAGCTTTCGTTTTTCGTCGGGCATCTTTTTCTCGTCGGTCATCCTTCACCTGACTCTCGCGTAACGTCTTTGGGGGAGGCCAAGGAGGGGGCCGTGCCCGGGGATATCACGATTCGCATGGTCGTGCCTTGTTGCGGTGCCGTGTCCACTTCCAATTGCGCTCCCATTTCCCGCACCAGATGTCGGGTCTGATAGGCTCCGATTCCATAGCCGGTGGATTTCGTCGATGCCAGGGGCCGGAACAATTCCGTATTGACGAAGGACTCTTCCATGCCGGGGCCGTTATCAGAAACTTCTATGATGATTTTCTCTCCGTCAACGCGCAACCGTAACACGACAGTGCCAGTCGGGCCGCTTGCCGAAAGGGCGTTGTCGATCAACAGATCGAGTACGGAGATCAGCGTCGCCTCGACGGCGGTTACCACCACGGGAGACGAGGGTAATTCGCATAAGAGATTGGGCGCGGTCTTGTTCCACCGGGCGCCGATTTTTCCCAGCACACCCGTCAATTCGATGGGCTGCGGCTTCGGCGGCTGGCGCCGCTGGGCCGCCAATTGCTCCAGCATCGCCCGCATCCGATTGACCGAGTTGCCGACGGTCTCCAGCATATCCTTTTGAAAGTCGGGGTTGTCCCCATATTTCTTCGCGTTTTCCAGCATCAAGGACATTTGACCGACGACGTTCTTGATGTCATGCACGACAAAGGCGAATTGTCGGTTGAAATCCTCGAGCCGACGTGCAGCGCGCAGCTCCTCGGTCGTCAATTCCTCGGCCAGGTAGCTGGCGGCTTGAATGGCCGCCGTGCTGAGAAGATCGCGGTCTTCCCAATCGAGGCGATGGCGGGCCCTGGCCTGGTCCAGAACGAGGAATCCCAGAATGTCACTGCGGTGGATAAGCGGGACAACCAGCCAAACGGTTGGCCGATCGGTGATCCATTCCGGAAGAGCAAGATCACCATATCGGTCGGGACTTTGGCGATATTCGTCGACGTCGATGATGCGGCAGGTTCTCCGGAAAAATTCGATCAAGGAAGAATCCGCCCGGACCGGCGGATGTGGGGTGGCGAGATTCCACACGGCGTTGACAAAAAAACAATTGTCCTGTTCCTGGAGAACCCACAATGCCCCGGCGGGACTATTCATCATATCTGTCAAAGCTCTGGCCAAGCGAAATTCCAGAGCAGACGGTTGTTGCGCTGACATTATTTGGATAAAACGCAACCACTCTTCTCTGTAGTCGTATCGATATGTAAAAAAATTCTTTAATATAAGGACCTTGATGTGTGATTTTATCTGAGAAGAGGTGAGGCTCACCAGCATAATCAAGAGAGCCGCCACCATGAGCGTAATTTGGAACGAAAATCCCCAGCGTCCACCAATATCATGAACGTAATAGGCCAGTGCCGCCATGATCAGCAGGTAGGATCCGCTGGCGATAAGCACGACGGTGTAAAGAGCTGGTTTGGGAGAGGCGTTGATTTTTACCTCAGCCCGGAAATTCCAGTTCTTAAGACGATAGAACGAACTCATCAACAAAGGGGCGACAAGGACGGCGATCAGGCCGTGCGCGACGGAAAACGCATCATCGATGCCTCCCTCGACCAGGGCATCGGAATGAACGAAGAAACCAAAAGTGAAAAGAGTTCCAAGGCCCAGGCAGAGATGCTTGATTTCCCAGCGACCAGACGAGCCGCTTGTCCGTAGGACATTCTCGATGAGAAGCAGGCCGATGACCGGCAGGACGATGTTGACGAGAGACAGCAGGACGAGAAGCGAGTGGGCTGCTGAACGTCCATTGTAGAAGTAAGGCAGGGCGACGATCAAAAGGACGATCAGAATCGGCGCGCCGGCGCGACTGATCAGGATTCGCCTGGGAGCTGCGCTCTGGCGGTCGTCCAGTCGGCCCCACAAGGTCAGCAGAAAACCGATCCAACTGCCGTTCCGCAGCATTTCCGCAACGTCCAGCAGGACGGGGGGGGCGGTGTCCGCGATGTCCGCAATCGCCGCGAGGATAGCCCAAATGGCAGACAAAAGGCAGGCGGCGACAAAATATCGCCGTTTCATCGCCTTGACTTTGGCGAGCGCGGCGACGGTCGAAAAGATCAGGTAAACGGCGGCGCAGACCGCGAAGACCACCGTTCCAACGATATCGTTCAAACTGGTAAATCCTAAAAGTGAATTAATTTATCACCGTGCGCCTTGATTCCAAAGTAGAACCTTAACAGTTTGCATGATAATTATAATATCTAAAAACAAGCTGCAGTTCTTTATATAGTAAAGATCATAGGTTAATTTCATCTTGGCGTCATATTCTGTGGCGCCATAGGGGTAGTTGATTTGAGCCCATCCAGTAATGCCGGGCTTTGCGACATGTCGTTCATTGTAGTAGGGGATTTTTTCCGCAAGAGCGGTGACGAAGACCGGGCGTTCCGGGCGTGGCCCAACGAAGGCCATGTCACCCTTCAGCACATTGATAACCTGCGGAATCTCGTCAATTCTGACCTTGCGGATGAAGGCGCCGACCTTGGTGACGCGGGCATCGTTTTTGGCTGCCCAGCGCGGTCCATCCTTCTCGGCGTCGTCGCACATGCTGCGGAACTTGAGAACCATGAAGGGCTTCCCCTTCATGCCGACGCGTTCCTGCCGGTAAAAAAGCGGCCCCCGGCTTTCGAGCTTGATCAGGATGGCCGTCGGGATGGTAAGCGGCAGTGTGAGGATGAGGACGATGGAACTGATGGTGATGTCAAATGTACGTTTCAAGAAACTGCGGATGGTTCCGATACTGAAGCCGTCGGAAAACAGCAGCCAACTGGGGCTGATTTCCTCAAGATCCACCTGTCCACTTTCGCGTTCCCAGAACGACGCATATTCGGTGACCTGAATGCCTCGCAACTTGCAGGCCAGAAGATCATAGACGGGCAGGCCCCGGCGCTCCGCACTGGCGACGACAAGCTCTTCGACGCGCTTTTCCGCGCAGAATTTCGGCAAATTCTGTGGAACAATCCAATAGTCAGTTCGCCGATCGACGCTCCGGCGGCAATGATCGGCGGACTGCGCCTGATCTAGCGGTCCGACTGGCTCCGGACGGGTCCCGAAGCGGACATATCCGACAATGTTGATGGCGCGATTGCTGAGTTCGTGGTTCAGCTTTTCGATTTTTGCGGCCCGCTTTCCGGAACCCAGGATCAGTACGCGACGTTTGAGAGTGTCGGTTCGGTCGATAAGCCGGATAAAGGCGGCGCGCCAAGCCAAAAGGACCGGGAAAAAAACGGTCAGGGTGGCGATGCAGAGGGCATACTGTCCGGTCTGGAGGTGCTCCGCGATAATGCGATCACGAACGAAGAGTACGAAACCTATGCTGAGAAGAACAATGGGAAGGATGACCAGCGATCGGGAAAAGACATCCTGGTAATGGACGAAATGATGCCGGTTGTAGAGGCCAACGCAAGCCATGCCGGAAACGGTTACCAAGGCGACGACAATCGAGAGTATTATTCCGGAACTAAGGTCAATGGTTATGCCAATTGTTTGGAATATATTAAATATAACAACAGATTGTACAAGTAAATATATCGTCTCGCTCAAAAAGAGAATCACTGTGGAGACGTCGATATAATGTTTAAACAGACGAAACATTTAGGCCTCTGTCCCCCAGCGCTTTTTGGTTCTTTGAAAGGAACCGCAGAAATTTACGATTAAAGAAGGTTCGTCTTTCTGCAGTCTCTTTTGCGCGAACATCCAGCGCTCCCCATCCCACGTCAGAGCGGCGCCCGACAAACTAGCTCCATTTTGGCGAAAAGCTAGCATGTTAAACATAACCTATCGGAACGCTTGTCAATATACCAGCAAGAGGATGTAACTGTGGAGCGTATTTTCCATAGCGGTTGATGTCTTGCGGCGTTTGGGTTCCATTTCACATTAAGTTCTAATGACAGACGCGTCGCGGAGACCCAGCGTCGGCCGAGCGGCGTTTGAGCCCGCCGGAGCGGAGCGCAGGCGTCATGTGGAACTTTAGGGCCTGGAGCAATAATTTTGCGACCGGCCCTAAGTCGCGGTTTCATAGACTCTGCCGGTAGGCTAAGGCGGTGAACAGCCCACCTTGTTCCATCAGCTGAGTATAGGTTCCCGATTCGGCCACCTTCCCATTCTCCAGAACATAAATGCGGTCCGCGTTCATGACAGTGCTCAACCGGTGGGCGATAACAATGCGCGTGATGGAAAGATGGTCAAGGGTGCCCATGACCACTGACTGTGTCTCGTTATCGAGTGCGCTGGTTGCCTCATCGAGCAACATGATCGCGGGTCTTCCGACCAGTGCCCGGGCAATCAGCAGGCGCTGGACTTGCCCCCCCGACAAAGTGGAAGCGCCATCCGTCAACATGGTGTGCATCTGCATGGGCATGGCCTTGATGTCGTCGGCCAAGCCAGCCTTGGCCGCGGCCTCCCAGCAGTCATCGAGACTGACCCGCGACACGCCCTTGATGTTCTCGTAAAGAGACCCTGGCATCAGTCGCCCATTCTGCAGGACGACTCCCTGCTGCTGGCGAACGGAGCGCAAATTCAATCCACTGAGATCCCGGCCATCGAGGTAGATCGCTCCGGATTCCGGATGGTTGAGCCCGAGAAGAAGACGGACCAGCGTGGATTTTCCGGAACCGGATGGGCCAACCACGGCGATCAGCTCCCCGGCGCGGATCGTGAGGGATAATCCCTTGAGAACATAGGGGAGGTCGGGGGCATAACGGAAAAACACGCCATTGACTTCGATATCGCCGCTTAACGGGCCGGGATCGGCCTTGGTCGGGTCATTCTCTGGGACAGTTGCCAAGATGGGGGCGGCGCGGCGGTAGAGCGGGACAACCGCCAAGACTTCGATCAACGATCGTCCAAGGGCGTAAAGCGAACTCAGCAAGCCGCTGAAAGCCGCAACGAAGGCCAGGAATACGCCGGTCGTCATGCCCGATCCGCCGATCAGGCTGACTGCCGCGAAGATGGCGGTCAGGCAAAGAACTTCGTAGGTGGTCCAGAACACACCAAAGCGGATTTGCAATCTGCGGCTGTGATTCTCGCGGTCACGAAGGAGAAAAAATTGCCCCCCCCAATTGTTGAAAGCGCGCTCTTCCGCTCCGGCGATCCGCAATTTCGTGATACCGGTGATGATCTCGAGGGCGAGATTGCTGATTCGACCGGAAACTTCCTGAATCTGAGCGACGGCACTCATGATGCGAACGCCGGTGACAATGGTCGTGGCCGCCAGGACCAGAACCAGGAGGGCGGAGAGCAGTGCGGCAATCGGCGCGTAGTAGATCAAAAGCCCGAAACTGAAAATCGAAAAACCGCCGGATACCAGGGATCCGAGGACCACACCGGTGAGGCTCTTGCGGGCGATTTCCACCATCATCGTTCGTTGCGCAAGATCGCCCGACGAATAATCGGAAAAAAAAGTGGAGGGCAGGCGAAGCAGGCGATCCATCAAGGCCGCCTGGACAATGCCGGAAATGCGGCCTTCGACACGAAGCTGCCCGACATTGCGGGTGAACTCGAATGCCGCCGCGGCAAATGTGGCGGCGACGATGGCTCCGGCGACCTGCAACATTTGTGCGATTTGATGGCCGGGAATCACCTCGTCGAACACATAGCCGGTGGCCAATGGAATCGCCGTGGCGATCAGTCCTCCCAGGGCGCCCATCAGAACAACGGCGAGAAGATCTTTTCGGCATTGACGGAAGCATAGAGCCAGCAGGTCGATTGCCGAGACGGCGCGACAGGGCAGGCTTGCGTAGAAGGTGTAGGCCGAGGGTGACAGGGTTGCCGCCACCTCCTCAGTGACGATCTGCTCATTGCCGCTGACGGGGTCGTGCAGCACCATGGAGGACGGTCGGCGCTGCAGTAAGGCCACCGGCTGGTCGCTATCGGCGCGAAAGGCGACCAGCGGGCCATTTTCCGCGATCCACCATCGGGCCGGCAGGGTGACCTGGCGCAGCCGCATCTGCGAGGCGGCGGCAATTTCCTCAATGCTGAGCGGCGGTTCCTCGGCTCGCCGCCGTCTGACAAAAGCAGGCATGACCATGGTCGCGTTCATCGCCTCGCCGACGAGGTGGCAACAATTGAAGAGTGCGTCCTCGCCGGTTTGATCGACCGGTCGGTGAACCGTTTCATCGAAAAGCCGGGCAAACCGGATGAAAGTGTTTTCGGTTTCGGTGACGATCCAACCGGCCCGCCGTTTCAGCCGGGAACTTTCCATGGCGGCGGCGTTCCGGAAGCCATAAGCAAGATTGTAAAAAATCCAACCGTGGAAAAGATCCATCTGGCGGCTGGCCTGCCCGAAACGCAGGACGGATTCGGTCGACAGACCGCGCAGGCTGCGGGCGCTTCCGGCCCGCAGCCAACCTTGCTGCGTGAGAGGTACGAAGGCCGGTTGCCCATCGTCACCGATTTCTTTGATGTCGATATAATAGCCGTTTCCCGCTTCCAGCAGTGCCCAGGTGACCTGCCTATGGCTGATGACGCGGTCGTTTTCGGTGACGGCCAGTTCCTCGCCGGGGGCAAGCGACTGACGCGGAGGCTTGCGGGGCGAGATATATTTGGTCACCCCGCGCGACAGACCGGTGATCCATTGGTCGACGGCGCCAGCCAGGGAAGCGGCCAAGGCCTGATCTCTTCCCCAGCGGTCAATCGTCGTCGTGCTGACCCTGGTTAGGGCCGTGTCGTCGGCGCTCAAGGCCAACAGGTGGATACCATCGGTGCTCGGACTCTGGTCGATGCCCCAAACCAGACTGCCGGCGGGCAAGGTGCACAAATGTTCGCGCGGGCCGGTCTGCGTGCCATTCTTCCGTTGGACGGCGAACAGGTCGATCGATCCGTCGCGCAAAAACCATACGCTGGCGCAGTCGTCGAAGACCTTAAGCGTGCCAGTGGGCAAAAACAGATTGGTGCCTTCGGCGTCCAGAAGCTGATCGAGGTTTGAGGTGATCGACAAGGTGGTCATGGTTCAGCTTTCGACCAGGTGACGGTAGAGCCCGTGCATCGCGATGAGGTCCTGGTGGCGTCCCCGTTCCACGACGGTGCCGCGGTCGAGGACGATAATCTCGTCGCAGTCGCGGATGGTGCTGAGCCGGTGGGCGATAATGACGCAACTGCAGCCGCGCAAGCGGACGTTATCGATGATCTGTTTCTCATTGGTGGTGTCGAGCGCACTGGTCGCTTCGTCGAGGATCAGGACCGCCGGGTCGGTTGCCAGGGCGCGGGCCAATTCGATCCGTTGCCGTTGGCCGCCACTGAAGTTGCGCCCTCCTTCGGCGAGCTGGAAGGCGTAGTTCTCGGGGCGCTGGGCGATCTCGTCGTGAATCCGGGCATCGCGGGCGGCACGGACGATGCGGTCCTCGGGCATGGTAGGGTCCCAAAGGCTGATATTGTCGGCGACGCTGCTGCCGAACAGCACGATGTCCTGGTCGACCAGGGCCACCGAGCCGCGCAGCAATGTCCTTGGAACGGCGGCGATAGGGATGCCGTCAAACAGGATGTCACCGCTCCAGGGGCGGTAAAGTCCGGCGATCAGCTTGCCGATGGTCGATTTTCCGCTGCCCGACGAACCAACCAGGGCCACGCGTTTCCCAGGTTCGATATCAAGGGAGAAATCCTGAATCAAGGGCGCGGCCGTCGGCACATATCCGAAAGTCAGGTCGCGAATCTGCACGCGTCCGGTCAGCTTGACCTGGGTTTTTGAAATCACTTGATATGTTGCCGGAGCAGCTGCGGCGATCGCCGTGGCCGATCCGGGGCGTTCCGATGGCGGGCTTGGCGGCGGCTCGATGGCCTGTGGCGCGGCGATTGCCGAGGGGGCCGAGGGGGAAAAATCGGCGTCGATGTCGTGGTTCAGGATGTCGTCGAGTCTGGTGAGATCGGCGGCGGCCTCTTGCAGCTGACTGCCAAGACGAACCAGATCGATCAGCGGCGCCGAAAAACTGGTCATCAGGGCCTGGAAGGCGACCAAGGTGCCGATGCTGATCGTCCCGTCCATCACGCGCAATCCGCCAAGAACGAGGATTGCCGCCGATCCCAGCATCGATAGCGCGATGGGTGAAATGTCAAGCAGCATGCGGGTCCGCGACAAGGCCTGTTCAGTGTTGACCGCCTTGGCGAGGTATCCCGCCCACCGGGCGAAAAACAGGTCTTCCGAACCGCTGGCCTTGATGGTTTCCATCATCTGCAGACCCTGCGTGGCGACACCGACCAGCCGGCCTTCGTTCAGCAGCAAAGTCTGCGAGCCGTCCGACAGGCGTCTGGCCACGAGGCCGAAGGCCAGCAGATTGAGGCTGGCGAAGACGACCGCCAGTCCGGTAAGAAGAAGATCGTGTCCGGCCATGACGGCGGCGTAGATGACCATGGTGACGAGGCTGATAACGGCGATCGCCAGGTCACCGGCGATCAAATCGGCCACGCGGTCATTCAACGCGACGCGAGAGGCGATTTCGCCGGCATAGCGTTGGGTGAAGAACCGGGTTGGCAAGCGGAGCAGATGCCAGAAGAACACGCATGATCCGCGTAAGGCCAGTCTGGTTTGCAGGCGCAGCAAATAGCGCTGGCGCAGCCAGAAAAGGCCGCCGCGCAGCAGGGCCGTCAAAGCCATGCCGGCCAGCAAGGGGCGCAACCAGTCGGAAAACCCCTGAATGAGATAATCGTCGACGAAGACCCGTGAGAGCGCCGGGACCAGCAGCCCTGGGACGATCAGCCCCAGGCTGGCCAGCAGGACGAAGGCGAAGGCCGCCCCATTGCCGTGTAAACGGCGGAGCAATCCGTCCCAAACGCTGCGCCGCCGGCCTCCCGTGGCGAAATCAGGGCCCGGTTCGAAGGTCAGGACGACGCCGGTGAAGGCCTTGTCGAATTCAGCCGCGGTGACGATGCGAGGGCCGGAGCCCGGGTCGTTGAGGTAGACCTTGTTCCGCGAAAAGCCCTCGACAACGACGAAATGGTTGAACTCCCAGAAAATGATGAAGGGCAGGCGGAAGTCTCCCAGATCACCTGGTTCGGCGGAGAAGCCTTTGGCGTCGAGACCGAAGGAACGGGCCGCCTTGACGACATTGGATGCCGAGGTGCCGTCGCGGGATACGCCGCAGGCATAACGCAGCGTCTCAAGCGGCACATGGCATCTGTAATGGCTGAGGATCATGGCGAGGCATGCCGCGCCGCATTCGACGGCTTCCATCTGCAACACGGTGGGGACACGCACGCGCCGCCTTGTCCGTGGCCATGCCGGGCCGGTAGCTTCCCTGCCGTGTTGGGTGTCTCGTCCCAAGCCGTCTTCTCCTCATGCCCTGCTTGGTTCGGCTCTCACTGGATTGAGCGGTGATGATATCCTATCCACTGCCATCCTTCGAGACGCGCCGTTCCGGCGCTCCTCAGGATGAGGTGCTGTTTTCCCCCTTTGGACGGTAACCACGAGAACGCCATGTCTGCGTTTCTTTACATTCTTCAATGCGCCGACCAATCCTATTATGTTGGTACGACGCGGGGTTCCCTTGAGAAAAGAGTGGCCGAACATCAGTCGGCAACCTTCGGAGGGTACACGGCGACGCGACGGCCGGTGATCTTGGTCTTTCAGCAGTCTTTTGATCGTATTGAAGACGCAATCGCCGCTGAACGGCAAGTGAAGGGATGGCGTCGTGAAAAAAAGGAAGCTTTGATCCGTGGCGATACGGCGGCATTGCCGGCTTTGGCCAAACGCGGCCGCATCGCGGCCGTCTCGAAGTCCTCATCCTGAGGAGGCCGCATCGCGGCCGTCTCGAAGGATGCCCAGACACGCGCGCTCATGACCCGCTGCGGCGGAAAAGGTGATCGAGCGCCGGATCGAGAAGTCCGATGAGATGTATTTCCCGGACAGTGATCTTGCCTTCCGCCAATGTCCCGGGGTTGATGTCGGTGTCGGGGCCGGCCGACGAGGACCATTTGAAACCGTTGTTCGACGTGGGGTCGAGGGCCAGTTCCACCGAGACCTCGAAAGGGGCGCCGCCACCGGATAGTTCCTGAACCAATTGCCGGTTTTTCAGCGTTCGCAGCATGCCCTCTTCCGTCGAGGGTATCGTCGCGACGCTGGTTACCGTGCCCTCGATGAAGCCATATTCCTCGCGCTTCACAGTGGACGGGGCGATCTGCGCCTTCATGCCCGGGCGGATCTTTTTGCCGTCGTCCGGCCTGACATAGAGTTTGGCCACGAGATCACCGGCATGCCGGACGACGGCCGTCCCGGCCGCATCGTTACGGCGGGTTTGCGGCAACAGAGAGAACAGGGCGCGACCGCTTTCGACCACTTCACCGGCGTTGACCTTGAATTCGACGATCGTGCCGGAATAGGGGCAGATCAGTTCCTCATTGCGCTTCAGCTTGTCCTTCAGGGTTTCGACCTTGCGCTGCAGGTCGGCGATTTTGAGTTGCTGGTCGATCCGCTCTTTTTCCTTGGCAATGGCAAGGGTGCTTTCCTCGAGATCGAGATGTTTGAGATCGTTTTCCGCCTGCGCGTATTCCTCTCGCGTGGCGTTGACATCGATCTTGGTGTCGACGACGCGTTTGCGCTCGAGCAGGCCCTTGGCGTTCAGCTCCGTCTCGATGGCCTCGCGTTCCCGCAGCCATTTCAACCGGTCGTTCAGGAAACCTTCCTGCTGCGTCAGGACCTCGCGCTTTTGCTTGAGATAGCTCTTTTGCAAAGCGACATCGCGTTCCTGGAATTCGAGAATCTTGTTGTATTGGCTTTGTGCATCGGCCGCCTCAGCCGTCGCCACTTCCAACTGATTGCCGATGTCCGGCTGGGCGACGTAGGCGACCACGGTTCCGCTATCGACCCAGTCGCCGGGTTGGACAAGAAATTGAGTGACACGGCCCTGGCTGGACGAGATGACGTCGAGGACGCCGCCCGGACTGATGAGAATGCCGCGACTGGCGATCTTGACTGGGACGGCGCCAAAGAAACTCCAGACGATGGCACCAACCACCAGTCCCGCCACGACCAGGAGGGCAAGCCAGGATGCGGGCGAGGTGACACGCATCACCTGATCGAGCCGTTCCGGCGTCGACAGATGGTCCAGCGATGATTGACGAAAGATCTGTCTGCTCATCTGTCGATGGATCCATCCATGAGTGGAGTGACCTACCGGACGATATCGTTACAGAGGATAGCCGCCTGGGTCGGGTCCGCAAAAGAAAGACAGCCGGGAGATTCGACGAGCCAGATGGTCACTTCTGGCAAATTCGTGAAGGTGATATTAGTACTTCATATTACGATATTTTTTCGGAGTCATTACCTGGAATTTCAGCCACAGCCGTTACGGGAGGTACCTGTCGAAAAAAACTATCATCCCTACCATAACAAAATACCGCCCCAGCTGAAAGCCGGAGCGGTATTCGATTGCTGAACGGTCAACTGCTCATTTTTTCGGAATGGCTGGGCCAATTACGATCTTCGTAGGAGCACCAGCACCGCCGCCAACGACATTCTTTAACTCATCGTCTTTGAGGTCGGAGGCCTTGGTTTTCTCGGCATCTTGACCTTTTTTGTCCTGAATTTTGTCGCTCATGATTATCTCCAGTGCCTAGACGTTGAAACGGAAAAGCGTAAAAGCTCTTCTTTTCTAAGAAACATGCGGAGTGGCTCACATTCCACATGCCCTCATCGAACCAAAATCGTTATTCGGAAGACGCGAAACTCAACTCGTAGGTCACTTTATAGCCCTGCCACATCCTGGCAGAAAGTGATGATAATCACACAGGCAGACAATTAACTTATTCAGCTTCTTCTGTTCCTGCGAACCACACCAATCCCTAAAAAGGACATTCCCAACAATGCGAGGGCGGTGGGGGTCGGAACCTCTTGGAACGTCAAATCCGTAATTCCCGTTTCATGCACCGTAGCGTTGCTTCCAGTCTGATAGGTAAATTCGGAATATCCGAACTTTGTCGTCAATCCATCAGAGGTCGCAAAATCGTAAATTGTGCTTCCTACTTGAAACGCAATTCCAGCATTGTCCGCAGACACATTACCGTTGGAATCTACATAAAACAGATTGTCCCAGCTGATAGCAGTGCCGGCTAACACATTGTACTCATATACCGTTATGCCTGATACTATAGCGCTGGCATTATAGGTTGCCAACGACGTCACGGGAGTGCCTGTACTCGCCGTCTGTGTTCCGGAAATGCTGTCGACACGATAGGTGGTGACTTTTGTGACGCTGTCGGTTCCAATTGCTGTGGCATTTAGGTAGCCAGCAAAAGCCGAAGCGACACCAGATTTTCCCGACTGAGCAGTATAATCGAACTCGAACGTCACCGAACCGGCTTGTGCCGGAGCCGAGAGACCCAGGGCCAACACGCCCGCAGCGATCGCCCCGGATAGCTTGAGTGAATTGATAAAAGCCATTGCTGTGGTCCTTTTTTCTCGAACGAACGGGTCGTGTAAGCCCAAAACTAATTTCAGATATATAAAAGCAATCATCGTGCCAACTCTATAATGCATTGATTAATAAGAAAAATATCTTTTTGGCCGCGATGGGAGTGTAAGGTTTTTCGACACCTTGACGGCGTCTTGCTCACTGAATCTGACAATTCAGGGTTGGGCTGGTCGGGGGGCGACCTTCGCCCGGGAGCGTTTGGCCGGTTTCTCCGAACCTCACGCGAACCCTGGTTCGGTCGAGGCAATGCCAAGTCGCGGCGGTCAAACCGATCACCGCAGCCTCGCCGGGCCGGTTTCTCCGAAACGCCTGGCGAGTGGAGGTCGTGGAACGAGCCGTCGTCAGCCAACCCGTTGTCGATTTCGATAAAAGTGCCAGCGCGTTCGTTTAGCATCAAGGATGGATCTTCGACTCCGGCGGTCCGCTTGGGCTTCCGCCGGTGATCGACCACAGGACTCCGACCCGCAGACCAAACGCCTCGGTTGGGTCCGTTGCTGGAGAGGGGCTGGTGTCG
Organism: Telmatospirillum sp.; assembly: GCA_031291415.1. GTDB lineage: Bacteria > Pseudomonadota > Alphaproteobacteria > Rhodospirillales > Magnetospirillaceae > Telmatospirillum. Next base: position 27,208 of record JARLJB010000216.1, read on the forward strand.
CGATGGTCCCTGGTTCCGAGGAATTTTACGGTGTCAGTTGCCGCTATCATCGGGCCGGGGCGCAAACGAGACGTGCCGAGCGGAGCGTTATCGCCTCTCGATTGCCGTTTCACCGGCGTCGGTCGGGGGGGCGACCGGTGACGGCGCCACCGTTATGAATTCGCTCGGACACGTTTTGCGAATGAAGGCAAAACGATTGGTGACGGTTCTGTCGGTCTCGAGGTCGATCATTTCCTTGATGCGGCTTAACCGGTAGGTGCGGTCCGCCTTTTCGGCGTGACTATAGGCCGTCAGAGCGACATCGTGCATACCGATGGGAGCTGCGGCCAGGACGGCGATGCGCCGCCAGTTTTTCGTGCCGTCGAGGTCGGCGTATAAAATCAACAGATCAGCTTTGACGGGAACATTCGGATGCAGGATTTTTTTATTTGCCGCCAGTTTGCGGCTGCGGCGGCGGCGGATCCGGCGGGTGATCTTGGAGTTGTGCTCCAAGGCCTTGCTTTCCGCCATTTTCCGGCGGAAATAGGCAAATCGATTGGTGACGATCTTCTTGGTTTCCAAATCGATCATGTTTTTGACGAGGCGCAACCGAAATGACTGTTCCTCGTGATTGTCCTGGCGGAACCCGGTCAGGATCATATCGCGGGGACCACAAGGTTCCGCCGCCGTCACCGTAATATCATGCCAGGTTTTCTCTCCGTGAATATCGGAGAAACAAATCTGGACGTCGGCATAGATCGCCACTCTGGTTAATGGCGTCCGGTTCAATTTCGACATGAAATAACTCAGAAACTGCGGATTTCTGGCCGAGATCTCACGAACACCGACGATAAAAGCACCGACGACGATCAGTTTCCATCCCCAAGCGGCATCACCCCAAAAGAAGAAAATAAAACCGGTCACCACCATGGCGCTGCCGAGGCCGATTACTCCTCCCAGAACGACACAACTGGCCGTCAGCAGCCCCCATCCCCAAATGCGATCGCCCCAAAACAAGATGCCAGTGCCGAGCGCGGCCAGGAAACCACTTAGCCATCCGACTCCCGATACGGAGCCCATATCACTTTCTCTCCCCTCGTTACCGGCGATGGCTCCGTACATGGACTAACGCCATTTTTTTTCCGGTTTTTTCAAGGCCTGTCGGGAAACAACACCGCGATTTCCGTCTGCCTGCCACAGACGGCCCGAAGAACGCCAGTGAGATCAAATATCGACGAGAGCATCATGTTGAACGTGTTAGACATTTCAACCACTATGCCGTCCGTTTGCGTTCTCGGCAATGTGGCAATCAGCCGATCGGTCCGGCCAAGGCGAGTTTTCGGAAAATGTCCGGCGGAACAGGCTTGCTGAAAAGAAATCCTTGGAAGATCTCGACGCCGAGTTCGCGCAGAAAACTCGCCTGTGCCCGTGTTTCGACGCCTTCCGCGACGGTCTTCATACCAAGGGACTGCGCCAGCGAAACGATGGTCCGGGCAACGGCGACGGCGTTGGGCACATCGGGCGTATCCATGACGAAGGATCGATCGATCTTCAAACTGTCGATCGGAAAGTGTCTCAGATAGCTGAGGGACGAATAGCCGGTCCCGAAATCGTCCAATGACAAGGAGACACCCTGATCCTTGATGGCGTGCAATCGCTCAGTCGCCTGGACGGGATCGTCGGCCATCGCCGATTCGGTCAACTCGATGACGACGCCGGACGGATTACAGCCGGTTTCGGAAATGGTCCGGCCGATTCTGGCGGCAAGGTCGGGTTGGCGTAGATCGATGGCCGACAGGTTGACGGCGATCGTCAAGGTCAGTCCAGAGCGCTGCCATTCGGCCAAGTGTTCGAGTGAGCGGCGCAAAACCCAAGTCCCAAGATCGCCGATGACACCACTTCGCTCGGCCAGCGGAATGAATTCGGTCGGGGAAACGTCACCCAATTGATCGTCGTGCCAGCGAACCAGCGCTTCGGCACCGAGTATCACGCCGTCGCGCGCCCGTACCTTGGGTTGCAAGGCCAGGGATAGCCCATTCTCGGCGACGGCCGCGCGCAGGCGCTCCTCCATGAGGGATTCCCGTGCCATCCTGTTTCCGAGATCGGCGGTGAACAGGCTGACACCACCGCAAGCGCCCCATCGCAGCGAATGGCTGGCCGCGGCGTGCGCATCCTGCAACAGAGAATCGGGAACGATGTCTCCGGGTTTGGCGATCGCCACGCCAGCTGCCGCCGACAGATGCAAGTTCACCGAATCCCAGGCGATCGGACGAGAGACCACAGCGCAAAGTCGTTCTGCCAGGGCCTGCGGTTCGGTGTCCGCCGTCATGATGGCGAAACTCTCACCATGGATGCGCGAGACGAGGCCTGCTGTGCCGGCTTCGTCTCGCAAACGACAGGCAATGACACGGATCATATGTTCAGCGGAAAACCGGCCGTGTCGCTCGGCAACGCGCCAAAAACCAACCACGTTGAGGACGATGACGGCTACGGGCGTGGAACGGTCCAACGCCTCCTTCACTCTTTCGATGAACAGCAATCCGTTCGGCAGGCCGGTCGGCTGGTCATGGGTCGCCAGGAACCGCAATCTGTTTTCGGCGGCCCGTCTTTCGCTGATATCGCGCACGAACCCGGTGAAATAGCGTTCACCGTTGTCCTCGAATACCGAGATCCCGACTTCCACGGGAAAACGCGTGCCGTCCTTGCGGACGGCCTCAAGCCAGCGGCCGGCCCCCAGCACGTGGGTGATGCCGTGATCCGGACGGAAGGCGGCCAGGAATCCGTCATGTTTTTCCTTGTAGGGAGACGGCATGATCATATTGATATTCTTGCCGAGAAGCTCCTCCTTGCTCCAGCCGAACATGCGTTGGGCGGCGCCGTTGACCCAGACAATGGTTCCCTTCGCCGTTGTCGTGAAAACGCCGTCGATCGAGCTATTCAGGATGGAGGACAGTGGGGCGGTCAGCAAATCCACGGACATGGTCGTTTCCATTCGCAAGAGCACTACTGGCGCATGCCATCCCAAACGCGCCACAACGTTATCATGCCCGCCGACCCGTCGCGACGGTGCCGTCGGTGATCGCGGCCGCGATGGCCAGGAGAGATCATGCGATGCCTTCGTCTCCGACTTCGGCAGGCGGGAAGCACCGCTCGGGCTGGATGGCAGATTTAAGGTTCATCGGGCTTTGCCATCGCTGTAGGATGATGTTCCTTGTCGTGATTGTGGAAGGATGGCTCCGATGGAATACCGGAAGCTTGGTCAGACCGGCCTTGAGGTTTCGCGTTTGGCGCTTGGCTGCATGACCTACGGCGTGCCCGAGAGAGGGAGCCATCCCTGGACCTTGCCCGAAGACCAGAGCCGGCCTCTCATAAAGAAAGCGCTTGAGCTCGGTATCAATTTCTTCGACACGGCGAACATCTATTCCGATGGCACATCCGAGGAAATCGTCGGGCGCGCGCTCAAGGATTTCGCACGGCGCGAGGACGTGGTCATTGCCACCAAAGTATGCAACCGCATGCGCCCAGGTCCCAACGGCGCCGGATTGTCGCGCCGGGCCATCATGACCGAGATCGACAATAGCCTCCGTCGTCTCGGTGTCGATTATGTCGATCTCTACCAAATTCATCGCTGGGACCAGAGCACGCCGATCGAGGAGACGATGGAGGCGTTGCATGACGTGGTCAAGGCGGGAAAGGCGCTCTATATCGGCGCCTCTTCAATGTTCGCCTGGCAATTTTCCAAGGCCCAGTACGTTGCTGAATGGAACGGTTGGACAAGGTTCGTCACCATGCAGAACCACGTCAATCTTCTCCATCGCGAGGAGGAGCGCGAGATGATACCGCTGTGCGCGGACATGGGAGTGGGGCTGCTGCCCTGGAGTCCGCTTGCCCGCGGCCGGTTGACCCGCGACTGGAATGAGGAAACCGAGCGCGTCCGATCGGACAGTTATGGCCATCGCCTCTACGACGCGACGGTTGACGCCGATCGCGCGGTGATCGAAGCCGTCGGAAGCGTCGCCAAGGCGCGCGGCGTGCCGCGTGCCCAGGTTGCGCTGGCGTGGCTGGCTCAGAAACCCGGCGTGACGGCGCCGATCGTCGGCGCCTCGAAGCCGCATCATCTCGACGATGCCGTCGCCGCTCTGTCGCTCGGCCTGACGGAAGAGGAGATCCTTGTGCTGGAGGCGCCCTACGTGCCGCATCGGGTGGTTGGTCTGGATTGATCTGCCACCTTCGACATGTCGTCCAAAATGACATGTCGAAGGTGGCATCCAGGCGATACCGTCGCCTCTGGCCTCAGCAGGCGTCGGGCGGGATGAAACGCGTCACGTCATCTCCTGCTCGATCCAGGTGATTACCGAGGCATGCTGCGGTGTCCATCCGAGGTCGCGGCGTGCCTTGAGGGCTCGCACGCGGCTGTTCGAGCCGAGGGCGAAGACCGCGAGTTCCCGCCCCCATCTCGCCACCGCCTGTTCGGCAGTCCAAGGTTGGGCCGGGCCGAGGTTCAGTCTTTTGCCGATGGCACGGACGATGTCGCCGAAGGCGGCCTCGCCGTTCTCGACATAGTAGAAACTGCCCGCCGGAGCATTGGCCAGCGCCAGACCATAGAGATCGGCAACGTCCGCGATATGGACGTTGGACCAGATATTGCGTCCCGCGCCGATGTAGCGTGGAATGCCGCTTTCCCTGGCCTCGGCGACCAACGGCGGGATCTGAACGCTTTGCGCCGCCGGGCCAAGAGTGTTGCCGTAGATCAGGCTATTGCACAAAACGACGGTCCGGATGGCGGGGGCGGCGGCCAGGACGAGATTGTTGAGCGCGACCCGATGCTCCTTGTCCGGCTCCGGCTTGACCGGAGTGTCCTCGGTGAAGATCGCGTTGGACGGTTCGCCCATCGCTTCGTCGCCGACCAGACTGGTGCCGCTGGTGTGCAGGAAGGCTTTGCCGGAACCGGCCAGTCCGGCCAGCAGCGCCTCGACCGCTCCCTGATGGTCGCTGTCCGCCGCGTTGACGACGGCCTCAGCCATCCTCGCTTCCGCCGAGAGGAGCCGGGCATCGTCGAGCGTGCCGATCACCGGGGTGATGCCGCAGGCTGCAACCGCATCGGCTTTGGCTGCGTTGCGGATAAGGCTGCGGACCTCATGGCCAAGGGCCGCCAAACGGGCGGCCACCGAGCCGCCGATGTAGCCACTGGCGCCGGTGACGAAAATCTTCATGCCAAATTCCTTTCGACTGTTCGCCGGCTCATCCAACGGCCGGCAGTACGGAAGATGGGTGGTTCGTCGTTGCTTGAAAATCAGCGCTGGATCCACATCATCTATGATCTGATTTCACAGGTTGGCGCGAAAATGGACAATCGGGTGGGCGAAATGCAGGTTTTTCTGCGCGTCGTTGAAACCGGCAGCTTTTCGGATGCCGCCCGTTTACTGCTCATGACGCCGTCGACGGTCAGCAAGCTGGTCAGCCGGATCGAAGCGCGTCTTGGCGTCCGTCTCATTGAACGCTCGACCAGGCGTCTGGCGCTTACCGATGAAGGACGCATCTATTACGACCGGAGCAGCGCCTTGCTTGCCGAGCTCGATGATATCGAGCGGGAGGTAGCCAGGGAGTCACTGCAGGCGAGCGGGACTGTGCGGGTCAATGCATCCGTCGCTTTCGGTGTGCATGGCGTCGAACCTTTGCTGCCAGCCTTTTGGCAGGCCCATCCCGGTGTCACCGTCGATCTGTCGTTGTCCGACGATATCGTCGATCTTTATCTCGACCATACGGACGTCGTATTCCGGGTTGGTGAACTGGGGGACTCCAATATGAAGACACGCAAGATCGGCGTGGCTCATCGTAAGATCGTGGCCGCGCCGGCCTATCTCGCCCAGCATGGCGTTCCACAATCGGTCGACGACCTCGACCAGCACAATTGTCTCTGTTTCAATTTTCGCCGGACAGTACCGGTGTGGCCGCTTCCGCAGCGAGGGCGGATCGTCGACCGGATCGTGCGCGGCAACCTTCTTGCCAATAACGGCGAAACGGTTCGCCGACTTGCCATTGAGGGGGCAGGGCTGGCTCGGTTGGCCGATTTCCATGTTGATGCGGATATCGCGGCCGGCCGATTGGTCGAGGTGCTGGCCAACCCCGATGACGTCGAGGACGTGCACGCGCTTTATCTTGGCACCCGGCGCCTTCCTCAACGCGTGCGGGTTTTTCTCGACTTCATGGTGCCGCGTCTGCAGGCGTTCATGGCGCGGGTGCGGGCGGACGGAGGCGGGCTCAATGACTGTTGATCTGAACGGTATTTTCCGCGGTGCGGCGGCGTCCGTCTGGAATTACCGGCGGTCGTCCGCCTGCCCGGGAATTGAGTTCGCATCCTGGCGCGGCGATCACTCACAGGCGTTGGCGCCCCATTTCCATGACGAGGACCAGTTCACGCTGATGTTGCGAGGGCGGCGTCGGTTCGTTGTCGGATCGACGGTTATCGAGGTTGAACAGGGCGAGTGCCTGTTCGTCCCCGCTGGCCTTCCGCATGGCCCGGTAAAGGTCGCTGATTGCCCTGCGGCTTGCGTCAATGTCTATGCCTCACCAACTGTCGCCGGACGGTCGGTGGCTATTTCAAGGATGCTGGAACCCCGGCTGCAAGACGGTCTGCCGTCCTGGGAGGAGCTTTCCTGCGTCCTTGGCGAATGGCAGCAATCGACTGTGGAAATGTCTTCGTACGGCAACATCGATCGTCTTTGTTCCCATCTTCTTACGCGGGACGAACCCGTCGCATTGATCGCCGCCAGACTGGGCTGCAGCCGCGAGGCTTTCAGCCGGCGGTTTTCCCGCGAGGTCGGAATGCCGCCGCACGCCTATCGAATTGCCTGTCGTCTCAATCATGCCCGCGAACTCTTGCGGGACGGCGAGGCCGTGGCGTCCACCGCAGCGGCGAGTGGATTTGCCGACCAGAGCCATCTCGGACGGTGGTTCCGGAAGAGCTTCGGCGTCAGTCCCGCCGTCTATCGTCGCGTCACATTCGTTCCAGACAGCCCGACGTGAGCTTCCTAGTGTTGTTCCCCGGCGAGGGGGATGTCTCATGGATTTCGGAGCTTTTGTTCTGCTGTTGGTCGCCGGTGTGATCGGCGGTGTCGTCAATGCGCTTGCCGGCGGTGCGACGCTGATCACCTTTCCGGCCATGATGATGGCCGGGCTGTCCCCGGTCGTCGCCAATGCTTCCAATTCTGTGGCGATTTCGCCCGGTCATTTTCTGGCGGCCATTGCCGACCGGGGAAAACTGTTCCAGGTTCAACTCGGACGTCGTTGTTGTCTGGCCGCGATCGGAGGTGCCGGTGGCGCCGCCATTCTTCTGGTGCTTCCCGAGCGTCTTTTCACCCTGCCGGTTCCGGCGTTAATCGGCTTTGCCACGCTGCTGTTCGGCTGCGCGCCCCGCCTGCAGCGGGCCACCCTGAGGCCGCGTGCCAAGCATAGCATTTGGGAAGACGCGATATTGCTGGCTGTGTCCGTTTATGGCGGTTTTTTTGGCGCTGGTTTGGGAATCATGCTGACTGCGATCGTTTCACTTGGCCAGAACGACGACATCCGGCTGATCAAGGCGGTCAAAAATCTTTTGGCGACCGCTGTAAGCGTGCCTGCCATCGTTATCTTCGGTCTGAAGGGGGGCGTTGCATGGACGCCGACCGCCGTCATGCTGGTCGGCGCCATCGTCGGCGGCTATGCCGGCGGACATCTCATTCGTATTCTTCCCGCAGGATTGGTGCGGCGGGCCGTCATTGTCGCTGGAACCGGGATGACGGTTATCTACGGTGTTCGTTACTGGGCGTGACAGGGGCGCCAGCTCGATTGCAAATTTTGTAAAACAGCCGGATTTTGTCCTTTCGCGCAATATTGCGTCGAAGACGGCTTTCGCTGGACCTTCATGAAGGTGACGGGGATGAAATCAGCGATTCGGCGATGCCGCGGGCAATTTCGCGTTCACCCATGATCACTTGGTCGGCTCCCATGGCCGTCAGATGCTCTACCTCGGCGTCAGAGTGGGCGCGGGCGACAATATGTATCGTCGAACTGGCCGAACGGGCCTGGGTGATCACCTGACCAGCCTCGAAAGCATTGGGAATTGCCACGACGAGGTGACGGGCCTGCACGAGGTTGGCGGCTCTTAGAACCTCTGGATTGGCGGCGTTTCCCGAGATGACCTCGAATCCCGCCTTGCGGATTTGCGTCACCGTCTGGTCGGCGTCCTCGATGACCACCAAAGGAATCCCCTGCTGCTGCACGACTGGACCAACAAGGCTGCCGACGCGGCCAAAACCGATCAGCACCACATGACCGGTGAGCATGGTCATCGGGAGATCTGGTGGAAGAGGTTTTTTGACCACGATCTTCGTTGATTCCTTCGTGGTGTTTTCAGCCCGACTTTCGAGGCGGCGGGCGACGCGTCCGATGATGGCGAAAACGAGCGGATTGACCATGATCGAGAGGATGGCGCCGGCCAGGATCAACGACCGGCCGCGTTCGGGAAACAGACCAAGGCCGACGCCCAATTCGGCCAAAATAAAGGAAAATTCACCGATTTGCGCCAAACTGGCCGATATGGTGAGGGCCGTGGCAATCGGGTGCCGGAACAGCAGGACAATCAGGAAGGACGCCACGGATTTGCCGAAAAGGATGATGGCCAGGGTCGCCAGGACCGCCAAAGGATCGTGCAGCAGGATGGAGGGGTCGAACAGCATGCCGACCGAGACGAAAAACAGAACGGCGAAGGCGTCGCGCAGCGGCAACGTATCCTGGGCTGCCTGATGGCTGAGTTCCGATTCACTTAAGACCATGCCGGCAAAAAATCCACCAAGGGCCAGCGATACGCCGAATAGCTGCGCCGCGCCGAAGGCGACGCACAAGGCGATGGCGAGGACGGCCAGACGAAAGAGTTCCCGCGATCCCCGCTGCGCGATGGCATGCAAGATCCATGGAATGATTCGCCGTCCGACGACCATCATCACGCCGATGAACGCGACAACCTTGGCCATGGTGATGAAGATGATGCCGGTCACGCCAAGATGGATGCGGTCAGCGATCCAATCGGGCGCCGGCGGCGTCTGCGAGCCCGCCGTCCCGGCGAAGGCCGGCAACAGAACAAGGACAAGGACCATGGCAATATCCTCGACGACCAGCCAACCGACGGCGATACGTCCGCGTTCGCTGTCGAGAAGGCGCCGGTCCTGCAGGGCGCGCAGCAACACCACGGTGCTGGCGACCGAGAGAGCCAAGCCGAAGACCAGTCCTCCGGCCAGCGACCAGCCGAGGACGTGGGCCAGGCCAAAGCCCATCAGCGAGGCGACGGCGATTTGGGCGAGGGCTCCCGGGATGGCGAGTTTCCCGACCGACAACAGGTCCTTTAGCGAAAAATGCAGGCCGACGCCGAACATCAGCAGGATGATGCCGATTTCGGCGAGCTCCGGGGCCAGTGTCTGGTCGGCGACATAGCCGGGTGTGAAGGGGCCGACGGCGATACCTGCCAACAAATAACCGACCAGCGGCGGCATGCGAAGACGATTGGCCAGGGCGCCGAACAGGAAAGCCAGGCCGATGGCGGCGACGATGGTGGTAACCAGAGGTGAACTATGGGGCATATGCGAAACCGGAAGCCGGAGGCCATGATGGAGGACGGCCTTCTATTGTGTGGGGCGGATGTCCGGCAGGCAAGGAAAGCCGGTGATATTTGATCGATTAACCATCATCGCTGCGGATCTCGACCGAGTCCGCAGCGATGACAGGGGGATTCCGAGAAAAGTTGAAACGAAAGCAATAGGTTACGATAGGAACCCACGATATGGCAGCAACGGCACAACAGCGACGACTTCCAGCATGCCAGCCTTGACGAGCGGCAGGGTGGCGAGTTTGGCTTCGACGTCCTGCTGATCCCTGGCCTCGACGAGGAAGCACGCCCCGCCCTGGTCGCCACGGTGCCAGATCTGACGGATGAAACCTTCGCTATAGAGACTGCGGGCCCGTTCCACTTCCTCGGCGATTTTCGGAGCGATATCGGCATCGGTGAAACGTTCGGAGCGGCGGCGGGAAAGAGTGAGAAACTGCATCGGGAACCATCCTTGAACGGATAAGTGGAAGACCGACAGAGGGTGTCGCATCCATGTTTTGCTGTCCAAGACGGAAAATCGATGACGTGAGACCTTTTAGGACGGATCTTCCATGTCCAGTCCAGCAAGGATCTTGCGGACCAGGGAACCGTCGTCCGTTTTTCGCCAAACCGCGTGGATCCGGATGGTGATGGGCAGCCAAGGCAGCCTGCGGAATGTCACATGCGGCGGCGACAGCGACTGTATGCTGGCTTGCACCAAGGCGACACCCAGACCAGCTCCAACGAGACCAAGGACCGTCAGCGGCTCGGCGGTTTCGAAGCGGATGTCCGGCGAAAAACCGGCTTCCGCCGCGATGCGGAGAAAGCGTTCGCGAAAGCCCTGACTTGCCGAACGGGGCAAGGTGATCCATGGCCGGCCGTCAAGATCGCCGGGACGGATTTCACTCATGTCGGCCAGCGGGTGGCCGATCGGCATCGCCAGCAGAACCGGTTCCTCGACGATCAGGCGGAATTGAAGGTCCTGATCATTGTCGGGCGGCGGCGAATAAAGAATACCGAAGTCGAGTTCCCGGGATCTGAGGGCTGCCAGTTGCGGAGCCGAGCGAAGCGGACGCAGATGCACATGAACGTCCGAATCATGAACCTGGAAAAGACGAAGCGCCCGTCGCAACGCACCGGCATGCACGGCTCCCTCGACATAGCCGATGGTCAGATGTCCGGTTTCACCCCGTCCCAGGCGTCTGGCTTTTTCGGCGAAACGGTCGGCCTCGGCGAGTAGTGCGCGGGCATCTTCGAGAAGATGCCGACCTTCCGGCGTCAGAAAAAGTCGCTTCTTCACGCGTTCGAACAGCGTCAGCCCGAGATCTGCTTCCAGTTGCATGATCTGGCGGCTTAAGGGGGATTGCGAGATATGCAACCGTTCGGCGGCGTGGCCGATATGTTCCAGTTCGGCGACTGCCACGAAATAGCGAAGCTGACGCAGGTCGATCATTCAATGCCTCTCGGCCACGGTCTCAAGGGCGGCGAGATAGGCTCCGAGACCGGATCGACGAACCGGCACAAAGGGTTTCTGCCACCGCCGGCACAATTGCTTGACGGCATCCTGCGCCGAATGACTGACGCAATCGACAGGGAACAGGACCGCGTCGGCGCGTCCGAACAGGCCGTGCAATCGGCTCAGGCTCTCTTCGACACCACCGTCGTGATGCGCAAAGACTCCGTTGCAGTCTTCGACCAGCCTGCGAACATGGGCCATTTGTTGATGGCGCCCGCCGACGAAAAGGATACAACGGCCGCAGAGATCGGGTCTGTTGCAATTCCACTCGCAGTCACCGGCACAGGTATCGAGTGCCAGGGCTTCGCCGAGTTTGGCCTCGTAGAGGTGGACTTCCTCGATCAGCTCGTGGTTTTTCGCCGTCAGTTGCTCAAGGCGTCGCTCGATCGTGATGATTGCGTCGGCTGTCACCTGCTTTTCCCTTCGAGTCTCGCGGTGTTGCGCAACCTCGTCGGTCAATTGGTTCTGCAGTTCGGCGACCAGCGAGCGCAAGCGTTCCAATTCCTTGGCGGCGACGGCGGCATGAGCCAGCTGGCGGGTTTCTGCCAATGCCTCGTCCAGGCAACGGCGCAGAGTTTCGTTTTCCTGGTCGCGTCGGGTGATTTCGATTCTGAGGTGGGTCTGTTGGCGATCCACCTTGCTTTCCAGATCGGCCTTTTCCCGTTCCAGACGATAGATCTGCCTGAGATCGGCGCGCGCCGCGGCTCCAACCTGATGCGACAGCATGTGGACGTCCTGGAAAACCTGCTTGCGAAGGTTATCGTCGGCTTGCGGATGGCTCATGACCGCCCAGGCAGCACTGGCAACGTCGCCTTTCTCCAGGGCTTGGGTCCACAGATCGGCCAACTCAGTGGTCGCGCCGGCTTTGGCGAAGCGATTGATCGTGGCCGTATGGCGATGATCGAGACATTTGGTCAGAGCCTTGGCAATCCGATGATTCTGCGACGCGAGGTGGACCATGCTGGCATGGAGATTGTACCCGCTGGAGCCCATCGGCAGAGTGATGTCGAGTTTTGTCGCCAATGACTTCAACTCGCCCAGCGTAAGGCATGTCCCAATGATGGCGCAGTGCCATTGGGCGTCTATTTCGTCGATTTTCAGCCGCCTGCGCTTCGGTCCCATGGGGCGGTCGGCGGGAACGACCGGCTGCATCGAAACGGGTTCCATGATTGATCCATCCATACATGATAATAAGACGCATTCGCAATTAGGAAAGAATGCCAGATCTGTCGCAGGAATCAAGAGCGCAGATTCTCATACCAAGGGCCGAAAATGCTGAGACATTTTCGGCCCCTCAGCAACTGTCTTTGTCAGGCAGCGGCAGCTTCGGGTAAATCCCGCCGGCGCCTGGCTGCGAAATCCGATTCATTCCGGCCACCTAATCCGATTTGATTCCGGCCACTGATTCCGACGCCAATCCGGCCACCCATTCCGATTTGATTCCGGCCATCGATTCCGATCGCATTCCGGCCACCCTTCTGGTTGTGGCG
>JARLJB010000036.1 GCA_031291415.1 Telmatospirillum sp.
ATCGAAACGCCGTTGGAGAGCGGAAGACAGGACGAAAGACCGCCATCGCTACCCTAGTATTTTTGGTTGTTCTTTTTTTGTTCTTGACGTCTCGTCATTGTCCGTTAGATTGCTGGTCGTGGCCGTTGTTCGCAAAGGTTGTGCCCAGCAAGAATTTTGGCGAGACGAAATCATGGGTCAAGATTGGTATACAGGTCGGTTTCGTCACGGAAAACTGGTCCCTTTTCCGCGAAAAATCGCCGAGGAAATTTTCGAGCCTGGCGCCTTGTATGGGAAGTCCATTGCGGACGGCATCACCTATCCCGATGGTCCGACGGAACTCCGCGTGCAGGATGGAGACGAGCTTACCGGGATCGGGTTTGGCCGTTGTGGCAGCGAAACGTTTCTGGAGCGCCTTTTCGAACTGATCGACGTGACGGGATCGGTTCTTTTTTGGCCTGGCGATGAAACTTGGGCCGTTTTCACGGATCCGGCCCTACGCGAGCATTTTCCGAAGGATGCAATGTTCCTCGAGAATCCGCCAGTCCTCGTTCGAACGCTCGATGAGATGAAAAGTGTGGCCGGCTTCATCTGACCGGTGAACCGGAACATTAAGCCAGGGGAGTGGGATGGGCTTCGATCTTCACGTCTGCCGCTTTAGGCATCGCCAGGAAGCCACGGTCTCCTGGGAGCTGGCGACAGGTATTTTTATGCGAGGATGGTTACACTCTTGCGATTGGATCAATGGGGATATCGAATACGAAGACAGTCACGGCGAGGTCTACATGGATCGCCAGCAAAACGGTGAAACAACCGGTTTCATGCTGACCCATTTCGCGGGCCGGACGATCCTCGAGCGGCTTTTCGAATACCTGGACGTCACTGGCTCTTTATTGGTTTTTTCGTGTTTCGAAACCGAAAATTGGTTGGCCGTGACGGATCAGGATCTGATCGACCATCTCCCTGACGATTTTCGTTTGGCGGAATATCCCCCTGTCGTGATCCGCGATGTCGATCATATGATCGCGGTCCTTCGTGGGCGCGATTAAATCGGCTGAAGGAACACTTTTCTGCGCAGCTTGAGGAACGACATGGCCAAGACCTACGCCGAACCCGACATTCACGCCCGGCTCGCGGCCGATCTCCCGCAATGGCGCTTCACGGAGGGCACGATTCAGCGGACCTATCGGACCGCGAGCTGGAAGGGCACGTTGATGGTCGTC
>JARLJB010000217.1 GCA_031291415.1 Telmatospirillum sp.
GACAGTCCTTCGTCACGGAAGCGCCGGAGCCATTTGTAGACGGTTGCCGGTGAGACCCCGAACGCCATTGCAATGGCATTCGGGGTCTCACCGGCTTCATGCCGCGCAGCGATCAAAGCTCGACCGTGCGGGGTCAGTTTGGCATTCTTATGGACGTTCACGGGGTATCCTTGCTGGGTTGTGGATTCTCGCAAAACTCACATACCCCAAGGGAATCCCGTGAACAACCTATTGAGACGTTACAACTAGAGCGGCGTGCGCAGGGCCGAGGGACACAAATGTGACTTAGAACGTGATGCGGATTTAACGCATCACGTTCTAAGAGTCCTAATCAGGGAAGTTCGCGGACGACGCGAAAACCGGCGTAGCTGGCAAAATCGAAGCTACGATTGTCGGCGCTGTCGCGGTTACGGGCGGCAGAGCGGAGAAAGGTCGGCAGATTGCTCCAGGAGCCGCCACGCAGCACGCGTTTTCCACAGTCGCCCGAGGTCCAGGCGCGCCCGTCGGCCGGGGCACCTTCATAGTTCTCGTTCCAGCAGTCCTCGGTCCACTGCCAGACATTTCCCAGCATGTCGTAAAGGCCGAAGGGATTGGGCGGAAAGCTGCCGACCGGCGAAAGCTGCTTGTCGTCCCAGCGGCTGCCGCAGCCGTTGCAGTTGGCGTTGCCTGTGCCGATTCCGTCGCCCCACCATCGCGACGTGCGCGTTCCGGCCCGCGCCGCATATTCCCACTCCGCTTCGGTCGGCAATCGATAAGGCCCTTTGAGACCCGTCGATCCCGATGGAAGTCCGTGGACACGCGCGTTCAACCAGTCGATATAGGCGTTGGCATCGTGCCAACTGACACAAACCACCGGATCGGCGGGAATAAATCCGGATGACCGCCAACTCGTGCCACTTGGCCAATCACACGCGCCGCCGTCGTAGCCGGTCGCTTTGACGAAGGTGGCGAATTCCTGAACCGTGACGTCGTAGCGGCCAACAGCAATAGCCGGCACCGAGACCGCATGCTGCGGCCCCTCCGCGTCGTAACGCCCTCGTTCGCCCGATGGACTTCCCATGGCGAACCGACCGCCGGGGATGGCCACCATCTCCGGGCATTCCGGGCAATCGCGGAAAACCTCGCCGATCGCGTGCGCCTGCGTGCCAATCGGCCTCGGTGTGACCTTCGCCGTTGCCGAAACAGCCCCGGCAGCAAGAAGCAGCACCAGGACGGCAACGGTCCAGAGACCCCGCATGGATTTTCTTCCTCGCCTAAACGCTCATCGAGAAATAACTGCACCATTTCCCGACGAACGCCAAGCTCGGGCTTACCGATTCCGCAGAGGACAGGTTTTCAATCCCAGCAAGGCATAGGCTGGGCAAAAGGAAACGACGGCGGTTGCCAAAGGCACGACGCCGACCCAGGCCCACACCGGCCCGCCCATCAGCGCCCAAGCGATCAAGGCTAGTCCGATCACCGCACGAGCGACTCGGTCGATGGTTCCCACATTCCTGGTGATCATGGCGACATCTCTCCGGATATTTCCGCGGCGATTCAATGAGCTGGCGGATCCTGCCACACGCATTAGTAGCACGCGTCTGGGGGGTAACCGTTACACATCAGAAAGACATCCGGAGAGGACGGCGTCAGTAACATAGTCACAAGAGGCAGGAGTCTCGCCGCCGCCGGGGCCTGTCGCGCAATTATCGCTCCAGGACCTCAGGGTTCATATGACGCCTACGCTCTGCTGCGGCGGGCTCAAGCGCCGCTCGGGCTAAGAGCCTGTTGATTCCAACAGGCTTTATTTGGCGAGAATTTCCGGTTTTTTCAGAATCCCCAGCATCGCGGCACTCACCACCGTCCCGGCGATCAGAGCCGCCACATAAAGACCGAGGTGAGTCACGGCGTTGGGAATCGGCAGCACGAAGATGCCGCCATGCGGTACCTTCAACTCGACGCTGGCCACCATCGAGATCGCGCCGGCGACGGCCGAGCCGACCATGTTCGCCGGAATCACCCGCAAGGGATCGCGGGCGGCAAAGGGAATGGCCCCTTCGGTGATGAAGGCAAGGCCGAGAATGGCGGTCGGACCGCCAGCCTCGTGTTCATCGTGCGTAAAGCGGCCAGGGAACAACCGCGTGGCCAGCGCGATCGCCAACGGCGGCGTCATGCCGGCGACCATCGCGGCGGCCATCGGCGTATAGACCTGGCTCGCCAGCAGCCCTGTGGAAAAAGCGTAGGCGGCCTTGTTGACGGGCCCCCCCATGTCGAAGGCCATCATCGCCCCCAGCAGCAAACCGAGAAGAATGGCGCTCGTCCCCTGCATGCCTTGCAGCCAGACGGTCAGGAATGACAGAAGGTTGGCGACGGGCGTACCGACGACAGTGATCATCAATCCGCCGGTCAACAAGGTTCCCAACAACGGCAAGATCAGAACCGGCTTCAGCCCCTCCAGAGTCCGGTGAAGCTTGATGTGACGGTTGAGCCAGTCGGTTCCGTAGCCGGCGATAAATCCGGCGGCAATCCCTCCCAGGAAGCCGGCGCCGACATTGCTTGCCAGCAGGCCGCCGATCATGCCTGGCGCGATTCCCGGACGATCGGCGATCGAAAAAGCGATATAGCCTGCGAGCACCGGCACGATAAGCACGAAAGCCGATTTGGCGCCGATCTGGAACAGACCATAGGCCAGGGCGCCGCCCTGCGCCGGATCGTAGGCATAGATGCCCCCGAAGGCGAAGGCCAGGGCGATCAGCAGGCCTCCGGCCGTGATGAAGGGCAGCATGAAGGACACGCCGGTCATCAGATGTTTGTAAGGCCCGGTCTTGATGACGCGCTTGCCGGCGGTCACTCCCGAACCGGCCGAGGCCTCCTGCAAAGTGGCCTCGGAAAACGCACGGGCGATCAGCGCCTTACCATCGTTGATCGCCGGTTTGGTACCGCTTTCGAACACGCGTTTGCCGGAGAACCGCGTAAGATCGACCTTTTTGTCGGCAGCGATCAGCACGATGTCGGCAGCGGCGATCTCGTCGGTCGTCAGAGTATCCTGCGCGCCGACGGATCCTTGCGTTTCAACGCGGATCTCATACCCCAGAGCCTTGGCCGCCTGTTGCAACCCCTCGGCGGCCATGAAGGTGTGGGCGATCCCGGTCGGGCAAGACGTGATGGCAACGATTTTCCGAACCGCCGGCGCGCTGGCGCCACCGATTCCATCAAGGACGGCGCCGGCATCGGCCAGGACGTCGGCCATGCTCGCTCTGACCTGGGTCAGTCCGGCAAACCTCCGATCATCGACCTCGCCCGGACCGACCAGCAGCAAATGGGATGCGCCATCGATCTGCGCCCAGGCCAAGGGATTGAGAACCCCGACCGTCGTGCGCACTTCGACTTCGATCGACCGCTGCCGAGCGGCAGCCGCGCTCTTCAGGGCTTCGGCGGCCAAGACGCCCGTCACGGTAACGTCGCCGGCCATTATCAATGCCACCAGGTCCGTCATTGCTTCCTCCCCGGCTGATCTCTGTCGGCCGTTAACGGTGGTCCAAATTGATGATGCGGACTTTCGCCGCGTTAGCTTCGACCGCTGCCCGCGCCGGCAGGTTGGGGCCAGCCAGGCCGAGTTTGGCCACCGCGAAGGCGGTTGCCAGACGCGCGATCCGTTCCAATGTCGCGCCGTCGCGTAACGCCGCGACGATACCGGCCACCATGGCGTCGCCAGCCCCCACCGTGCTGGTGCAGGAAATCGCCACCAGCGAGGCCTGCAAGGCGCCTTCGTCCGATATGAACAAGGCCCCTTGCTCGCCCAAAGAGACCACGACCAGACCGACACCGCGCAGCAGCAAAGACCGCCCGGCCTCGACGAGATCATCGATGGTCGGCAGAGCCCGGCCGGCCCAATCCTCGAACTCGGCACGATTGGGTTTGACGCAATAGGGCAACGGATCGTGGTCGAGCGCAGCTTTCAATGGCTCGCCGCTGCTGTCGAGTACGACGCGCGCCCCGCGGCCGGCCAGCGCCGCAGTCAGTTCGTGATAGATGCCGACATTGACGCCGGCCGGCACGCTGCCGGCCAACACGGCAAGAGTTCCTTTGCCCGCCAGCGACAGAATGGTTCCCGAGACCTCGGCCAGGATGTCGGGTGTCACCAGAAGGCCCGGCAAGTTGATGTCCGTGGTGCCGGTGCCGTGGACCAGTTTGACGTTCACGCGGGTGTCGCCCGACATCCGGGAAAAGCGGTCGTGGATAGCTTTGGCGGCGAACATTTTGTTGAACGCCTTGTCATTGCTGTCGCCCAACACGCCGGTCGCCGTCACCGGCACGCCCCAGTCGGCAAGACAACTGGCGACGTTCACGCCTTTGCCGCCAGCATCGAAACGAACGGCGCGGGCCCGATGCACCGCTCCCGGATGCAACTCGTCCAGCGTGATCGTCTGGTCGATGGCCGGGTTGAGGGTGACGGTGATGACCGTATCATTCATGGGATTTTGTCCAATGCGCGAACCTGCTCCGCAGTTTCAGCCGCCAGAGCCTGCTGGGCCAACTGGCGTAACGCCGCCAACTCGCTCTTGCGCAAACGCGCCTTGACTGCAGGAATTTCGCGGGGCGTCATCGACAGCTCGTTGACACCAAGGCCGGTCAGCAAACAGGCGCCAAACGGATCGCCGGCGATGCCGCCACAGACGCCGACCCACCGCTGGTACCGTGCCGCGCCCTCGACCGTCTGTCGTATCAGGCGCAAGACTGCGGGATGCAGGCTGTCGGCCTCGGCCGCCAAGTCGGGGTTCTGCCGGTCGATCGCCAGGGCATATTGGGTCAGATCGTTGGTCCCGATAGAAAAGAAGTCGACATGCGCGGCCATCACGTCGGCTTGAATGGCCGCCGCCGGCACCTCTATCATAATGCCGAGGCGAACCACCGGCGCACCGAGCTCGGCGCGGATACGCTCGCAGGCGGCGCGAAGCGCCGTTACCTCGCCGACCGAAGTGACCATCGGGAACATGATCGACAGATCGCCGCCGCCGATTGCCGCCCGATAGAGCGCCCGCAACTGCGGTTCCAGCAGATCGGGACGACGTAGCAACAGCCGGGCGCCGCGCACACCGAGAAACGGATTGTCCTCATGAGGCAGGTTGAGATGAGCCACCTGCTTGTCGCCGCCGATATCAAGGGCCCGAACGATCAGCGGACGGCCATCAAGGGCATCGATCATGCCGCGATAGGTTTCGTACTGCTCGTCTTCGGTGGGCGTATCGCCCCGTTCGAGGAATAAAAACTCGGTCCGCATCAGACCGACGCCCTCGCCGCCTTCGCGCAACGCCATGGGAACCTGATCGGGACGGTTCACATTGGCACCGATGGCCACGCTGTGGCCGTCACGGGTCGTGGCCGGCAGACCGCGTTCGGCGTCCTCGGCGGCGCGGCGGGCGGCACGCTCGTCCATCCAGGCCTTGGCTGACGCAAGATCGTCGTCGGAAGGCGCGAGATAGAGCCGTCCGGAATGACCGTCGATGATCGCCAAGGTACCGTCAGCGACATCGAGCAGCGGCGCCCCGCCGGCGACGATCGCCGGCAGCCCCAGCGTCCGCGCCAGAATGGCCGTGTGCGAGGTGGGACCGCCCTGGGCGGTGGCAAGACCGACGACCCGTTCCTTGTCGAGACCGGCGGTGTCGGAAGGCGACAGATCATTGGCGACAACGATGCAGGGATGGTTTGGCAGATGGGTCAGGGAACCGGTTTTGCGGTCCGGATCGAGGCGACCTAAAACGCGACGGCCGACATCACGCAGATCGGCGGCCCGTGCCGCCAGGACCGGATTGCCGAGCGCCGACAGGCGTGAGGCCATGCGTTCGACCGCCTGGTTCCACGACCAGGCGACGCCATGGCCCTCGACCATCAACTGGCAGGTCAGAGTGATCAGGTCGCTGTCGTTCAACAGCTCGCTCTGCGCCTTGAAGATCGCCGCTTCGGCGGCGCCAAGGCGCCGCGTGGTGTCGTCGACCAGAGCCGTCATCTGCTGAGCGGTCGCGTGCAGAGCCTCATGCAGCTGATTGCCACCTTCGGTCAGTTGCACAGGGGAGTCGGCGACCGGTTGATCGACGGACGCCAACAGATGAACTCTGCCGATCGCCAGCCCGGGACTTGCTCCAATACCAGGTACCGACTGCAGACTGTCCGGGGCGTGCCAGCCGCGCGCCGGAATCTCGGCCCGCTCCGCGGCTTTTGCCGCATCGGCTTTTTCCTGCCGGCTCAAACCGGCGATCACCACACGGAACCGTGCAAGCGCCGCCTTGGCGTCGCTTCCCTCCGCCGAAATGATGATCTCGTCGCCGAGACGCAGCCCAAGCTGCAGCAGCGCCACCAGATTGCGGGCGTCGGCGCTTTCCGCCTCATGGCGTATTCGGATCCGGACGCCCGACTGCCGCGCCGCCTCGACCCAGGTCGAGGCCGGCCGCGCATGCAAGCCGGCAGGATAGTCGACGGTCCAGCCGACACTCTCGGCCAGATCGACAGCCGCGACCGAAGGGGCCGCCGGGGCATCGTCATGGGCAAGCGCGGCGATCACATCGGCGGCGTCTGTGGTCACAAACAGCTTTTCGAGCCGGGCGTCGTCCTGAATCAGCCGGGTCAGCCGCCGCAGGATCGCGATGTGGTTATCCGACTGCGCGGCGATGGCAACGACGAGTCTGGCGCGCTGCCCCGGATTCCATTCGATGCCATCGGGAATTTGCAGCACGGCGATGCCATCGCGCCTGACGAGGCCGCGATCCTCGCCAAGTCCATGCGGAATCGACACGCCATGGCCAAGAAAGGTGTTCGCCACCGCTTCCCGCCTGATCATGCTGGCTTCGTAGCCGGGAGCCACGCAACCGGCGGCAATCAGGAGCTGGCAGGCCTCGCCGATGGCGGCATCTTTGCTGGCCGGGGCCGCGGCGAGACGGATGAGTTCGTTGCCCACAAGGGCATCGGTCACGGATGGCGACACGCGTTCTCTCCCTGACTGTATTTTGCATCTATGAAAACGTTTTCGTAGCTCCGTGTCAAGAGAGTTATCCACATTTTCAATACGTAATGATTGCCAAACACCAACTCATCGACGATAATTTCAAGATATTCCGATGCTTATAAGGAAACGTTTTCATGATACTGACGATACTCCAATGACTGTCGGCATCAAGGATGTCGCGCGGGTCGCCGGCGTCTCCCCGGCCACCGTCTCGCGGGTTCTCGGCAATGGCACCGTCAGCGACACACTTCGCGCCCAAGTCGAGGCAGCTGTACGGGAAACGGGATATCGCCCGAACCTCTCGGCACGCCGGTTGCGATCGAAACATTCCCAGACGATCGGACTGATCGTCGCAGACATCCGCAACCCTTTTTTCACCGCGGTCGGCCGCGCCGTCGAGGACGCCGCCTATCAGGCCGGTCTGCGGGTGATCCTCTGCAACACCGACGAGGACCCCCAGAAAGAGGCGTTGTACCTGAGACTCATGGAGGAAGAGCGGGTCACCGGAGTGATCTTCGCGCCGACCCGGAAAAGCATGGAACGGATGTCGGACGCGCCGCAGAATTTCCCGACCATATTGATCGATCGCGCCGGGCCGCACGGTAGAAAAGATGCAGTGCTTCTCGACAACCATGCCGCCGCCGACATGTTGGTCGAGCATCTCTACGGGCGCGGCTACCGTCGGATTTTTGGACTGTTCGGCAATGCCAGCACGACCGGCATCGAACGTCACGACGGCTACCAGGCGGCGATGACCCGCTTTGGACTGACGCCGGACGCGGTTTTCGTGGCCCCCAGTCCGGAGGCCGCCGAAGCCGAACTGGGACGCCGGATTGCCGAGGCGGCCACGCCGGATCTGCGGCCGGAAGCCGTCATCGCCAGCAACGGCCTGCTGTTGATGGGCGTGGTACGCGCCGTGCGCGCCGCCGGCCTTGGCATCCCGCGCGATCTGGCCGTCGCCGGTTTCGACAATGAACGTTGGACCGAGCTGGTCGGCCCCGGCATCACCGTCATCGAGCAGCCGGTCGAGGCGATCGGGCGCACCGCCATGGCCATGCTGCTCGAACGACTGGAAACACCCGACGCGCCGGTTCGCAAGGTGGTTCTGAACGGACGCTGCATTGTCCGCGGCTCGACGGCGCCACGAGCCTAGGGCCGGATGGCACGACCGCTCATACCGGGCTGAAGGCTCCGTCCTGGTTTTCCGCCAACCAGGCCGCCCGGCGGGCGAACAGGTCCGGCACCGCCGCTTGGGCAGCCGCGATCAAATCACCGAGGACGGACGTCTTCAGGACGCCGCCGTCGACGACAATGCGTCCATCGACCATGGTGATATCGACATCGCCGCCTTGGACGGCATGCACCAAATTGTGATGCAAATTGAACAGATCGCCGGTGAGAATCGGCGTCATGCGCGGCGTGTCGAGGCGGACAGCGACCAGATCGGCCTTTTTTCCCGCCTCCAGCGAGCCAAGCCGGGCCTCCTGTCCGATCGCTCGGGCGCCATGGATGGTGGCCATGCGCAGGACGTCCCAGGATGGCAGGGCGCTGGCGTCCATCCGGCTGAACTTGGCCAGTAGCGAAGCAATTTTCATTTCCTCGAACAGATCGAGATTGTTGTTCTCCTTTTCCCCATCCGACCCCAGACCGACCGCCACGCCGGCGGCCAGCAGCTTTTCGACCGGCGCCGCGCCGCTGGCCAGCTTCATGTTGCTTGATGGGTTGTGGGCGACCGACACCTTATGCCGAGCCAGCAATTCGATCTCGCCATCGTCAAGCCAGACGCCGTGCGCCAGCAACACGGTATCGGGATCGAGAAGACCGAACCGCTCGAGCGCCTCGATTGGCCGCAGCCCGGTGCGCCGCGCCATTTCGCCGATTTCCGCCTGGGTTTCGTTGCTATGGGTATGCAGCCCGGTCCGGTAACGCTTGGCCATGTCGACGGCCCGGGCGTAGCCGGCGGCGTCGGCATAGAAGGCATGTTCAATCCCCACCCACGGCATGATCCGGCCGTTCGCCTTGCCCTGCCAGTTTTGGATCAGAGCCTCGTTGTCGTCCAGTGTATCGAAATAGTCGAAGCCCGGCGCGGCGCCCAGATAGGGAACCATCACCACGCGATTACCCAGCGTCTGCGCGGCCCGCGCGCTACCATCCATGAACCGCCACATGTCGACCACCGTCGTGGTGCCCGACAGCAGCGCCTCGGCATAGCAGAGCCACGAGGCGACCTCAGCCTCGTGCGGCAGCAAGACCCGGTGCATTGGATCGATGAACAGACGCAGCCAATCCCAAAGCGGCAATCCTTCCGCTGTACCGCGGAGCAGGCCGGAATGACAATGGGCGTTGATCAGCCCCGGCATCAAGAGACGCTTGCGCAAATGACGATGGGAGGCGTCGGGATGGGCGGCAACGACCTCGGTCGCCCGCCCCACCTCCAAAATAGTATCGCCGCCGACGCAAACGGCGCCGTTTTCGATGATCCGGTTATCGCTGTCCATGGAAAGGACGAAGTCGGCGCTGAGAATGGTTTTTGACAAGACTTGGATCTCCTGGAACCGGTCAAGCCGGAAGATTGGGATCAATTCAGTTTGACGGCGGCGGCCCAGGCGAAGCAGCGCCTTTCTATGAAGGCGATGGTCTGGAACAGGACAATGCCGATCAAGGCCAGCACGCTCACCGAGGCGAAAGACGTCGGTACCTTGAAGAAAGCGCTCGACTGGACGATCAGGAAACCGAGCCCCTGATCGGCGGCGGAAAACTCGGCGACCACAGCCCCGATCACCGACAGTGTGATGGAGACCTTCAGACCCGAAAAAATCTGCGGCGTCGCATGCGGCAGGCGGATCAACGTAAGCTCACGGCGGCGGTCGAGACGCAGCACGCGGGCCAGATCGATCAATTCCGGCGGTGTTGCCAACAGACCCGCCGACGTATTGATGACCACCGGGAAAAAGGCGATCAGGAAGGTCACCGTCAGACGGGTCAAGGCGCCGGTTCCCAACGCCGTGACCAGAATTGGGGCGATGGCGACGATGGGGATCGACTGCGACGCAACCAGCAGAGGATAGACCGCATTGGATACCAGCCGCGAATAGGCGATGCCGATGGCGATCGGAAAGCTGATGACGATCGACAGTAAAAAACCGCCAAGGATGGTACCGAGCGTCGCCAGACCGTGCTGCAACAGCCGCCCCCCCGATTCGATGGCGGCAGCCACCACCATGCTGGGGGCCGGAAGCAGAAAATCCGGAATGGCCAACAGGTCGACGCAAAGCTCCCAGCCAGCCACCAGCGCCAGACAGGCAACAATCGGAATGACCACCTCGCGAACGCTGTTCCAGCGTCGACGCGCCCTAGAAATGGGCGGCAGAAGTGGGACGGTTTCCGTAGATGTGGGATCGAATGCGCTCTGCACAGGCATGGAATTGCGGCCAGGATTGATGTTGCACGGTACGGGGTCGGGGGATGTCGACATTGATGATCTCGGTAACCTGACCCGGCCGCCCGGTCATGACGACGACGCGGTCGGCAAGGAACACTGCCTCGGGAATGGAGTGAGTGACGAAAACGACGGTCTTTCGGCGACTTTCGACAATCTGCAACAGCTCGATGCCGAGGATCTCGCGGGTCAGCGCGTCGAGCGCGCCGAAGGGCTCGTCCATCAACAGAATGCCGGGATCGTGGAACAGGGACCGAGCGATCGCCGCCCGCTGCTGCATGCCGCCCGATAGCTCGTGAGGCATGCGTTGCGCGAAATCGGCGAGACCGCAGACGCCGAGGATGAACATGGCGCGCTGACGATCGTCGGCGCCAATCGTCCGGCGAGCCGCCTGCAGGGGAAAAAGCACGTTGTCGATAATGCATTTCCATGGCAACAGGGTCGGTCTCTGAAAAACGAAGCCGATATCCTCGCGCGGTTCGGTAACGTCATATCCATAGATGCGAACCTGTCCCCTGGTCGGCCGTTGCAGGCCGGCAATCAGGCGCAGGACCGACGACTTTCCGCAGCCCGATGGACCTACGATGGCGACGAACTCGTTTTTTTCGATTTCAAAGTCCAGATCCTTGAGCGCCACGACCTCGTCGCCCGCCGTCGTCCGGTAGGCATGGCTGACACCTTTAATGGCGACGACGGGAGGGGCGATACTCATCGGCACGGACTCCTTTCGGGCTTAGGGCAGGAAACGAACGTCGATGAAGCTTTGCGGATCGATGCCGGCGTCCAAGCCTTGCGACTGGGCGACAGCCGTCCAGGTGCCGGCCAGATGTTCGGCGTTGAACTTGCCGAAACCACCCAGTTTCTCGGTCGTCGGGTTAAGCATCAAAGCCAGGCTTTCCCTCATTCCCGCGACATTTCCGGCGAGATCGGATTCGGGCACGCTCTTTTTGAGAGCGGCGGCGCAATCATCGATATGATCGCGGCACCAGTACACCGACTCGACGGTCGCCTTGACCACCCGCTTGGCAAGATCGGGATTGGCGTCAAGACGCTTCTTGCTGGCCAACAGCGACAATTCGTAAACATCGACGCCGGAGCCGGCGAAAGTCATGACATTGGTAGTCTGTCCGCGCGACGAGACGATCCGATCGATGTCGGGCCGGTTTACCGTCCATTCGATGATCGCGTCGACATTGCCGGTCGCCAATGCCGAGGTCAGAACGCCCGCTTCCATATGGACGATTTGGATCTTGCCGGCGTCGACGTTGTTGGCCTTGAGAACCGCCGGCCAGAAGATGTTGGACGAGGTGTAGGGAGAGGTCGCCACCTTGCGCCCCTCCAGGTCCTTGAAGCTTTTGATGCCGCTTTTCGCGAGGGTAAAGATGGCATGCGGGCCGCTGACATAGAGCGGCAAAATGGCGACCACGTCACTCTTGCTCTGGGCCTTGGCCAGCATCGCCGCGGCAATGCCGCCGGTCCCGAAATCGCCGGTTCCCGCCGCCAGCTTGGAAACGGTATCGGAGGATCCAAATCCGCGCTTGATCTCAAGCTCGATGCCTTGCGACTTGAAAATGCCTGCCTCGGCCCCGCCGTAGAGGAAGGAATAGGGACCAGACGGCACCCAGTCGAGCAGAAGTGTCACCTTGTCGGCGGCCTTTGCGCCGGGACAGAAGATAGCGGCCAGCAGCAAGGCGGCAGTCGCGGGTTTCCAACGGACCAGATGGGCTGACCAAGTCATGAAAATGGCTCCTCGAAGCGTTTTGAACGGTGCGACGGCATGCTTGCCGCAACAGGTCGCGGACATGATGCTGGGGCAAGCGAGTGTGCCGTTCAAACGCAATTATTCACCATGATCGTGCGAATTTTTTGTACAGTATCGATGTCGTAGGGAGTATCTGGAGGTTTCATGCCGCTTTTGTCATCCGCGGCCATCTGGTTTGACGAAGTTGCCCGTCATGGTTCGATAAGGCGTGCCGCCGAACGGCTTAACGCGTCGCCGTCGGCGGTCAACCGGCAAATTCTGTTACTGGAAGCCGAATATGGTGTGCCGCTGTTCGAACGGCTGCCTCGTGGTGTTCGCCTGACGGCGGCCGGCGAGGTACTGATCAACGATGTCAGGCGGTGGCGTCACGACGACGACCGCACGCGGGGCCAGTTGGATGACCTGCGAGGCCTGCGGCGCGGCCACGTCAGCATCGGATTGATGGAATGCCTGTCCGCCACCTTCATGCCACAGGTATTCGCCGATTTGCACCGCCAACATCCAAGGTTGACCTTCGGCGCCTTCGTCGGCGGCACCGATCGGATCGTCGAGGATCTGCAAGCCGGTACCCTCGACATGGGCATATGCTTCAATCTGCCGCACAGTCCCAACGTTCAGATCGTTCATGAAGTGGCGGTGCCGATGGGCGTCGTGGTCCCGGTCGGACATCCGCTGGCCGGCCTGCCATCGGTCCGGCTTTCCGATTGCATTCCCTATCCGATCATCTTGCCGGATCGTGCTTTGACACTGCGTTCAATGATCGATGCCGCTCTGGTTCGCCTCAATCATCGGCCGATTCCACCGATCACCACGAATTCCATAGCCTTGATCAAAGGCGCCGTCCGCCGCGGCGAAGGGCTCGGCTTTCTCACCAGTCTCGACGTTCTGGACGAACCGGCCGATGGCGGACTGATTCATGTGCCATTGGCGGAAAACCGCCTGTCGACCGAACATCTTTCGGTCTGCGTACGGGAACTGCACAGCCCACCCGCCGCGACGCTGCTGTTGGCCGACGCGGTGCAGACGGCCCTGGCCGGCGCGCTCATGTCGACACACCGGCCTACCGCCTTATCGTGACGGATCGGCAAAACCACGGGCATGCAGAATGGCCAACGTCTCGGGACCTTTCAGAAAGGCGGCGACTGCCGCGACATCGTCGCGCTCGTGACCGGCAACGACGGCCAAGGGAAATTCAAGTGACGGCGCCACGTCGGGCGCGAATTCGGTGACCAGGCGCACCTTGGGATCACCTGCGACATCGCTGGCGAAACCGATTCCCAAGGGCACCTCGTTGTGTTCCACCATGGCCACCACCGCACGCACATGGTCAAGGGTGGCGAGCCTTCCCTGCAAGGCCTGCCATTGGCCAAGCTTTTCCAACGCCGCGCGGGCAAACCGGCCGGCCGGCATGGTGTCGGGATCGGCGATGGCGAGCTTCCCCTCCCCTATCCCCGCCGACAAATTTTCTCCGGGACGTCCGGCATAAGCGAAAGCGCTGCCGACCGGCGCCACCAGCACCAGCCGCGTCGATGCCAACGATACCGGCGGCTCTTCGGCCAGCAGATGTTTCGCCGTCAGGAAATCCATCCATTGCGGATCGGCAGAAATGAAAATATCGGCCGGCGCGCCGTCGGCGATCTGCCTCGCCTGCGCCGGACTATGCCCGACTACCAGCTTGAACGGCTTACCGGCCTGCCCGCTCGCCGCAGCCACTTGTTCAAGCGCCTCGCCCATCGCTCCGGGCGCATAGACCACGACGTCCGCAGACGCGCCAACGGTCGACGCCATCCACAGGACCGCCGCCGCAAGTGTCCATCTTCGCCAACCGCCCATATGCCCTCTCCGCGCTACTTATGTTCGTACAGATACAAGATATTGGAGCGATGACCGTTTCCGCAAATCATATGATAAGGACGTGGGGCAGAATTATCGCTCCACGCCCTTGAGCCCGAGCGGCATTTGAGCCTTCCGGAAGCGGAACGGCGGCGCGGGATCACGCGGCCGAAGGCTATTCGGCGATGTCCAAGGAAGCATTTTCGCCGAATGGAAACCGACGACTGCGTCGTGCAAAGGACGAAGCGTCATCAGCAACAAGGAAAACCGTTTAGATGACTATCGCCCGATTAGCCGGCGCCATCGCCGTTCTCGCAGTCCTCTCCTGCCCCAGTCTCGCACAACAGGGGCAACCGCCCGGGCCTCCTCCGCCAGAACGACAGAACGGCGGGGATCCGGAAGCAAAATGGACGGCCTGCAAGCAACTGGCCGACGTGTCGGCACGCGCCGCCTGCTACGAGGCCTGGCACGATGACATGGTTGCCCACCGTCCACCGCCCCGCGATGGGGCCGGACCGAACCAATAGCCCACCCCGCCGTCGATGGACCCGTTCCGCACGATTCCGTCCGGATGACCGGAAGGGCCCAGGTCCTTCCGGTCGGAATCCGGCTCCCCAGACCACTTGAGTGAACGGCAAGACAGGCTATACATATGGCCTCAGCCGGACATTCGGACGTCCGAAGTCCGCAATATCGGGGGAGAAAAATGAACCTTTTGGCGCTCTGGCTTGGATTGGCCACGATTGCGTCATTGGCTGTGCTTTGGCGTAGTTGGCGACTCCCCCCCTTTCCTGGTCGCCGTGCATTCGCGGTCCTGCTCCTGGCCGTTGCCTGGTGGACGGGAGCGGCCGGGCTGGAACATGCGGCAGGTCGCCCCGAACTCAAGATATTCTGGTCCGAGATGGCTTGGCTTGGCATCATTGGAGCCCCGAGTTGCTGGGCGCTGTTCATCTGGAATTACACCCGGGGAAAATATCGTCCGATCCCTCACCTGCTTTATTGGCTCCCTCTGCTCGTGGCCTTAGGTGTTCTGCTCCTGGCTCTCACCAACAGCTCTCATCACCTTATTTATTCCGATATTGTTCCAGTTGGCTCCGGGCCGGATCTCGATCTGAAATATTTCCATGGTCCTATATTTTATATAATAGCAATAGTGTTTTACTTCATAATGTTGTTTAGCGAATTTGTCGTTTTCTATTCTGCGCAATATTCCGCAGATATCTACAGAAGGCATTATTTCTATTTTGCCATATCATCAACAATACCGTGGGCCATAAACATAAGCTATGTAACCGGTGTCTACACGCTGACCGTCTTCGATCCGACACCGTTCAGCTTTGTTATTATGAATATAATATTTTATCTAATTGTCAGCAGAGCGCAGCTATTTGATATTGTCCCAATCGCACATCGCACTCTTTTGGACGCCATTCCGGATGCGGTGTTGGTTCTCGACAGAGATTTGCGGATTGCCGAATGCAATCCAGCGGCACGCAATCTGGTAGACGGCCACGCGCTGGTCGGCCTGGCCCTATCGGCGGTACCGGAATTGCATCGGGCATTGGGCCCGCTGCTCGGCTCAACCGATGTGGACCGACGGAAGGAAGCCGTCATCGGCCCCCAGATGACCACTTTCGAGGTCGGGCAGGTTCCCTTGAAATACGCCGACGGCGTTGTTGGTCAACTTCTTCTGCTGCGCGATGTCAGTCATCGCAAAGAAACCGAACGCCGCCTTCAGGCAGCCTTAACGGAACTCGAGACGCAACTTAAAAGTAACATCCTTCTGCAGAAACAACTCCGGGAACAGTCCATTCGCGATACTTTGACGGGGTTACATAATCGCCGTTTTCTCGACGAATGGGGACCTGCGCTCCTGGTCGAGGCAAAACGCTCCGGCGGACCGCTGGCCGCCGTGATGGTCGATATCGATAACTTCAAGCGGGTCAACGATACCTATGGGCACCTTGCGGGGGACGCTATTTTGCGAGAAATGGGCGTCTTCCTTCGCAGAAACATCCGGCAGAGCGACGCCGTGTTCCGCATGGGCGGAGAGGAATTTCTGATTTTGTTGCCACACACCACCGGCAGCCAGGCCTTCAACAGAGTCGAGACTTGGCGCAAGGACTTCATGGCTCAGACGTTGCTTTACGACGACACCCCTCTCAATGCCACCTTTTCGGCGGGCATTGCCCTTTTTCCCCAGGATGCCGATACGATGCAGGAGTTGTTGCGGCAGGCTGACATGGCCCTCTATCACGCCAAACTCGACGGCCGCAACCGAAGCTTCCTCTGGCAAGCGGATATCGACGACGCCCAACCTCCAGGCTCGGGTGAGGAATCGACCTCGATAAAAACCACTTGATCCGAAAGGATACCCCCCATAGGCTCTCGCCGTCATTGGGGAGTAGCCAACCTCGGATCCCAGAGGGGGATGCGCCAACAGACTTGGGTGGAGACCCATGGTGCATCCGGCAATAGCTTGGCAAGACCTTTGACGCCGGTATCCGCTCTCGGCTGGGCGAGGTTACCGTCGTCAGCGGTTTGTCCTGCGCCCGGCCGGGAAATAGTCACCATGATACTCTCCCCCGCCCTTCCCTGCCTGATGGCCACCCCCTCATGTTCCTGACCATCGGCCTCCTGCTGGCATCGGCAGGACTCATTTACCTGTCCTGCGAAATATTCGTAAACGGCGTCGAATGGCTCGGCCGCAAGCTCGACATCAGCCAAACCGCCACAGGCACCATTTTGGCTGCCTTCGGAACCGCATTGCCCGAAAGCGTGGTCACTCTCGTGGCGACGGCCTTCAGCGATGATGACGCGCAAAGGCAGATCGGCATCGGCGCCGCCTTGGGAGGGCCTTTGGCCCTGAGCACAGTGGCTTACGGCGTCGTCGGCGTCTGTCTGCTGGTTTATGGACGGCGGCTGGGTCGCGGACCACATGCGTTTATCGAAGTGAATGGCAACCGCCTGAGTCGCGATCAGGCCTGGTTTCTCGGTATATTTGTCTTCAAGGTCGCCCTCGGACTGCTGGCGTTTTCCGTCAAACCATGGCTGGGTTTTGCCTTCCTGGCTGCCTACGCGGGCTATTTCTGGACCGAGATGAGGAGCAAGACCGAGGCCGAAGAAGGAGAACTGGCTCCGTTGAGGCTGCGCCCCCGCGACAAATGTCCATGTCTGGGATGGATTTTGCTGCAAACTGTTCTCGCCACAGCGGTAATTTTCATCGCGTCGCGCATCTTCGTCAGTCAGTTGGAAGCGGTCGGTCCATGGCTGGGCCTTAGCCCGCAGGTGACGGCGCTGTTGTTCAGCCCGATCGCCACGGAATTGCCGGAGACGATGAACGCGGTGATATGGGTGCGCCAAGGCAAGGAACGGTTGGCGCTCGCCAATATCAGCGGCGCCATGATGATTCAGGCAACAATACCGACGGCGTTCGGACTTTTCTTCACGCCATGGCTGCTTGATCGTACTCTGCTGGTGGCAGCCGGCGTCACCAGCCTGTCGATCGTCTTCCTGTTCCTGGCGTTCCGCCGGGGAAAAGTGAGTGGCGCCATGTTGTCGCAAGTGGGATGGCTATACGGCATTTTCGCCATCGTTGCCCTGATTGTTCATTGACGGGGGAAAGCCAAGCCGACAATCGCGTGTCCGACCTGCATCTCTGGCAGGTCGGAACAGGGCATTGGGCCGCCATCGTCGCGTTGGTCACGCCGACGCCCGCACCGCCGCAGCACTATCGCACGCTGCTGGCCGGCGTTCACGAACTCGGCCATGTCACCATCGAAATTCCCGGCTGCCGGGAATGACGACGCGCTGCGGCACAAGAAAAACCACGCATGCGTCCGCATGGAATTGCGACGAGGATAGTGCTGGCGTTGGGAGGGGAAAGCGAAAAGAATAGTTGAAGTCCGCATCACCCCCGCTAAAACGCCATTTATGACTCGCGGGGGTGTCTAGCGGAACAAAATCCGCACTCGGAAAGCCGAGTTTTGTCTTGGACTATGTAGCATGTTGCCGGTGCCAAGTATTTCGGCAACTCAGGTCAAACCCGGTGGAGTCATTCTTTTTTCAAACCTCCACTGTAGTGGACGGTGACTATGATATTGGGCTTTCTATGGCAATAGTCAAGACCAGATTGCTCTGCCGCGGCCAGTTCGCGGGCAGCGCTCGCCAGGATCACCGCGGTGAACCCGAGCGACGATCGAGCCAATGGGAAAGCGAGCTTGGCGCCCGCGCCAGTGTAGGGCCGCCGCCCAACGTGCCATCAGTCGCCGGGGGCGATACCGATGGTCGTCAGCACGGCGGCCTCTTGCTGGTCGTGCGACGGCGGACGTTCCGGGACGATAAAGCCCCAAGTCGGGTAATGCGTGCTCCCCAACTGGGAACTCGGCGGCCACCACACTCGGACCATCGACCAATCATTGGCCGAGGAAATATCAACGACTGGCAGATCCGCGGTCACCCGGTGGTGGATCCAGTTGGCTTGAGTGACGAGAATTTCTCGATCGGAGACAAGCCGGGAGACGACAGCCACGTGGCCATCCGGCAACCGCGACGAACGGCGGAACGCCAGCACGCTCCCGACCACGGGACTTGCCGTGCGATTGTAACGGCCGGCGGCCGCCTGCCACCATGCGCCGGCCGCACCTTTCAAGTTCACCCCCGAAACGGCTCGTGCAAAGGGGGCACACTCCAATGCCACAACCCCGCCGACATATCCACCCGACGGTTCAGCGGCGGCGGCTGGCGGCGCGACCTGCGGCTCGACGATGGCCGCAGGCTTCTCGCTTGACGCGCAACCAGCCAGCGCCGCAAGAAAGGCCACCGCTTGCAGCCGCAGAAGGATAGGACGCAGATGTCGCCTATTCGAGATTTCGCGGACGCGTTTCCAAAGTCTCTGTACCAATCTCAGTCAGTCCGTCATGACCGGAACCGGCCCCCCAAGCACTGGAGTGCATGAGCCGCCATTTTCTGGTGCCGTTGCGCACCCCTCTCACGAAAAAACCCTGACTAATCGCCCCCAAGTTTCTTCGCAAGTGTTGATGCCTACAGATATGCAGAATCTTTTACCATCGTCAGCGCAGAATGCACAGTGATGACGAGCGTCTTCATCACATTTTTCTTCTTTTTCCAGACAAACGACACCATTGGCCCAGAATGCTCGAGAGGAATTCGCCTTGGAATTGACGGAAGACTTCAATCTTACCGACGTTGTCACGACCACGGAAAAACACCGGAAATGATGGCGCAGGCGCGACAATGCACCAGACCAACCTGCAATGAATCAAGCTCATCGCAGGTTGGTCTAAGAAAAAGCGGATCCATTCTCCCGGGCAATGCCCAACCGCTTCATTTTCGAAAGCAGAGTCGTGCGTTTCAATCCCAAGTGAACCGCCGCCCCGCGCGGGCCGCCCACGATGCCGTTGGTGTCGCGCAGCACCCGCAAGATATGTTCCCGCTCCATTCTCTCCAAAGTCGTCACTTTCGGCACGGACGGCGCGGCAAGCGGTCTCTCGCAGACATTGGCGACGACGCCCGGGCTTAACGGCTCCAGCGGCACTTGCAAACTGGACCCACGGCTAACGATAACGGCCCGTTCTATCAGATGCTCCAACTCGCGGATATTTCCCGGCCACGGCATTCGCATCAATGCGTTCATTGTGTCAGAAGGTATTATTTTTATGTCCCGTTTTATTTTTCTTGCATACTTTTTTACAAAATAACGAACCAAAAAGGGAATATCTTCCGGGCGTTCCCGGAGTGGCGGTATGTATATGGGAAAAACGTTCAGACGATAGTAAAGATCGCTGCGGAACTGTCGATCTGCGATCATTTGTTGCAGGTCGCGATTGGTGGCGGCGATAACGCGCGCGTCGACCCGAATCGGGCGGGTGCTGCCAAGCCGTTCGATTTCCCGTTCCTGTAAGGCCCGCAGCAACTTCGACTGCAATTCCAGAGGAATATCGCCGATTTCATCCAGGAAGATCGTGCCCTGATGTGCCAATTCGAAGCGTCCGATTTTCTGGCTGGTGGCTCCGGTAAACGCACCTTTCTCGTGCCCGAACAAATCGCTTTCCAGCAGTCCCGCCGGAATCGCCGCACAATTCACCTTGACCAAGGTGTGACTTTTCCGCGAACTCAGGTTATGGATCGTTCGGGCGATCAACTCCTTCCCGGTTCCAGTGTCACCCAGAATCAGTACCGTGGAATCACTGTCGGCAACCAATTCCACCTGTTCAAGAACCTGATGTAGTTTTTCACTCTCGCCGATTATTTCATCAAAATTATGTTGCTCTCTTATTTCTTCTTCTAGATATAATTTTTCGGAGTTCAATTTGTCTCGAAGTTGCCTGATCTCCCGATAGGCCAAAGTGTTGGACAAGGACATGGAAACCTGCCCGGCGATCTCGCCCAGGAATCGGACGTCTTCCTCGCAAAAGTCGTCCAGCGAGAGATGGCCGACGGTCAAAACACCGATGGTCGCGTCGTGACTGATAAGAGGAAGCACGCACAACGATCTGATTCCCTGCCGGCGCAGGGAATCCATCAAATCGTTGCACTTCGACAGCTCCTCCATTTCCTCGTATGAAAACGTGCACGGCTTCCTTTGGCGGAAAGCTCTGGCGATAACCGGATCGGACATCGAGACCACGCGCCCCGGCTTGACCTGGTCATCCCCACGCGAGAAACGCACGATTTCCCAGCGGAAATCATTTTCGGCGGGACGATAGACGACAAGGGCACAATATTCGGCTCCTGCCAGCCGCTCGATTTGACCGGAAATTTCCTCGATCAATTTCTCCGGCTCCAACTGGGAAACCGCAGTATTGGTGACTTCAAGCAATGTCCGGAGATGGTCGCGCTCCCGCGCTAAATTGTCCTCCGAAGCCTTAACCCTTTCGTAAACCAGAGCATTGTCGACCGATGTGGCTACCTGCGCTGCAACCAGCTGCATGAAACGCACGTCCTCCGGGGTATAGGCGTTGGCTTTGGTGCTCAAAAATTCCAGAGCACCAAGGCGGCGACGCACGGTGGTCAGCGGAACCGTGCACGAGGACTTGACCTCCTGGCTCCGACGTTTGGGAAAGATCTTCGCGTAGTAACGCTCGATGTCTTCAATGGTCGCTATCGCCGGTTCCTGGTGCTTCCAAACCCAAAATCCGGGACCATCGACGAAGGGAAAAGCGCGAACTTTGGACAGCCGCTCTTCGCAAGAGCCCGGATAATAAATCCACGCCTCATCCGTATCGGCATCATAGAGCAATAGAACTACGTGATCGTATTCAACGACTTGATGCAGAAATAAACCAAGAGCATCCAGCAATGCCCCAAATTCCTGATGCGCCGCTATCGTGCGAGATACTTTTAGAAGCGCCTCTAGTTGCCTCGAAGAGACAAGATCTTCATCAAAGTCGTTCATCATAAGATATATATACCTTGTCTATGGCATTCGACAAGTGAGAACGGCCGGCCATTGATCTTTCAAACACCGTCCGGATGGGCTGCGGAGTCATCAATCTGTTCCTCAATGATCGCTTGCTCCAGACGGAGGTATCCGCTGGTCAGCTTTGCCACGGCTTTATAGAAATCCGTGTCGGCGCACTTTGGAATGTCGGCGCAAAATGCCGGAACCCAATTGAGAAGGTGCCGCGTCAAAAAGTCCTTCTGGTTGGCGAGACTGACCAAGACCGCCCCCCGGTCGCCGCGGGCCAGAGCCGCCCGCGTCTCGCCGCACAGACACGCCATGAATTCGAGTTCGAGAGCGACGTGGTCCTCAGGAACATCCAATGCCTCGACCTTATCCAGTCCTTCCGACCGATATGCCGCCACCACCTGATCCCTTGCCTCTTGCATAATCAGGCGCTCCGGGCTGGTGTAGACCGATTCATAGGGAAAGGCGGCGAATCCGTTTTTCGCCCCGCCTGCTCCCAGAAACACTTTTGCGTAATCCACCGCCAAATCCGTCAGAGGGTCCTGGCCGGGGCACCGCAGATAGGCCCCGAGCATCCGGTATCCACTGGCGAGCTCCTCCTCGCCACAGTCTTCCGGAAAGGACATGCCCATCATCCGCTCCAGTAATGCCTGGTCGACCTCGACCTTGTAAAGCCGCGCCAGGAAGCGGTACAGATTCTCGCGATTGGCGACAAGCGCCGGGTATTCCGATTTTGCTTCCACGTCTTTCCCCAATCTGCCGATTCTGATAGGCGGGGAGGTATTCACTCCGTCCTCTCCGCCTTTGCCGGTTCCCCGTCGGTGATCTTAAAAGAAATGCCAGACACTTGTCCCCAGGTTGAACATCAACAGCCGGAAAGAAGCGGCTCCAACGAAGGCGCAGACCAGCGCGAAAGTCGCGGCTGCGACCGGCAAAGGCGCCGCCGCCCTTTTCGCTATGGTCAGGCTGGAAGGAACGAGCAGGCCGACCAGGACAACACCGCCCCAGAACAGCGGAGCCAAGTTTCCAGTCAACACGCGGATGACCGAGCGGGTGGCATTGGGATAGGGCGCAACGGCCACGGCAACGAGGTAGGCGATGACCACCACGCCCTGCAGGGCTAGCACACCCAGTGTCGTCCACTTCAGGGCGACAACCGCTTCGGCCTTCTGCTGGCGCGCCATCAGCACGCCCAAACTCAAACAACCAAGAAGAGCGGCTGAAATCAGATAAACCATGGGCAGAAGCAGCGTGTCCCAGGCCGGACGCGACGCCATCACATAGGTGTCGCCGACCGCAAAGGCGAGAAGGATCGCCGGCACCGCGCCAATCACCGCTATTCTCTTGCGGACCTGCCCGGAAGCCCCCCGCCGGAGCGCGATCAGGTAGGCAACGGCGCATAGACCGGTCAGACCGATCATCAGCGCCTCCATGAAAATTCCCGAGGTGGGATGCCCCAAGGCGCCGAAAATCCTTTCGGGGTGGCCAAGGTGCAGAACGCTTGAGAAACCGCCGGCCGCCAGCGCGATCAACGCCAGGATGCCGCCTCGCAGTCTGACTTGCGCATCCTCCTCCCACCACTCGCTCACGCCGACCGCGACGAAGGTTCCGGAGCCCAATCCGACGAAGGCGGTGAAGAACACCAATGCCCATTCGTTACCCATTTTGGCTCTCCCTTCCGGTGTTCTCTGGCTGACTTTGCTGCCATGTGGCCGTCTTGCGGTGCAGGATATAGCGGACCGAAGGATGGTTTCCGACATCGGGCAGGCTGTGCACGGCATCGCTGCCGGCCGCTTTCAAGGCCTTGGACACGTCGCTGGCGGGATCGTCGATGTCACCGAAGAGTCGCGCCTTGCCGCAACAGTTCTTCACACAGGCAGGCTGTTCGCCGATCGCCTGCAAATGAACACAAAGCGTGCATTTTTCCACGACCTTTGCGTCATTGTTGAAGGAGCGGGCACCGTAGGGACAGGCCATCATGCAGTAGCGACAACCGATACAGATATCCTTGTTGATCAGGACGATGCCGTCCTCCGTCTTGTACGAGGCTCCCGTCGGGCAAACCTTGACGCAGGGGGCATCGGCGCATTCCTGGCACACGGTCGGCAGAAAATACATCTCGACGTCGGGGAATGTCCCGGTCGGGCCGATGGTGAGAACCTTGTTGAAATAGACGCCGAGTGCGACGCCGTTTTCCATTTTGCAGGCCACCTCGCACGAAAAACACCCGAGGCAGCGGTCGAGGTCGATGACCAGGGTCTTATGGGCCATGATTACAGCTCCACCAGTTTTGTCGGGTCGGATGGCTGTGGAAGCCACGGTTTGAAGTCTTCCGGCTTCAACCAGACACCGGCAGGCGGGCCATCGGCTTTCGAGACTCGGACCTGATAGCCGCGCAACGTGTAGGTGCCGCAGACGTCGTTGAACGGCGCGCTGTTCTTCGAAAGAACATTGACGTTCATCTCCTGCCATCCATGAGTTTCGGTATCGACGGTCTCGGGGTTCCAGAACCGTTCCATGTAGACGACGCCGCGAGCCATGCCTTGGGTGACACGGGCCTTGGCACGGATCTTCCCGCGCGGCGATTCGACCCAGACCCAATCGCCCGGCGAAACGCCGGACGCCGACGCGTCGACCGGATTGATCCAAATTTCGGCCACGGGAAATATCTCCCGCAGGTACGGGATATTGCGCAGTGTCGTGTGATGCCAGATCGGAAGCCTGCCGTTGGTCATGACCAGCGGATACTTTGCCGCGATGCCTTCGGTGTTCGGACCTTCCGGGGGTTCGACATAATGCGGCAGGGGTTCGTAGTCTTTAGACGCCGGCGGCAGAATGAAAGTGGTCCAAGGCTTTCCGGTCCGTCCCAAGATGATCATGCTTTCCGCATAAATCTCGCATTTCTTGGATTGAGTCCCGAATCCCTTAGGTTTCCCCGTCTTCGGATCGGTCTCCTTATAGACGTAGAATCGTCTCCATCGCTCCATGCTATTGAACTCGAAGGGCATCTTTGCCTTGTACTCTGCCCATGTCATGCCGAAGTAGGCAGACCAGCCATCCATCTGTTCTTCGTAGGTATCGTAGTAGGGAAGTTCCGGCGCGGTTTCCTTCGGATCGAACGCCTTTTTGCAGTTCTCGTGTCCAAGTTCCGCACATTTCTTGGCGAGTCTGGCCCAGAACCACGTCTCGTTCATGGTCTCCCAAAGGTGCGTGACCGCCTGCCTGGCGAACATCCGGTTGTAGGAACTGACCATGAAATCCGTTTCCAACCATTCGTTGGCGGGAAGCAGGTAGTCGGCGTAAGCCGAGAAAGACGTGGGATAGACGAACATCTGGACGATCAGTTCCAGTTGTTTCATGCCCTCTATCCACGCCGAAGCGTTGGCCACGGTCCCCAGCTTGTTGCCCGATCGCTCGATCCACGCCCGGAGCCGATAGGGCTTTCCAGTCGTCATCGCCTCAAGGATGTAGGTCGGTTGAGCCGCCCACCAGCGGAGCAGCCCCTTGTGTTCGATACCGCCCAAACGCTTGTTGAGCTGTTCCTCGGAGAGGAATTTTTTCAGCATCGTCGACCGCAGATTGCCGATGTCTCCTTCCTCGTAGCGCTGCATGATCGTCCCGGGCTTCTCGACATTGCCCATAAGCATGTCGAGCGTCGCCGTTCCCATCGCGGCTTGCGTCGAATTGGCGTTCTGATCGGTTGCCACACCGAGGCAGATACTGGAGGGTGTGTTTTCCCCATAAAGTTTGATCGCCTTTTCGATCATGTCGGCGTCGAGCCAGCAGATCTCCGCCGCCTTCGCCAGGGTAAAGGGCTCCGTTTTCTCCTTGAGCAGCCGGAATCCGGTTTTGCATTCGACGCCGCCGACCGTAAAGGCACCGTCGAGGACGGGCTCCAGAGAGTCATCCCATGGATAGGCCAGCGGCTGCGCCGACTGGGTCTTTTTGTCCCAGACAACGAAAGTGTTGGCGTCGCCACCGGCCTTCAGATCGCTCGCCCGAAGGAGCATCTTCGTCTTGGCGTTCACAAGGAACGGAAGGTTTGTCCACTTCATGACGAAGTCGGCGTCGTAAAGTTTCTTGTCGAGGATGTACCGGATCCAAGCCAGCATAAGCGCCACGTCGGTGCCCGGCCTGATCGGCAGCCAGATCTCCGCCTTGGCAGCATCCGGCGTGAAGCGGGGATCGATAACGATGGTCTGCACGCCCCTGGCCCGGAGCTCGTTGATGGCTCGTCCTGCCTGTGCGGGGCCGCTGTAGGAGGGATCTGTGGCCCATAGCACGACGGTCTTGACCTTGATCTCGTCGTAAAAGTAGAGTTCAAGGCAATTGGAGTCCGCCAAACTCGGGTTTCCGGTGGGCCCTCCTCCATACATCATCTGGTAGACCATCTGCCGTGGCATGTAGCATTGCGCACAGCCCGGCTCGAACCAGTTGGGCGACCCAAAGACGTCGCTGAACCGGCAGCAACTGAGGAAGTTCGGGTTCCCGCCGCCCCCGGTTGAACCGAGGACCGCCTCGGCTCCGTACTTCTCACGGATCTCCATGAGTTTGGCGGCGATCTCGTTAAGAGCTTGGTCCCACGAGACGCGCATCCATTTGTTCTCGCCACGCGCCCCCACCCGTTTCATCGGATATTTGTTGCGGCTCGGATGATAGAGGGCCTGGATGCCCGAGAGCCCCTTGGCGCACAATGCCCCCCGGCTCCTTTCAAATTCGGGATTGCCCTCCAGTTTGATCACGCGGCCATCCCTGACGTGCGCCAGGACGCCGCAATCTGCCGTGCAACTGCGGCAGTTGGTCTTGACGATCTTGATGGTCGAGGTCTCGGCGGTCTTGGTCGGCTGAGCCGATGCGAGGCCCGCGATGGAGCTTCCCAAGGCCGCGCCGATTCCGGTAACGGCGGTCGCCTTCAGGAAGTCTCGGCGTTTGAGTTCCAGTTGTTTCATGAGCGTTTTCCTAGAATCGATGAGGGAAGTTCTTTGACTCTGACTGGCCGCCCCCCTCACGCACAAACATCTCTCCGGCCTCGGTGGTCCGCCATTTTTGGTCCCATTCGAGACCTCCGGCACTCTCAAGCCGCTCAATGAAGAAGCTGGGGTAAAGCTTCGGCGTCTCGAGCAACGGGTTCCCGTCGAGGACGGATTCGATTTCCGGCCTGGTCTTCGGAGCCAGACATGATTGCAAAACCAATCGATAAACGTCGCGATAGGCGGGCTCGGCATCGAGCAACCGGCAAAGCCGGATGGAGGGATTTTCGATCTCGAGCACGCTTCTGCCGGCGGCGGTCGTTCGCCAGCCTGGTTCCGCGTCATTCGGTGCGATGGATTCGATTCCACCGGCCGCGACCAGCCACGACAAGAGCAGCCTGGGAGGATGCAACGCCGACTTCATTTCCGGGAACGAAATAACCGTCGCCTCGATCTCGACAGACGATCTGGTCGTCCGGCAAAAAGTGAGTATCTTGTAAAGAACCGACCTATAGGCTGGTTCTTCCGAAATCCTCCCCAGAAGACGCGATGTTTCCTCACCGTGCGATGATTGGCCTGTCTCTGCCATTTTGTTCTCATTTCATTGACGTATTTGAATTTCAACATTCTTTCGTCACATGACATTTAGCAAACCGCATGCCACCCCACGCGATGACGAAGAAAACCGAAGAGACAGCCCAAACCGCGGGCCTTTCTTCGGCCCCTGCGGAGAAGCAAGGCGGGTGCCGATAGAAGGAGAGTGTCGAAATAAAGACGACACCGACGACGATGTGTCGGCGGATCGTCACATGGCCGAAAGGATCGTCGGGCGACCGTTCCGTATTGCCCTTGCGTCCAGACTTGTCCCAAATTCATGTCGGATCCCCCGCCGGCCGCGTGACGGCTTTCGTCGCACTGGTGCCGTTCCGCTTCCTCCAAGGAAAACGAATAGCCCCGGCCGGGCAATTGTCGGCGCAATCACGGCACTTCGTGCACTGCGCCGCCTGGCCTCGGCCCTCGTGCGGATCGATGTCCTCCGGACAGACTCGTCTGCAGGCGAGGCATTTCAAACCGCGCGTGGTGGCAAGACAGGCGCCTGCGTCGACTTCTGGCCGCAAGGTTCGATTGAACCTGCTGACCAGACCGATGAGCGCCCCAAGAGGACAGATCCTGCTGCACCATTTCCGCAGAACGATAATTTCGACGATCAGGACGATGGGAAAGACGACCAACGTGATCGTCGGTTCGTTGAAACGCAAAAGCCGCATGAGACCGAACAACGTGGCGAAAAACAGCCCGATCGGACAGACGAGACAAAATACCGGGAAACCAAAGATCGCCGAAGACAACAGGGCTCCACCCAGCACGTAGTAGCGGGTGTGGGACGGGGTTTCCGTCGCCGTCGGGATTGTCGACGACGAGAGGGAACCGTCACCGAGCGACGCCACGCCAGTCCCACATTTGGGCGAAATCCAGCGCCGGAGCAGCGGAATGGGGCACAACCAGGCACAGAATACGCGCCCCAGGAGAACGATGGCTAAGATCGAAAGTCCGAGTCCGAAAAAAAATCGCGGCACGAACGTTCTGCTCGCCAGCAATGATTCTAGGTATCCAAGCGGACAGATGAAAGAAATGTAGTCGTAACCAAACGATGAAAGAGTTCCGAAGCTGACGTTTGTCAAAGATCCCGATAATGAGAAAACAATAATGGCGCAGACGCTATAGGTTCTGAGACTTTTCGTTGCAATCTTTCTCATCCCTCGTACTCTTTCAACAAGGCACGGCCGGTGGCCGGGAGTCCAGGCGCGATAACGACGATGGCCCGGGGTTGCCCCAGCTGGTAGGAACGCAATTCCGCGATCGGACAGACGAATTCGCATTGGCCGCAACCATTGCATTTGCCGGCGTCCACCACCGGCCGGCCGAGTTCATCCAAACTGATCGCCTGGTACCGGCACGCCGTTTTGCATTTAGTGCATCCCCCCCATTGCCAGGCGATGCAGCTTTCCCGGTCGACCTTGGCGAGACCCAGTCGTTCCGTCTGCGGATCGAAGTCCTGCAGCGCCGCTGTCGGGCAGGCTTCAATACACTTTCCACAGAAAGTACAGTATCCAAGGTGGAAATTTAGAATAGGTGTACGAACGTCCAGCAATCCGTATTCGAAATTGGCCGATCCAACCGCTTTGGTCGGACAAACATCGATGCATTTGTTGCACTTTAAACAAAGAGCATCGAACCGTTTCCCATTTTGTCCACCCGGAGGCCGTAGCAGAGGCTCCTCGGGTTTGGCTTTCGCCGCCGCTGCACCCACCACGATCATGGCGGCCACGCCGCATGCGCCGTGCAGGAAAGCGCGGCGTCTCATCCCGGATTTTGGTGCCTCCGACCCTCCATTGGTCATGCTCACGCTCGCGCCCAATCTGTGCTGGAAAGAACCTCTCGGCCCATTGATTTGTCCTTTTCAACGTTTGCCGAAACTCATGAAATCAAATTTGTTCCAAGGAGTTTGCGGAGCTTGTCTTCCATGGGCGCGTCCAGAAAAGCGACGTTTTCCCGATGGTGCCGCATGATGACTTTTGGGCTGCCGCCGGTTGTCCTGGACAACCGGACGCCATGGCTGAGGATCAACGAGTTCCAACCGCAAATGTCGAGGCATAGTCCGCAACCGGTGCAGCGCGCGAATGCAAAAGCCAATCCGACGTCGCCGTCCTGTTCGACCCGGACCAAAGCCCCCGTCGGACAGGACGCGGCGCATATACCGCAGCAGTTACAATATTTGTCGACAGACACATCACAAAGCATGTCAATGCTGCAATTAATCGATTGTTCATTGTCTACAATTCTGTATATAGCATCAATAATAATTTCGTTGCGTCGCGGTATGTAAGTTTTTTTATTGTCGATTGATGAAGAAATATCACTTAACCATTGTTCTGCATCGGCCGCCACGTCAGCATCAGGGGACCTGTTTGATTCGTTTTTTTGTCCAGAATTTTTCAGCATCGTGAAAAATGCCCGGCGGGAAAGCATCCCAGAGTCGGTCGGCGCCGCATCGCGCGAGCCGGCTTCCGGCGACGAATCCCTAAGAACCCTCAGCCGCCTCTGCGACCCCAGACCATCGAGCAGCAGCGTCACATCCACGGCCGCGCCGGCCGCGAGTTCTCGGCCGGCCGACTGCACGCATTGCTCGCAGCCGCCATCCTGGAGGCAGATCGTTTCGGCACCAGCGGCGGCGGCGGACAACAGAACCGCTTCATCGACCCTGCCGACACAAGGCACCTCGATGACATCCTGGTGCCGCCCCTTTTTTGCATATCGACTGCAACGAAAGGTAACGGCGCCGGCCCGATGCGCCCGCTCTTCGGTCAGAGCGCAAAGCTCGGCCAACGTTGGAGAATTGGCTTCCAAGGCACCGGTTGGACATTGGGTGGCGCACAGTCCACAGCCGGTGCACTTGTCGAAATCGACCCTAACCGACTGAGCCACGGTGACGGCGCCGACCGGACAGGTCTGCTCGCACCGTCGACATGACGCGTTTCTATGGTGCGCATAGACACAACGGGAAAATTCAATATCGAGACCATGTCTTTTGACGATATCGCAAGAAATATTCCGGGTGTCGATCAAATCAGACATCATTTATCCTCCGCAGAGACCTCGAATTGAGCCAGGATTCTCCCGTTTATCTTTGTCTGTCTTCGAACCGTTTTTAATTGTCGCCTCCGTGGGCATCTCAGCTTTGTGCATAAGGCGTGCCAAGTCCGGGAAGCACGGGCGGTTCCGTTCTTGTACCCGCGAAATCGGAAAAACCGGTGACGTCCGGCGTCTGCCCGTCGACAGACTGTCGTCACGAGTGACGACATATCGTCAGTCAGTGGTCGGATTGCCGTAACGGAAATCCCGACGATCTGTTGTGGGCGGACCGCCCGGTACTGGATTTGGTCAAGAAGCGTTCTGGCAACGGGTATGGCATGTCCATTGCTTCACGATCCACCGCCGCCGCTCGACCGAGGCGGCTCTCGCGGACAAGACGGAGGAAAATCCGGGCAACTTTTTCGTCTTCGATCGGAGCTTCCTAAAAGTGCCTGGCGCTCACGGGATCTCCGACGGCAGCACGCCTCGAACGAGGCGGGAGCTCAAGGGTCGCACCGGAAACAGCGCGGCCTCCCCGTTTGGAAAGGAGACATCGTGTCAGTATCATTTGTGGATTTGTTTCCCGATCAAGGACGACCGGATCCGCCACGTTCGCATCTGCTGCGACGACTGCGGGTCCTAAGGATCTCGGTAACCGACCTCTGCAACTTCCGTTGCCGGTATTGCATGCCGCCGGAAGGTGTGGCGAAAATCCGGCATGGCGAACTCCCCGGCTTGGAAGAATTGGGAGATCTCGCCGCGTGGCTGACGGCGCACACGAACATCGAGAAGATCAAGCTCACCGGCGGCGAACCGTTGCTCCGTCCGGGACTGGGACATCTCGTGGCGTCGCTGACGTCGCTGGCGGCCGTGCGTGAAGTGTCCTTGACCACCAACGGCTCTTTGTTGCCGCAGATGGCCTGGTCCCTTAGGGCGGCGGGGCTCGCCCGCGTCAACATTTCTCTCGATTCGCTCG
The DNA here is from genome assembly GCA_031291415.1 of Telmatospirillum sp. Taxonomy (GTDB): domain Bacteria; phylum Pseudomonadota; class Alphaproteobacteria; order Rhodospirillales; family Magnetospirillaceae; genus Telmatospirillum. The sequence continues at coordinate 31,022 of JARLJB010000217.1, forward strand.
ACGAAGAGCGCTTCGCCGAGGTCACCCGTGGAGGTCGGCTCAAGAACACGCTGGCGGGGATCGAAGCGGCCCGGCAAGCCGATCTCCAACCGATCAAACTCAACAGCGTGCTGCGACGTTCGACCTGGCAACGGGAGGTCCCGGACCTGTTGGATTACGCCGCCGAGAATGGCCTGGAGATCCGCTTCATCGAACTGATGCGCACGGGCACCGAACGCACCTGGTGCGAATCGGAGTTCGTTTCGATGGGCGAGGTACGAAGCGAACTGGGTCTGGAAATCCAAGCCCCCGCCGTCGACGAACTGGCGGCGGCGCCGGCCCGGAGAACGTCGGTGAACTGGCATGGCTGCAACGTGGTCGTCGGCTGGATCGCGCCCCGATCCCACCCGTTCTGTGGCCGTTGCGAGCGGTTGCGCATGGACGCGCGCGGACACCTTCGCCGTTGCCTGATGGACCCACAGCTGCTGGATCTGCCGGAACTGATGAGAAGGATCGGGCCATCGGCGGCCTGGGAGCGCACCCAGTCCTACCTCGCCGGGAAAACTCCGCCACGGAAAATGGACAGTGCCCTGGCGATGAACAGGATCGGAGGATAACCGGGGGAACTCCAGACCATCCGCAATCGCCTTAGCGATGTGATGCGATCAGATTTCCTCCCACGCTTACCGCGATCGGCACCCAAGCCCGGAAAAATATTACATTTCCAACGCCATGCAGACCTGGAGTGATTCAAGCAAGATGGCAGAGTCGCTCCAGTTTCCGCCCCCAACCCATTGGCCCTATTGTTGGCGCGCAGGTCGCAGGCGCCATCGCCAATATCTCAATATTCACAAGAAAAGGGGCCCTGGTTACCCAGGGCCCAAGTTTAGGGAGGAAACGTCCAAGAAAAGCGGGAGAAGACCGTCAAAGCAGGTCTTCTCACCGCCCGCCAAGAGATGTGTTTTCTCCTGCCGCAGCGCAAGTTTTCATCGTCAACCGGCAGGCATGCAATTTACGCATGACATAACCAACCTCGCTTTCCTCGCGGACGATCACCGGTTATCGCGGCGGCGGTCCGAACAAAACTCTCAACAATGACAGCGTTATCATTGTCGCGGTCGATGACATATGATAGCGTTATCATCGTTATCTGGCAATCACATGTCAGAAAAAAAGAGGCGTCTGTCACGATCATCTGAACGTTGGCGTGACGGCGCATATGAGGAAGAGGAAATAGCGAGAATGACCACCAACAGTCCCATACTGACCCGACGTTCCCTGTTCTTGGCGGGAGGCGCCGCCCTGGCCACGGCAACAGTGACGTCCAAGGCATTCGCCCAATGGAAACCATCGGAACGCATCCCGGATCCGGCGGTCCACATCCTTGATCAAAGCTTCAACAAATATTACGTCAGCAGCGCCAGCGTCGAACGCATCGCGACCGGCATGCGGTGGTGCGAAGGCCCCGTATGGTTCGGTGATGGCCGCTATCTTTTGTGGAGCGATATTCCCAACAACCAGATCATGCGGTGGGACGAACAATCGGGCGCCGTGTCACCGTTTCGCAAACCCGCCGGCTATGCCAACGGCAACAGTCGCGACGCGCTGGGTCGGCTCATCACTTGCGAGCACGAGAACCGCCGGGTCACACGAACGGAATTCGACGGCTCGACGACCGTCATTTTGGACCAGTTCGACGGCAAGCCGCTCAACTCGCCCAATGACATCGTCGGCAAGTCGGACGGCTCGATCTGGTTCACAGATCCTGCATTCGGACCAAACGTCAACGAGAGCATGGCGCGGCCTGAATTGCCGGGCAGCGTCTATCGCGTCGATCCGCAAAAGGGTACGGTCACGCTGTTGGCAGCCAATATCAAGGGGCCGAACGGCCTCTGTTTCTCGCCCGACGAAAGCAAGCTCTACATTATCGAGTCACGGACCGATCCGCGCAGAATCCTGGTTTATGACGTCGTCGACAACGGAACCAATATCGCCAACGGCAAAGTCCATATCGATTGCGGGAAAGGCACCGCCGATGGCTTCCGCGCCGACGAGGACGGCAATCTCTGGTGCGGTTGGGGCGAGGGCAGCAACGAGTTGGATGGCGTCATGGTGTTCTCTTCGGCGGGAAAGGCCATCGGCTTTATCAGCCTTCCCGAACGTTGCGCCAACGTTTGTTTCGGCGGGCCGAAACATAATCGACTGTTCATGGCGGCGAGCCATTCCGTCTATTCATTGATCACCAAGGCACGCGGCGCGACGATCGGCTAGTGCATTGACACAAACAGAAGATTCAACACTTTCGCCAATGCACTCCAGCCAGCGCGGCGCTTGAGCGTTGAAAAAGCGGGGTTTTCTCGCTCACGCAAAGCCTGGTGCACTGAATCATTATGAATGATTCAGTGCACCAGGGTCGCGAGGGGAAAGAAGTCTGGCGGATGACGTCTCATACCAAGTCTCGATGAGAAGGACGCATCGGGACTTGGTTGGCGCACCCTCGCGCCCGCGAGCTTATGCGAGCGTAGCCTAGGGACGCGGAGGCGTCTCGCCCGGCACATGAGGGGCGGTGATCGGTCCGATCACCGAAACTTGGTATCAAGCCGTCCGCCAGTACCCCGAATGGTGGCAACCTGCGCTTCGTCCGGCATCGGACGGGTTGTACGGCAGCAAGTCATCGATCCATTCTTTTGGTCCGTCGATCAGTCGGGACCGCCACGATCAAGATGTCCCCCATCTGGAATCCTTGAATCCCAAAACAGAGTTGCCGAACGATCATTTTGAATGCCCACCGGCCCTAATCGGTTGGGTTTGCCATAGATTGCATTTGATGCAACGAAATAATCGCCCACCTCATTGACGCCTTGGCGTGGCCTCGCCAAATACTGATAGACGGTTATTCATTTCGACGCAAATTGGTCGAACCACCGCCGGCCGGCCATTACCGGGGGCCGAGAGGCGGATGAAATGTTGGGGGTCTTTTGGAAATGAGCGGTAAACTCACCTTGTGGAAGCCCAATGACGGCTGATCAAACGATTTCTTCATGGTGTCCTTGTTCGAGGTAGGACGTGCGCCCCGCGCTTGGCAAGCGGAGATGGAACGTCACCTCAGTCCGGCCGGGAGATTCGAATGAGCTCTGATCTGTTCAAGACGTTCGCCACACGCTATGAATCCCGCCGCGAGACGGAGATGTCCCTACAGGATTACCTGGGACTGTGCCGTGACGACCATATGGCCTATGCCAGCCCGCACGAGCGCATGCTGGCCGCCATCGGCGAACCCGAAATCGTCGACACGTCCCGTGATCCCAGGCTGTCACGCCTTTTCCTCAACCGCACGATCAAGATCTACCCGGCGTTCGCCGAATTCTACGGCATGGAAGAAACGATCGAGCGCATTGTCGGCTTCCTGCGCCAGGCGGCGCAGGGGCTGGAAGAACGCAAGCAGATTCTCTATCTGCTGGGACCGGTCGGCGGCGGCAAATCGTCGATGGCGGAACGCCTGAAGGCGCTGATGGAGCAGTACCCCATCTATGCGTTGAAGGCCGGCAATGAGATCAGCCCCATCTTCGAAAGCCCGCTTGGACTGTTCGACCCCGAGCTGGCCGGCGACGAACTCGAGACGAAATATGGCATCCCGCGCCGTCGTCTGACCGGCATCTCGTCGCCCTGGGCGATCAAGCGCCTCGACGAATTCAAGGGCGATCTGACGCGCTTTTCGGTGGTCCGTCTGATGCCGTCGCGCCTGCGCCAGATCGCCATCGCCAAGACCGAACCCGGCGACGAAAACAATCAGGACATCTCCAGCCTGGTCGGCAAGGTCGATATCCGCAAGCTCGAGACTTTCAGCCAGAATGATACTGACGCCTACAGCTTCTCGGGCGGGCTGAACCGGGCCAATCAAGGTATTCTCGAATTCGTCGAGATGTTCAAGGCGCCCATCAAGATGCTGCATCCCCTGCTGACGGCGACGCAGGAAAGCAACTATGTCGGCACCGAAAACATCGGCGCCTTGCCGTTCCTGGGCATCATTCTGGCCCACTCCAACGAGTCGGAGTGGCTGGCCTTCAAAAACAACCGTAACAACGAGGCTTTTCTCGACCGTATTTGCGTCATCAAGGTTCCTTATTGCCTGCGCGTTTCGGAGGAAACCAAGATCTACGAGAAACTGCTGCGCAACAGCGATCTCGCCGATTCCCCCTGCGCACCGGGCACGCTTGAGATGTTGGCCAAGTTCGCCGTGCTGTCACGCTTGCGCGAACATGAGAACTCGAATCTCCTCAGCAAGATGAACGTCTACGACGGAGAGAATCTCAAGGAGACCGATCCCAAGGCGCGCAGCATTCAGGAATACCGCGACGCCGCCGGCATGGACGAAGGCATGGACGGCATCTCGACGAGATTTGCCTTCAAGGTTTTGTCGCAGACCTTCAACTATGACAATGTCGAGATATCGGCCGACCCGGTGCATCTGATGTATGTCCTGGAACAGGCGATCCACCGTGAGCAATATCCCGAGGAGACCGAAAAGCGGCTGTTGGAATTCATCAAGGGGACATTGGCCCCCCGCTACGCGGAATTCATCGGCCATGAAATTCAGAAGGCCTATCTCGAGTCCTATTCCGATTACGGCCAGAATCTCTTCGAACGTTATATCGCCTATGCCGATGCCTGGATCGAAGATCAGGACTTCAAGGATCCCGATACCGGCCAGCTGATGAACCGTTCGGTTCTTGACCAGGAACTGTCGAAGATCGAGAAGCCGGCAGGCATTGCCAATCCACGCGATTTCCGCAACGAGGTGGTCAAATTCGTCCTGCGCCAGCGAGCCGCCAACGCGGGTCAGTCGCCGTCCTGGACCTCTTATGAGAAGATTCGCACAGTCATCGAGAAACGGATGTTCAGTCAGGTCGAAGACCTGCTTCCGGTGATCAGCTTCGGCTCGAAACAGGACAGTGACACCGAAAAGAAGCACCACGACTTCGTCGAACGGATGGTTTCCAGAGGCTATACCGAACGCCAGGTGCGACGTTTGGTCGAGTGGTACATGCGGGTCGACAAGGCTGGGTGACCGGCTGGCTCCAATGGCCCGGAAAGGATCGGAATGAACGTTATCGATCGCCGCCTCAACCCCACGGGCAAAAGCCTGCCCAACCGTCAAAGGCTCCTGCGCCGTCTGAAGGCCCAGGTCAGGGAGGCGGTCGCGCGGTCGATTTCCGGGCGCAAAATCGCCGACATCAGCGCCGACACCGAAGTGCAGGTGCCGGTGGACGGGATCGGCGAGCCGTTCTTCCGTAAGGGTGCGGGCGGCGATCGTGACATCGTGCTGCCCGGCAACAAGAAGTATGTCAAAGGCGACCGCATCGCCAAACCCACCAAAGGCGACGGCGATGGCGGTGGTCAGGCTTCCGATTCCGGCGAGGGCGAGGACGCCTTCACCTTCACTTTGTCGCGCGACGAGTTCCTCGACGTGTTTTTCGAGGATCTCGAACTGCCAGATATGGTCAAACGGCAACTCAAGCAGTCGACGGCCTCGGTCCCGGCCCGCGCCGGGTTCAGCGTCAGTGGTTCTCCACAGTCGGTCGACGTCACCCGGACCATGCGCCGGGGCATGGCCCGACGCTTGGCCATGCGGCGTCCTACCGTCAAGGATCTCGACGAACTCAAGAAACGCCTGGCCGAGGCGGAAGCTGCTGGCGATAGCGATAGCGTCGCCAAACTGACCGAAGAATTGACGCAACTGCGACGACGCGTTGGCGCCATTCCCTGGATAGATCCGGTCGATGTGCGCTATCGCCGTTTCGAACAGCGACCGCAACCGATCGCCCAGGCCGTCATGTTCTGCCTGATGGACGTTTCCGGTTCGATGAACGAGCATATGAAGGATTTGGCCAAACGCTTCTTCATGCTGCTCTATCTTTTCCTGCAGCGACGCTACGAGGCGGTCGAAGTCGTCTTCATCCGCCACACCCACGAAGCCCGCGAGGTCGACGAGGAGACCTTTTTCGGTTCGCCCGAAACCGGCGGTACGCTGGTATCGAGCGCGCTTTCGATGGCGGCCGACGTCACGGCCGCGCGCTTCCCCGTCGATTCCTGGAACATCTATTTCGCCCAGGCCTCCGACGGCGACAACATGAGCACCGATCGCCATCGCGTGGCCGAGACGATGACCAACGCTTTGCTGCCGGCCTGCCAGTATTTCGCCTATCTTGAAGTTGGCGATCCCCATTCCGACAGTTGGGACGGCAGCGAAAGCGCCAGCGAGCTGTGGAGGACCTACCAGAAGCTGACGGGACCAGGCGTCCCGCTGGCCATGCGCCGCGCCACGACTGCCGCCGAGATCTTCGAGGTATTTCGCGACCTGTTCGCACGGGACGCCGTGGGGTAACCCCAGGCGCTCGTGACGGTGAAACCACTTTGCCGGGGGGTGACCACCGATGACCTTGCTGTACGAAGGCAGCGACTGGAATTTCGACAAGCTGAAGCGCGTCTATGACGCCGTCGAGGCAATTGCGCTGGGCGAGCTTGGCCTTGACGTCTATCCCAATCAGATCGAAGTCATCACCTCCGAACAGATGCTGGACGCCTATTCGTCGAACGGACTGCCCCTGCTCTACCGCCACTGGTCGTTCGGCAAGCGCTTCGCCCGCGACAAAACCCTTTACCGCAAGGGCTATCAAGGCCTGGCTTACGAGATCGTCATCAATTCGGACCCCTGCATCAGCTACATCATGGAAGAAAATTCCATGACCATGCAGACATTGGTGCTGGCCCACGCGGCATTCGGGCACAACCACTTTTTCAAGAACAACCATGTCTTCAAGCAATGGACCGACGCCCGGGGCATCCTCGACTATCTGGCCTTCTCCCGCGATTTCGTCGCCCGGTGCGAGGAGAAGGAAGGCGTCGAAGCGGTGGAGGCCATTCTTGATGCCGCTCACGCCCTGCAGACTCAGGGGGTCAACCGCTACAAACGCCGGCAAAAACGCAGCCTCGCCGAGGAACTGGCGCGCGAGAGGGAACGGCGCACCTATATGGAGTCCATCTGGAACCCCCTGTGGACCACGGTTCCGGGAAGTGACAAGCGGGTGTCGGCGAAAGGCGGCAAGCCGCCGCCTTCGCTTGAGGATGGAGCGCAGTCGCTGGAATTGCCCGAGGAAAACCTGCTCTATTTCCTGGAGAAGAACTCGCCCGCCCTCAAAGGCTGGGAACGCGAAATCATCCGCATTGTCCGCATTCTGGCCCAGTACTTTTATCCGCAACGCCAGACAAAGATGATGAACGAGGGCTGCGCCACCTTCGTTCACTACGAAATCATGAACCGCCTGCATGAAAAAGGGCTCATCAACGACGGCGCCTTCCTTGAGTTCCTGCATTCGCATACGTCGGTGATCACACAACCCGATTTCGACGATCCCCGTTACAGCGGCATGAACCCCTATGCCCTGGGTTTCGCCATGATGTCCGATGTCAAACGCATCGCCACAGCGCCCACCGACGAAGATCGCCGGTGGTTCCCCGACATCGCCGGCAATGGCGATGCCATGGGCACGTTACGACAGGTATGGGCCGACTACCGCGACGAGAGCTTCGTCCTGCAACACCTGAGCCCGAAAGTGATCCGCGATTTTCACTTGATCCGGCTCCGCGACGCCGCCCATTTGCCCTATTTCGAAGTTGCCGCCATCCATGACGACCAGGGCTACAAGGACATCCGGGCCAGCCTGGCCCAGGACTACGAGATTGCCCGCGTCGACCCCGAGATCGAAGTGACCGGTGTCGATCTTCTTGGCGACCGCAAGCTGATCCTTGAACACTATGTTCATAAAGGACAGCGATTGGACGCTACGACGATGAAGAAGACCTTGGCCTATGTTCGGCGGCTGTGGGGTTACACGGTAACGCTGCGCGAGACCGATGCCATCAGCGGGGCGGTTTTGTCCTCAGACGAGGCAAAAGCGTCGTAACCGGCGACAGGTTGGATTTACTCCGTCGCGCCAGCCGCCTGAAGCGCGGCGATCGCCGCCCGATGGGCGCGCAGCCGATCGGCCAGCGCCACCGGTAATGCCGCCTGACCGGCAGCCATCGTCCAGGTCCCGTCCGGAAGAAAAATCGCACCAAGCGACTGAGCCTCCTCCACCAGACGTTCGGCTACGGACACAAAATCGGGACTGTCGTTCATAATTCACCTAGCATTCTGCCATTATCCGATCGTCGATCGGCGCGCGCTGACTGCGGATGGCAATTCTTAAGCGTGACCGGGCGATATTCCAAGGATGATAGCATGTCTCGGTAACTGCTGACTCATCCCAAGTCTGGGGAAGGATTGCTCATCGAGACTTGGCTACGGCCGTCCTGCAGCCGCCGGATGATCCGGTCGGCACTCTCATCGGGCGACAGCGATGTCTTATCCAGGCGCAACAGTCTTTCCGAGCCAGGTTCCAGCAAATCCCCGGCCGCGAAACGCAACGCTGTGGGATCGGTGAGCTTTCGAAGATACGAACGTTCCGGCGTGGTCATCCGGTGCGCGAGTGCTCCAGCGGAACAGGTCAGCGTCACCGCGAAAAACGCGCAATTACGACGCCTGGCGAGATCGATGATGGCGTCCAGATTCTCTTGCCCCCAAGGCCCGGCACCAAGAGCGTTCGTCATGACCACCGAAACATCTGCTGGTATCTTGGCAACCTGCGCGAAGGCCACATCTCGAACAGAGCGGACCACCGAATAGAACTCCGGCGTCCGGAACTCCGTCAGGCTGAAGGCGACATTGTATATCGTATGGTTGTCAAGAAGATGACCGCCAAGGCGCGCCACAATAAGTCGCGCAATCGTCAATTTCCCAACACCCGGCAAGCCGTTCAGATGAATAATCACGCCCGGCAATCTCCGCCAATACGCATCGCTGTCAACGCGCACTCTTCAGCATATTACGGTTTGTCGACATGACCGAAGGGCGTTTTGCCGGAACTCCACCCCATTGGGGGTTACATGCCCGGGTGTGCTCGCGCCTAGCAAATGGCATAATAAACGATTAGAATAAATTTCGGACTCATTGATCACGTGAGCTTGTCTCGTCATACATGGCAACGTTACGTGAACAGAACATCTTCGTTTATGGTGGCATATCATGGACAATATTGAAGATAAACTGGTTTCTTGGCATGGGAAACAACACGATAATGGAGAAATTGTCTATCAGCGAGTAGTAAAACATTTGGACAGTGCTCTATTAGATGCTTACACGGCCATGGACAAAAACCTGAAAGCGATACCGCATGATGTGCTAAATCGTGAGCACAAGAAGTTTCGACAAATTTCAATCGGTGATTTCAGTCACGAATATTTCGCCGTTCAGGGGGTGATCGCCAAGGATCTGAGCGAGCAAGTTCATTTTGTCGACTATCTTTCACAAGGGTATGCAAAATACGCGGCAGGGTTGGTCAATGGACTGCTGGACAGCGGGCGGATCTTCGACTCACACAGGAAGGAATTGGTCGACAGCCTGATGCAATCGGTATTCTCCGACGTCGCCGTGGTCGTAAATTCCTATTTCGAGACGCTCAACAAAAAGGCCGAAATCGACCGTAAGCGGACCATGGCGTCGCTGGCGGAAAACTTCGAAAAAGCGGTCACGGGACTGGTCGCCGGGGTCTCTTCCCAGGCATCGCAGGTTCGTTCGAGCGCGCAGAGCATCGCCGACGGAGCGGGCCAGGCCTCTGGTCAGGCCGAGGCGGTGGCGGCGGCGGCACAGGAGGCCACAACCAACGTTCAGACCGTGGCTTCGGCCACAGAAGAATTGTCGTCGTCCATTTCCGAGATATCCCACCAAGTGACCGAGGCGGCAAAGGTCTCCACCATCGCCTCAGAGGAAACCGCCCGCACCAATACCATGGTGGAAGGTCTTGCTCGCGCCGCCGACAAAATCGGCGAAGTGGTGAGGTTGATCAACGACATCGCCAGCCAGACAAACCTATTGGCCCTGAACGCCACCATCGAGGCGGCACGCGCTGGTGATGCCGGCAAGGGGTTTTCCGTGGTGGCCGGGGAGGTCAAGAATCTGGCCAACCAGACGGGCCGGGCAACCGAAGAGATTTCCAACCAGATTTCATCGGTGCAAGACGAGACGCGGCGCGCGGTGGAGGCGATCCACAACATCGGATCGGTCATCGATCAGGTCCGGGAAATTTCGTCCAGTATCGCCTCGGCCGTCGAGGAACAAGGGGCGGCGACGAAGGAAATCGCCCGTAATGTCCAGCACGCGGCCACAGGAACCCAGGACGTGTCGGCAAACATCGTCGTAATCGCCAAGTCTGCTCAGGATTCGGTGGCCGCGGCACGCCAAGTGCTCGGCATATCAGATCAACTTGCCAAGAATTCCGAAATGATGCGCCAGGAAATGATGCGCTTCCTGGACAATGTGCGAGCCGGCTAGAGGAGCCCGGGGGGCTTTCGGCTCTGTCGCAGTAACGCAATGCCGGTTTTGATGTTGCTTGGCGTCCCCAGGGGGATTCGAACCCCCGTTACCGCCGTGAGAGGGCGATGTCCTAGGCCTCTAGACGATGGGGACATAGAGAGCCGGAAGAGGGGCTTATGTAGCGAAGGATGCCCTGCGGTTCAAGCTATTTTTTGAAAAATCAGGGCATTTCGTCGGGTGTCGCCATCGCCTCTGCCGAGAGGACGGACAGCTCCATCGGCGTGAAATCGATAGTCCCGTCAGGCTGCCGGATCGTCCGCCAGGCATCGGCGGCCGTCACGCCGGACTCGGTCGAGCCAAGAATCAGCCAGACGGCGTCCACCTCCATGGCTTGGGCGCGATCGCGGGTCGATGGTCGGCTGGAGGCATCGGGATGGGAATGATAGGGGCCGAGCAACGACTCCGCCAGCTCCTCGGGCCCTGTCGCGCCGGTTCGCGATGCCTCTCTGAGGCCGCGGAGCAGGGCAATATGGGTGGCGGGATCGACTTCGAAAGACCGCTTCCGGTTTTCCGCCCGGTTGGCGGCCGGCACCACGCGGGTCACGCGCCAGACGCCGCCGCACGCTGGCGCCGGCTCTGGCCCAACTCCGTCCGTCTCCCGACGGCCGATCAGCAAACCGCAGCATTCCTCGGGATAGCTTTCAGCGGCGTGTCGTCGCAGGGCCGCAAAGTCGGCCTCCTCGATCTGCAGAACGGCGACAAGGTCGTCCACTGCACGCCTCAAGGCTTCTGCGGAACCAGGGAAATCGTCCCCGACAGGTGACCGGTCTGCGGATCGACAACCAGGATGCGGTCACCTTCCGATCCGGCAAACCGCAGAAGCACTTTGTCACCGGACACCGCCATCTGCTCTAAATGATTGCCCGCCGTTACCGGCACCTCGACGGAATAATAGGCCCGTCCCGCCGGCTCGCCCGACAGCGGCACCGCCCCCCCCCCAGCCACGGCCGGCGGCGGCTTGCGCAGGCTGTTGTTGGAAAGACCATAGCCCACCAGAGCCAGTCCGACGATGATCAGCACTCCCATGCCGATCACTAATGCCTTGAGCGCTTTCATGCTTTCGGTCAGCTTGTGCCATGAATGATAAGGAGGACACCCGGACGCCATGAACGAGGCCCGTCCAACGACCGGATACGGAACCCTACATACCCTTTCGGTGCCAACGCCACAAGCCGGCTTGCGCCTTGACAAGTGGCTGGCCGAAACCCTTCCCGAGATCTCGCGATCGCGCCTCAAGGTGCTGATCGAAGAGGGGCACATCACTCTCGACGGCGGCGTCGTCACCGAGGCCAGCCGCAAACTGAAGGGCGGCGAGAGTTGCCTCGTCAGTGTTCCGGATGCCCAACCGGCCCTGCCGGAGCCCGAGGCCATCGCTCTCCAGGTGGTCTATGAGGACGATGACCTGATCGTCATCGACAAACCGGCCGGCATGGTGGTGCATCCGGCCGCCGGCAATCAGAGCGCCACCCTGGTCAATGCCCTGCTCCACCATTGCAGCCTGTCGCTGTCGGGAATCGGCGGCGTCAAGCGCCCGGGCATCGTGCATCGCCTGGATAAGGATACCAGCGGCCTTCTGGTTGCCGCCAAAACCGACGCCGCCCACCAGGCGCTGGCCAAACAGTTCGCCGTGCACAGCATCACGCGTGCCTACCGCGCCATTTGCTGGGGCGTACCGATGCCCCGCAAAGGCGAGATCGAGGGAAACATCGGCCGCAGCCCGACCAACCGCAAGAAAATGGCGGTGGTCACCCACGGCGGAAAACCGGCGTTGACGCGTTACCAGGTGATCAAGACCTTCGGCTCGACCGCCGCCTTGGTGGAATGCCGGCTGGCCACCGGACGAACCCATCAGATCCGCGTCCACATGACGTCGATCGGCCATCCACTGATCGGCGACCCGCTCTATGGCCGCGCCGCCGGCCGCGTCAAAGGCCTGCCCGATGACCTTCGCGCCCAATTATCTGATTTTCCACGTCAGGCATTACACGCATTTTTACTGGGGTTTTCTCACCCGACAACGGGCTCACAGCTTCTCTTTGAAAGCAAAACACCACAAGATTTCAATATGTTAGCAACTTCGTTAGAGGCCCTTTAGAAAAAGGCTATACTCGACCTCGCGACTGCGATATTGTTTACCTCGTGGCTGGGTTACCTCCAGCCCGCACGGCGGCCGGAAAACCTCGCGAATAATAGATCTCGCAAATAAAGGTTGTTCGGACGACGAGAAGAGGGAGACGAGAAATGGCGGTATTGTCGGCTGGATTAAGCATTGCCCCTGAGGGCAATTTGTCGCGTTATCTCCAGGAGATTCGGAAGTACCCGATGCTCGGCCCGCAGGAAGAATATATGCTGGCCAAACGTTATCGCGACGAACAGGAACTTGATGCCGCGCATCGGCTGGTGACCAGCCACTTGCGCCTCGTTGCCAAGATCGCCATGGGATACCGCGGCTATGGCCTGCCGCTGGGCGAACTGATCAGCGAAGGCAACGTCGGCATGATGCAGGCGGTTCGCCGGTTCGATCCCGATCGCGGCTTCCGGTTGGCAACTTACGCGATGTGGTGGATCAGAGCCGCCATCCAGGAGTACATCCTGCACTCCTGGTCGCTGGTCAAGATGGGCACGACGGCCGCGCAGAAGAAGCTGTTCTTCAATCTGCGCAAACTGAAAGGCCAGATGCAGGCGATCGACGACGGCGACCTGTCGCCCGAGCATGTGCAGAAGATTTCGGTGGAACTGGGCGTTCCCGAGGCCGACGTGGTCAGCATGAACCGCCGTCTGGCCAGCCCCGACCATTCGCTCAACGCTCCGGTACGCCTCGACGGCGAGGGAGAATGGCAGGATTGGCTGGTCGATGAACGCGACGACCAGGAAACCGAGCTGGCAGAACGAGAGGAAATGGGCAACCGCCGTCATATGCTGGCGCACGCTCTGACCGGATTGAACGAACGGGAACGCCACATTCTGACGCAGCGGCGCCTGCTTGAAAATCCGGTGACACTCGAAGACTTGAGCCAGCAGTACGGAATTTCACGGGAACGTGTTCGCCAGATCGAGGTCCGCGCCTTCGAAAAGCTGCAGAAATCGATGAAAAGCGCCGTTCAGGAACACGTCACCGTTTGATACCGCGCCCCACCCTGGAGAGGTTCGCGCTTGGCCGTGGATCGCTCCAGGTTCGCATGACGCCCTCAAAAGGCTCCGCTTTTTCATGGCTCAAACACCGCCCGGACTCGTCGCATTTAGCGATCAGGTAATTCAACCTGATCGTTAAATGCCCTAAAGCCGTTCGTCGGGTGTTTTGACGGCCTCGCCCCATTTTTCCTCAAGCTTGCGCAGGTCTGCCTGAAGTCCGACCGCCCGGTGCTGCGAGGTCGCCATCATGAAGGCGTTGACGACAGGCGGGAGCCCCATGTAAAGCGCCGATCCGACGGCGGCGGCCCCATAGGCGACCAGCAGCATCTTGACGCTGGTCACCTGTTCGAAAGCGAAATCGAGCGTGTGGTGACCGAACCAAAGCGACAGCAGCCAGGGTGACAGTCCCGCGAAATTCAGGCCGCCGATGCAGATCCAGGCGTAGCGGTTGCTGCCCCTCTCGACAAAAGCGGCGACGATGGCCGGCAGCAGACCGACAAACATCACGAGCAGCGTTGGCAGCGAGAAAGGCACCAGCGCCACCAAGGTCAGGAAGACCAATATGCGGTTTGGCCCACCGCTGCTGCGCTTGGCAGTCCCTTCCTTCTTTTTTCCTTTGGCCATCAGAACAACCTTGCCAACAGAAGAAGGGAAAAAGTGACCAGACAGATGGTCATCGAGACCAGCGCCGCCAACCGCTGGGCGAAGTGAATCGCCTTCCTATTGTTGGCATGCCCTTCCTCGATATCCCGCACCTCGCGGCGGGCCTCAGCCCACTGGGCACGCGCCTCCTGAAATCCTTGCGAATCAACGGCTTTTTCTTCCGGACTATCGAGGACGCGGGACAATTCGACCAGATTGCCATCCCTGGCGATCCGCGGGATATCCTTTTCCAGAGCGGTCCGCTTTTCACGATCGTGAAAGGTGTTGATGACCGGCTTCATGAGACTGCCGAGCCAAGTGGCCAGCCCCTGCAGCCCTCCCTGCCCCAGCCGCCACTGGAGAACAGCCAGAATATTGAGCATCGCCATCGCCGACCGTTCCGAATTCGGCTGCGAAAGGTCGAACAGTTGCCGCTCGACGTCGAATTTGGCACGTGCCGCGATGAAGGCCGCCACATGCCGGTCAACCGGCCACCCCTTGCCTCCAACCTTTATGGCCGCGGCATCGAGAGCCGGCAGCAGATCGCGGATATCGAGCACATAATCATCCAGCGTAAGCGGGCTGAGGCATGGCATGGCGTCGTTCATTTCATAAACCACGCGTTCGATGCCCGAACCGATGCTGCCCTTCTCAAGCCACAACTTGAGGTCGCGAAAAATCGCGTCCAGCATGGAGTTGTCCGGGTTATAGGTCTCCCGCGTCTGGAAATAGGCTTTGGGAATTTCCCGCATCAGGGACTCGGCGATAATACGAACTTCGGTTCCCGCCGCCACGGCCATGCCCAGCATGGCCCCAATCCCGTCCGGCATGGCGGCCAGGGACTTGTACCTGATCGGCGCCCGGCTATCGAGAACCATGCAAACCTTGGCCACCATGATATCGAAAGCGGCGCCGCGTTTTTCATTGACCGTCATGACCGCATCGCGGGTAATCGCGGCGATCGCCTCGGCCTTCTCCTTGACGTCGAGCGAGCGGCGGACCCATAGCTCAAGACGTCCATCGAGAACCAATTGCGGCACCGCATCCCAGTTGCGAACGAAGGCGATGGCCAGTTCCCGGGCGGTCAGATATTCCTTGCCATTGAACGGCATGCCGCGCGCGGCGCGTTTTTCAAATTTGGCCAACAGCGGTGACAACCGCCGCCCCGAGAGCCACAGCTCGATCGATTCGGTGGTCCACCGTTCGTGCGGGTCATCGCACAGGGTACCGCGGAGGAATTCGCTGGTCTGCAGGCTGAGACGTTCTTCACCGATCAGAACGGCGACGCTGCCTTGAAGAATTTTGCGGCGCAAAATGGTGTCATCATCGAGATGCCCCGCCGGATTCCGCCCCTGCAGCAACAGCGCCATGGATGCGCCAAGGGAATAGATGTCATCGGCGTAGACACCCGGACCACGCCCCGTCGGCTGGCACATCCCCGACTCGATCGTTTCGACCAGCAGAGGCTGTTCATAGGCTGGCGGTATGGTCGTGCAATCGCCAAGGACGACGCGGTCCTTTTCCGGCGTCGCCCAGAACATGTTGGTCGGTCGGATGGCCCGATGGGTGACGTTGTGCGAGCGCAGGACGCGCAACGCGGCGAACAGCGGATTGATGGCCTTGCGGACCAAATCCGCTTCATCCACCGCCTTGAAGTCCGAGGTCATGGTGGCCATCACCCGCCCGCCGGTCGGGCGTTCGTAGACAACAGCCATCACCTTGCGTTGCAGCGGCGGCCAATCCATCGTCCCCCATTCGACGAGGGTCATCAGGCCGGGACTATCGCTGCCCTTGAGCGCCCGCATGGAATCGGTCCGCGCCAAAATGCCCGGCCGCACGATCAGTGCGAACAGGACTTTCTTCGCGTCCCGACGATCCTCGGCATGAAAGGCTTCGGCGTTGGGCGACGCCAGATCGGGGAGAGGCTTTCCTGGATAAACTACATAACGGTCCCGCAAAACAGCGGCGCCGTCCGCCCCATTCTTCTGCTCGCTCGCCATCCCGCTCCGCCCTTATGCCCCCGCCGGGCCAGAGCCGGATCGACCTAAACGGAATCTCACTCGCGATTCGCCCAAGTCCTTGAATCCGTCTCTCATTCAATACAAGGAAATGGCCCCCCTCATCCTGCCAGGGTCACATTTCCAGTACGAATTTACGCGGCACGCGGTAAAGACTCAAGCAAGTATGAAACAACGAGCGATCAACGAAACGAAAACCGCTGGCAGATCGTCTCAAAAAACCAAGAAACAAGGTAGTAATGTTCGTCCCATTCTTGCTTTTTTTTCGCGCCGAGACACCAGGAAAACTACGGATTCGCTCACGCGTAATGAGATCAAATCGAATCACGGACTTAAGTCCGCGTGACGCTTGATCCTCAAAAAAACAGAGCTTCTTCAGAGACTTGATAACCAGGAGCGTGATGCCGATCTAACGCATCACGCTCCTGGAAAAACTGACCGACAACCGTTCTTCGTCAATTGGCAAACGGGTCGCGGACCAGGATGGTGTCTTCGCGTTCGGGACTGGTCGAGCACAAGGCCACCGGTGCCTCGATCAGTTCCTCGATCCGACGCACATATTTGATCGCCGCCGCCGGCAACTGCACCCAGGAACGCGCACCATGCGTGCTTTCCTGCCATCCTTCGATGCTCTCATAGACCGGCTCGACATTCGCCTGACGCGACATCGAGGCCGGCAGATGCCGCAGGATCTGACCATTCCAGCGATAGCCGGTGCAGATCTTGAGTTCATCGAAACCATCGAGGACGTCGAGTTTCGTCAGGGCGATACCGTTAATTCCGCCAACTTTGACGGCCTGACCAACCAGCACGGCATCGAACCAGCCGCAACGACGGCGACGGCCGGTCACCGTACCGAACTCGTGACCGAGATCGCCGATCCGGGTCCCCGTCTCGTCGGTCAATTCGGTGGGGAACGGTCCGGCTCCGACGCGGGTCGTGTAAGCCTTGCAGATCCCCAGAACATAGCCGACCTGCCCCGGCCCGATGCCCGACCCCGAGGCCGCCTGCCCCGACACCGTGTTGGACGAGGTAACGAACGGATAGGTACCGTGGTCGACATCGAGCATGGCGCCCTGCGCACCTTCGAAAAGAATGCGCTTGTCGGCTTTGCGCGCCTCTTCGAGACGCTGCCAGACGACATCGGCGAATGGCAGAATACGCGGAGCGACTTCCTTGAGCTTGGTCAGCAGATCCTGTCCCTCGACCTCAGGCATGCCCAGACCGCGCAGCAATGCATTGTGATGGGCAAGCAAGCGCTCGATCTTCATTTCCAGCACGGCATCGTCGTCGAGATCGCAGACACGAATCGCCCGCCGTGCCACCTTGTCCTCATAGGCAGGGCCGATTCCGCGGCCGGTCGTACCGATCTTCGCGGCGCCGCTGGCCTCTTCGCGGGCCCGGTCGATATGACCATGCAGCGGCAGGATGAGCGCGGCATTCTCGGCGACCTTGAGGATATCGGGGGTAATCGTGACGCCCTGCGCCGCGATCCGCTCGATTTCGGCGAGCAGAGCCCAGGGATCGACCACCACACCGTTGCCGATGATCGATTCCTTTCCCCGCACCACGCCCGAGGGCAACAGCGAAAGCTTATAAGTGATCCCGTCGATGACCAGCGTATGGCCGGCATTGTGCCCGCCCTGGAACCGCACCACGACGTCAGCCCGCTCGGACAACCAATCGACGACCTTGCCCTTGCCTTCGTCGCCCCATTGAGCTCCGACAACAGCCACATTACCCATGATCACCAACTCCCCTATTTCACTGCGACCACACGGCCGGACACGACCCGGTGGCGGCAACTCAAGCGACGGGCTTCCGCCTCGTCGTCCGCGGCCGGTTCCAATCCGGCCAGCGTCACCCAACCTTCGGTCCTGAGGCTCTGACCGACGGCGAAGGGCGTGCCAAATGGCAAATAGACGCACCGAGGCTCTTCCGGCCCGGGCATGACGTCGAGTACCGTATCCATGAACAGCGTCGCCCCGGTCGCCGCCTCGCCGTGCGCCACGTAACGGCCGCCGCGTCCCAGTTCGGCCGCCGAATGACGGGCGAAAAGGGTGAAAGCCACACCGGTATGATATTCGAATCCCCGGCCTTCGACCGGATCGACAGTCAGCGTCAATTCGGGAGCCGCCTGCCGAACCAGATCGACCACGGCGGCCAGACGGTCCCGCAATAACGCCGCCGATGGCGGCAGCGGCACCTCGGCCATTTTGGCAAGCGACGGCGCGGCTGGGCCGACCGCCTCGATCAGGGCGGCCAGAACCGATGCCTGCGCCCCACCGATGCGGGCAACGGCAGCCGCGTCCTTATGGTCGAGGGCGTCGCGCAGTCCTTCGATTTCGGGCTGTCCTTTGCAAATTTCCGACACCAGCGACGGCAGCGTCAAATCGACGCAGACCTCGCCGACCCCCAGATCGATCAGCGCCTTGGCCGCCAGGATCAAGACCTCGGCATCGGCCGCCGCACCGGCCGCGCCGATCAGTTCGAGACCAGCCTGGCCGAACTGGCGCTCCGGCCGCAGTTGGCTGCCTTTCACGCGCAGCACCTGACCGGCATAGGAAAGACGTAGCGGTCTCGGCGCATTGGCCAAACGGGTGGTGGCGATACGCGCAACCTGCAAAGTCATGTCGGCCCGCACGCCCATCATGCGCTGGGTCACCGGATCCATGACCCGGAAAGTATGCTTGGCCATCGCCGCTCCGCTCCCTTCGAGCAGACTTTCCTCGAATTCGATCAGCGGCGGTTTGACACGCTCATAGCCCTGGGCGGCGAAACTGGCCATCAGGCGAGAGACAACATCGGCCTCGTGAGCGGCCTGGGGAGGAAGAATGTCGCGCAGGCCTGCCGGCAGCAGCGCGCGGGTGGCGAACTCGGTCATGGGTAAGCCGTTTGTCCTGGCTGAAAAATGGCGTGGGAAAGCCCGGCACGCAAGACTTTCCCGTTTACCCCGTTTGTCCCCGAACGGCAAATGGAAAACGATCAAACGGCCGAAAGCCGACCGAATCAACCCCGATCGGCGGCCTTTTGCCGAGCGAAGACCTGCGATCCCGAAATCAGGTTCGAACCTGCGTCACGAAGCTGCCGATACTGTCGGTCAACCGATTGGCGTGCTCTTCCAGCCCCTGCATGGCCTCGACCAGCGCTTCGGACGTCGCTTGCGTCTTGTTGACCACGGCGGTGACCCCTTCGGCGGACGAAGCGGCATCCTGAGTGCCCGACGACGCCAATTGAACATTGCGGGCGATTTCCGAGGTGGCGGCACCTTGCTCCTCGACCGCGGCGGCGATGGCCGTCGATATTTCGTTCAGCGACCGGATCGTCGCCGTCACGTCATCGATACAACCGACCGCTTCCTTGGTCATTGCCTGGATGCTGCCGACCTGCCCGCTGATATCGGTCGTCGCCTTGGCCGTCTGATTGGCAAGCTCCTTCACCTCGCCGGCAACCACGGCGAATCCCTTGCCGGCTTCGCCGGCGCGGGCCGCCTCGATGGTCGCGTTGAGCGCCAGAAGATTGGTCTGCGCAGCGATGTCGGTGATCAGGCCGACGACATCTCCGATACGCGCCGCCGCCTCGGCCAGACCGCTGATCCGCTGGGTCGCCTCGCCGGCCTCCTCAACGGCTTGCACCGAAACTTTCGCCGCATGGCCAACCCGCGACGAGATTTCATTGATCGAACTCGACAGCTCCTCGGTGGCGGCAGCCACCGTCTGGACGCTGGTCGAAGCGGACCGCGACGACTGGGCGGCACGGTCGGCTGACGCCAAAACGTCGCGAGACATCTCCACGGTGGTCCGGGACTGGGCAATCGCCCCCTGCGCTGCGCCGCCCATTGCCTTTATCAGATTGGCGCTCTCGCTTCCAAACTTCGAACAGAGATTGTCAAGCCGCTCGGTCCGTTCCGCCTGGGCTCGATGATCCGCCTCGCTTGCCGCAGCAAGCTCGTCAGCCTTCTCGGCGTTACGGCGCAGCACTTCGATGGCGCCGGCCAGCAGACCCAATTCGTCCTTCCGGTCTTTCTCGGGAACGGCAACGCCATGATTCCCATCGGCCAATTGACCGACCACACCGGTCAAGACGATCAGGGCGTTGACGACCCGACGTCCGAAAGTGAAACCAAGAGCCAGGCTGGTCGCCAAGACCGCAATCAGAATGACCGCGGTAAAGGCCAGCCGGCTCTCCGCCTGGACCTGAGCGACATCGGCGCGATGCAAGGCCTCATCGAAAGCGGCGTCGCGAATCTTGGAGATTTCGGCGATATTGGCGATGTTCTGTCGGCGAAACGCCGGAATGTCGATGCCATACTGACCATCGGTCAAAGCCGCCGCCAAAACCGGCGCATACAAACGGTCGTTGCCGGTCCGAAACTTGCCATCGACCTCCTTCAACGCGTCGATGATGGAGGATGGACGCCCGGCCTGGTCGACCATAAAGACCATGCGCTTCCAGGTCTGGTCCATTCCGCCCTTCAATTCGGCGATCGACCTCAGCATGTCGGGCGAGGCGGGCTTCGCCGAAACCAGCGTACCCACCACATTGACACTGCGATTGCCCGCCAGCGACCGGAAATCCATGCCCAGCCGGGCAATGGAAACCATGTCACCGGCGTCGCCGGCAATCGAGGAAATGTGCTTTTCCAGGCGGTCCATCAGCGGCGTCGCCGCACTGATGGTCGTGACCATATTGGCAGCAAAGCTCTTCAGCAATTCGGGATCGCGCTCAGCCTTGGGACGCGTGATGTTGGCCGCCACCGCCGCATCAAGGGCCTTCATGCGCTTTCCCATATCGGCCACGGTAGCCACCATATCCTCGGCGCCTTGCGTGTGCAGGGTCTGCATCGATGTCAAAGCCTGGTCAACGGCCGTGACGGTGGCCCGCTTCTCATCCTCCATCTGGGTGCGCATGGCATCGGCGACCGGCGCTTCGGAAAGCATCGAGACATTGATATTGCCGCGTTGCACGGCGTAGACCTCGACCGCCTTGGCGACGGCCGCCAGGGCCGTCACTTCATTTTTCGCCAAACCGTTGCCGGAATAGACGCTCCATAAGTTGCTCAAGATCCAGAGACCGCCGGCCAGGGAAGCAACAGTCGGCACCGCCAGAGCGACAAGAAAGAACGTCTTGATGCGCATCGCAAGCTCAATTCACACTAAAATTATGGGAAATATGTATGCCCATAATAACAATGCTGATATAGAATTGAAAGCTATTGATTCGTGGGATAACTTTAACGTGTATTAATAATAATGCCGAAATTAGCGTAAAATTTTACTCTTCCAATAACAGTACAGTATTCATAATATTTCCAGACGAATCTGGAATTAGAAACCTTCAAAATATCTATCGGAAATGCTTGATTTGCCGGCGCCTATGGCACCTTCCGACAGCCGGAGGCCGGAAAGGCGAGCCGCGTTGGCGGCTCGCCGGCAGCGTCATTCTCAAGACACGCTTAGCGAGCATCAGGAGACAGACGGCTGTCCGCTGGAATCAGAACTGCAGCGCTTTGGCCTGCACGACGTTCGGAATGGCGCGGACCTTTTCCAGCAGATCTGCGCCCACCGGCTGGTCGACCTGGATCAGCGCGATGGCATCACCGCCCGCCTCGGCACGGCCAAGATGGAAGGTGGCGATATTGACGCCGGCCTGCCCCAGGGTCGTCCCCAGGCGGCCGATGAAACCGGGTTTGTCGGCGTTCGTCACATAGAGCATGTAGGGCCCGAGTTCGGCCTCGATCGCAATGTTCTTGATGGCGACGATGCGCGGCTTGTCGCCATCGAACAACGTCCCTTCGACAGTGCGCGTCATGTGATCGGTGGTCACCGACAGCTTGATCAGCGTGTGATAGTTGTTACAGGTGTCGTTCTTGGTCTCGGTCACCGTGATCTTACGGTCCTTGGCGATGACCGGTGCATTGACCAGATTGACCGTCTCGACGAAGGACTTGAACAAGCCCTCAAGGATGGTCGCGGTCAACGGCTTGGTGTTGAGCCCAGCAACCTGCCCTTCGTAGGTGATAGTTACCGAGCGCAGCCCATGTTCGGTCAGTTGCCCGGCGAAGCTGCCCACCTGTCCGGCCAAGGCCATGTAGGGGCGCAGTTTCGGCGCGTCCTCGGCCGACACCGACGACATGTTGATGGCATTGGTCACCGAGCCGGTCAGCAGATAGTCCGACATCTGTTCAGCCACCTGCAAAGCGACGTTTTCCTGGGCCTCGGTAGTCGAGGCGCCAAGATGCGGCGTGCAGACAACCTTTTCGTTCCCGAACAGGATGTTGGTTTTGGCCGGTTCCACCTGGAACACGTCAAGCGCCGCACCGGCGACATGGCCGGACTCGAGGGCGGCCTTCAAATCCGCTTCGACCACCAGACCACCGCGCGCGCAATTGATGATGCGCACACCCTTCTTGGTCTTGGCCAGCGCCTTGGCGCCGATGATGTTGCGCGTCGCATCGGTCAACGGCGTATGCAAGGTGATGAAATCAGCCCGGGCTAGAAGATCGTCCAGTTCGACCTTTTCAACGCCGAGAGCCTTGGCCCGCTCCAGCGACAGATAAGGATCGTAAGCGATCACCTTCATCTTGAGACCGATGCCGCGCTCGGCGACGATCGAACCGATGTTGCCGCAGCCGATGATTCCCAATGTCTTGGCCGTCAGTTCGACGCCCATGAACTTCGATTTTTCCCACTTCCCGGCCTGGGTCGAAGCATTGGCCTGGGGGATGTCGCGGGCCACGGAAAACATCATGGCAATCGCGTGTTCGGCGGTCGTGATGGAATTGCCGAAGGGCGTATTCATCACCACGACGCCACGGGCCGTCGCCGCCGGGATGTCGACATTGTCGACGCCGATGCCAGCGCGGCCGACCACCTTGAGATTGTCGGCGGCGGCAAGAATCTCGGCGGTCACTTTGGTGTTCGAGCGAATGGCCAGTCCATCATATTGACCGATGATGGCCTTCAGTTCGTCGGGCGCCAACCCGACCTTGACGTCCGTCTCGATGCCGCGATCCTTGAAGATCTGCACGGCGGCCGGACTAAGCTTGTCGCTGATCAAAACTTTGGGCATGAGGATGATCCCCCGCATATGACCACGTTATTGCCGGGTTCGCCCGCTTGACGGGCGAAGGAAAATATCCGGCAATTCGTGGATGCCCGGGCCAAGCCCGGGCATGACAAAAAGAAATATTCGAAAACGCTGCCGAAAGCCTCAGACTTTCGAGGCGAACTCGGCTTCGACCTGAGCGAAGGCCCAGTCGAGCCAGGGCGTCAGTTTTTCGATATCGGACGTCTCGACCGTGGCGCCGCCCCAGATCCGAAGACCGGCCGGCGCATCGCGATAGGAACCGATGTCGTTGGCAATACCCTCTTTGTCGAGCAGCGAGGCGATTTTCTTGGCCGCCGCCGTTTTGTCCTCGTCGGAAAGCTTGCCGAAGAACGGCGCCTTGATGATCAGGCAGATCGAGGTGCAGGACCGGATCTTGGCATCCTCTGCCAGGAACGCCGCCCAGGAGGATTTTTCCACCCACGCGGTCAGAGCCGCCAGATTGGCCTCCGAACGGGCGATCAGCCCCTTCAGTCCGCCGATTTTCTCGGCCCACCGCAAGGCGTCGATCTGGTCTTCGACGGCCAGCATGGACGGCGTGTTGATGGTGTCGCCCTTGAAGATGCCGTCGATCAGCTTGCCGCCCTTGGTCATGCGGAAGATCTTCGGCAACGGCCACGCCGGCTTGTAGCTCTCCAACCGGGCAACGGCCCGCGGGCTCAAAACCAGCATGCCATGAGCGGCTTCGCCGCCCAGGACCTTTTGCCAGGACCAGGTGACCACGTCGGTCTTCTTCCAGGCGATGTCCATGGCAAAGACCGCCGATGTCGCGTCGGCGATCACCAACCCCTTGCGGTTGTCGGGGATCCAGTCGCCATTGGGGACGCGCACGCCCGAGGTGGTGCCGTTCCAGGTAAAGACCACGTCGCGGTCGAAATCGACCTGCGACAGATCCGGCAACTGACCATAGCCGGCCTTGAAGGACCGCACATCGGAAAGCTTGAGCTGCTTGGTGACGTCCGTCACCCAGCCGTCGCCAAAGCTTTCCCAGGCCAAAATGTCGACGCCGCGCTCGCCCAACAACGACCACAGCGCCATCTCGACGGCACCGGTATCGGATGCCGGCACGATGCCGATCAGGTAGTCGTCGGGAATGCCGAGAATGGCCCGGCTGCGGTCGAGCACCTCGCCCAGCTTGCTCTTGCCGAGCTTGGCGCGGTGCGACCGGCCGATGGCCGCGTCAGCCAAAGCTTGCACCGACCAACCGGGACGCTTGGCGCAGGGACCAGAAGAAAAATGGGAATTGTTCGGCCGAACAGCCGGCCGTTGAGAAACTGTCATCAGGAATAACCCTCCCTTACAGAAGGGACGCGACCCGTTGGGAGGTCGTGGCCCGGCCCGAGAATGGCAGGACACCCTCGGGCCGTCAACGAAAGTTGGAAACCCTGGTGTAAAAAAACCACATTATTTTTGTTTTTGGCCCGGCTCGGACATCGCCAAGGAGCCAAACGGCCTAAAGCCCGCCCGGCTTCAATGCCTGGCGAATCAGATCGGCGTCGGCGTTACCGCCGCTCAACACCAGTCCGACTTTACGCCCGGCCATCTCGGTTCGTTCGGCCAGCAGCGCGGCAAGCGGAGCGGCACCGGCCCCTTCCGCCAAGTTGTGAGTATCCGAAAGATAGTAGCGCATGGCAGCCAATATGGCGTCGTCGGAGACCGTCACCACGCGATCGGCGCCGCCGATGATGACGTCGACGGCAGTTGGATCGGGCACCCGGCACGCCAGGCCGTCGGCCAGAGTATGGACGGTCGGTGTCGACATCGGCCGCCCGGCCCAGAAGCTGTCGGCATAGGCCGGCGCCCCTTCGGCCACCACGCCGACGATACGGGTGGA
Source organism: Telmatospirillum sp. (assembly GCA_031291415.1). GTDB lineage: Bacteria > Pseudomonadota > Alphaproteobacteria > Rhodospirillales > Magnetospirillaceae > Telmatospirillum. The sequence goes on from JARLJB010000217.1 coordinate 56,205, forward strand.
CAGTCCAAGCGCGTCGCGCGCGGCAATCATCGCGCAGATCCCGGACCCCAGGCCGATCGGCACATAGACGGTATCGAGACTGGGCACCGCGCGGAGGAATTCCAACGCCGCGCTGGCGACGCCCCACACCAACCAGGGATGAAACGAGGGAACCATATGGAGCCCCCGTTCCCCGGCCAGCCGCAGGGCCAATTCGCGGGCTTCCTGGAAATCCTCGCCCTGTTCGATCAATTCGGCGCCCAGCGCCCGCATCGCGGCGTTCTTTTCCGGGTTGTTGCCTTCAGGAACGACGATTACCGCCGGCAATCCGGCACGGGCAGCCGCGAAAGCGACACTTTGTCCGTGATTGCCGCGCGTCGCAGCGATCACGCCGGCAACATCGGGAACAGATTCCCGAAGACGCTCCATATAGACGATGCCGCCACGCAGCTTGAACGCGCCGACCGGCCCGTGATTCTCATGCTTGACCCAGACCTCGGCCCCCGTCCGTTCGGCAAGCAACGGCCAGGCATACTGCGGCGTCGGCGCCATGACCTGATAAACGCGGTGGGCGGCGGCTTCCAATTCGGCCAACATGACCCGGCGTTCGGCGGTCATCCTGTCGCTCCAAAGGGTCTGACCGTATGTCCGTGATTGAGCGGCCCATGCCCATGACCGAAGCCGGGCGCCGACAAAATGGCCTGTCTCACATATCGCCGGGCTCGCGCAACGGCCTCCTTGACAGGCAGGTCTTGCGCCAGGCCGGTGGCAATGGCCGAAGCCAGAGTGCAGCCCGTTCCATGCGTGCTGGTGGTGTCGATCCGTTCCTGCTCGAAGGTCTCGACGCCGTCAGCGGTAATCAGCACGTCGACCAGCCGCGGCCCCACCAGATGCCCGCCCTTGACCAGAACCGCCTTTGAACCGCGAGCCATCAGAACCTGTCCGGCGGCGATCATCCCGTCGACATCGTTGACGGCAAGACCGGTCAGGGCTTCAGCTTCGGGGAGATTGGGCGTCACCAGCCAGGCCATCGGAATCAGGCGGCCGAGCAAGGCGGCATGCGCCGCATCGTCGAGAAGCTTATGGCCGCCCTTGGCCACCATCACCGGGTCGACCACCAGTGGCAAGCGAGGTGAACGCTGTTCCAGCGCCCGGGCAATCGCTTCGATGGCTTCGGGCTTGCTCAACATGCCGGTTTTAACGACGTCGGCGCCAATATCGTCCAAAACCAGATCGATCTGCTGGACGATGAAATCGGCCGGCACGTCGTGGACACCGAAAACGCCCCGCGTATTTTGCGCGGTAAGCGCGGTGATCGCCGTCGCCGCATAGCCGCCCAAAGCGGTAACCGTCTTGATGTCGGCCTGGATGCCAGCGCCGCCGCCACTGTCGGAGCCGGCGATGATCAGAACGCGGCCCCGTTGCGCCGAGGCCGTCACGGCTGCACCACCGCCGCCCGGCGGATGGCATCGATGATGTCGTCGACGATCTCGGCGATCAGGCTCTCGCTCTCGCCTTCGGCCATGACGCGGATCAACGGCTCGGTTCCGGATTTGCGGATCAACACTCGCCCGGTTCCGGTCAGCCTCGTCTCGCCGTCCGCGATCGCCTTGACGACGGCCGGATCATGTAACACCGTGCCGCTCAAGTCGGCGGGAACCCTTATATTCTTCAGCAACTGTGGCAGAGGCTCGAACAGCCGCAGCACCCGACTGGCCGGTTGCTTGGCTTGCACCAGCGCGGCCAGCACCTGCAACGCGGCCACCAGGCCGTCACCGGTCGTCGAATAGTCGGAAAGGATGACATGGCCCGACTGTTCGCCGCCCAGATTGAAGCCATCGCGGCGCATCCACTCAAGTACATAACGATCGCCGACATTGGCCCGATGCAGCTTCAGTCCACGGCCGGCCAGAAAACGCTCCAACCCGAGATTGGACATCACCGTCGCCACGACGCCGTCGCCCCGCAGAGTGCCTTTGTCATGCCAGGCGCGCGCGATCAGGGCCATCACCTGATCGCCGTCCACCGATTGCCCGAATTCGTCGCACATGACCAGACGATCAGCATCTCCGTCGAGCGCCAACCCGAGGTGGGCGCCATGGGCCACCACCTGGCTTTTCATCGCGTCGGTCGACAGCGACCCACAATCGCGGTTGATATTGAAACCGTCGGGATGAACGCCGACCGGAACCACTTCGGCGCCCAGTTCCCAAAGAACCGTCGGCGCCACCTTGTAGGCCGCGCCATTGGCGCAATCGATGACGATTTTCAATCCGTCGAGACGCAGGCCACGGGGAAAAGTGCTCTTGGTATATTCGATATAGCGTCCCAGAGCGTCGTCCAGACGCCGGGCCCGTCCGAGTGCCGATGGCGCCACCCGATGGGCGGCCAGGCCATTTTCCATGCAGGCCTCGATTTCGCCTTCCGTCTCGTCAGACAGCTTGAACCCGTCAGGGCCGAACAACTTGATACCGTTGTCTTCATAAGGGTTATGCGAGGCCGAGATCATCACCCCGAGATCGGCCCGCATCGAGCGGGTCAACATGGCGACGGCGGGAGTGGGCAGCGGCCCCAGAAGCACCACATCCATGCCGACCGAGGTAAAACCGGCGGTCAGCGCCGGCTCCAGCATGTAGCCGGACAAACGCGTATCCTTACCGATGACGACCGTGTGCCGATATGTTCCACGGGTAAAGAAATGTCCCGCCGCGATGCCCAACCGCATGGCCGTCTCGGCGGTCATCGGCTCCATATTGGCGGTACCCCTTACCCCATCAGTACCGAACAGCTTGCGCGTCATTCCTGGCTCCACTCATTCCTGCTCAATTTTCAGCCACGACGGTCGCAATCAGGCGCGCCGCATGCCACGCCAAACGGCAACCGCCTGAATGGTTTCCGCGACGTCGTGAACCCTGAGGATCTGCGCCCCCTGGTCAAGCCCGACGAGAGCCGCCGACAAAGAACCGGCCAGCCGCTCGGAAGGTGGCGCGCCGGACAGCTTGCCGATAAAGGTCTTCCGGCTGACCCCCAGCAACACGGGCAGACCCAAGGCATGATAGAGGCTGAGCCGGGCAAGAATCTGCAGATTATGTTCCACCGTCTTGCCGAAGCCGATCCCCGGATCGATACAAAGACGGCTTGCCGGAATGCCGGCGGCGCGGCAGACAGCGACTCGTTCTTCCAGATAGTCGTAAACGTCGAGCGGCGCGAAGGCGTAGTGCGGATCCTTCTGCATGGTTCCCGGCTCGCCTTGCATATGCATCAGCATGATGGCGGCGCCGCTTTTGGCCGCGACGGTCAGCGACTGCGGATCCCCGGAAAGCGCCGTGATATCGTTGATGATGGCGGCTCCCGCCTCGACAGCGGCCCCCATAACGGACGCATGCCGGGTATCGACCGACACCGTCGCCCCCTGCCCCGCCAGAGCCCGGATCACCGGCACGACGCGGCTGATTTCCTCTTCCGGGCTGACCGTATCGGCCCCCGGACGCGTCGATTCTCCGCCAATGTCGAGGATGTCGGCGCCGGCCGCCAGCAGATGCTGTCCGTGGGCGATCGCCCGGTCCGTATCGAAAAACTTGCCACCGTCCGAAAAGCTGTCGGGCGTCACATTGACGATCCCCATGACCTGCGGGCGCCCCATATCGAGCCCGGCGAAGGCCGGGCGCGCCTTGCCCAGTTTGGTCAACAGAGAACCGACGTAGCGAGCGACCTCGGGACCTTCAGCCTCCGACCAATCGAGCACGTCGCTGAACGGAGCAACCGCCTCGATGAGTTGGCCTCCGTCGCGCAGCAACACGCTGCAGGCCGAAAAACTGAGACCGCCACCGGCGAGCCCCCAGGCTTGGCCGGAGGTAACGGCCGCCGCCGCGGTCTTGCCGGCGACGATACCGGCCGGCGCCACATAAAGTCGCCCGGCCAGGCTTCCCTTGGCGGCGACATGGGACAAGCCCCGCGGAAGCGCGGGGCTTGTTTCCAGAACCAGTGATGATGTCATCGCGTCAAGAACCCGGCAGCGGCTCCGGACCCGGACCAAATCCCGGCTGGCCGCTCACACCGCTGGTCGGAACGGACGAACGACGCGGCGGTTCCCGGTTCTTGGCGCCCGGATCATCCGATCCGGAGTCACGCACGACCGGTTCACCGCGCAGCAGTTGCCGGATCTCGTCACCCGACAGGGTTTCGAATTCCAACAGTCCGTGCGCCAAGGCGTGCAGATTGTCGAGGTTATCGGTCAAGGTCTTATGAGCCCGGGCGTAACCGGCATCGACGATACCGCGAATTTCCTCGTCGATGGTCTTAGCCGTCGCTTCGGAAACATTCTTATGAGTGGCCACCGAATGACCGAGGAAGACCTCCTGCTCGTTCTCGCCGTAGGTCAGCGGACCCAGCTTTTCGCTCATGCCCCATTCGGTCACCATGCGACGGGCCAGTTCGGTGGCCATCTTGATGTCCGACGAAGCGCCGGTTGTCACCTTTTCGAGCCCGAAGACCAGTTCTTCGGCGATACGTCCGCCCATGGCCACCGCCAGATCGGCCTTCAACTTCGCCCGCGAAACCGATATCCGGTCGCCTTCCGGCAACCGCATCACCATGCCGAGCGCACGTCCACGCGGAATGATCGTCGCCTTGTGGATCGGATCGGACTCTTCCTCGTTGACCGCGACAATGGCATGGCCGGCTTCGTGATAGGCGGTCAGGCGCTTTTCCTCTTCCGTCATCACCATGGAACGCCGCTCGGCGCCCATCATCACCTTGTCCTTGGCTGCCTCGAACTCGACCATGGTCACCACGCGCTTGCCGGCACGCGCCGCCAGCAAGGCCGCCTCGTTGACCAAATTGGCGAGATCGGCACCGGAAAATCCCGGCGTCCCGCGTGCGATAATGCGCGCATCGACATCAGGCGCCAGCGGCACCTTGCCCATATGGACCTTGAGGATCTTTTCGCGTCCCAGGACATCGGGATTGGGCACCACGACCTGCCGATCGAAACGGCCCGGCCGCAGCAGGGCGGGATCAAGCACGTCGGGACGGTTGGTGGCGGCAATCAGGATGACGCCCTCGTTGGACTCGAAGCCATCCATCTCGACCAGCAGCTGATTGAGAGTCTGTTCGCGTTCATCGTTGCCGCCGCCCAGGCCGGCGCCGCGATGGCGACCGACCGCGTCGATTTCGTCGATGAAGATGATGCAAGGCGCATTCTTCTTGCCCTGTTCGAACATATCGCGAACGCGGGACGCGCCGACACCGACGAACATTTCAACGAAGTCCGAACCCGAAATGGTGAAGAACGGCACGTTCGCTTCGCCGGCGATGGCACGCGCCAGCAAGGTCTTGCCGGTTCCGGGCGGGCCGACCAGCAGCACGCCCTTCGGAATCTTGCCGCCCAACCGCTGGAACTTCTGCGGGTCTTTCAGGAATTCGACAATTTCCTCGAGTTCCTGCTTGGCCTCATCAATGCCGGCGACGTCCTCGAAGGTGACCCGGCCGGTCTTCTCGGACAGCAAGCGCGCCCTGCTCTTGCCAAATCCCATGGCCTTGCCACCGGTCGACTGCATCTGACGCATGAAGAAGATCCAGACGCCCACCACCAGAAGCATCGGGAACCACGACAATATATAGTTCCAGAAGGTCTGCGACTCTTCGCTCTTCGGCACGGCCGAGATACGGACGTTGGCCTGCCGCAACTTCTGGACGAAATTGGCGTCCGGCGGAGCGTAGGTGCTGAAGGTCCGACCATCGGTGAAGTGGCCGTTGATCGATTCGCCCTGAATCGTCACATCGGCGATGCGACCACTCTCGACCTCCGTCAGGAAGTCGGAATAGGCGTAGCTGGAATTACCATGTGGCGTCGTCGAGTTCTGAAAAAGATTGAACAAGGCCGCCAATAACACGGCAATGATGACCCACAACACCAGGTTCTTGCTAAAATTCATACAACGATCCCTCGATCGGCGTGTCGTGGTTTCGGCCGATGGGCCGACCCGCACGATCTACAGATAATGCAGCCTGAATACGAAACAAGGCAATCTCATACCGGGGTGACCGGATTGGCTGGTGTGAAAAACAGCCGTGCCACGGACAAGTCGTCACCACCCCCCCTTTTGTATCCTAGGTGGGGAACGACGGAAATGCCATGCCGATCGACAAGAGCCGGCAATGTATCGATCACCGACAGCGGAATCGACGTTTTTTCCCCGACCGCGTCCCGGATTTCTTGCCAGCCCGCCCGTCCGAGAGCGCGAATCTCCCCCTCGCCCCGACCTCGGAGCGAAAGACTGTAACGCCGATCCCACACCACGTCGTCACCCCCCTCGACCGCCAACGCCGGCAGAACGGCCGCGGCCTCCCGGCAGACCAGAACCCGTCCCCTTCGGGGCGTTAATAGGCAACCGCCGAAGGTTCGTCTTTTGAACCTGCCGCCGCCGAGCTCGCCAAACAGCCGCTCAAGCCCCGCCAGACGCGGCGGATAGATGCTTCCGCCGATCATCCGGCAAAGATGAGCAAGCGATCGCAGGGCGATCTCCTGCGGAACGGCGGTCAAGATTGTCGGATCGAGCCATGCATATCCGATCGGATCGATTTCAACGGCCGACACCATCAGCGCGTTGGTCGCGGCGTCGAGAGCCTGACGGGCGCGACGGAGGCTTTTGGCGGTTGCGGCCAGGCGATCGGCGCCCAGCCCCTCGCCGACCAAGGTTGGGATCGTGCGGCGAAGACGGACCCGTAGGAACCGCTCGTTGAGGTTGGACGGATCCTCGATCCAGTCCTGTCCGGCCACCCGAAGGGTTTCGGCCAGGCGAACCCGGGGAATTTCCAGCAGCGGACGAAGCAGTTGGGCTTCGGGGAACGCCACCCGCGGAGCCATCGCCGCCAGACCATCGACACCGCTTCCCCGGCCCAGGCGAAGCAGAAAGGTCTCGGCCTGATCGTCCTGATGATGCGCCACCAACAGGTGCAAGACGCCATGATCCGCACACCAAACGCGCAACAGGCGGTAGCGGGCATCGCGGGCGGCGGCTTCGATACCGGTCGCCGGTTTGGCACCGTCCCAGACGACCGTGTGATGATTGATGTCACGCACCGCAAGCCAGGCTGCCACCTGCGAGGCCTCCGAGGCGGCCTCGGGACGCAACCCGTGATCGACGGTCACCGCGTGAATTCTGCCGCCCCGCGCCTTCGCCCAGGACGACGCCAACAGACACAGCGCCATGCTGTCGGACCCTCCCGAAACGGCGACCGCCATTTCGGGGTTATCTTCAAACGGCCCAAGACAGGCCATCAAGCCGGCGAATTCGTCATCCGTCAGAGGTCTGTCGGGTCGACTGGACAAGGGCGGATCAGCAGCCGAGCTTCTGTTTCTCCGACGCCGCCTGGCGCCGCAAGTTGTCGGCGGCATCGGGGTATTCACTCGAGAACCGCTGCAGGGCCGCGCACGCTTCCTTCTTCTTGCTGAGATTGCTCATCGACAAGCCGACCTTCAGAAGACTTTCGCCGGCTTTCGCCGATTTCGGATATTTCCGGTAGGCATCAAGGAAGGTCACAGCGGCCTGGTCATATTGCCCCTGCGAATAGGAGATCTGCGCCAGCCAGTACATGGCATTGCCGGCCAAGGGATCCTGCGGATGCTGGGCGACGAAAGCCTGGAACGCTTTGCTCGCGCCGGGATTATCCGAAGCCTTCAATAGACCAAAGGCATAATCGAACTGTTCTTGCGGCGTCTTGCCAACCAGCGCGGTCGGAGCGGCAGCCGGTGCCGCATTGCCGCCGGCTGGAGGATGGACAAGACTGCCGGCCGGAGCGTCGGCCGCGGACTTGCCGGCGGATGGCGGCGTCAGCGCCGCGGGCGCGTTTCCCGCAGCCGCATTGGCCGGCGCGGTGGTGGCCGGCGCATTGCCGGCACCCGCATTGGGCGCACCGCCGGTGGCGCCACCGCCGACACGGCTTTCCAATTCCTTGAAGCGGAAATCATTGTCGGCCTGCATGCGATCGAGCTTGCCGGACAACTGGCTGGCGGCAAAAGTGGACTTCTCAACCTGCCCGGTCAAATCCCGCAACTGACTTTCGAGATTATTGATGCGATCGTCGAGCATGCTGTAGGCGTCGCCATTCATGCCGCTGCTCGGCTTGGCGCCACCGCTGTTACTGCTGCCGCCGCCCAAGGCTGGCGATGTGATGACGGTGGTCCCGCCACTGCCCTGGCCGCGATAAGTCTGGGCCTGCAAAGTGCTGAGGTCACGTTCAAGCCGGTCCAACCGGTCTACCAGACTGCGGGTATCGGACTGCGCCCATGCAGGATGCTGGACACAAAGCCCTGCGGCCAGGGCCAAAACGAATGCCGCTCGCATGACGACTTGCACGCTCAACCTCTCTTCTTTCCCAGGAACCGCATCGCGCAGACGCGAGCAGCGTACCCAGAACCTTTATACCAACGGCGATCGATCCGCCAGATAGACAAAATTAAGGCGCCTGCCGCAGTCGGCAGGCGCCTCAACTTTACGCAACGTGCGTGCGGACGAAAGTCCGATTATTGCACCACGCCAACGGCGCGACGGTTCTGGGCCCACGAGGTCTCGTTGGAGCCGAGAACAGCCGGACGCTCTTTGCCGTAGGAAATGACCTTCAGGCGGGTCGCCTGGACGCCCTGCGACACGAGGAAGTCCTTCACGGAGTTGGCACGACGCTCGCCGAGCGCCAAGTTGTATTCACGGGTGCCGCGCTCGTCGGCATGACCTTCAACAACCAGCTGATCGCTCGGATACTTCTTCAGGAAAGCAACCCACTTAGCGAGCTGATCCTTGCCTTCCGGCGTCAGGCTGTACTTGTCGAACGCAAAGAAAACGCGGTCACCAACATTGGCGACGAAATCAGCCTGGCTGCCCGGAACCACACCCGGCTTCGCCGGAGCAGTGGCTGTCGGAGCAGTCGCGGTGGCGGCGCCACCCTGGGTGGCCGTATCGTCGGAGCTGCAAGCACCAAGCAGCGCAACGGCGGCAACCATGCACAAGAAACGAATCTTCATTTACTACTCTCCCCCTTTAATAGGACGGATCGGAATGGAATGGAACTTGGCCGGAAAACCCCACCTGCTGCTAGATGACGCCTTCCAAAATACAAGGATTCGAGAACCCGTTGCAGCCGTTTGAATTCCCTTTCGGGGTCGCAATATACTTACGATCCCTTAGGGAATCAAGGGGGACCACGCGGGATCCGAGCCATCAAGCGGGGTCACGACCTGTCTTTCGTTATTACCGGTCAGATCGATGCTATAGAGCTTTGTCGCTCCACCACGCCCCGAGGAATCCGAGGGAGTCTGCCGCCAATAAGCCAATACGCGACCATTGGGAGCCCAAGTGGGCGCCTCCACCAGAAAGCCTTTGGCCAACAAACGCTCGCCGGAACCGTCAGGATGCATAACACCTATGAAAAATTCTTGCCCCTTATACTTTGTGAAGGCGATGAGGTCGCCGCGCGGCGACCAGACCGGTGTGGCGTAGCGTCCGTCACCGAAGCTGATGCGCGTCTGCCCCGAACCGTCGGCATTCATCACATAGATCTGTTGCCCACCGCTTCGGTCGGATTCAAAGGTGACCTTGCTGCCGTCCGGCGCATAGGACGGCGCCGTGTCGATCGAACCATCATTGGTCAACCGTGTGCTGTGCCGGGTCCTAAGATCCATCTCATAGATATTGGTGTTGCCGTCCTGGGCCAGGCTCATGATCACCTTATTGCCATCGGGCGAGAAGCGCGGCGCGAAGGTCATGCCGGGGAAATCTCCCAGCAATTCACGCCGACCGCTGTCCAGATGCAGGATATAGACCCGCGGATTGTTCTGAAAATAGCTGAGATAGGTGATCTCGCGTTGGTTGGGTGAGAAACGCGGCGTCAGCACCAGTTCCTGACCGTCGGTCAGAAACCGATGGTTTTCGCCGTCCTGATCCATGATGGCCAGGCGTTTGATGCGTTTCTGCTGCGGCCCGCTCTCGGCCACATAGACGAGCTGCGTGTCGAAGTACCCATCCTCGCCGGTGATCCTTTTGTAAATGGCATCGGCGATCATGTGGGCGATCCGCCGCCACCCTTGTGGAGCGGCGTTGTAGGCCTGTCCGACCATCTGCGTCTCGGCGTAGACGTCCCACAAGCGGAACTCGACGCGCAGATGCCCGTCCTGGGTCTGTTCGATGCGGCCCTGCACCAACGCCTGCGCATTGATTGCCTTCCAGTCGGGGAACCGCGGCTGAACCTGAAGGGACTCCACCGTTTGGATGAATGCCTTCGGGTCGATCGGCTTGAAGAGGCCCGACCGCTCGAGATCGGCCGAAATGACACCGGCCATTTCCCGTCCGATCTGGCCTTCCTGTGCACCGCTTCCGGCAAAACTGGTAATGGCGATCGGCATCGGCTGGACATTGCCCCGCGTGATGTCGATCACCACTTCCGCCCTCGCGGCAGCGCCAAAAAATACGGCGCCGACAGCCATGGCGGCGACGTAACGAAGCATTTTGACGATCATCTAGCCATGCTCCTGGGATCAAAATTGATCGTGAAATCTGGATTGTTCTTGAAAAGATCCGGCTTGGTCGGCGGCACCTTCAGCGGCGATGCGGCCAATACCGCCCGCAAAGCGGCGTCCGCCGCCGCGCGGAAGAAACTGTCGCCGGCATAGCGCCCACTGTCCACATCGAGCTTCGCCGCAGTCACAGTACCATCCGGGGCCACTTTGATCCGCACCAGAATCTTAAGTGTATCAGCCCCCTTGGCTCCAGGGTCGATATTCCACTTCGGCCAGATCTGCGCACTAACATAGTCTTTTTCCGAAACTGTCGGTTGCGCGCTCAGATCGCTTGCCGACGAATTGACGGTCTTCGACGACGCGCCGGTAGCCTGCTGCGGTTGCGGCGACGGGGCCGGATTGGATTTGTTCGACGAATCGCTCGGCTTTGCCGTATCGCGCAATTTATCGACCGACTTCAACAGGCTGTCGAAATCGTCCTTGGTCGGCGGCGCCGGCTTCTTTGGTTGCGGCTTGATATCCTTGAGGGGATCAGGCTGCGGCTTGGGTTCAGGGGTCGGTTCCGGCGGCTTTGGTTTCGGTGTCGGCACGGGAATCGGCTCGGGTTCGGGCTCGACCGGCTTGGGCGGCGGCGGGACCGGCTTCGGGGGCTCCGGTGGCGGCGGAGGCACCGGTATCGGTGGTTCCGGCTTGGGCTCCGGCGGTTTGGGCTCCGGCGGCTTCGGCGGCTCGGGTGTCGGCGGCGCCTCCTGCTTGGGAGGCTCTGCCGGTTGCGGAGTGGGCTTCGGCGCCTCGACCTGACGAGGCGGCGGATTGGTCTTGTCTCCGATTTCGGCGATCTCGACGATCACCGGCTCGCCAATTTCCGGAGGGGGCTCCATCAATTGCGGCAGACCGAACACAGCGATGATCAGGACGACGATATGCAGCGCCACCGAGCACAACAGTCCCAGGCGCAGGTCCCCAGCTTTGCCAGCCGAACCGCCACGACGAACAGGCATGATCGCTCAGCGGGCTCCCTTGCGCGGCAATTCGGCTGCCGGCTGCGTCACCAAGGCGACATGGGGGAATCCGGCGGCCGAGAGTTGTCCCATGACCTCCATCACCCGTCCGTAATTGATCCCGGAATCGCCGCGAACAAAAATACGATTGTCCGGCTTGGCATTGGTAATTGCCCGAAGCCGTGCGGCCAACTCATCAAGCTGAACTTCGGTCTCCTGCAGAAAAATGCGTCCCTTGGAATCGACGGTGACACTGATCGGCTGATCGTCGCCCTTCATCTGGCCGGCATTGGTCTTCGGCAGATCGACCGGCACGCCAGCCGTCAACAAAGGTGCCGTGATCATGAAGATAACCAGCAACACCAGCATGACGTCGACCATCGGCGTCACATTGATGTCGGCCATGGGGCGGAACCGGCGGCGGCCCCCGCGGCGTCCTCCCCCACCCGTTGCGATGGCCATGACCTTAAGCCTTCTCTTCGAGCTGACGCTGCAAGATGGCGCCAAACTCGCCGGCAAAAGCTTCCAGGCGCTTGGCATAGCGGTCGATATCGGCCGACAGCTTGTTGTAGGCCAGCACAGCCGGGATGGCGGCGACCAGACCGAGCGCGGTCGCGAACAAAGCTTCGGCGATACCGGGCGCCACGACGGCAAGACTGGTGTTTTTGGTGGCGCCGATGTGGTGGAAACTGTTCATGATGCCCCAGACGGTGCCGAACAGACCGATGAAGGGGGCCGTCGAACCGACCGATGCCAGGAAGCCCATTCTGGCCTCCAGTTGCTCCATTTCACGGCCCAGCGTCACCGACATCACCCGATCGATGCGTTGCGGCAGGCTGAGACGGACCACCTCGCGGTCGGCCAAGCCCTTGGCGGCCGACCGGCGCCATTCGCGCATGGCCGCGACGAAAATCGACGACATCGGATCGAGCGGACGGGACCCGATACGATCGTAAAGTTCCTCCAGCGAACCGCCGGACCAAAAACTCTCTTCGAACTGGTCGGCCCGGTGAACCAGGCTGCGCAGGCGGAACCACTTGTCGAAGATGATCGCCCAACACCAGAAGGAAGTCATGACCAAGGCCGCCATCACGGTCTTGACGATAATGTCGGCCTGCATGAACAGGCTCCACATCGACAAATCACCGGTTGCCTGGCTGGCAACGGCTGCGGTTTGCACGGGATCCATGGCTTTAGTCCGCCTTTTCGCTAAGAAAGTCTTGCAGTTCGTTCCGTATCTCGACCGGAGTGCGCATGGCACGGCCGTCCTTGTGCATGCACACCAGGCGGATGACCAGTCGTACCAACTCCTCTTCATCGCGCCAAATGCTTTGGTTGACGTGCAGACTGGCTCCGCCCACATGGCTCAGCGAGGATTGAACACAAAGAAGATCGTCGAGACGCGCCGGACGCCGGTAATCGACCTCCAGGCTGCGGACGGCGAATAGAAGCCCGTGGTCCTTCAGCAACTGGACATGATCGAGGCCGAACAGACGCATCATCTCGGTGCGCGCCCGTTCGGCGAAGTCGAGGTAGGTCGAGTGATAAACGATACCGCCGGCATCGGTATCGGCATAATAGACGCGGATCGGGAAATGATGGGTTTTGCCCGCCATCCATCCCGAAGTCGATGAAGCCTCATTCATCGCCGCTTCCCCCCTGCTCCAAATCGTCGTCGAGGAGGGTGTATTGCTCCGGCCTGCATACCGGAGTGAGCCCAAGATGGGCGTAGCCGGACGATGACAGCACGCGGCCTCGCGGTGTGCGCTGCAAAAGTCCCTGCTGCAGGAGAAAGGGCTCGATCACTTCTTCGATGGTATCGCGCTGTTCCGATAACGCCGCCGCCAGCGTTTCCACGCCGACCGGCCCGCCGGAATAATGCTCCGCGATGCAAGACAGATAACGGCGATCCATCGTGTCGAGGCCCAACTGATCGACCCCCAATCGGTTGAGGGCACCATCGGCAACGTCGCGGGTCACCGGCAGGGTATCGGCGACCACCGCGAAATCGCGGACACGGCGCAGCAACCGCCCGGCCACGCGCGGCGTGCCCCGGGCACCCCGCGCGATTTCGCGGGCGCCGTCGTCACTCACCGGGCAGGCGAGAACGCGAGCACCCCGGCGGACGATCATCTCGAGTTCTTCCGGAGTATAAAAATTCATTCTGAGCGGGATACCGAAACGCTCCCGAAGCGGTGTCGTCAACAAACCGGAGCGTGTCGTCGCACCGATCAGCGTAAAAGGCGCCAGATCGATGCGCACCGAGCGAGCGGCCGGCCCCTCGCCGATGATCAAATCGAGCTGGAAATCCTCCATTGCGGGATAGAGAACTTCCTCTATGGCAGGATTAAGGCGATGGATCTCGTCGATAAACAGGACGTCGCGCGGCTCGAGATTGGTCAAAAGCGCGGCGAGATCCCCCGCTTTGGCGATGATCGGACCGGACGTGGCGCGAAACCCGACCCCCAACTCGCGCGCGACGATCTGCGCCAGCGTCGTCTTGCCGAGACCTGGAGGGCCGAAGAACAGGGTATGATCCAAAGCCTCGCCACGCGACCGGGCTGCCGAAATGAAGATCTTGAGGTTGTCGCACGCCTCTTTCTGGCCGATGAAGTCGCCAAACGACAGGGGACGGAAGCTGGCCTCCGCCTCGCCCGGCGCCATCTCCGGGGCCACCACGCGCGGCTCGCTCATCGAGCCAGCTCCTTGCCCAGCGCCTTAAGTCCTTCGCGGATCAGGGCACCGGTCGCGGCGGCCTCTCCCAGGCTTTCCGCTGCTTTGAGAACGGCGGCGTGCGCCTCGATCCGCCGATAGCCAAGATTGACCAGGGCGGATATGGCATCTTCCAGGACCCCGCCGGCCAGCGGAGCGGCCCCGCCGTTGCCCGCCAGCGCCGGCGAGAATGGTGTCAGGGAGATTGCCGCCACCTTATCCTTCAGTTCCGTAACCAGGCGGGCTGCCAATTTCGGCCCGACTCCCTGAGCACGGCTCAACATCGCCTTGTCGCCGGCCGAGATGGCCCGCGACAAATCTTCCGGGGAAAGAGCCGACAGCATGGCCAAGGCGACCTTGCTGCCGACACCTTGAACGGTCAGCAACAGCCGGAACCATTCTTTTTCGGCCTGCTCGGCAAAGCCATAGAGATGGATATGGTCCTCGCGGACATGGGTTTCGACGAAGACTGTCGCCACCTCGCCGACACGCGGCATCCGTGCCAACGTCTTGGCAGAGCAGAAAACGAGGTATCCGACGCCGCCCACGTCGATGACGGCCCAATCCTCCCCCGTGCTATCGACCAGGCCTTTCAGTTTCGCAATCACGATGCCCGCTCCAACGCGGCCCGAATCCGCTCGGCCGTCCCATGGTGATGGGCATGACAGATGGCCACCGCAAGAGCGTCCGTCGAGTCCGTCTGCCGAGCGACACAGCCCGGCAACAGTTGGCGGACCATCATGCCCACCTGATCCTTGGCGGCCCGTCCCGTTCCCACCAGCGACTGCTTGACCAGTCGCGGAGCATATTCGGCAACCGCGAGACCCGACAGGCTGGCAGCCAACAGAACTGCGCCGCGCGCCTGCCCCAGCTTTAAAGTCGAAGAAGGATTCTGGTTGACGAAGGTTTCCTCGACCGCCGCGGCTTGCGGCGAATGCTTGGCGATTACGTCCAGGATTCCGCGATGCAACTGGGCCAGACGCTCGGCGAGCGACAGGTCGGCATCCGAACACACGGTTCCGTCAGCCACCCAGCGCAGCCGATTGTCCATCACGTCGATCACGCCCCAGCCCGTGGTACGCAATCCGGGATCAAGGCCCAGGAGTCTCATCACAAAGGGGTCAGCCCAGCTCAGGCGCTCAGCCGCTCCATCACATCCTCAGGAATATCGAAGTTCGCCTGCACGCGCTGGACATCGTCATTGTCTTCCAGGATTTCCAGCAGCTTGAGCAAAGTCTGCGCCGCCTGCTCGTCCGCCACCGGCACACTGGTCTGCGGGCGCCAATCCAGCCGCGCACTGGCCGGCGGACCGAACTGCCCCTCCAATGCTTCGCGCACCGCGTTCAAATCGTCGGGAGCACAGGTTATGTCATGCCCGTCCTCGTCCGATTCGACATTGTCGGCACCCGCCTCCAGAGCGGCTTCGAACATAGCATCGGCACTGGCGACAGCGACCGGAAAATGGATCGCGCCGATCCGATCGAACATGAAGCTGACCGAATTGGTTTCGCCCAAATTACCGCCGTGTTTGGAAAAGGCCGAGCGGATTTCGGAGGCCGTTCGGTTGCGATTGTCGGTCAGCGCCTCAACGATGATGGCGACCGAACCGGGCCCATAGCCCTCGTAACGCACTTCCTCATAGTTCGTGTCGCCGTCGCCTCCAGCGCCCCGCTTGATCGCCCGCTCGATGGTGTCCTTCGGCATGTTGGCCTCGCGCGCCGCCAAAATGGCGGCCCGCAGCCGAGGATTCGCCGCAGGATCGGGCAATCCGCATTTCGCCGAAACGGTCAATTCGCGGATCAGTTTGGTAAACACCTTGGCGCGCTTCGCGTCCTGCGCGCCTTTGCGGTGCATGATATTTTTAAATTGTGAATGCCCAGACATACTCGCCACAGCCCTATTGTCGGGTTTCCCGTGCCTATACCATATATGGTGAAATCGTCCAGTCCGAACGCATGCGCGCGGTCAAACTGGCCGCGCACTATGGCAATAATCTGCGCCGAGGGGAAGCCCGGCGAACAGTCTTGCCTCTATTTCCTGTCGAATCCCGGCGATCCGGCTCCGTGGCGCGGAAATAGTCCGGCCATTTGATTTACATCAATGTAGAAAATCGATAAACGACTTTATCGTTTAGGTTACGCATTGCCGTACGCATGCAATCTTTAATATATGGAAAAAGATATACCCGGGCAATTTTCTTGGAAAATCCAAAGAAGATACATTTTGTTATAATTATAAATAAAATATCTATACAGGGCGTTCAAGATGCAACTTCGACTCTCCAGAAAGTTGCCGCTGTTATTCATGCTCGTCGCATCAATTACGGCGGTCGTCATCGGTGTGCTTGCTTACATGGTCGCTGCATCTGATTTGTCGGCGGCCACCGAGGGCAAATTAAAAGCGACCGTCGAAGGACGGAAGGTCGAACTCGACCGCTTCCTCGATGGCGTCGGCAAGGACATCGTCATTCTTGCCGGCATTAAGACAGTCGGCGATGCGTTGATCGAATTCGACTACGGCTACAAAGCGCTGGATGGCGCCGAAGAGGAGTTGCGCCACCTTTATGCCGGCTCCAAGGATCCGGTCGAACGGATCGCGCAGGACACCGCCGGCGACAAATCCGACTATTCGGATGTCCATGCGCGTTACCATGGTTGGTTTCGCCAGGTCATGCAGGCCAAAGGCGTTCCCGACATCTTCCTGGTCGATCCGGATGGAATCGTCGCCTACTCGGTTGCCAAGTCGGCATACTACGCCACCAATCTGCTGACCGGTCCCTGGAAGAACAGCGATCTGGCAGGGCTGTTCGCCCGTATCGAGAAAAACCCGCAAAAGGGAATCATCCTCGCCACCGATTTCAAGCGCGCCAAGGAATTGGGAGATCAACCAACCGGCTATATCGGATCGGCGGTGTTCTCGGAAGACGGCCAGTTCCTGGGCGCGCTGATTTTTCAAATGCCGCTCGGCAGGATCAACGACATCATGCAACTGGCGGTCGGCATGGGAGAAACAGGAGAGACCTACCTGGTCGGCGACAACCATCTCATGCGCAGCCAGTCCCGGTTGAGCACACAAGCCACAGTGCTCAGCCAGACAGTTTCCAACACAGCGGTCAACCAGGCGCTGGCCGGAGAAAGCGGCGCCACCACGGTCATCGGACGCCGGGGCCGCCCGGCGATTGCGGCCTACGCACCGGTCGTCTTCCAGGGAATAAGCTGGGCGGTCGTCGGCGAAACGGACGTAGCCGAAGTCATGGCCCCCGTTCACGCCATGGGCAATGCCATGCTACTCGTCAGCTCGGCGGCACTTGTGGTGGTCGTCGGCCTCGGCTGGCTTTTCGCCCGCAGCATCACCCGACCAATCGATGCGATGACGGATGCCATGGGAGCGATCGCCGCCGGCCATCTGTCCACCTCGGTGCCGGCCCGCCAGCGAACCGACGAGATTGGCGAGATGGCAAAGGCCGTGCAGGTCTTCAAGGACAACGCCCTGCTGGTCGATCAGATGCAGGCGGAGCAGGCGGAAATAAAATCCCGCGCCGAGCGCGAACGCCATGAAGCCATGCGGGAACTGGCGGAAAACTTCGAAGCCGATGTCCGCTCGGTGGTCGATGTGGTGTCCACTGCGGCAAACGACATGAAGGATGCGGCGGAACTGATGTCGCGTGCCGCCGATGCCACCAGCACACAATCGACGGCCGCCGCCGAAGCCGCCGAAACGGCGTCCAGCAATGTCCAATCGGTTGCCGCCGCCACTGAGGAGTTGTCCGCCTCGATCGCCGAAATCGCCCGGCAGGTGACCCGTTCCACCGATATCGCCGGCTCCGCCGTCGGTGAAGCGCGCCGGACCAATGACATGGTTCAGGGACTGGCCGACGCCGCCGAGAAAATCGGCGAGGTCATTCGTTTAATCAACGGTATCGCCGAACAAACCGATCTTTTGGCGCTGAACGCCACTATCGAAGCTGCCAGGGCGGGGGAAGCCGGCAAGGGCTTCGCCGTCGTCGCCAGCGAAGTGAAAACCCTGGCGACACAAACCGCCAGAGCCACCGACGAGATCTCCACCCAGATATCGAATGTGCAAGGAGCCACGCAAGCGGCGGTCGATGCCATTCATGGCATTGCCGACATCATCGGCCAGATCGACCAAATCGCCGCCACCATCGCCGCCGCGGTCGAAGAACAGGGGAAGACGACCCAGGAAATCGCCCGCAGTGTGCAGCTTGCCGCCGCCGGAACCCGCGAAGTCACGGGCAACATCGCCGGCGTTACCGACACAGCCGGACAAACCGGGTCCGCCGCCAATCAAGTGCTCAACGCGGCGGCGGGCTTAACCGAACAGTCGACGGTACTGCGCACCCAGGTCGACAGCTTTCTCGCCAACATCAGGATGCATTGAGGGGAAAAACGCCGCTCGGGCTTAGTGCCTGTCGTCAGTTACGTCAAAGGTCCGTCTGTGGATGTTTTGTTGTCGTCGTCCCCGCAAAAGCGGGGATCCATGGTTGGAAAAGACGATGACTCTACGATCAAAGACAGTTGCTGTTGCGGCCTGGATTCCCGCTTGCGCGGGAATGACGGGAAAATGTGACTGACGGCAGGCTCAAACGCCACTCGGGCTGACGAGCCGATTCCGTAAGAACGCATTCTACCTTAAAACAACCCACTCAGAGGACAGCCGCAGATGGGGCAGGTCAGCGCCGCCATAACCCGCTTCTTTTCCTCGGGCGAATAGCTATCGCCCAAGGTCCGCTCGACCTCGGCGACGAGTTCCTTATGACTTGCGGTGGCGCCACAGGCGTTCTCGTGCAACGCCAGCGTCCGAACGTTCGGCGTGTCTTCGGAAAAGGCAAAGGCGCGCCGCGTTGTGCCAAGGACCATGCTCGCACCAAACAGACCTGTCACCATGGCACGCCGGGACATCCAATCCATAGCCAGCTTCTCCTTCAGGCATCCTGCCGCAAACGTTTGGGGATCAGCATGACCTCGACCCCCTCTTCAAACAAAGCCCGCGCCTCGTCCAGTGACGTATGGCCGTAGATCGGGCGTTCTTTCGTCTCACCATAGTGTATGCGCCGAGCTTCTTCGGGGAAGCGTTCGCCGACATAATCACAATTCTCTTCGACCGTCTTGCGCAGAGCCACCAATGCCTCCCGCACAGCATCCACGTCGCGGTTGGCCCGCCCCTCGCCCGAAATGACTCCTGGCGCCATTGGCGCCTTGTGAACACTCCGATCACTGCACACCGGACAAACCAGCTCACCAGCCGCCACCTGCGAATCGTAATCGGCGCCGCTACGGAACCAGCCCTCGAACTCGTGTTCGTGGCCACAGATAAGATTAAACAGAATCATGGCTTAATTTTGCAGCAAAGCGGCCGACGACACAACGTCTCGCTCGTATGCCTTCATCGATTATGCGGCGCTGAAGGCGCGGTCGTGGGACAAGGATGGGATCTTGCCTCGGGCGGCAGCAACCTCGGCAGGGTCGATCTCGGCAATAATGAAACCTGGCTGCTCTCCCGCGTCGGCAAGAATCGTTCCCCAGGGAGCGACAATCAGGGCGTGGCCGAAGGTCTGGCGCCCACCGACATGCTCACCGCATTGGGCCGGGGCGAAGACATAACAGCCGGTCTCAATGGCCCTGGCCCGCAGCAGGACATGCCAATGGGCACGCCCCGTGGTCCGCGTGAAAGCGGCGGGAACGGTCAGAAAGTCGGCGCCGGACTTAGCCAGATGGCGATAGAAGTGCGGGAAACGCAGATCATAGCAGATCGACAGTCCGAGCTTTCCCCACGGAGTCCCGACCACCACGGCGTCCGCCCCCGGTTTGAAGGTCGCCGATTCCCGGTAGGATTCGCCGTTGTCGAGATCGACGTCGAACATGTGGATCTTGTCGTAGCGAGCGACGATATCGCCGCGCGGATCGAGAAAATAGGTCCGGTTGGCAACGGCACCATCTTCAAGAAGAACCGCCAGAGACCCGCAATGCAGCCATAGCCTCGTCTCCCTGGCCAGTTCACGAAAGGCGGCCAACGCCTTGTGATCCTTTTCCGGCATCGCCTTGGCGACGATGTTTTTCTTTCCCCATTCCATCATGCTGACGTTTTCGGGCATCAGCACCAGATTAGCGCCGGCGGCCCGGGCGTCGCACACCAATCCTGCGGCGGCCTGGATGTTGGCATCCATTTCATTGCCTGCATTCACCTGAATGCAGGCAACCTTGAACATCGTCATGCCGGCAACCCCAGCAGCGAGTCGAGCCCCCCTTGGCGATCCAGGGCATAAAGATCGTCGCAACCACCGATATGCCGATCATCAATGAAGATCTGCGGAACCGATTGGCGGCCGCCGGCGCGCGTCATCATCGTCTGACGCACGCTGTCGTCGGCCTCGACATTGATTTCCTCGAACGCGACACCCTTCTTTTTCAGCAGCGCCTTGGCGCGGACGCAATAGGGGCAGATCGTGGTGGTATAGATTTCGACACGAGCCATCGCTTACTCCAAACAATCTTGCCAACACTATAGCCGGCGAGCAACCAACCCGGAACAGGTTTAGCGACGCGCGCGCACCACGCGGGCCAAGGTCAGCACGTCGACCGCCGCCGCGCCGCTGTCCAAAAGCGACCGCGCGCATTCCTCGACCGTCGCTCCGGACGTCAGCACGTCATCAATCAGCAACACATGGCGAGCCGCCACGACATTGGGCCGGGCTGTACGAATGACACCGTGCAGATTGGCGCGGCGGCGCTCGCGCCCGAAGGTTCCCTGCATCGGCGTATGTCTCACCCGTTGCAGGGCATCCGGGCAACAGGGAACCCCCGACAACCGGGCCAGAGCATTGCCAAGCAGGGCCGCCTGATTATAACGCCTGCGAAACAGCCTGACCGGATGGAGCGGAACCGGCACGATCACGTCGGCGACCTCAAGCAATTCGGCACCGGCACGCGCCATCCAGCGGGCGAAAAAAGGCGCCCGGTTGGTTCGATCGGCGTGTTTGAAGCCAAGAATCAGATCTTTGCTGGCGGAATCGTATCGAAAAACCGATCGCGCATGATGAAAACGCGGGGGATCCACCAGACAGGCCGCACAGAGGGCGGCGGTACCGGCATCAAGTTCGAAAGGCAGCCCGCAGCGCAGGCAAAAAGGCGGCCCGATGAATGACATCTTCTCCCAACAGGATGGACACAAGCCTCCCGTCGCGGGTACCGGCGTTCCGCAAGAGAAACAGCGCGGAGGAATCAGAAGGTCGAACATCTGCCGGGCCGCACCGACCGACAAATGCGCCAGGTGAGATCCTATTGTCGTCCAAAAGACCATGACGAGACCCTAGACAATTTGTTCTTTTTTGGCAACATTTGGAGATGACGGGTTTGGAGAAAGATGCGATTGCCCGTTGCAAGAGGGACCGGCCATGCCCTATAGGCAGACAATGAGTGATCCCCACGTCTTCGATAGAGATCAGGTGCGCCGGCAACGCGACCGCGCTGCCATCCGGCTGGCCGATCATGATTTTTTGTTTCGAGAGGTGGCCGAGCGCCTGCTGGACCGCCTTTCCGACCTGACGCGGCGCTTCCCGCGCGCCCTTGACCTTGGATGCCACACGGGTCAACTCGGGCGACTGTTGAACGGACGCGGCGGAATCGAGCACTTGACCGAATGCGACCTGTCGATGGCGATGGTCCGCCGAGCCGGGGGACTGGCTTTGGTCGCCGACGAAGAGGCGCTTCCGTTCGGCCCCAAGACATTCGATCTGGTGATGAGCAATCTCTCCCTGCACTGGGTCAACGACCTGCCCGGTTGTCTCCGCCAGATCGACCATTGTCTCACCGAAGACGGATTGTTGCTGGCCAGCATGCTCGGCGGCGAAACACTTTCCGAACTGCGCCAATGCCTGCAGGAGGCGGAATTGCAGGAGGAAGGCGGGGCAAGTCCCAGGGTGTCGCCCTTCGTCGACGTCCGCGATGCCGGAGCACTGCTCCAGCGCGCCGGCTTTGCTTTGCCGGTGGTCGATGTCGACACCATCACCGTCACCTACCCGACGCCGCTAGCCCTTCTCGCCGACCTGCGCGGCATGGGAGAAACCAACGCAGTCGCTGCCCGCCGGAGAACGCCATTGCGACGGACAACCCTGATGCGGGGCCTGGCCCTTTACCAGGATCGGCACGCCGACACCGATGGCCGGATTGCCGCGACATTCCAAGTTCTCACGCTGACGGCTTGGCGACCGCATGCATCGCAACAAAAGCCATTGGCGCCGGGCAGCGGCAAGGTTCCGTTGAGCGAGGCGCTCCGGCCGGGAAAGCGCTAAACGTTTGATCTGGCTTGCGGCATGCAACCGCATGCCACCCGTTTTATCTACGGTATTTTTTCCGCGCCATTGTCGACGCAACAGTTGAATTGGGGTAGTTTTCCCGAATGGATTTTCCGACCCCCCTGCAACGCGGCACCCTGGTTCGCCGCTACAAACGGTTCTTGAGCGACGTGGTGCTGGCCACCGGTGAAGAGATTACCGCCCATGTCGCCAATCCGGGCGCCATGCTGGGATTGTCGGACCCAGGTTTGGAGGTGTGGCTGTCGCGGTCGACAAAACCTGACCGCAAACTGGCCTGGAGTTGGGAACTGGCGCGGATCGGCGGTGGATTGGTCGGCATCAACACCATGCACCCCAACGCCATCGTCGCCGAAGCCGTCGCCGATGGACGGATTGCCCCATTGGCCGGCTACGCCGAGATCAAACGTGAAGTGCGCTATGGCCACAATTCCCGCGTCGATCTGTTGTTGTCGTCGCCGGATCGCCCCAAATGTTACGTCGAAGTGAAGAATGTCCACCTGAAGCGTGGCGATGCCGCCTGCTTTCCCGACGCCGTAACGGCGCGAGGCACCAAGCATCTCCACGAATTGACGGACATGGTGCGCGAGGGACAGCGGGCAGTGATGCTGTTCCTGGTACAGCGCGAAGATTGCTCCTATTTCGCGCCGGCCGAAGACATTGACCCGACCTATGCCACGACATTGCGCCAAGCGGCGGCGGCGGGAGTTGAATTGTATTGCTATGGTTGCCGCCTGACCCTGGAGACCATTCGGCTCGATAAGCCGATGCCTCTCCGGCTGTCGGGCGACGCATGACGAGTGAGAGATCCGGATGGAACAGAACGAAAGCCGCGAAGCAAACCGTATTCCCCTGCACGGCCCTGAAGATTTCGCGGCGATGCGACGGGCCGGCCAATTGGCCGCAGAATGCCTGGATATCATCACACCGCATGTGGTTCCCGGCGTGACGACGGCGGAACTCGACCGCATTTGCCATGATTTCGTCGCCGGGCGCGGCGGCATTTCCGCCCCCCTCAATTACCGGGGCTACCCCAAGTCGATCTGTACGTCGGTCAACCATGTCATCTGCCACGGCATCCCCAGCGAAAAGGTGTTGGAGGAAGGCGACATCCTCAATATCGATGTCACGCCGATTCTCGACGGTTGGCACGGTGATTCGAGCCGCATGTACTATGTCGGCAAGGTTGGCGTCAAAGCTCGCAAGCTATGCGAAGTGACCTACGAGTCGCTGATGCGCGGTATCGAGGTGGTCAAGCCCGGAGCGACGCTCGGCGATATCGGTCACGTCATCCAGCAATTCGTGGAAAAGAACAAATTCTCCGTGGTTCGCGACTTCTGCGGTCACGGGGTCGGCCGGATCTTCCACGAACCGCCGAATGTCGTTCATTACGGACGCCCCGGCCACGGCCTCGAGTTGCGCGAAGGCATGTTCTTCACCATCGAACCGATGGTCAATGCCGGCCGTTATGAGACGAAGATCCTGGCCGACGGCTGGACGGCCGTGACCAAGGACCGCAGCCTGTCGGCGCAGTTCGAACACACGATTGCCGTCACGGCGACGGGATACGAGATCTTCACCCTATCGCCCGCCGGCCTGCACTACCCGCCCTACGCGGTATGACCGAAGATCTTTCAACCATCGGCAGGGGGCGATAAGCTTCGGCGATGACTTCGTCCGATGCCCCCGCGTCCTCCGCCGCTTCCCACCAGTTGGGACATCGCAAACGGCTCCGCCAACGCTTTCTCGACGGTGGAGCCGCCGCCCTGCCCGATTACGAATTACTGGAACTTCTTCTTTGCCTGGCAATCCCACAGCGGGACGTCAAGCCGCTCGCCAAGGATCTTCTAGCTCGCTTCGGCAGCTTCGCCGACGTGGTCCACGCCGGCTTGCCGGCGCTGCTGGCGGTTCCCGGGATCAAGGACAACGCGGCGACGGCCCTCAAATTGGTTGCCGCGGCGGCAACACGACTGGCCCAGGTCGAGGTCGTCGGAAAGCCGGTTCTGACGTCGTGGGACAAGCTCGTCGACTACTGCCAGATCGCCTTCGCCCACCAACCCCAGGAACGCTTTCACCTGCTGTTTCTCGACCGCAAGAATGTCCTGATCGCCGACGAAACGCAGCAAAAGGGAACCATCGACCATACTCCGGCCTATCCACGGGAAGTCGTCAAACGCGCTCTTGAACTGAACGCCAGCGCCATCATTCTGGTGCACAATCATCCATCGGGAGATCCGACACCCAGTCAGGCGGACATCGACATGACCCGTCGCGTCGAAGACGCCGTGACACCGATCGGCATCGTTTTGCATGATCATCTGGTGATCGGCCGTCAGGGCAGCTTCAGTTTCCGATCGCACGGACTGATCTGAGGTTTAGGGTCTGGCGCGAAATAATCGCTCCGGCTCTATCCCAATAAAGTCATCGCGCTCTAAGGTTTCATACGACGCCTCCGCTCCGCTTTCGGCGGGCTCAAGCGCCGCCCTTATCTGCCGAAATGCTCGATGCCACCGTCGACCAATGGGCCGGGCAGAGCCCGCTCGGCGGCGTCCTCCAGAAGACGCTGGTGTCCCCTGATATAGCGGATCGAAACGATCATCAGGACAACACCGGCGAACAAAGCGGCAAAACCGGCTGGTCCGGCGATTTCCTGCACCTGTCGTCCGAAAAGATAGGCCCCGCCGCCGTAAATCGTTGCCCAAAGCACGCCGCCACCGATGTTGCAAACAAGGAAATGCGGCCAGGGAAGGCGATTGACTCCGGCCAGCAAGGCGGCGAGCACGCGAAGAACGGCGACCATACGCCCGAAAAACACCACTTTGCCGCCGTGCTTGAGAAATAGAAACTGCCCCAGCTTGATCTGCCGTTCGCCGATTCCGATGCGGGCGCCATGCCGGACCAACAGCCGAAACCCAAACTCACGACCGACCCAATAGCCGATATTGTCGCCGAGGACCGCCCCGGCGGCGGCGACGGCAATCACCCACCTGATATCCATGGCCGGCGTCGCCGACGCAATGATGGCGGCGGTGACCAGCGTGATTTCGCCAGGCAATGGCAGCCCTGCACTTTCCAGCCCGACAATAACGAAGACCGCCCAATATCCGTAACTGCCGACGAACTGCTCGACGGGAAAAAGACCAAAAATTTGCTCCACCACTTACCTCATACCTCATCGGCGCTTGCCGCGACTGTTATCGTTTGTTGTCTACACTGAAGCGAAAACGCGGGTTACCGGCGCTTTCGGCAGGATCTGGGATCGCCGAAACATCGCTCGATAATTCACATTTGAGACAATATTGATTGGGGATTGCGCATATCCGTTTATGACCATATCATTCATCTCGTGAACGAGCCTTATTTCAACATAGTCCGCCTCATCGAAAGACTGCATCGTCATTTTTTGGATGTGTTAAGGACTGAACTGCGCCGCATGGATGTGGATGACATCAATGCGGTACAGGCGTTGCTTCTCTATAATATAGGTGAAGCCGAGGTCGTTGTCCGTGATCTTAAAGATCGTGGATATTATCATGGTTCCAATGTGTCCTATAACATCAAGAAACTCACCGAATTTGAGTATCTTGAACAAGAGCGTTGTTCCCATGATCGCCGTTCGATCCGCTTGAAGTTGACTGAAAAAGGGATGCGCCTGTGCACAGGCATCCGCGAATTGCAGAATCGTCTGGCCGACAAGATCGTCGCCACACCGGACAACCGCAAGGGTCTGGAAGCCGCGACGCAAAGCATGTTGCAGGTCGAACGGACCTGGACGGAATTCATACGCTACGGCCGGGAATAACCGCCGCCCCGCCCCTCGTTTCCCCACCGTCATCGATCGAAACGCCACGGTGCGATGTGCCGTACCCTACACCATTCCATCATGAACCGTAAGCAACGCCGTGCGGCGGACAAGACCGCCGGGCGGCCCATTGCGCAAGGCGACGCAAAATCGCTCCGGTTCTTCGAACAGGCGGTGCGCCATCACGAAGCGGGCCGCCTCGACCAGGCCGTCGCACTCTATCGCCAAGCCATCGATGGCGCCCCGCGCGAGGCGGAGCTGCACTACAACCTGGGACTGGCCCTGGCCCAGATGGGGCGCCGGGAAGACGCCGTCGCCGCCTGGCGCATGGCTCTCGATATTCGGCCGCTCTATCCCAAGGCCTCGAACAATTTGGGGAAGATCCTGGCCGAACTCGGCCGTCTCGAAGAGGCTGAAAACAGTCTTCGCCTGGCTGCCGCCTTGGCCCCCGACATTCCGGAAATTCCCAACAATCTAGCCGGCGTTCTGCGTCAACAGGGCGCCTGGCAGGAAGCAGAAACCCTCGCCCGGCGGGCCATAAGTCTCTTTCCGACCTATGCCGATGCCTATAACCATCTTGGCATCCTGGAAGCCGACCAGCGGCGGTTGCGCGACGCCATCGCCACCTATCGCCGGGCCCTGCGTCTCGAGCCCAACAATGCAAAGGCGCATTTTCATCTGGGTCTCGCGCTGTTGACGGTCGGCGAATTAACGGAGGGTTGGGCCGAATATGAATGGCGCTGGAAGGGCGGCGGACGCCATCTGACAGCCCGCCCGCTCGGTCGAAAGCAATGGCAGGGCGAAGACATAACGGGGCGGCGAATCCTGTTGCATGCTGAACAGGGCTTCGGCGACACGCTGCAGTTCATCCGCTTTGCCAAGCCCCTTGCCGACAGCGGCGCGACAGTCATCGTCGAGGCGCCCGGCCCCCTGCTGTCGCTGCTCACGACGATGGCCGGTGTCTCCGAGGTGGTGGAGCAAGGCTCTCCCTTGCCGCCATTCGACGTTCACCTGCCGCTGCTCAGTCTGCCCCACCATTTGGGCATCGTATTGAACACCATCCCGGCAGAGGTTCCCTATCTGACGGCGACCGACACGGCCGTGGCGGCGTGGCACGAGCGCTTGACCGCGTACCCGCGGCCATGGGTCGGTGTCGTCTGGGCCGGCGATGCGCGGCCGGACGATCCTTTTGCCAACGCCACCGACCGCCGGCGCAGCCTTCGCCTCGACGCCCTGTCGCCGCTGCTGGACGTCCCGGGAGTCACCTTCGTCAGTTTGCAGAAAGGCGAACCGGCGAAACAACTGTCGGCAATACCCGAACACCGCCGGCCGCTCGATTGGACTGACCGGCTGATCGATTTCGCCGATACCGCGGCCCTGACGGCCAACCTCGACCTCGTTATCACCGTCGATACGGCAATGGCCCACTTGGCCGGGGCGCTTGGCAGACCGGTCTGGATAGCCTCGCGGTTCGACGGCTGCTGGCGATGGCTCGCCGATCGTGACGACTCTCCCTGGTACCCGACGGCCCGCCTGTTCCGTCAGGCTGCCCCCGGCATGTGGCAGCCGGTCATCGCGGCCATGACCACCGAATTGGCCGCGAAAGCGCTTCCCATCACGCCGGTTCAGCCGTAACGGCGCCGTCGTCCGGCACTGGGACAGGTGCCGCCGCAGCGCCGCAGGCGTGACAGAACTTGGCAAAAGCGCTTTTGCGCGCGTGGCAGGCGCCGCAATGGTCATAAAGGCTGATGCCACAGTGCGGACAAAAGTCGATGCTGTCGTCCTTGAGGTTCACCGGACGCTCGCACCCCGGACACACGCCTTTGGCCAAGCGGGTCAACGCCAGGTCGTAATCCAACTCCTTGCGACGCTTGACGTCGGGCATCTGCTCGGCCCGCTTCTGCTGCTCCAGGT
Organism: Telmatospirillum sp.; assembly: GCA_031291415.1. GTDB lineage: Bacteria > Pseudomonadota > Alphaproteobacteria > Rhodospirillales > Magnetospirillaceae > Telmatospirillum. The sequence goes on from JARLJB010000217.1 coordinate 84,455, forward strand.
ACCGATTGAGCGAGACGATTGCCTGCCGTCCGGCCACGGCAGTGACGACGATCCCCACGATATAGCGCACGTAACCGCCGTAGCTCGGCAGATAGGGGACCAGCTCGACGAAGAAGGCGATCAGCGCGAAAACGATAAAACCCCAGACAAAGGGCCACCATGTGCTCTTGCGCTGTTTCGCAAACAACCACCCGGCAATGACCAGAAGCGGCAGCGTAAGAGCCAGCCTGTAGAGAAACACGCGAAGTTCCTGGGCGCGATAGGCCGCTTCCAACCGGGCATTGGCGCCCGCTTCAAGAGTCCGCCGCTTGTCGTTGGCCCGTTCGACCGTCTGCTGAGCATCGAGCGCCCGCTGTTTCTGTTCCTCGACCTTGGCCAGCGCGTCGCGCTCAATCTTTTTGAGCCGATCGAGCCCGGCGGTCCGCGCGATCAATTCCGCATCCTGATCGGTACGGGCCGTGGCGTGGCGCGTGGCCAGCCAATTGTTGAAGGTCTCGCGGGCCGACTGGCTGTCGGCCTGCGCGGAACTGTGCTTGAGCTTGGCCTGTTCAAGGGCCTGCTGGGCGTCCTCCCTGGCTTGCTCAGCCTGCGCCAGCACTTTTTGCACGTCGGAGGCCGCCGGGCGGTCCATGAAGTCCTCGAGCGTGAGACGGCTCTCGACCTCTGGCAGATCGTCGACCACTGTGCCGCCCAACCCAGTCAGAAAACCGGCAAAGACCAAGGCCACCAGCCAGAGGCCACGACGAAACCACTTTTCCGACAACCGCAGAGACTTTCCCAAGGCGGACCTCATATCGATGGTTTTTGCATATTTGAGGATGCAGCTATACCGCGTCAGACTCAGAACACAAACGACAACTCTCCCTCCACGACCCGAGTCGGGGTTAACATCTGCACATGGAAAGGCGCAAAGTTGCGAAAAATGACCTATTGTCTTCCGGTCACCCGGCAGTTCGTCGACCGAGACCCGCGAACAGAAAAGGCTCCCGTCGTCGAACGAGCTTCAAAAGCGCTCCGACATTTGCAATAACACCGCCACACTCTCCGTCGTCCTGCCTTCGAGGAACTCCGATGATCCCGCGTTACAGTCGCCCTGAAATGGTCCGCATCTGGGAAGCGGAAAACAAATTCCGCATCTGGTTCGAGATCGAGGCTCATGCCTGCGATGCCCAGGCGCAGTTGGGAGTAATCCCGGCTTCCGCAGCCAGGACGGTATGGGAAAAGGGCAACAAACCCTATACCCCCGAGCGGGTGGCACGGATCGATGAGATCGAAAAGGTGACCAAGCACGACGTCATCGCTTTCACCACGGAACTGGCGGAACATGTCGGGGCTGATGCCCGCTTCGTCCATCAGGGCATGACCTCGTCGGACGTTCTGGACACTTGTTTGGCCGTGCAGATGAGTCAGGCCGCCGATATTCTGCTGGCCGATATCGATGGCCTGCTGGCGGCTCTCGAACGCCGTGCTTTCGAAACGAAAGATCTGGCCTGCATGGGGCGCAGCCACGGCATCCATGCCGAGCCGGTGACCATCGGCCTCAAATTCGCCGGCTTCTACGCGGAATTCCAACGCAATCGCCGACGTCTGCTGGCGGCGCGCCAGGACATCGCCACCTGCGCGATCTCCGGCGCGGTCGGCACCTTCGCCAACATCGATCCTTTTGTCGAAGGCTATGTGGCCGAAAAACTCGGCCTTGTTCCGGAACCGCTGTCGACCCAGGTGATCCCGCGCGACCATCACGCCATGTTTTTCGCGACGCTCGGTGTCGTCGCCAGCTCGGTCGAGCGGGTCGCCACCGAGATCCGTCACCTGCAACGTACCGAGGTGCGTGAAGTCGAAGAATATTTTTCGCCGGGTCAAAAAGGCAGCTCGGCAATGCCGCACAAACGCAACCCGGTGCTCACCGAAAATCTCACCGGCCTCGCCCGTCTGGTTCGCGGCATGGTGACGCCGGCCCTGGAAAACGTCGCCCTGTGGCATGAACGCGACATCAGCCATTCCTCGGTGGAACGGATGATCGGTCCCGATGCCACGATCACCCTCGACTTCGCCCTGGCCCGCCTGACCAATGTCGTGGCCAATCTGGTCGTTTATCCCGATGCGATCGAACGCAACCTCAACCAGTTGGGGGGACTGATTTTCAGCCAACGGGTCCTGCTGGCGCTGACCCAGGCGGGAATGAGCCGCGAGGATGCCTACAAGGCCGTCCAACGCAATGCGATGCAGGTGTGGAACGGCCAGGGACGTTTCATCGATCTTTTGAAGGCCGATGCCGAAGTCGTGTCGCATCTCGGCGCCCCGACGATCGAATCATTGTTCGACCTCGGCTACCACACCAAGCATGTCGGCACGATCTTCCAGCGCGTGTTCGGCCGCAGCTAAGGGCCTGTCGCGAAATTATCGCTCCAGGCCCTTAGCTTGGATTCCATATGACGCCTGCGCTCCGCTCCGGCGGGCTCAAACGCCGCTCGGGCTTGGGGCCTGTTGATTCGGCAATTTATCAACAGGCCCTAAAACAAAATCAACCGGCCGGCTTGACGGAATTTGCCTCGGCGGTCACCTGCTGGCGGGCAATCTCCGCCAAGCGGTCCATCTCGACGATCAGGCCGTCCGCTTCGGCCAGATGACCGCGCGCCACCAAATCGTCGCGCAATTTAGCCAACAAAACGGCGTGCCCGGCATCGGCGAAGTCGGCCTCGACCGCGCTACGGGCATAGGCAGCCGCCTCGTCCCCCTGCAGACCCAGCTTTTCGGCCACCCAAAGACCGAGCAGCTTGGCGCGACGCACGCCCGCCTTGAAGACGATCGCCTCATCGAGCTGGTATTTGGCCTCGAAAGCTTTTTCGCGCTCATCGAGACGCTTCTTCGGGTCCCTGGAATGGCTTTTCATGGGGCTTGGTTCCATTGGAGCTTGTTCCTCTGCTGACGAGCCGGTGACATTTTCATTACGACGAAACGATTCACACCTCCCCACTGTCGTTTTATAACGGCATACTCGTTTTGAGGCATCGCAAATCCAACGTCACGGAGCATCCATGTGCACGGTCGTCATTCTGCGCCGGTCCGACCATCGCTGGCCGATCCTGGTCGCCGCCAACCGCGACGAAATGGCCGGACGTCCCTGGCTGCCCCCGGGCCGTCACTGGGACGACCGACCAAATGTCGTGGCCGGGCAGGACGAACTGGCCGGCGGTTCCTGGCTTGGCATCAATGACGAAGGGGTCGTCGCGGCGATCCTCAACCGGCAGGGCACACTCGGTCCGGAAGAGGGCAAGCGCTCGCGCGGCGAACTGGTCCTCGAGGCGCTCGACCACGCCGATGCTGTCGATGCGGCAAAAGCGTTGATCCATCTGGCGGCGACCGCCTATCGCCCCTTCAATATGATGATCGCCGACAATCGCGATGCGTTCTGGTTGCGCTCCGACGGTCAAACCGTCCGGGCGGCACCGCTCGACGACGGCGTTTCGATGCTGACGGCGTTCGACCTCAATGATCCCAATGATCCGAGAATACGCGCCTATCTTCCGAAATTCCGGGATAGCGCGATTCCAGACCCCGAGGCAGGAAATTGGGGAGAGTGGAAAAAGTTGCTGGCGACTCCGGCGCCATACGCCAGCACCGACCGCGAGGCCGGTCTGACCTTTCAATTGGAAAGCGGATTTGGCACGCGCAGCTCGGCACTGATCGCCTTGCCATCGGTCGACCATCCCGAGATCGAGCCGGTCTTTCTGTTCGCTCCCGGCCCGCCGGACCAGGCGAGTTTTCGCCCTGTCGTTTCGTGAATAGCGGTCCGTGCACTCCTGGATTGCCCTGCCGTGGGGTGGGTCATTGTTGTACTGGCGAGGTCTCCCTGCTATATGGAGCTTAAGAGATCAAAGGGGACCGGGCGCGTAGCGTGCCGGTCCTTTGACGCTTAGGGCCAACGAGGCGTTCGTCCAGACCCGAGCAGACACCCTTATGGCGGAACCCAGATCATGGCCAGACGCAAACAGATTTACGAAGGGAAGGCGAAAGTCCTCTTCGAAGGCCCAGAGCCGGGCACCATCGTTCAGTATTTCAAGGACGACGCCACCGCCTTCAACAACAAGAAGAAGGGGACCATCACCGGCAAGGGCGTCCTCAACAACCGCATTTCCGAATATCTGATGTTGCGCCTCGGTGAAGTCGGTATTCCCACGCATTTCGTCCGCCGCCTCAACATGCGCGAGCAGCTGGTCCGCGAAGTGGAAATCATTCCGCTCGAGGTTGTCGTCCGCAACGTCGCTGCCGGGTCGCTTAGCCAACGTTTTGGCATCCCCGAAGGCACCGCCCTGCCGCGTTCGATCATCGAATACTATTACAAATCCGACGAGCTGGGCGATCCGATCGTTTCGGAAGAACATATTACGGCCTTCGGTTGGGCGACGGTTCAAGACCTCGACGATCTGATGGCCCTGTCGCTGCGCATCAACGATTTCCTCACCGGCTTGTTCCTGGGCGTCGGTATTCGTCTGGTCGATTTCAAGCTGGAATTCGGACGCCTTTACAACGGCGACGACATGCAGATCGTGCTTGCCGACGAAATCAGCCCCGACAACTGTCGCCTTTGGGATCTGAAATCCGGCGAAAAGATGGACAAAGATCGCTTCCGCCGCGATCTTGGCGGCGTCGAAGAAGCCTATCAGGAAGTTGCCCGCCGGCTCGGCATCCTGCCGGAAGGCGGACCACGCGACCTCAAAGGTCCGGAAACCGTTCAATAGACGAAGGAACACCCTCGTGAAGGCCAAGGTTCACATCACACTCAAATCCGGTGTCCTCGATCCTCAGGGCAAAGCTGTCCAGCGAGCTCTTTCCTCGCTTGGCTTCACCGGGGTCAACGACGTCCGCCAGGGCAAGTTCATCGAGCTCGATCTGGCCGAGAACGACCCGGCCAAGGCCAAGCTTGCCATCGAACAGATGTGCAAGTCGCTCCTGGCCAATACGGTCATCGAGAACTACCGCATCGATCTGGACGCCTGACTTGGCGAGCCGCAAGGCCGGATTGCGATATCGGACGGGATCATGCCTGACAAATCCACCGCGGGAACCGGACGCTCTCCGGCGCCTGCGGTGTTCCCGCCAAAGGCGACACCCGCGCAAAGCGCCGAGGACATCGATCGAACCGCCGTTCAGATCATCGTCCACACGCCTGGCCAGGTCAGGGGGGCGCTATTGGCTGCCGCTCAGGCGGGTCAGCCGGTTGCCCTCAACTCGGCGCCCGGTGCTGTATCCTATCTTGGGACCGGTTATTTTCTCGCTATGATCGCCGCCGCCCGGCAGCAGATTCCGCAGGCCTCCAGCCTCGCCCTGCTCGACTGCGGCAGGACGCCGGGTTTTGCCCTCGCCGCGTTGGCGGACGGCGCCACCGCCGTCCGTCTCGACGCCCCGCCCGCCGTCTTCGAAAAAGTCGCGCAAATCGCCCGAAAAAGAGGAGGCTGGCTGTTCGGGCCGACCTCAGCGGACCGCCTCGACCTCAATGGCGTGGCCGATCCGCAGGCAGCTGTCCTCGCCCTGTTTTCCGCCAGGAAGCCCCTCTGACGAGCCGTCGATGCTTAAGAGCGTCAAGCGGCGAGACGTCATTGAACCGCCACAAAACGATTAAGATAGAGTCATACCCAGGTCGGACGGAATCGGCTTATAAGTCGCTCGCTTGCTTGTGAGCCGGATTCGTGACCACGATGATCGCGTCGCGCGCAAGCGGGACAAAAGGGCTCGGCCGATGCCAGTGTGGCAAAAAATCCCAGCCCCTCCCGACCGACTCTCATTGGGCCGCGAAAGTTAAGGACCGTGATGATGCCAGGTGTATGCCCGTCTACTGCAGCAATAGCCGAGACCACTATCGAGCGCACGATCCGCGTGTCATCCTTTTTGCCCGCCCCTTACCCGGTCGTCAAACGCCGTCCGGATTTTTTCACCGGTTGCCAGGAACCGACGCTTGGCGACCTGATCTGCGATCCGATTTTCGAACGTCTGCTGGCCAGCGATGGTATCCGCATAGGCGACGTTTTGGACCTGATCGCCGAGACACAGATCGCCTTGACGAGATGATGGACCCTCATTCCACATTTTAAAACGGACGTCGATTCCGATCCTGGACGTTTGAGGAACGGAATCGACGTCTGCTGTGACGGGGGCCGTCCCGCCCGACAGCAGATCCCACACCTCAAGATGTCGATGACCAGTTCCTCTGCACGGTTCGCCTGAACCAGTTCAGATCCGCGTGCCGCGAAAAAGCTAATATTTTTCAAAGTTCAAGCACTATCCGGGCCTAGAGCCGGATGATTTTTGACGGGATCGCAGAGCGATACCGTCAAAAATCTGAATCCGCCTCTATCTCAATAAAGTTGAGGGCGAATCCGTCTTACGGAATCGCCTTTCCAGGCCCGATGGGCGCTCCGCGATCCCGTTGGCGTTTACACAACCATTGGTTAAGAGCTGTCCCCAAATGGGGATATTGCCGTTGTGTCCTTTCCATCAGATTGTCGCTCGCTGAGCAGGTTGCCGATCTCCAGATTGGCCTCCTATGAATACTAAAATAAACATTCATAAGAACTAATATTTATGGAACATGATAATGAATGATAAAAATAAGATTGAACTAACTGAATATATTGATATCCATAGTGCCGAACAATTTCATAAACGTATTTTATATTCTCTAGAGAATTATCATGACATCGAAGTAGACAGCGAATCTGTTGCTAAAATTGATGTCAGCATCATTCAATTGCTGATCGCAGCCCGCGCCAGCGCGACGCGACGCGGCATCGCCTTGACCATGAAACACCCGGTCGGTGACGCGTTGCTGGAGACTTTGCGACGTGGCGGTTTCTTGTCGGAGCCTCTTTCCGCTAACAGCGATTTTTGGATCATCAGGAGTTGAACATGACGAAAACCATCCTCAGCGTCGACGATTCGGCGAGCATGCGACTTTTGGTGAAGATGACGCTTTCGGGAGCCGGCTACGACGTGGTCGAGGCCATCGACGGTAAAGATGCCTTGACGAAGGCCAAAGCCGGCGGCGTCCACATGGTCCTGACCGACCTCAATATGCCCAACATGGACGGGCTTGCCCTGATCCGCGAGTTGCGTTGCCTGCCTGCCTACAAGGGCGTACCGATCGTCTTTCTGACGACGGAATCCGACGCCGGCAAGAAGAACGAGGCGAAGGCGGCCGGCGCCACCGCCTGGATCGTCAAGCCCTTTCAGCAGGACCAGTTGTTGGGCGTGACAAGAAAGGTGCTTGGACCGTGACCGACAGCAATGATCCGACACAGACTTTCCGAGAGGAAGCCGCCGAACTGCTGGCAGACCTGGAAACAGCGCTGCTCAGCCTGGAAGAACGGCCAGATGATCGAGATCTCCTCGATACCGCCTTCCGTGCTCTTCATACCCTCAAGGGATCGGGCGCGATGTTCGGATTCGGGGCGATGGCCGCCTTCACCCATCATCTCGAAAATGCCTTCGATCAGGTGCGCAGAGGCCTGATGGCCCCGAATTCGGCTTTGATCGACGTCGCGCTGGCGTCCAAGGACCACATCCGTGGCCTCATCGAACACCCCGACCGGGTCAATAAGGAGGAAGGCGCCCGGTTGCTGGATCTTATGGCTAAGCAGACGGGCGCCGCCTCCGGCCCAACGGGCTCAGGAACGGTCACCGCAGACAAGGATCTAGGAACTCCTGGCACGTGGCGAATTCGTTTCCGACCGGCTCCCGACGCTCTGGAACGTGGAACCAACCCCTTGCTGTTGCTCGACGAATTGCGTGCAATGGGCTCCGCAACCGTGGTCACGCTGACCGAGGCGTTGCCCCCCGTCGAGGAGATAAATCCCAACCGCTGCTATCTGGCCTGGGACATTGTCCTGACCACCACCCAGCCCCGCTCCGCAATTGAGGACGTATTCATCTTCGTCGTGGACGACAGCGAACTGACGATCGATCCCGTCGATCCCGAGGCCAAGCGGATTGGCGAAATCCTGGCCGACCGTGGCGAGGTCGCGGCCGACACGGTGACGGATGCCGTCGGTCGCCAAAAGAAATTAGGGCAATTGCTGGTCGATGACGGCGCCGTTACCGAGGAACGGATTCATTCAGCGCTGGCCGAGCAGGCACACGTTCGAAACAAAACCGATGCAGCCAAGGCGGTTGTTCCGGCCTCCAACTCAATCAGGGTTCCGGCCGAACGGCTCGACGATCTGATGGATCAGGTCGGCGAATTGGTGATTTCGCATGCAAGGCTGAAGCAATTGGTCGCCTCCAGCGCCGATCTCCAGATCAAGTCGGTGACGGAGGAGATCGAACGTCTGTCCAATGGCTTGCGCGATACCGCCATCGGGATTCGCATGGTGCCGATCGGCACCCTGTTCGGCCGCTTCCGCCGACTGGTCCGCGATCTTTCGCAAGACATGGCCAAGGACGTGAGCCTGACCATGTCGGGCGAGGAGACCGAACTCGACAAGACGATGATCGAGCGGCTCAACGATCCGCTGGTGCACATCATCCGCAACAGCCTCGATCATGGTCTGGAAAAGGCCGAGGAACGGCAGGCGGCCGGGAAACCGCCGCAGGGTCTCATTCATCTGTCGGCCCGCCATGCCGGAACCCAGGTGCTGATCTCCATCAAGGACGACGGCCGGGGACTGAACCGCGACCGGATTCGCGCCAAGGCGGAAGAACAGGAGTTGATCCAACCGGGAGCCCGCCTGTCGGATGCCGATCTGTTCCAGCTTATTTTCCAGCCGGGGTTCTCGACCGCCAAGGCGGTGACCAGCCTGTCCGGACGAGGCGTCGGCATGGACGTCGTCAAACGCACGATCGATTCCCTGCGCGGCACCATCGACGTCACCAGCACGCCGGGCGCCGGGACCGAGATCACCCTGGGATTGCCGCTGACCCTGGCGATCATCGACGGCCTGCTGGTGCGGGTAGGTGCCGGTCGTTTCGTCATGCCACTATCGGCCGTCGAGGAATGCGTGGAATTGCCGGTCAAAGAAGACGTTCGCCATACAGGCCGCAACTTTCTCAATATCCGTGGTTCTCTGGTGCCCTTTATCCGTCTGCGCGAAATGTTCTCATCGCCCCTGCCGGCCGATCCCTACCAGAAAGTAGTGATTATCTCCGTCGGAGAACGCCGGGTCGGCCTCGTCGTCGACCAGGTTCTGGGCGACCACCAGACGGTCATCAAATCACTGTCCCAGTTGCATGCCGACACCAAGGCGTTTTCCGGCGCCACCATTCTGGGCGATGGATCTGTGGCGCTGATCCTTGACATCGGTCACCTCGTCGCCCTCGGCCAGACATTCGAACCACGGCGCAATGTGTCATGACACGCCAAAAGGAGAGCCTCATGGCCGTAAACGATAACCAGACCTTCGAGGCACTGACATTTGCGTTGGGCGGTGAAATTTTCGCCATCAACGCCAATTTGGTCCGCGAGATTCTTGATATGATTCCGCAGACGGAAGTCCCTGGCAGCCGCCCGTTCGTCGGCGGCTTGATCAATGTGCGCGGCAAGGTCGTGCCGCTCGCCGATCTGCGCATCAAATTCGACATGAAACAGACTCCGCCCACCATCGACAGCCGCATTGTCGTGGTCGAAATCCCCCTGGACGGCGAGCCGACGATGGTCGGGCTGCTTACGGACAAAGTTTACGAAGTCACGGAAATCGGCGGGGCATCGATCGAGGACACCCCCGACATCGGCATGCGCTGGCGGCCCGATTTCATCAAAGGCATCGGCAAGCGCCGCGATGAATTCATCGTCATCCCGAATATCGAACGAATCTTCACATCCGAATAACCCGAACGCGACCAGAACAGAAGGAACCCGACATGTCTTTCATATCCCGTTTCAGCACGACCGGTTCGCATGCTCAGCCGCGGATCGAGTTGGTAGAAATCCGACGGTTGACCCAGGCGATCACCGCCGGATCGCTGACGACCCGCGCGAACATCAATACGGCGACCGGTGACACACAGGCCATTCTGCTTGCGGTCAACGAACTGCTCGATGCTGCTCTGCTGCCAATCGGCGAGGGCAATCGCATCCTTGATCTGGTCGCCCACGGCAAGATCGATGAATTGATCACCGAGACCTACCAGGGCGATCACGAAAAGATGAAGAAAAACGTCAACGGTATCGCCGTCGTCTTGCAGAAATTCCAGTCGGAGTTGGCCAAGCTGACCGAGTTCAGCCGCCAGGGACAACTCGACAAACGCGGCGACGCGAACGCCTTTCAGGGTGCCTATGGCGAGGTCATCAAGGGCGTCAACGAAATGCTCGACGCCATCTTGCTGCCGATCGGCGAAGGCAATCGCATCCTCGACCAGATCGCCCGAGGCAAAATCGATGAGCTGATCACCAAGACCTACCAGGGTGATCACGAGAAAATGAAGCAAAACGTCAACGGTATTGCCGTCGTCTTACAGAAATTCAAGGCCGAACTGGGCAAGCTCATCGAGTACAGCCGCCAGGGACAACTCGACAAACGCGGTGACACCGACAGCTTCCAAGGCGCCTATGGCGAGGTCATCAAAGGCGTCAACGAAATGCTCGACGCCATCCTGCTGCCGATCGGCGAGGGCAATCGCGTCCTCAAACTGGCCAGCAGTGGCGATCTGCATGAAAAGGTCGAAATCGAATGCAAGGGCGACCACCAGCGCATGAAGGACGCCGTCAACACTTTGGTCGACAACCTCACGCAGTTCGCCCTCAGCGTCCAGGATGCCGCCAACCGGGTCGCCGCCGGCAGCGAGCAGTCGAATGCTTCGGCCGAGTCTCTGTCCGAGGGCGCCAGCGAACAGGCGTCCTCGACTGAGGAAGCTTCGGCGTCCATGGAAGAGATGGCCGCCAATATCAAACAAAACGCCGAAAACGCCAGTCAAACCGAAAAGATCGCGCGACAGGCTGCTGTGGATGCCCAAGTCTCCGGGCAGGCAGTCGACAAGGCTGTGGACGCCATGCAGACCATCGTCGAGAAGATCACCATCGTCCAGGAGATCGCCCGGCAAACCGACCTGCTGGCCTTGAATGCGGCGATTGAGGCGGCCCGGGCCGGGGAACATGGCAAAGGATTCGCCGTGGTCGCCTCGGAGGTCCGCAAGCTTGCCGAACGCAGCCAGGCGGCTGCCGGCGAGATCAGCCAGCTGTCCACGAGCACGGTGAAGGCCGCGCAGGAAGCGGGACAGATGCTGACCAAGCTGGTGCCCGACATCAAACGTACTGCCGAACTGGTCGAAGAGATCACAGCGGCGTGCCGTGAGCAGGATATCGGCGCCGAACAGATCAACCAGGCTATCCAGCAACTCGATCAGGTGACGCAGCAGAACTCGGCCGCCGCCGAGGAGATGTCGGCAACCTCGGAGGAATTGGCAACACAGGCGGAACAATTGCAGACCACGATTGCCTTCTTCCGTATCGCGCCACAGGCGCAGGGCGACGGCCCGACCAAGCCGAAGTCGGCGCCCTCGACCTATCGCCCACCGGCCGCCACCTCTCGCCAGCAGGAAACGAAACGTCACAGCACCGCTGCCAAAGCCGGAGGGAACGGACGGGCTTCAGCATCAAGAGGCAAGGGTGTAAAACTTGATATCGAGACAGGAAGCCCCGCCGATACGCACGACGCGAATTTTGAACAATTCTGATTGCCCTTGCGAGGAGAGTTTTCCCTCCCCTCGCAAGGAGTCGCCGCAACTGGAGGCAGCCATGACCGCGACCGCGATTGCCCGTGACGGCACTCAATATGTGACACTGGGAATTGATCAGGGTGTATTCGCCGTCGAGGTGGAGGAAGTCAGGGAAATCCTTGATATGCGCCCCACCTCTCATGTGCCGAACGCGCCGTCCTTCATGATGGGACTGATCGACGTGCGGGGACACAGCGTGCCTGTCATCGACCTCAGAATCAAATTGGGACTGCCGGCCATCCCCCCCACAGAACATACCCGAATCATCGTTTTGGAGGTCACCACCGACGAACGCCTCCGTTTGGTCGGGCTGGTGGCCGACAGGGTATTCGAAGTCACGTCGCTGACCGAAGGCCAGTCGGAGCCACCGCCGGATCTCGGGATGCGCTGGCACTCCGACTACATCCAGTCCATCGGACGGCGTGGCGAGGCCTTTGTCATCGTCTTCAACATCGACCATCTGCTGAGCAGCGCGGAGGCGGCCGAGATTGCCGTTGCAAGATAAGATGGCCCGTGTGCTTTACGAGGACGGCGATCGCCTGACACACCACAATTTTCAACAGCTCGCCACCTTCATCGAAGAAACGGCAGGCATCCGCATGCCACCGGTCAAGAAGACCATGGTGGAGGGACGCTTGCGCCGCCGCGTCCGCTCACTCGGATTGAACAGTCTGGAGGACTATTGCGCTTATCTGTTCAGAGACGGTTGGATCCACGATGAGGCGGTTCATCTGATCGACGCCATCACCACCAACAAGACCGACTTTTTCCGCGAACCCGAGCATTTCCACCTGCTGATCGATCAGATTGTGCCTGAACTGCTGAGCCGGCGGGATCGGCCGGGACTCGACAAACCTTTAAAGGTATGGAGCGCCGCCAGCTCCATTGGGGCCGAACCCTACACTCTTGCCATGGTCCTTGATGATTTCGGTCGCCTGAAGACGGGCTTTCGCTTCTCCATTCTCGCCACCGACATTTGCACGGAAGTCCTGGTCCAGGCCAGGCATGCGGTCTACCCAGCCGATATGGCGGCACCGATACCGCTTGAGTTTCAGCGTCGTTACCTCATGCGCGGCAGAGGTTCGCTTCAAGGATCGGTGAGGGTAAGACCCGAAATCCGCCAAACGGTCGCCTTTGGCCGTCTCAATCTTATGGACGAGGACTATCCCGTCAACGGTCCATATGACGTCATATTCTGCCGCAACATCCTGATTTATTTTGATAAAGCCACTCAAGAGGCTGTCTTGCGACGACTGTGTCGGCACCTTCGGCCGGAAGGGTATCTTTTTGTCGGTCATTCCGAGACGGTAACGGGGTTGGATTTGCCGCTGCGAGCGCTGGGGAGCGCCGTATACCGAAAGAAGTGACGCACGGCGCTCGATATGGCAGTGCTCCTGAACGAGAGCGAGCCCTTCAAGTCATGAAAGATCGTGCTATCCTCCGATTTTCGCGATAGCAGCCCTTACTGCGGCTCGCGCTCAATTCGGGGGAACGTTCAAATTCCGACCAACTGCCGTCTTTACCTGATCACGCCGCCGACGTTGGACGATCTGCCGGGATTCGTCAAAACATTAGGCGTCGCACTCGATGCCGGCGATGTTGCCTGTCTCCAGCTTCGCCTCAAGGACCGCAAGGACGACGATCTGTGCCGGATCATTGATGTTTTGCGGCCGGAAGTGCAGCGCCGCGGTGTCGCCTTCATCCTGAACGATCGCCCGGATCTGGCTTTCGAAACCGGTTGCGACGGCGTTCATATCGGCCAAGAGGATTCACCTTATCGCCAGGCGAGGGAAGCTGTCGGGGCGAACGCCATCGTCGGGGTCACCTGCCACGATTCCCGGCATCTGGCGATGCTCGCCGGCGAACAGGGCGCCGACTATGTCGCGTTCGGCGCCTTCTATCCGACGGCCACCAAAGACGTTTTGCACCACGCCGACCCCGAGATTTTATCCTGGTGGTCGGGCCTGATGGAGGTGCCTTGCGTCGCCATCGGCGGCATCACCGTCGATAACGCCGCCCCATTGATCGACGCCGGCGCCGATTTTCTCGCCGTCTCCGGCGGCGTGTGGAACCACCCGGACGGGGCGGCCGCGGCCGTTCGCGCCTTCAATAAGATGTTCGCTGCGGACTGACCGGAAAATTGCGGTATCACAGGGCGACGGGCGCCCACAGAACGTCGTCGAGGGTCGCCATCCCGGTCGCCAGCATGATGAGACGGTCCACACCGAGCGCAATGCCGGCACAATCGGGCAAGCCGGCCTCCAATGCGGCGAGAAAATCCTCATCGATCGGATAGCGCAAGCCGTAAAGCCGTTCCTTCAAATCCATATCGGCTTCAAAGCGGCGGCGCTGTTCGGCGGCATCGGTTAATTCGCCAAAACCGTTGGCCAGCTCAACGCCGCAAGCGTAGAGCTCGAATCGTTCCGCCACCCGGGGATCGTCGGGCCGTGGACGAGACAATGCCGCCATCGATACCGGGTAGTCGCAGAGAATCAAAGGCACCTCGTCGCCGAGATTGGGCTCGATACGCTCCATCATGATCCGGAAGAAGATGTCTTCCCAACTGTCCCCGTCCCCGATATGCAGGCCCATGGCGCGTGCCTGTTCGCCAAGCAACGCACCATCGGGATGCCAGGGATCGACGGTCGTGGCCAGCAGATCGATGCCGCAGTAGTCGAAAAAAGCCTGGCTGACGGTCAGCCGCATCGGCCGGACCTTGGGATCACAACGACGCTCCCCCCGCCGCAACTCGCGAGATCCGGCGGCACGCGCTGCGATGGCAAGGATGTCGGCGCAATCCTCCATCAGCGCCTCGTACCCCGCCCCGCTCCGATACCACTCGATCATGGTGAATTCGGGATGATGGATCGGCGACCGCTCGCCATCGCGCCAGACGTGGGCGATCTGAAAGATCTTGGGCATGCCGGCCACCAACAGCTTCTTCATGGTGAATTCCGGCGAGGTATGGAGATAAAGGCGCTGCGTGGTCGTTCCGAACGGCTCGGCCAATTCCGTCGACAGCGCCATGATATGCGGTTCGAGTCCGGGAGAGCGCTGCAGGCAGGGCGTTTCCACCTCGACAAAACCGCGCCCATTAAAAAAGGCGCGCAGCGCGGAGAGAATTCGGGATCGAGCCAGCAGGGCCGGACGGCGCCGTTCGAAAACCTCGGGCCGCCACCACTCTTTGCCGGACATGACTTTTCCTTATATGACAGAACGCGATATGACTGAATGCGGCGACACTATGCCGAACATCGGTTCCCCCAGCCAGAGGCAGTATAAATCAATGACCCAGACGCGCGTTTCTTCCCTCCATCCGCGGGCCACACGTCGGCGAACGTTGCGGTCGGCGGGCGAAATCGCCGCGGCGGGACTTGTCTCGCCCGATCGGGTCGAGGAAATCGCGGCGGTCGCCCAACGATACGCCGTCGCCATCACGCCGACACTCGCCGATTTGATCGATCCGATGGACCCGGCCGATCCAATCGCCCGGCAGTTCGTTCCCGACGGGCGGGAACTTGACGCACAACCGGCCGAGCGGGCCGATCCGATCGGCGATGACACCCACGCGCCGTTGAAGGGAATAGTCCACCGTTATCCCGACCGTCTGCTGCTCACTCCCATCCTGCATTGCCCAGTCTATTGCCGCTTCTGTTTCCGACGGGAACGGGTCGGCGGCGAGGACGCCGTTCTGGGCGATGCCGATTTGGCTGCCGCCATCGACTACATCCGGAATCATGAGGAAATCTGGGAGGTGGTGATCACCGGCGGAGATCCCCTGATGTTACCAGCCGCCCGTCTTTCGCGGATTCTTCGCGAGCTTGACGCCATCGCCCACGTCAAGGTCGTCCGCATCCACAGCCGTATTCCGATCAGCGACCCCGACCGTATCGACGATGCGCTGCTGGCTGCGCTCGATATCGAAACCACCCTTTGGCTTGCGGTTCATTGCAACCACCCGCGAGAACTCGCCGAACCTGCCGTTGCCGCGCTTGGACGCCTTGCCCGGCAGGGAATCCCGCTGGTTGGCCAAACCGTCCTGCTCAAGGGGGTGAACGACGATCCCGCCGTCATGGAGGCATTGATGCGGGCGATGGTCGCCAATCGCATCAAGCCCTATTACCTGCATCATCTCGACCTTGCCCAGGGAACCGATCATTTCCGAACGTCCATCGCCGAGGGCCAAGCCATCATGAGATATCTGCGCGGACGGGTCTCCGGCCTCTGCCAACCGTACTATGTGCTGGACATCCCGGGTGGATATGGCAAGGCGCCGATCGGCCCGCTCTATTTGCAAGACGACGTCGTCGAAGATTGGCAAGGCAACCATCATCGATACCCGCCCGACGACTGATAAAATCTTCGCAAACCCGCTGGGAAACCACGAGAAAAAGCAATACTGCGGCAAAATTGGTGTATCTTGCCCCACTCTGTCGCACGACGGCGTGCTGACCGGTTGCCTCCCGCGAGGCAAGCTGTTAGGGTCCGCGCCAGATTTTTCCTAACAACCTGGTCAGACCATGAAGATCAACGCGAACCTCATCCGCCCCGGCAACATCCTCGAACACAACAATCGCCAATGGGCGGTATTGAAAATCCAGCTCATTCAGCCTGGAAAGGGCGGCGCCTTCATCCAGGTGGAAATGCGCGACGTCAGGACAGGCACCAAGACCAACGAACGCTGGCGTACCGCCGATACGGTCGAGAAGCTGCAGGTCGAGGAAAAGGACGTGACCTTCCTGTTCGGTGACGATGATGCCGTGACCTTCATGGATTCAGAGACTTTCGAACAGTTTTCCGTGCCGCGCGACGTGATCGGTGAACCTGGCGCCTTCCTCCAGGACGGCATGCCCTGCACCGTCGATTTGATCGAAGGTTCGCCGGTGGCGGTGACCTTGCCCGATAAGGTGGTGATGACCGTTGTCGAGGCCGATCCGGTGGTCAAAGGCCAGACGGCTGCGTCGTCCTACAAGCCCGGCATCCTCGAGAACGGCGCCCGCGTCCTGATCCCGCCATTCGTTGAAGCTGGCACCAAGATCGTCGTCAATACGGCCGACGCCACCTATGTCGAGCGGGCCAAAGACTGATGATAGCCCGGTCCGCCGCCATTAATGTCATGATCGGTGCCGCCCGCAAGGCGGCCCGGGGACTTCTGCGCGACTTCGGCGAAGTCGAACAGCTCCAGGTCTCGAAGAAGGGACCCGGTGATTTCGTTTCGGCGGCCGACCTGCGCGTCGAAAAGATGCTCCGCCAGGAATTGCAGAAGGCCCGGCCGGACTACGGCTTCCTGCTTGAGGAATCGGGCACTTTCGAGGGCAATGACCGGCACAATGTGTGGGTTGTCGATCCCTTGGACGGCACGACCAATTTTCTGCACGGCATTCCCCATTTTGCCATTTCCATTGGTCTGGTGCGGGACGGCGAGCCAATCGCCGGCGTCATCTACCAACCGCTGACCGATGAGATGTTCTGGGCTGAAAAGGGCAACGGCAGTTTCGTAAACGAGCATCGGCTCCGCGTGTCGGCGAGACGGCAGCTCGAAGATGCGGTGATCGCCACCGGCATTCCTCATCAGGGGCGTCCCGAACACGCGCGCTTTCTTCGCCAACTCCCGGCCGTCATGGCCGCGACGTCGGGCGTGCGCCGTTTCGGTTCGGCCGCGCTCGACCTCGCCTATGTCGCCGCCGGCCGCTACGAAGGTTTCTGGGAGATAGGCTTGAAGCCCTGGGACATCGCCGCGGGCATCATTCTGGTCAAGGAAGCCGGCGGTTACATCAGTGAAATCGACGGCGGCCACGACATGTTGGAATCGGGGAACGTATTGGCGGCCAACGATCATCTGCACTTGCCGCTTGGCAATCTGCTGCGGTCGGCCGGCTGATCGCCTTGCCACCCCCCAGGCGGACCGCGACGGCAAACGAGTTGTGGTCGCCAAAGCCTTGCGGTAGTGTGTTTAATTAATGACACCATGCGCCGTTCGGGAGGAGCAGTGAGAAGCTTGCGGCATTGGGGAGTGGGGACTTTGTTGGCCCTGATCCTCGTTCCGGTCCTTTGGACCCCTGCTTCGGCGCAGATTGTCATCGGAGGCAGCAACAAGCCGGCGGTTGAAGTCGATCCGACCGTGCTTGATCGCCTTGGCAAGGAACCAACGCTTCCCGGTCTGTTTCTTGGCGGACGCCCGGCGGGCCAGCAGGCCACAGGCAGTGCTCCGCTCGCTCCCAAAGCAGCGCAACGATCGGGCACAGTTTCCCTGCATCCGATCACGTTGAAGCGACCGGTCCACCGAACCGTCAAGATTAAACCTCCCAAACACGCCAAGCGGGTGGCCACTCCTGTGGTCGCCTCGGCACCGGCAACCACCCACCGGGCGACGACCGCCCAGGTGCTCCCCGCGCCTGTGCCCACCGCACAGCGTCCCGCCGTGCCGCAGCAGCCCAGTGTGCCGCCAGCGCTCTCGGAGTCTAAGCCCAGCCAGACAGCGGAGTCCAAGCCATCCTCGACGGCGGAACCGAAGCCAACCCCGACGGCCGAACCTAAACCTACGGAGATGGCCCCCCCCGTCGCCCACAGCGAACCGGTCCATGAGGAAAACGCCAAATCGTCCGGTTCCGCCGAGCTGCCGACGGTCAGTCTTCCAGTTATAGCCCCCACCAGTCCCGCCAAAACCGACGGTGCTGAGGAAAAGAAGACGGCTCCGACCATTGTCGCGACCAAACCGGATGCAGCGCCGGCCAAAGCAACAGCGGCCGCTCCGGCAACACCGGCGGACGACAAGACCACGGCCAATGAAGAAAAGGCTCCGGCGCAGCCCACCACAGTCACGACGCCGCCTTCCGTAGCGGCGACACCGGCTGCCCCCCCGGAACCATTGGTCCCGGTCGCAGCCAAGCCGACACCTGCAGCTCCGGTCGCTTCCGTGACCGCGCCGAACGCGACGGGGACCAGCACCGGCACGACGGCGTCGCCGCAGGAAGCGCATCTGCCGCCAGCGGCACAACCGACGCCGGCCACCGGAAATGGCGAGACGGCGCTCAGCATCCCGTTCGAAAAGGATGGAGCACGGTTGCCCAATGACGTTCGGGCATCACTGTCCCAGCTTGCCGAACGTCTGGCCGCCGATCCGGTCTTGCAGGTCCAGATGTTGGCTTACGCCGAAGGTGACGAAGACAACGCCAGCAAGGCCAGACGCCTGTCCCTGTCGCGAGCATTGGCCGTGCGTTCCTACCTGATCGATCAGGGCGTCCGCAGTACGCGAATCGAAGTTCGGGCTCTTGGCAACAAGGTTCCTGATGGTCCCGCCGATCGTGTCGATATTCTGGTTCAAAAGCGCTGAGGTTATTGTCGCCCTGAAAATGACGTGGTTCGGCGTTATATGGCAGTCGTGAGTCTTTTTTGGATCCGCACAGCATGACCCACCCTCGGCGTTACCTCTTCCGCATGGCGGTTTTCCTTGGCATTGTCGTCTTGGTCGTGGCCAGTCTGTTTGCCGGTCTGGAGCATGCCTTCACCAATAATGTCGGATTGAATAGCGTCACGCTCGGCGTTCTGCTAGTCGGCATCGTGCTCAACTTCCGTCATGTCACGATGCTTGAAAGCGACGTGCGATGGGCCGAGTCCTACCGCGCCGGCCGACCGACCGACGTCGTCACCTCGACTTCGGGCCCCCGCCTGCTGGCGCCGCTGGCCGCCATGGTGGGCGAACGGCGGGACCGGTTTGCCCTCAGTCCCGCGGCGCTGCGCTCGCTTCTCGACGGTTTGGCGTCGCGTCTCGACGAGACCAGGGAAATCGCCCGCTATTTGACTGGACTGATGATCTTCCTCGGGCTGCTCGGGACGTTCTGGGGGTTGTCGCAAACCGTCGGATCGATCGGTGACGTGATTCGCAACCTGACGATATCAAGCGACGACGTTCAATCCGCCTTTTCCGGCCTGAAACAAGGTCTGGATGCTCCGCTGGCCGGTATGGGAACGGCTTTTTCGACATCGTTGATCGGTCTCTCGGGGTCCCTGATTCTCGGTTTTCTCGATCTGCAGGCCGGCCAGGCGCAAAACGCTTTCTACAACGAACTGGAAGACTGGCTGTCGGGGCAGACCAAACTGACGTCCAGCGCCGGCTCCTCGGAAGGCACCGACCAACCGATCCCCGCCTATATCCAAGCCCTGTTGGAACAAACGGCCGACAGCCTCGACAATCTGCAACGGGTGATCGCCCGCGGCGAGGAAAGCCGGATATCGGCCAATACCAACATGCGGCAATTGACCGACCGGCTGACCATCCTTGCCGATCAGATGAAGACCGAGCAGAGCCTGATGCTGAAATTGGCCGAAAACCAGCTGGAGATGAAGCCGATCCTGACGCGGCTGGCCGATGGCGCGAGCAATGCGTCGGCGGATGAACAGACACGGCTGCATATCCGCAACCTCGACGCTACCCTGCATCGGATGGTTGACGAGATGGCGACCGGTCGCGACGAAATGGTTCGGGAAATCAGAAGCGAGTTCAAGCTTCTGGCCAGGACCATCGCGGCGCTCGCCGAGGAAGAGGCACAAGCCCCCTCGTCGTCGATGCGTCTTGGCCGGCCGGACATCTAGCCGATGCCGATGTCGCGACGCCGCGGCGGCCGTAGCGGCATCAACATATGGCCGGGCTTTGTCGACGCCCTGGCGTCGCTCCTTCTGGTTATCATTTTTGTCCTGTTGGCCTTTGTGCTGACCCAGTTCTATCTGGGCCAAATGCTATCGGGACGAGATCAAACCATTTCCCGCCTGTCCCGCCAGCTCAACGAATTGACCGACCTTCTCGACATCGAACGCCGTTCGAATGCTGAACTGAAGGTGAATATTGGACGTTTGACCGACCAGCTTCAGGCCTCGACGACCGAACGCGATCAGTTGCAGGGGCAGCTCAATCAAAACGGCACCGATCGCCAACAGGTGGCGATGCTCCAGCATGACGTCGACGCCTTGAAGGCGCTGAAGGAGGATCTGGAGAAGAAGCTCGCCACCATGGGCGCGCAGGCCGGCGATGCGCAAGGCCAACTCGCCCAGGAGCGCAAGTTGTCCGAAGAGGCGCGTGCCGAGGCAGCTCTGCTCCACCAGCAGATGGAAGCCATGCGCCAGGAACTGGCGCGCATCACCGCCGCCCTGGAAGCCAGTGAAAGCTTAAGCACTGAGCAGAAGGTGCAGATTGCCGACCTCGGCAAGCGCCTGAACGCGGCGCTGGCCAGCAAAGTCGAGGAGCTGGCGCGGTACCGGTCAGAATTTTTCGGCCGTCTGCGCAAGGTTCTGGGCGACCGCCAGGGGGTCCGCATCGAAGGCGATCGTTTCATCTTCCAGTCCGAGTTGCTGTTTGCCAGCGGATCGGCCGAACTCGGCGTCGATGGACAAACGCAACTAGGTCAACTGGCGCGGTCGCTGATCGATGTGACCAAGCAGATCCCCGGCGACATCAATTGGGTTCTGCGAATTGACGGACATACCGACAAAGTGCCGATCAAGAGCGACAAATTTCCCTCGAACTGGGAACTGTCCACGGCGCGCGCGGTTTCGGTTGTCAAATTCCTGGCGGCCCAGGGCATCCCGCAAGAGCGCTTGGCGGCAGCCGGCTTCGGGGAGTTCCAACCCGTCGACAAGGGAGACGACGAGGCTGCGCGGAAGAAGAATCGCCGCATCGAGATACGCCTCGACCAGCGATAAAATCTCTCAAAAGGAAATATGGGTTCCGGTGACAGCCTCCAGTTCGTCGGCCAGGAGGTCGGTCAGGTCAATGGGGGCGCCCCGCGTCGAACGCCAGCATTCGTCCTCGCTATCCCATGCAAAATGCCACGCGCCGCTTTGCGGCGACGAAAGCCAGATTTGCCGCAATGGCGCATTTTTGTTGACGATGTATTGGCCGCCGTCGGCAAGATCGAGGGTGAGAATCTCGCCCTCGATCTCGACGTCGAGATCATCGCCGAGTTCAGCGTCGATGGCTTCCGCCAGGGCGTCAATCGTCTTGCCGGCGATGATGTGAAAGCTGCTTTCGTCGAGAGGCATGGGGATCTCCTGATTCCGGGCTCATATTAGGACATGAGCGGCGGCCTGCGTTCAAGGCTTGCAACCGGGCGGGCACTGGTTTATATACGCCGCTTCGAATTCTGGAGCACCGTAATGAAGCAGGACATTCACCCCGACTATCACGACATCACCGTGATCATGACCGATGGCACGGAGTTCAAGACGCGCTCCACCATGGGGAAGCCGGGCGATGTTTTGCGCCTCGACATCGATCCGAAATCGCATCCCGCGTGGACCGGCGTGCATCGTCTGATGGATACCGGTGGGCAGTTGGCGAAGTTCAACAAGCGCTTCGCTAATTTTGGCGTGAAGAAATAGCTGTTCGCCTGGGGCTATCGGTTGCCCCTGGAAGCACTGTTTTTTCCTGTTCGCTTGATGTATCTGTAAAGGCGCGCCATGTCATGCCCGACTGGCGCGCTTTGCTTTTGCCCAATCAAGGGTGATGATCCTATATTGCTCGAGTAAAGTGACTCCGCGCAGATTGTGATGGACCTATGAGTTCTCAAGGACCTGCCATCGTTCACTACGAGGTCTACGCGCTCGAAGCCGAGCGCTGGACTCTCCACGCCCGCTTTCGCAAAGAGGAGCGAGAGGATGCGCTGGAGGAGGCCAAGGCCGTCGAAACCACTCTCGGCCACTGCGCCAAGGTCGTCCGCGAAACCTATTACCCCGGCGACAATTCGAGCGAAGACGCTCTTGTTTACAAAACCGACAAGAAATTCAAACCGCGGGTCCGCGCGACGGGGCATCGGGCGCGGGCCTTTGCCCGAGGTGAAACCAACACGGACATCGCCACGCCTGATTTCCGCAAACGGAAAAAGGTGAAGGCTGGAGAAACCTCGGTCGGTGTCCTGCTCAAGCTGTTTCTGGTCGTCGGCACCTCCTTGGCAATTGCCTGCGGTGTCGCCGCTATCGTCAACAATTTCCTGATAAAGCTGCCGCAGTACGGAATGGTGATCAGCGATGGCTCCTCGTCGCTATTGATGTTCGTCACTTTCGTTGCGGCTTTCCTGGCCTCGGCCGTTCCCTTCGCGCTCTCGCTGTTCGATTGGCGGGGCAATAAGGACCGGCGAGGCAAGACGACGGAGGCGGCTCCACAGCAGGCCCCGCCCCCCGCCGCCGCCCCGTTGCCCGAGGCGCCGCCGGCGCCTGTCGCGGCTCCAACCGTGGTGGCGCAGCCCTTTGAGGCGGAGGATACCGCCAAAGAGGAAAAAGCTGAATCCGACAAAGAAAAGGTCGTCGAGGAAAAGCCTCCGGAGCCGGAAGCGGTGACAGCAAAGCCGGAGGAGGCAAAGAAGGAAGCCGAGCAAGTGGCCGCCGAACCTAAGGCAGCCCCCGAAAACGAGGTTGCCCCGCCACCTGCCGAGCCCGCAAAAGACCATGCACCGGAGGCTGACGCGTCGGCCGGTCCGCTGGAACCTTTCAAAATGATGATGATCCGCTTGTTAAGCGGTCTTCTTGGCGAGATTCAAAAGGTTCGTCCCAGCCTCGACGCTTACAATCTTTTCGGGATCGATCTCGTGCTGGCCGGCGCCATCGACGTGCTGGGCACCGAAAAACTCCTTTCCTTGGAAGACAAGCGCGGCATCCTGAAGCAGACCATCGAGGTGATGGGAACCAAGAGCGATACCGCCAAGGCGTTTGCCGACAAATACGAAGATTATCTCGTCGAACCCAAATATCTCTCGATGGTGCAGGTGGGCAGGAACAACATGGAGGCACTGCTGGCCGACGCTGAGATGTCGCTCGATGAGATCGGCAGCGTTTTCACCTCATGGAACAGGCCGCAGCCGACAACGCAAACGTCTCCCGGGACTATTACCGTCCTCTTCACCGACATGGTCGGCTCGACCGACCTCACCCAGAGCCGTGGCGACCACGCGGCGCAGGACATCGTACGTCGCCACAACAGTATCGTCAGAAGTGCCTTGGCGGAATTTGCCGGCAAAGAGATCAAGCACACCGGCGACGGCATCATGGCGTCCTTTTCCAGCGCGGCCAATGGTGTCGAAGCGGCAATTGCCATCCAAAAGGCATGCGCCGCGCACAACGAGAAAAGCCCGAATCTGCCATTGCACCTGCGAATCGGCATCAATGCCGGCGAACCGATTCAAGAAGAGGATGACCTGTTCGGCACCACGGTTCAGCTTTCCGCCCGGGTTTGCGCCAAGGCGGCTTCCAATGAAATTCTCTGCACAAATGTCGTACGGGAATTGTCCGCTGGTAAGGATCTGACGTTCGATGCCAAGGGAGTCCACGAATTGAAGGGCTTCAAGGATGCGGTGCCGCTCTTCGCCGTGCAGTGGACGACACCGGTGGCGGAAACCGAACCGGCTGTGCCGGCTCCGGCCCCGACCAAAGCAGCGGGCAAGAAGGCGGCCAAACCAAAGGCCCGTCACGCCGCGTCACGAGTGGCTCCTGAGCGCGAACCACCGCAGGTCAGTTGATCGTCCGGGCAACGCCCACGCGCACGAGAACCATTTCCTCCAACCGCGAAACTCGTTGGTAGAGGCGATAGCTCCTCGTCAGAAGACTGCGAAGACCGGCAGGAAGACTATCATCGTCCATCGAGTTGGTGTCGAGGCAGACGTCACGGCCGGACAACCGGTTCCCTTCGAGGCAAGCCTCCTCGGGGGAGATCTCGCCGTAGACCACGGCACGCTGCAGCATCAGCCACGCCATCACCTGGGTTAGCCGCGACGTCACCCGCAAAGCCTCGCAACTGAAATGCAGATCTTCACCACCACGCCGGCGACGCGAAACCCTGGGGTCCAGGTGAGCCATGTAATTACGCGCCTCAACGATCATGCTGAGCGTCTCGTCATAGGTCCGGGTGAAGATCGCCGTCTGTGCCCCCATTCCGTCGCTCCGCCTACCGTACGGTTGAATAATAGTAGCGCATTTTTCCTTTTACCTGTGTCCTCGATAATGGATTGTCAATCTGCGCCACATTTTTTGCATACCATGGCATGATCATCCATCCGACCTTGACAGGCGTCAATCCCACCTTAGATCCATAATGCACGGGTCGCCGTTGTTGGGACCCTGCAGTCACCACTTAGGGCACCGCCCCGTTGCCATGTTGGACGTCGCGGTGCCGGTCAGGACACATTGCTCGTTGGAGGATGTCACTATGCGTACGTTTGATCTGTCGCCCCTGTTCCGTTCCACCGTCGGATTCGATCATTTGGCCCGCATGCTTGATGCGGCGTCGCGTGTGGACGAACAAGCTTTCACCTACCCCCCTTACAACATCGAAAAGCTGAACGAAGACAGCTACCGCATCACCATGGCGGTTGCCGGATTCGCCGAAGGGGACATTGAGATCATCGCCCAGGATCACACTCTGGTCATCGTCGGTCGCGCGCAGAAGGAAGAAGCTGCAGCGCAGTATCTGCATCATGGTATCGCCGGACGTCCTTTCGAACGCCGCTTCGAATTGGCCGATTATGTCCGCCCATCGGGAGCCAGCTTGGCCAACGGCCTGCTCCACGTGGATCTGGTTCGCGAAGTCCCGGAGACGATGAAGCCGCGCCGGATCGAAATCACCAGCAGAAGTACCGAAACGGCCGCGCCGGTCCTTGAGGACAAAGCCGCCTAACAGTCGTCATGCCAGAGGACCGGGGCTCCCATGGGCGGGGCCCCGGTCTTTTAGTCTCAACAGAGTTGGCTTGCGGATCATCTGCGGAAAAGAGATTCGGCCCCGTTGCGGATGCCTTTCTTGGTGTTGATCGTAGTTTTCACCCGGACGATCTCAGCTTCCAGCTCGCCGATATAGGTATGCAGTTCTTCAATCGACAAAG
Organism: Telmatospirillum sp.; assembly: GCA_031291415.1. Classification (GTDB taxonomy): domain Bacteria; phylum Pseudomonadota; class Alphaproteobacteria; order Rhodospirillales; family Magnetospirillaceae; genus Telmatospirillum. The sequence goes on from JARLJB010000217.1 coordinate 110,020, forward strand.
GTTCCAGATTACGCCGTTCGGGAGTTTTCCTGCGAGGTTCAAGATCGTCAGTATCCATCACGCGCCCTCTTGCCTATTCCTGCGTTAAGGTAACAGACTGAGAGAAGACGTGAAAACTCAAGAGATTAGAATGCCGTTACCAACGTCGATGACCTGCATTGAAATCGCATCTCCTGGTGGGCCGGACATGTTACAGCCGGTCAAACGGCCGCTTCCCCGTCCAGGTTCCAGCGAAGTCCTGATTCGCGTGGCCGCGGCCGGTGTCAATCGGCCGGATGTCTTCCAGCGGCAGGGGAGTTATCCGCCGCCACCCGGCGCCTCGGACATTCCCGGCCTCGAAATCGCCGGTGAAATCGTGGAGCTAGGCGAGGCCGTGAGCGGGCTTTCCATCGGACAACAGGTTGCCGCGCTGGTCGCCGGCGGCGGTTACGCCGAGTTCTGCGTCGCCCCGGCAGCGCTTTGCCTGCCTTTTCCCAAAGGATTCACGGCAGTCCAGGCTGCCGCGCTGCCCGAAACCTTCTTCACCGTGTGGCACAATGTGTTTCAACGTGGCCGTCTCCAGGCGGGGGAGAGCTTCCTCGTGCATGGCGGGACCAGTGGCATTGGCACAACAGCCATCCAATTGGCCAAGACCTTTGGCGCCAAGGTTTTCACGACCGCCGGCGGCCCGGAGAAATGTCAGGCTTGCCGGGAGATTGGCGCCGACCGGGCGATTGACTACAAATCTGAGGACTTCGTCGGCGTCATCGCCGAAGAGACCAAGGGGCGTGGCGTTGACGTCATTCTCGACATGGTCGGCGGCGACTACCTCAACCGCAACATCAAAAGTCTCGCGGTCGACGGACGCCATGTCAGCATTGCCTTCCTCAACGGAGCCAAGGCCGACGTGAATTTTCTGCCGGTCATGCTGAAAAGGCTTATTCTGACCGGATCGACGCTACGGGCTCGCTCAGTCGCCGATAAAGCCGGCATCGCCGCCGAGCTTCGAAGCAAAGTGTGGCCGTTCCTCGACGATGGCCGGTTGGCGCCGCTGATATTCTCGACCTTCGCCCTGGACCAGGCGTCGGAGGCACATCGACTTATGGAAAGCAGTCGACATATCGGCAAGATCGTGCTGGTTTTATAGAACGTTTTGCCTTTATTTGACCTTAAGGGGGGCACATGCCATATAAAGGGCAGACATCCCACCGCGCCGGTTTCGTCCGGCAAGACCGATCCAGGTCAGAATAACGTCAATAGAGACCTGAAAGGAGGACCTATGGCCTTGCCGCTCATGCCCAAGGCGACAGCCGTTTGGCTCGTCGAAAATACCATGTTGTCATTCGAGCAGATTGCCGCGTTCTGCGGTATGCACGCCCTCGAAGTTCAAGCGATCGCCGATGGCGAAGTCGCGGTCGGTATCGTCGGCCTCGACCCGGTTGCCAATGGTCAGGTGACTCGCGAAGAGATCGAACGGTGCGAAAAGAACGACACGATCGACCTTCGTCTGTTGAGCGTGCCCGATTTGGGCCTGCAGAAGACCAAGGGCGCCCGTTACACCCCGGTATCCAAGCGTCAGGACAAACCCGATGCCATCGCCTGGCTGCTCAAGCACCATCCGGAACTGTCCGACGCCCAGCTCTGCAAGCTGATCGGAACCACCAAAGATACCATTGCCAAGGTCCGCGACCGCAGCCACTGGAATGCCGCCAACATCAAGCCGCGCAATCCGGTGACCCTGGGCCTTTGCACTGAACCCGATCTCGAAAAGGCTGTGATCATCGCCCGGCCGCGGAGCACGCAGGTCGCTCCTCTGCCGCTCGATGCCTACGACCAACCGGGTGACCAGCCGGTCGACCAACCCGTCGACTGACCGGGGCTGCCCCCAGTACCCAAAAAGGCGCAGGAGTACCTTCCTGCGCTTTTTTTTGCCTCGCGCTCTTTAGAGCGCGATGACTTTATTGGGATAGAGGCGGATTCAGATTTTTGACCGTATCGCTCTGCGATCCCGTCAAAAATCATCCGGCTCCAGAGCGGCGTGCGTCAAATCTTGCGAAATCCGATTCATTCCGGCCACCTAATCCGATTTGATTCCGGCCACTGATTCCGACGCCAATCCGGCCACCCATTCCGATTTGATTCCGGCCATCGATTCCGATCGCATTCCGGCCACCCTTCTGGTTGTGGCGC
>JARLJB010000218.1 GCA_031291415.1 Telmatospirillum sp.
GACAGTCCTTCGTCACGGAAGCGCCGGAGCCATTTGTAGACGGTTGCCGGTGAGACCCCGAACGCCATTGCAATGGCATTCGGGGTCTCACCGGCTTCATGCCGCGCAGCGATCAAAGCTCGACCGTGCGGGGTCAGTTTGACATTCTTATGGACGTTCACGGGGTATCCTTGCTGGGTTGTGGATTCTCGCAAAACTCACATACCCCAAGGGAATCCCGTGAACAACCTATTGAGACGTTACAACTAGTCAGCCATTTAGATTTCAAACTGAGACACTACGCGGCCATCAACCCATAGCGATCACCGGACCCGAGGGGATAAGCCTTCTGCAATTCCATCTGTCATAGTCATTGCGTGTATTCCCTAGGATTAGGTCAGCGCGACATATTGGGCACGATAACACCCCAATAAGGATGTTAAACCATGCCGTGCATCTCGGCCTTCCGGGGCGGCGCTCGCCGGAGCACCCGTTCTGCGACAGTCGAGGCAGGGCACGGTGAAGGGCCGGTTAGGGTCAATTCCCGTCGAAGCCGTGTTCGTCGGCAACGTCCGGTGTTCCCACCTCCGCTGCAGAAACCCGCCATTCCCCTTTCGGCCCAACCCAGTCGTACCGAAAAGCTGGCGCACTCGGCAACTCCCGGCCCCACGCTGTCGCATGCATCGAACCGACAGTGGTTCCCGAATCGCCGGAACCACTGTGCCGCGCTACTCTCCCTTGTCCGGGCCGTAGCCGCCGCCGCCGGGGGTTTCGATGATCATCACGTCGCCGGCCTCCACCGCCACCTCGTCGATGTAGGACAACGTCTCCATGTGATCCGACCCGGCGCGGCGCAGCCGGTTGCGGCCGGGTTGTCCATCCCCGCCGCCGGCCATGCCGAAGGGAGCGTTGAGCCGCCGGTTGGAGACGATGGCGGCGGTCATCGGTTCATTGAAGCGGATTTGCCGGATCACCCCGTTGCCGCCATGATGGCGGCCGGCGCCGCCAGAACCGGCGCGGATGCGGAAGCTTTCCAAGGTCACCGGGAACCGCCACTCCAAAACCTCGGGGTCGGTCAGCCGGGTGTTGGTCATGTTGGTATGCACGGCATCGGTCCCGTCAAAATCCGGACCGGCGCCCGATCCACCGCAAATGGTTTCGTAATACTGGTAGCGGTCGTTGCCGAAGGTGAAGTTGTTCATGGTTCCCTGTGACGCGGCCATGACGCCGAGAGCGCCGTAAAGGGCGTCGACGATCGCCTGCGACGTCTCGACATTGCCGGCGACGACGGCGGCCGGCGGCAATGGGCTTAGCATGCAGCCGGCCGGCAGGACGATTTCCAGCGGGCGCAGGCATCCGGCATTCAAGGGAATCGGCTGGTCGACCAGACTGCGGAAGACGTAAAGAACCGCCGCCTTGCAGATGGCCGACGGCGCGTTGAAATTGTTGTCCCGTTGGTCCGACGTGCCGGTGAAATCGATGCGGGCGGTCCGGCCGGCCTTGTCGATGGAAATGGCGACGGCGATACGGCTGCCGTCGTCCATCTCATTGACGAAACGGCCATCGGTCAACACGTCGAGCACCGATCGCACCGCCGCCTCGGCATTGTCCTGGACGTGGCCCATGTAGGCATGCACGACGTCCAGCCCGAAATGCCGGACGGCGCGGCCGAGTTCCTGGATGCCCTTTTCGTTGGCGGCGATCTGCGCCTTCAAGTCGGCGACATTCTGATCGGGTTGCCGGGCCGGATGCGGACCCGAGGCCAGCAGGGCGCGCAGTTCAGCCTCGCGCAGGCGCCCCTGATCGACCAGCAGGAAATCGTCGATGAGAATCCCCTCGTCGGCAATGGTCCGGCTGTGCGGGGGCATCGAGCCCGGCGTGATGCCGCCGATATCGGCGTGATGGCCGCGCGAGGCCACCCAGAACAGAATGGTTTTGCCATCGCCGTCGAACATCGGGGTGATGACGGTGACGTCGGGCAGATGCGTGCCGCCGTTGTAGGGGGCATTGTGGACGAAGACATCGCCCGGATGGATCGTCCCTTTACGAGCCGCGGCGATTGCCTTGACGCTGTCGCCCATCGAGCCGAGATGCACCGGGACATGCGGCGCGTTGGCCACCAATTCGGCGTCGGCGTCGAAAACAGCGCAGGAGAAATCCAGCCGTTCCTTGATGTTGACCGAATGGGCAGTGTTCTGCAGAACCGTCCCCATCTGGTCGGCCACCGACATGAACAGGTTGGCGAAAATCTCCAGCATCACCGGATCGGCGGCAAGACCAAGCGTCTCGCGCGACCGGAGGGCGTGGCGCCGCGTCAGCACCAGATGGCCCTTGGCATTCACCGTCGCCTGCCAATCGCGCATCACCACCGTCGTCGAATTGGGGTCGATCAGCACCGCCGGACCGGCAACCTTGTCGCCCGGCGCCATCGACAGGCAATCGTAAACCGAGGCCTCGGCAGCCTCGCCGCCCACCCAGAGATTCAACCGGTCGATCGGACGCGGTTCGGCGGCCGACGGCGGCAGGTCGGGGTCCTCCATCGTTTCGCTGCGACCGATGGCTTCCACCTCGACGGCCTCGACGATCAGCGGTCGCCCGGACATGACAAAACCGAAGCGGGCGCGATGGGCCGCCTCGAACTGCGCGACCAGGGAATCCCGCGTTCCGAAATGCACCAGCAGGGTGGTATCCGATCCCTGGTAGCGCAGATGGGCGCGGCGCTCGACATCGACGGCGGCGATCATGTCGCCCTCGCCGGCCAGAACGGCCCGCGCCTTGTCCTCGAGATCGGCGAACACCGCACCCAGCCGGCCGACCAGACCATCGTCGAGACTCTCTTCGACGGCGCTTTCCCGCATGACCCGGAGATCGGCTAGCCCCATGCCGAGCGCCGACAGCACGCCGGCCCGCGGATGGATAAAGATGGTCGACATGCCAAGCGTATCGGCGACGTCGCAGGCATGCTGGCCGCCGGCGCCGCCGAAGCTGCAAAGGGCATAGGCGGTGATGTCGCGCCCGCGCTGCACGGAAATCTGCTTGATGGCATTGGCCATGTTCTCGACGGCAATGCGCAGGAAACCTTCCGCCACCGCTTCCGGCCGGCGGCCATCGCCGATCTTTGCCGCCAGGGCGGCGAATTTGCGCCGCACCACGTCGGCATCGAGCGGCTGATCGCCCAGCGGACCAAAAACCCTTGGGAAGAAGCGCGGATTGATGCGCCCCAGCATGACATTGCAGTCGGTCACCGTCAGCGGACCGCCGCGACGGTAGCTGGCCGGTCCCGGATCGGCGCCGGCCGAATCCGGACCGACGCGAAAGCGGCCGTTGTCATAGTGCAGGATCGAACCGCCACCGGCGGCAACGGTATGGACATGCATCATCGGCGCCCGCATGCGGACCCCGGCGACCTGGGTTTCGAAACTGCGCTCGAATTCGCCGTCATAGTGGCAAACGTCGGTCGAGGTGCCGCCCATGTCGAAACCGATGATGCGCTCGAAGCCGGCCATCTGGGCAGTCCGCACGCATCCGACCACGCCGCCGGCCGGTCCGGACAGCACCGAGTCGCGGCCATGGAAGCGGTCGGCCGGCACCAGACCGCCGTTCGACTGCATGAACATCAGTTTAACGCCGGGCAGTTCCTCGGCCACCTGGTTCACATAGCGCCGCAGAATCGGCGACAGATAGGCGTCGGCCACCGTGGTATCGCCGCGTGACACGATCTTCATCAACGGGCTGGTCTGATGACTGGTCGAGATTTGCGAAAAGCCGAGGTCCCTGGCGACCGCCGCGGCCCGCGTCTCGTGATCGGAAAAGCGGTAGCCATGCATGAAGACAATGGCCACCCCATCGATGCCGTCGGCCCGCGCCGCGGCAAGCCGCTCGCGCAGCAAGACCTCGTCGAGCGGAGTCTGGATATCGCCCTCGGCCGACACCCGTTCCGGGACCTCGATCACCCGCTCGTAGAGCATTTCCGGTAGCAGGATATGCCGCGCGAAGATATCGGGCCGGTTCTGATAGCCGATCCGCAAGACGTCGGCGAACCCCTCCGTGGTCACCAGCACCGTGCGGTCGCCCTTGCGTTCCAGCAGCGCATTGGTCGCCACCGTGGTTCCCATTTTCACGACGGCAATCTCATCCACCGGAATCGGCTGGCCGGGCGCCACGCCGAGCAACTCGCGGATGCCATGGATGGCGGCATCGCGGTAACGCTCGGGATTTTGCGACAGCACCTTGTGCGTCACGAACGAACCATCCGGCCGCCGCGCCACGATATCGGTGAAGGTGCCGCCGCGATCAACCCAGAACTGCCATCCGCTCATCGCACTGTCCCTTGAGGCTGGTTTCGATGAAAAAACCCGACGATCATTTCTGATAATAATTTGTTATCAGAAGATTGATTTGATGATAAAAAGTATTTGGCATTATTCCACTCGTCAAGCCGCTTTGTCCGGATACAGGCGATCTTTCCACCGCAGGTTCGGGCCGGCATAAGGGAGATGACGCACGGCATGGTTGATTTCAAAAGCGTCGAGACATTCGTCTGGGTCGCCCGCCTGGGCGGCTTCCGCAACGCGGCCATCCGCCTCAACACCACCCAGCCCGCCATCTCGGCCCGCATCGCACAGCTTGAGCAGGAACTTGGCGTACGACTGTTCGACCGCGAACACAAAAGGGCGGCGCTGACGCAAAAGGGACTCGATCTTTTGGGCCACGCCGAAAAAATGCTGACGTTGCGGGCCGAAATGATCGAAATCGCCGGCGAGAAGGCCTCGATGCGCGGAACCATCCGCCTTGGCGTCGCCGAATCGATCGTCCACACCTGGTTGTCGCGGCTGGTAGAACGCCTGCACTACCTCTATCCGGCCCTCAGTCTGGAGATCGAGGTCGATGTGACGGTCAATTTGCGTCGCGCCCTGCTCGCCCATGAACTCGATATCGCCTTTCTGCTGGGGCCGATCAACGAACCGAAATTGAAAAGCCAGCCGCTTTGCTCCTACCCGCTGGCCTGGGTGGCGACGCCGCAATTGCCGCTGCCGCCCGAACCGGTTGCCCTGGCCGACCTGGCCCGCTGGCCGATCATCACCTTTTCCCGCAACACCCAGCCCTACGCCGCCATCCAGGAACTGTTCAATCGTCCGGGCCTGGGGCCGGCCAGGCTTTTCGGCAACAGCTCGCTGGCCACCGTGGTGCGCATGACCCTCGATGGGATCGGCGTCAGCGTCATCCCGCCGGTGATCATCAACCGCGAAATCAAGGACGGCCGGCTCAAAGTCTTCACAGTCGATGCCGACCTGCCGTGTCTGGCCTTTTCCGCCGCCTACGCCATCAAACCCGACAGCCATCTGGCGGCGACCGTGGCGGCCCTGGCGGTCGACGTGGCGGCCAATTGGCCGGGATGATCCGGCCATACCCACAACACCTCTTATACCAAGCGCCGAAAATGCCGAGACATTTTCGCCCCCCCAAACGCCGGGCGGCGGACATCCGTCCGCCTGGGCTTCCGCCGCATCGGCGGCGCGGCTGCGCTTGCAGCCGACCAACGGCAATAAGTCACCACTTATTGCCGTTGGTATTTTGCCCATTTGATAAGCAGCATTTATACACTGCCATAAAAATAATCAATTAGACAGAGACACTCCCCCATGCTGTGATCCAAGTGTCGAGTCAGGCGCTTCGGACACCGACGCTTTTGGGGGAGTGTGCTCATGCAAAAATTCATCCGACACCTCTGTGTTTCAGCCATTTCTCTGGTCATGGCCGCCGGCGTCGCCCGTGCGGAAGACGAGATTCGCATCGGCGTCATCTATCCTCTGACCGGGGCGGCGGCCTCGACCGGCGTCGAGCTGAAGGCCGCGGCGGAATTGGCCGCCGCCGTGGTCAACAAGGAAATCCCGGCGCCGCCCGGACTGGTCGCCGGCGTCGGCCTGCCCAATCTCAAGGGCGCCAAGATCAAGTTGGTGTTCGGCGATCACCAGGGCAATCCGCAGGTGGGCGCCACCGAGGCCGAGCGGCTGATCACCCAGGAGCATGTTGTCGCCCTGCTCGGCTGTTACTTCAGCAATGTCACGGCCACCGCCAGTCAGGTGGCGGAACGCTACGGCGTCCCCTTCCTCAATGGCTCGTCGTCCTCGACGCCGCTGTCGCAACGCGGCTTCAAATGGTTTTTCCGCACCTCGCCGCATGACGACCTGTTCGTCGCCAATTTCTTCGAGTTCTTCAAGGACATGGAGAAGACCAAGGGAGCCAAGCTCAAGACCCTGGCGCTGTTCAACGAGAACACTCTGTGGGGTGGCGAAACCACCAAGCTCGAAACCCGTCTGGCCGAGGAACAGGGCTACACGGTCGCCGAGAAAATCCTCTATCCCGCCAAGACCACTCAGATGACCTCGGAAGTTCAGCGCCTGAAGGCGGCATCACCAGAGGTTGTGATGCAATCCTCTTATCTGGGTGACGCGATTCTTGCGATGAAAACTTATAAGGAACTCGGCTTCACGCCGGCCATGCTGATGGCCAACGATGCCGGCTTCAGCGATTCCGAGTTCCTGAAGACGCTGGGCAAGGATGGCGACTTCATCTTGTCGCGCGAGGTCTGGTCGCTTGATCTGGCCGAGAAAAATCCGTTGATCCGCCAGGTCAACGACATGATGAAGGAACGCAACAAGATCAATTTCACCGGCAATTCGTCGCGTGAATTCACCGCCATCGCGGTCATCGCCGACGCGCTGAACCGGGCCGGCTCGACGGCACCGGAAGCGCTGCGCAAGGCCCTCAGCGAAACCGATATCCCCGGTTCGGCGACGATCATGCCGTGGAAAGGCATCAAATTCGATCAAACCGGCCAGAACACCTTGGGATCGGGCATCATCGTCCAGGTTCAAAATGGCCAGTATGTGACGGTTTGGCCGTTCGATGTGGCGACCAAGGACGTCGTCTACCCGATGCCCGCCTGGGACCGGCGCTAAACGCCATGGTGCATCTGTCTACCGAGCTGCTGCTGCAGACCCTGTTGTCGGGCATTCTGATCGGCCTCATCTATGCGCTGGTCGCCGTCGGCCTGACCCTGATTTTCGGGGTCATGGACGTCGTCAACTTCGCGCATGGCGAGTTCGTCATGCTGGGCATGTACGGGGCTTTCTGGGGCATGGCCCTGTTCACGCTCGACCCCCTGGTGACCTTGCCGCTGACCGCCCTGTTGCTGTTCGGATTCGGCGTCCTGATCTACCAGGTGGTCATCAGGCGCATCCTCACAGCCCCCATGCTGTCGCAGATCTTCGCCACCTTCGGAATGATGATCCTGCTGCGCGGCCTGGCGCAGTTTCTGTGGAAGCCTGATAACCGTCTGGTCAGCCATAGCCTGGTCGACGGCAAGATCGCCTTCTCCGGATTGCAGTTCGGCGGGCCGCAGCTGATGGCCGGCGGCGGCGCCATCGTGGTGACGCTGGCGGTCTGGCTGTTCCTCAACCGGACCCGCCTCGGCACCGCACTCGAAGCCACCGCCATCGACCGCGAAGCGGCGACCCTGATGGGGATCAACACACAAAGCATGTTCGCGCTGGCCTGGGGAATAGGCGCCGCCTGCGCCGGCATCGCCGGCGTGCTGCTGTCGACCTTCTTTCCGATCTTTCCGGAAGTCGGGGCCAATTTCGTGCTGATCGCCTTCGTCGTCGTCGTCCTCGGCGGTTTCGGAAGCGTCGCCGGCGCCTTCTGGGCCGGCATCATCGTCGGCGAGGTCGAAGTTCTGGGCGGATTCCTGATCGGCCCGACTTATAAGACGGCCCTCGTGCTGACGCTTTTCCTGTTGGTTCTGCTGTTCAAGCCCAAGGGGCTGATGGGGAAGGCATGAAAAATCTCAAATCCGGCAACATCGGCCTGGCCTGCCTGGCGACCGTCGTCGTCCTTTCGTTTCCTCTGCTGGTCACCCAGCCGACCTATCAGAACTTCGCCATCCTGGTGCTGATGGCGGCGCAACTGGGCGTCGCCTGGAACATCCTTGGCGGTTACGCCGGCCAGGTGTCGCTGGGGCATGCCGTCTTCTTCGGCATCGGCGCCTATACGTCATCGATGCTGGTCACCCATGCCGGCCTGTCGCCCTGGTTTGGCATGCTGGCCGGCGGGGTGGTGACCAGCCTGTTCGCGCTGGCCATCGGCTGGCCCTGCTTCCGGCTGAAGGGGCATTACTTCGCCATGGCCACCATCGCGGTGGCCGAGATCATGCAGGTGGTGATCAGCAACTGGGACTATCTGGAAGGCGCCATCGGCATCTATCTTCCGATGGCTCCAAGCGGCTTCAAGGCCTTCGTCTTCACCTCGAAAATTCCCTACTACTACATCGCCCTCGGCCTTCTGCTATTCAGCCTGCTGGTCAATCTGGCGATCGAACGCAGCCATGTCGGTTATTACCTGCGCGCCATCAAGGACGAACCGGAGGCCGCCCGTTCGCTCGGCGTCAGTCTGACCCGCTACAAGCTTGTCGCCATCGCCGCCAGCAGCTTTCTCACCGCCATGGGCGGCACCCTTTACGCCCAGAAGGAGTTGTTCATTGACCCGCCGTCGATGCTGAGCACGCAGCTTTCCATCAAGATCGCGCTGATCGCCATTCTGGGCGGCGTCGGAACGCTGTTCGGCCCGGTGGTCGGGGCCATCGTCCTCATCACCATCGAGGAGATGAGCCGTATCTATTTCGGCAGTTCCGGCCAGGGAACCGACATGATCATCTATGGCGCGATAATCATCGTCGTCGCCGTCTACAGCCCGTCGGGATTGATCGGCTTGTGGCGCCAGGCCAAAGGTGCCCTGCCGTTCTGGCGCGCCGCCGCGCCGCAGGCCAAAGTCGGAGAGCCGTCATGACGGCGTTGCTGACGGTCGACGGCCTCGGCAAGACCTTTGCCGGACTGGTCGCCAACAACAACATCAGCTTCGACGTCGACTCCGGCCAGATCATCGGCCTGATCGGACCGAACGGCGCCGGCAAGACCACCCTGTTCAACTGTCTGGCAGGCTTCTGCAAACCGACGACCGGCAGCGTCCATTTCGACGGCCATGACATCACCGGCCTGGCGCCCGACGTCGTCGCCCATCGCGGCATCGCCAGGACCTTCCAGATCGTCCGCATCTTCCATAGCATGACGACACTGGAAAACGTCATGGTCGGCGCCCTGATGCACCACAAAAGACCGTCGGCGGCCCGCCGGGCGGCGTTGGAAGCCCTGGCCTTCGCCGGCCTTGCGCACCGCGCCCAGGCGCCGGCCAGCGCCCTGACCGTCTCGGAACAGAAACGCCTCGAGGTGGCCCGTGCCCTGGCCATCCGGCCCAAATTGATTCTCCTGGACGAGATCATGGCCGGCCTCAACCAGACGGAAGTCCATGACGCCTCGCAACTGGTCAAGCGCATCGGCGCATCGGGCGTCGCCTGCATCATCGTCGAACATGTGATGGAAGGCATCATGCCGATCGCCGACCGCATCCTGGTTCTCGACTACGGGGAAAAAATCGCCGACGGATCGCCGGCCGATATCGTCAGCGACCCCGCCGTCATCCACGCCTATCTGGGAGAATGACCGGTGCTTGAATTGCGCGACATTCTCGTCAGCTATCACAAGGTCCCGGCCCTGCATGGCGTCAGCCTGCATCTCGACGAGGGCGAGGTGGTGGCCGTCGTCGGCGGCAACGGCAATGGCAAATCGACCACCTTGCGGGCGATCGCCGGCCTCAATCCCATCGATTCCGGCACCATCCTTTACAAAGGGGAGCGCCTCGACACGGTGCCGGCCCATCAGCGGGTGCGCCGGGGAATCGTTCTGGTTCCCGAGGGACGTCGGCTTTTCCCGCGTCTGTCGGTCGAACAGAACTTGATGCTGGGCGCCTTTACCGTCACCGACAGCCGGAAGACCGAAGAGACCTTGGCCTTTGTCCTCGACACCTTTCCCATTCTCGCCGAACGGCGCCGGCAAACCGCCGGCACCTTGAGCGGTGGCGAACAGCAGATGCTGGCCATGGGACGCGGCCTGATGTCGCAGCCCGAACTGCTGATGCTGGACGAACCCTCGTGGGGCGTCGCGCCGAAACTGGTCACCCGCATTCTCGATACCATCCAGTTGATCAGCAGCAAGGGGATATCGATCCTGTTGGTCGAACAGAACGTCCACCGCGCGCTGGAAATCGCCGACCGTGGCTATGTGATCCAGACCGGCCGGATCGTCATGGAAGGGGCCGGCAAGGATCTGATCGGCGACGAAAAGATCAAGCGCGCCTATCTCGGCTTGTGACTGGCCCACCGAATTTCATAACAAGGGAGTGTTCCATGGCGGCACGGCAGGATGGTGAGGCACAAGCGGTGCGGCAGCGGATCCGCAGCGGCGGTTACGACGGACAGACGGCCGGAATGGCGCCCGGCCATGTGCAGGGCAATCTGATCATCCTGCCGGCCGACTGGGCATCGGACTTTCTTCGCTTCTGTCAGGCCAATCCCAAGCCCTGCCCGCTGCTGGCGGTCTCCGAGGTCGGCGATCCGATGTTGCCGACCCTGGGCGCCGATGTCGATATCCGGACCGATGTTCCGCGTTACCGCGTCTACCGCGATGGCGAACTGGTCGCCAGTCCGACCGACATCCGCGACCTTTGGCGAAAAGATCTGGTCAGTTTCCTGATCGGCTGTTCCTTTTCCTTCGAAGAGGCGCTGTTGGCCGACGGCGTGCCGGTCAAGCATATCGCCCTGGGCCGCAACGTGCCGATGTATCGCACCAACATCCCCTGCATCCCGGCAGGACGCTTCTCCGGCCCGATGGTGGTGTCGATGCGGCCGCTGACGGCGGCCGACGCCATTCGCGCCGTTCAGATCACCACCCGCTTCCCGACCGTCCATGGGGCGCCGGTGCATCTGGGGCGGCCCGAATTGATCGGCATCAAGGACGTGACACATCCCGACTATGGCGAGGCGGTGCCGATCGAAGGAGAGGAAATGCCGGTCTTCTGGGCCTGCGGCGTGACCCCCCAGGCGGCGCTGCTGGAGGCCCGGCCGCCGCTGGCGATCGGCCACGAGCCGGGCTGCATGCTGGTCACCGATCTCGTCAATTCCCGTCTCGCCAGCCTCTAGCCTCGCCGGTGACGCGCTTCCTGATCCGTCACGCCGCCCTGGCCATGGCGCTTGGCGTCTTCGCCGGTCTGTTGTTTCCACCGGCGGCGGCGGCCCTGCATCCATGGATCCCCGAGATGGTGATGGCATTGCTCACCACGACGCTGTTGCGCCTCGACGTCAGGCTGCTCGGCGCCTACGTGCGCCGCCCCGGCCTGCCGCTTCTGGTCATCGCCTGGCTGTTGCTGGGCCTGCCCCTCCTCGCCTGGGCCCTGACCCGTCTGTTGCCCTTGCCGCCGGCCATCTCGCTGGCCCTGCTGCTCAACGCCGCCACGCCGCCATTGATGGGGGCTCCGGCGATGGCGCTGATTCTTGGACTGGACGCCGAGTTGGCAGCCGTCGTGACCTACAGCATCACCCTGGTCTTCCCGATATCGCTCACCTTGCTGCTGGCCAGCGGGGCGCTGCCGATGATCGCCCGGCCGACCCTGGGTGAAGTCCTGCCGACTGTCGGCCTGCTGGTCGGCGGCCCCGTTTGCGTCAGTTTCATCCTGCGCCGGGTCATCCCGGCGGCAACCCTGCGCCGCATCGGGCTGCACCTCGATGTGATCAGCGTGTCGGCCTTGATCGTCTCGGCCGTTGCCCTGATGCATGGCGCGAATCTGGCGCTGGCGGCCGATGCCTGGACGGCGCTCGCCCCCTGTCTGGCCAGTCTGGCCTTCAACCTTGCCGGCCAGGGATTGACCATCGCGCTGTTCCACCGGTTGGGCTTCGCCCGCATGCTCTGTCTCGGCCTGATGGCCGGTAACCGCAACCTCGCCTTGACCCTGGGGGCCACCGCCGCCATCAGCGGCACCGATTTCGCCGCCTATGTCGCCTTCGGCCAGCTTCCCATCTATCTGACCCCGATGATCCTCGCCCGTATTTCCCGCTATCATCGGCGGCGCACCACGTAGTGGTCGCGAACCCGAGCGGCGTTTGAGCCCGCCGGTGGAGCGGAGCGGAACGACGCCCGAAGGGCGGCACCCCGGAGGCGAAGGCGTCGCATAGAGAGAAGCCATTGCGCCAAGCGCCCATCGGGCTACCATGCGGCCGTCGCCAAGGAGTGAAAGATGGTGCCCTACGGACGTCGCAATATTCATTTCCGCCAAGTCTTCGTTGGTCTTGTGTCCCTTTTGGCCGCCGGATCGTGCCCCGCTGCCAGGGCAGCCGACACCATGGATCTGCTGTTCTCGACGCCGCAGGCGCAGGTGATCGTCCGCACCCTTCACGCCAGAGACGACGACCCGGGGATCAAGGTCGTCGAACTCAACGAAAACGGCCGCACCATTTGGGGCAGCCGGAACGCCTATCTGCCCGGCACCGTCCAAGTCCTGTGGCGGCAGCAAAAGCCGGAGACCGGCCCCGATCTGATCATTGGCGGCTACACCGGCGGCAGCCATTGTTCCTATGACGTGATGGCCATCGACCTGGAAAACGACCAGCCGGTCCAGACCATCTCGATGTGCAACCACGATCTGCCCGCCGTGACCAGCGACGAGGCCGGCCGGCCGCGCTTCTCGGTATTTTTCGACATCGAGGGATTCAACGCCGCCTCGGCGATGGTGGCCGGCGTCGAGATTCCCATGCTGTGGGACGGCGAACAGTTCGTCGTCGACGGCGCCAGGCTGCTGGCGCCGCAGTTCGACCGCGGCGGCCAGGAAAAAATCGAACAAACGATCCGGCAAGAGCTTGGGGCCTGGACAATCGACGCCTATCGTCCGGGAACCAGCTATGACGCGTCAGCCCCGGAAACCAACCAGGCTCTGCTCGATCTCATTTTGCATGGTCACGCGGTGGAGGCCAGAAACCTTCTCAATCGCGCCTGGCCGCAACAAATCGGCGGACGCGATCAATATTGGGACGAGTTCACCGGGGCGATCGTCAAACATCATCTGTGGAAGCAACTGGGGCTCGCCGCCCTGGTGCCCCTGGACGCAATTCCAGGGACGGCAAGACATTTTTAGGGGAATCATCAGAGGGACGAGCGTCCCTGCTCGTCACGCCGCGAGCAGCGGCGTTCCTTCAAGCGACTGCGTCGCAGGCGATTCCGACGTCGCCGGAACTCCGGCAGAGACGCCGGAGCCACTGGTGGCCGTGCCCGATCACGGTTCGGCACGGCCCGGATCGCGGGCGTTGACCTCGTGCCACAGGGCGTTCAACACGGCAAAGGCGCAGGCCAGCCCCAGCCCCAGTACCCAAGTGAAGTACCACATCGTTCACGTCCTCAATAAAGGCTGTGGGAGTTGTTCTCGACATATTCGGCCGTCACCTTGCCGCGCAGGACCCGCAACACGAAGCCGGTGTAGGCCAGGATGATCGGCAGAAAGATCACGCCGGCGAACAGCATCAGAAGCAGCGTGGTCCGTGACGACGTCGCATCCCATACCGTCAGGCTGGCATGCGGATCGAGGCTGGAGGGCATCAGGAACGGGAACATGCTGACGCCGGCCGTGGCGATGACACCGGCCACCGCCAGACCGCTCGACAGCAGCGCGGTCAGTTCGCGGCGGGCAACATTGAGCAGCACGGCCAGAGCCATGCCGACGAAACCAACCACCGGCGCGATGATCATCCACGGATGGCGGCCATAGTTGGCGACCCAGCCGCCAGCCACCCGCTGCACATCCTTCAGCAACGGATTGGAAGGACCGCCAGGAACCGGCGACGACACGAAGGCATACCCGTCGAGGGCCGACCACACCCAGACGCCGGCAATGGCGAACAAGAGAGCGGCCAGGCCCGCCGCGATGGTCAACGCCAGCCGGGCGCGGTCGCGGATCACCCCTTCAGTCTTCAGCGACAGCCAGGCGGCGCCATGCATGGCCAGCATCGAAGCCGACAACACGCCGCTCACCAGGGCGAAGGGATTGAGCAGATCGAAGAAACCACCCTGATAGCTGACCCGCAGATCTTCGTCGAAGGAGAACGGCACGCCTTGCAGCAGATTGCCGAAAGCCACGCCGAAGACCACCGCCGGCACGAAACCGCCGGCGAACAACGCCCAGTCCCACGTCCGGCGCCAAACGGGATTTTCGAGCTTGTTGCGGAAATCGAAGCCGACGGGTCGCAGGATCAGCGTCGCCAGCACCAACAGCATGGCGATATAGAACCCCGAGAAGGCGACCGCATAGATCGCCGGGAAAGCCGCAAAAATGGCCCCCGCCCCCAGGATCAGCCACACCTGATTGCCTTCCCACACCGGTCCGATGCAATTCAGCGTGACGCGGCGTTCGACATCGGACCGCGCCACCACCGGCAACAGCATGGCGGTTCCCAGATCGTAGCCGTCGGTCACGGCGAAGCCGATCAGCAAAACGCCGAGGAGCCCCCACCAGATGACGCGCAATGTCGCGTAATCCAACAAAATGTCCATGGCGACCTCCTCTATTTAGCTGCCATCGGACCGGTGGAACCGGTTCCGGGAACGATGCCCAGGGACTTGACCGGTCCCAGGCGGGCGTATTTGGTCATCAGGCAGACGTCGACGATCGCCAGGACGCTGTAGAGCAGAACGAATCCGGTCAGGGAAAAGACGATCTGCGAGGGCGCCAGATTGGAGGCCGACAAATAGGTCGGCAGAACACCATCGATCGTCCATGGCTGGCGTCCATGCTCGGCAACGAACCATCCCAACTCGGCGGCCACCCAGGGCAGCGGCAGACAGCACACGGCGGTCCGCAACAACCATCGCCTGTCGAACTCGCCCCGGCTGGCGAACCAGAAGGACAAGGCGAACAACAGAATGAAGGAGAATCCCAGCCCGGCCATGATGCGGAACGTCCAGAACAGGGCTCCGACGTCGGGGATGGTGTCGGCGGCCGCCTTGTCGATATCGGCGGCGGTGGCCTGCAACGGATCGGCCACATGCCGCTTCAGCAGCAAGGCGTAACCCAGGTCGTCCTGGTGTTCCAGCAGCATCTGCCGCGCCTCTTGATCGCCCCGGTCTTGGCGCAGCCGCGTCAATCCGCGATAGGCGACAAGACCGTCTTCGATCCGCACGTGAGCCCGCGCGACCAGTTCGTCGATGCCGGGAATCACGCGATCGATCGAGCGTGTCCCGATCAATCCCATCAGCCAGGGGATCTTGACGGCGAAACGCGTCGTGTGTGTCGCGACATCGGGTATTCCGATGGCGGTGAAACTGGCGGGAGCCGGTTCGGTCTCCCACATCGCCTCGAGCGCCGCCATCTTCATCTTCTGATGCTCGGACACCGAATAGCCGCTCTCGTCGCCGAGAACGACCACCGACAACGCCGACGCCAGACCGAAACTGGCGGCCACGATAAAGGACCGTCGGGCGAACTCGATATGACGTCCCTTCAGGAGATACCAGGAACTGATCGCCAGAACGAACATCGCGCCGGTCACATAGCCGGCCGAGACGGTATGGACGAATTTCGCCTGGGCGACCGGATTGAATAGGACGTCGTAAAACGAATCCAGCTCCATCCGCATGGTTTCGAAATTGAAATGGGCGCCGACCGGATACTGCATCCAGCCGTTGGCAATCAGGATCCACAGCGCCGACAGATTCGAGCCGATCGCCACCAGCCAGGTCACCACCAGATGCCCGAGCTTGCTCATCTTCCCCCACCCGAAGAAGAACAGGCCGACGAAGGTCGATTCGAGGAAAAAGGCCATCATGCCTTCGATGGCCAGGGGCACGCCGAAGATGTCGCCGACATAGTGCGAGTAATAGGACCAGTTGGTCCCGAACTGGAATTCCATGGTGATGCCGGTGGCGACGCCCATGGCGAAATTGATACCGAACAGCTTGCCCCAGAAACGAACCATGTCGCGCCAGATTTCACGGCCGGTCATGACATAGACCGTCTCCATGATCGCCAACAGCAAGGACATTCCCAGCGTCAAGGGGACGAACAGGAAATGATACATAGCGGTCAAGGCGAATTGCAGCCGCGACAGATCGACAATATCCGCGCCAGTCATGTCTTCATTTGCCTTCAGTTGAAATCGGATTAGAGGATAAAACGCGATCGGCGACCGCCTGCGGAGCGATCTCCTTCCCGCCGGAGAAAAACAGCAGCCAGAGAATGCAGAGAAACGCCCCCTTGATCATCAGCACCGTGACGATGCCGCGCCGGAGCCTGGGGTCGGCGCCGGAAGGCGCTACGGCCAGCGGCGCACCGGGATCAAAGCTCTTTTCGAATGGAACCGCCGACCTCCGATGAAAATGGTACCAGCCACCGCTCATTCGATTTGTCCCAAATGGACGGCCTGTTTCGCCGATCCGCCGACAGGGTAATCCATGGTCGGAGAATGCGCAAAGTGTCGTCCGCACCCTTGAAACGGCGGTCTGGTCTCGATCAATCGAGGCAAACCGCCGTCATCATCTTGAGTTTTATATAAAGTCTAAACTGCAAGCCCCCAAAGTCTTTGTTGTTTCGCCTTGCGCACTTCTGCCATGCGAAATTGTGATGGTCACACCAAACTGCGGTGAGTCCGTCTCATCACAACTTGGCATCAGTCTTGATGCCAGCCGGTGACCATCGATTTCAAGTAGGCCAGAACCGTGGTGCCGGTGGTCGCCAGATAGATATGCGACAGGGTGAACAGCACGATGGCGGAGGCGGCGAGGTAATGCAGGGTGGCGACCGCCAACGTGGCGTCAAGGTCCAGGATTTTCCCGTCCAACAGCTCGGGAAACAGCAGAAGGACACCGCTGCCCAGCAACAGAGGGCAGGCGCCATACATCACCAGGGCATAGATGATCTGTTGCAAGGGATTGAACGTGTTGTCGGGCGTGGTCGGGAACGGATGGGCGCCACCGCGGAAGATGTCCCAAAGATAGAAGCGCGTCTGCGCCACCAGCCGCCCGGGCAGACCGGCCAGTCTGGGAACGAACTGCCGCCAGTTTCCGGTGACGGCATTGCCGACCAGGAAGGCGGCGAAAGCGACGCAAAGGACGATGCCGGCGGCCACGTGGATCTGATGGGCCGGGGCGAATGGCACCATAGCCGCGTCGGGGCGGGCGAAGTGAAGGCTGAAGCCGGTCAGGGCCAGAAGTCCCATCAGGACCACGTTGCTCCAATGCCAAAGCCTGAGCCACGATGCAAAGAGATAGACCCGGTGCCCGGTGGCTGCCGGGTGGCGTGCCCGCGCCGGAGATGCCAGGCGGACGAGAGCATGCAACAGCAGGCCGGCCAGCAATAGCGCGCCGACCGCCAGGATGGCCTGATCGAGCCAGACATTCCTCGTCGCCCCGACGACATAGGCCTCCGCCAGGATGACGGGATTGACGAAACCGGCAGGACTGACCAGCGGTTGGCCGAGAGCTTTGCGGTAAAGACGACTGCGCAACGACGAGTCGGTCGTGTGGCAGGACGAACAGTCACGGGTCGCCTTGACGATCCGCACGAACTGATGGGAATAACCCGATTCATTGGCTTCAGCATGGCAGTCGATGCATCGCACCGACGCCCAATGCAATGTCGCGTTGGGCAGCCAGTTGTGATGGACGGCGAGATCGGGCATCTTCCGCGCCGAGGAGAACCGTGCGAACTTTGCTTCGTTCTGATGACAGTCGAGGCATTTGGCATTGTCGGCCGCCGCCACCATGTGAGGCGAGGTCAATGTGCCGGCCCGCACCATGGTATGCGGGTCGTGACAGGCGGCGCAGGTGAACTCCGCCTTGTGACGCAGGAAGTGACGACTGTCCTCGAATGCCGGAAGCACATATTTGGCCGACCGCGGATGGCAGTCGACGCAGGTCCTGGTCTGCTGTTTGACGGTCTCGGGGTGCGGATAGCGCGCGACGCCGTCACCATGACAGGACGTGCAGGCCTGTCCGGCATGAACCGACGAGGCGGCAAGCGAGACGACCATCGTCGCCAGCTTCGCGCGATCGACGTCCGGCCGCGGCGGGTTCTGCGCCCCCTCGGCACTGTGGCAGGACAGACAGCCGGCGTTGATCGCCTTGATCTGATCGGCGCGAGCCGGATCCACCGGCCCCAGCGAGTAGGGCTGGCGTTCCTGATGGTTGCGCACCAGCGGCGGCAGAGAACGCCAGTCAGCGGTGGGAGAAAGCGCCACGGCCTGGGACGACGGGTCCGCGGCGCCCGATGGCGATGGGTTTGCGAAGACCATCGCCATGACGGCCAATATAACCCGCGAATATATTTTGTTCATTTCCGCCCCCATTCCCGCCACACCTTCATTTTATTTTATATTTTCTTTCGCTCGATGATCGGGTGCTTTGTCCCCAGGTTGAAATGACATGGCGCGCAGTCCATCTTGCCTCTGGTGTCCTCCAGCTCACCGCCCTTGTCATGGCATGACCGGCATTCCTGCACCTCCTTGGGAACCGGATAGGCGGCCTTGAAGGCGCCGTCCGCCTGAGCATTGAGGAGTTCGACCGTTTTCTTGGCGCAAGACGCCGTCAGCCAGGCGCAGCGCTCGTCCCGTTCGGTCGAAAAAGATTTCACATTGGCCTTTTCGCACCAGCGCGCCACCGAGGCATGGCACAGCGGTGAATGGGCGACCGACTTGGTGGTGATTTCCACGCGCGGTGTCTGCTTGGGATGGTAGCTGGGCAGCGGCTCGCTCTGGTACCAGTTGAACAGGTCGTCGGCGATCGGCTTAGGATCGTTGCTGAGCAGCGACGCCGCCAAAGCCGAACCGTTCAAGGCGCCGCACAAGGTCGCCCAATCGGCCATGCCGCCGGCGCCGATCTTCATCATGGCGAAGGGAAAATTGTTGTAGGGAGCCCCGTATTTTTCCGCCAATTCGCCGACGATGCCGAAGAAACTGCCATACATGCAGTGGCCGGAAAGGAATCCCTTGTAGGCCCGCTCTGCCACGGCATCGGCATCCAATTTCATGTAGCGCCAGGGAAACCCGGCGACCTTACCATCGGGAGCGACGCCATAGGCGGTCAGTCCCCCTCCCGCTTGCTCTGCCGCGGCCGGATCGGGCAGCAAGGATCCAAGGAACGCCGCCCCAGCTGCGGTTCCGAACAAGCCCAAAGCCTCTCTGCGTGTCGTCATTCGTGCACCTTTTTTCTCGAAAGATCCCTTTGCCGGACGTGCCGAAGGCTCGCAACCGAAGCCCCCACAGCCTCCCCCGATCGGCAAGACACCCGCGGCAACAGCCGCCAGAGCCTGCCATGACAAAGGATATAGCCATTCGTTTTATACGGGTATTGGGGGACGCCCCAGCCGGATTAGGGATTCCCCTAAGCCAGACGCCTTGGAAAGGGACAAAAATTGCCCCTCTGCCGCCGACGACCGGTGCCAATCTCCAAGGAATGGCTGAGCAAAGACCTAACAAAGTCCCCGCGCGAACGGGTTCAATTTGAAATATCTCGATATTATGTTACAATATTGAAGCATCAAAAGTTGATTATCGTTCTTTTATATAGAATATTTTTGGATAATACGATGAAGATTGGACTATATCCTATTTGCGCTGGGGTATTTTTCGCTACAACAATCAGCCAAGCATTTGCCCTTGATGTCACGGAAGATCTGGCTGAGTACTGGTCTTTTCATAGAGCGGCGATAACGAACGACAGCTGCCATTTCTACGGAGACAAGACCAGCCAGGACTTGCGGAACGCGGCGGACATCATGAAAGGCAATCTGAAGGAAATGTATGGCGGTGCGATCCGCGTAAACCTGGATGATCCCAGCTGGCTCAAACAAAAGGCCATTACCGATTGCCCTCAGCAAAAGACCTTCGTCGATGCCGTCATCAAGACGATTCCCCGCCCTCCCTATCCTCCGGTGACGGACAAGGTTGATGCCGAAAACCACTGGAAGGTCTACGTCATGCTGCAGCTGGCGGTCATTGCCGGACCGGCCTGTCATGCAATGGACCCGGGTCACGTCGAAAAGGTCAAGAGCGCCGCATTGGGAATAAAAATCAGAGAACTCGCCAAATATAATTTCAGCCCTCTTCTCCGTACAGCCTATATGGACGCAAAAAAGAAGGCCGACGCCACGCCGATTGACTGCGAAAAACAGAAACTGACGATTGCCCACGCGATCGGCTTGGTTGATGGAACCTTGGGAGCAACCGGCAAATAGCCCGCATCAGCGGCGGGCGGCGCGCAGCCGATCCAACCGCAGCGGCAGCGGCGGATGCGAATAGTGAAAGCGGGCGAAGACGGGATCGGGCGTCAAGGTCGATGCGCTGTCCCGCGACAGCTTGATCAGAGCCGAAGACAGATGCGCCGTTCCGCCGGTCAGGGCGGCGGCAAAGGCATCGGCCCGCCATTCGGCGCGCCATGACATCAGATTGGACAGCGGGGCGAAGATCAACCCGACTGGTTCGATGCAGATCATCGCGACGATGATGGCGACGGCATTGGAGTGCGGAAGCCCGATCCAGTCGGTGAACCATGGCTGTTTCACCGCCACCCCGAGCCAGAAGAAAATCAGCAGCGAAACACCGGCCAAACGGACCATCGAGCGGATCACATCGTGGTGGCGGAAATGGCCGAGCTCGTGCGCCAGGACGGCTTCCGTCTCGTCGACACTCAGCTTTTCCAACAGCGTATCGAAGAAGACGATCCGTTTGGTTCGGCCAAATCCGGTGAAGTAGGCGTTGGCGTGGCTCGACCGCTTCGACCCATCCATCACGAACAATCCGCCGGATTGGTAACCAGCCTTGGCCAATAGCGCTTCGACGCGGGATTTCACCTCGCCGTCGGGCAGCGGCTTGAACTTGTTGAACAGCGGGGCGATCCAGATGGGATAGATCGCCATCAAAGCGCTGCTGAAGATCAGAAAAGCGGCCCAGGCCCACAGCCACCACAACCCCGACATGGCGCCGATCAACCACAGCAGTCCACAGGCGAGCGGCACGCCGAGCAGCAGGCTGAGGATCAGTCCCTTTGCCCAGTCCAAGGCGAACAGGCGCGGCGAAACGCGGTTGAAGCCGAATTTTGCTTCCACGCCGAATGTCTTGACGACATCGACAGGCAGGTCGACGACGCTCGAGATCGAAATCATCGCCAGGATCAGGCCGGCGCCGGCGAGGATGGGACCGGAAACCAAACCACCGACCAGCCGATGCAAGGCGGTGATGCCGAAATAGAGCCAGGCAAGGGTTACCGCCAATCCCCACAATGCGCCGACGATCGCCAGCCGTTGCCGGGCCGCCGTGTAGTCGGCGGCCTTCATATGGTCCGCCAGACTGACCACGTCGGCGAAGTCGCCGGGAACCGCATGGCGCCGGGATCGGACATAACGGCTTTGGCGCAGGGACAGCCAGATACCGACGGCCGCCGACGCGGCGAGAAGCAGGGAAAGCAGGGCAACGGGCATCAAGAAAAACCTCTGAAGAGCCTGGGCGGCAAACGACGGCCGCACAGCAACATGTAATACCATTTCTCCCTAACGACACATCCCGTCTGAGATTTGACTCGGGAATTAAATATGGGCTTATTCCGGCGCCCCTGGCGCCGTCGCGGATCACCAAATCCTGGTCACGCCGGAACGACCGGGATGGGCCGTTTTGTCAGCTCTTCACGTAATGTTTCATCCGCAGATGTCGCAGATTTACGCAGATTAGAAAAGGAATACCGCATCACAGTATTATTGACCGTAATCCTCATCCACGCATCGACGATTAATATATAGTGTTTTTCATCTGCGTTAATCTGCGACATCTGCGGATGAAATTATATATTGGGTTCTAGAGTATGTCGTCGGTTACGTCAAAGGTTCGTCTGCGGGTACTTTGCAGTCGTCATCCCAGCTTTCGCGCAAGGGCATGCCCACATCTATGAATTTATTTTGTTTTTCAATAACTTACGTGATGGATACCTCTTAGAAAGATGTCGTCATTCCCGCGAAAGCGGGAATGACGGGAAAATGTGACAGAAGAACCGTAACTGACGACAGGCGTCAGACCAAAGACAGTTCCATCTTCAGATTGTCCCGGGGAACGGTGTAGCGGTCGTCCGCGCATCTTTCGGTGATGCGAAACCCGGTTTTCTCGTAGAGGCGCCTGGACTGCGGCAGGTTGTCGACGGTCCACAGGAATGCCTTACGGAAGCCGCGTTCGCGACACCAATCGAGGGCGGTGGCAAGCAAGACCTTGCCGGCGCCACGGCCATGATATTTCGGGTCGACCAGAAAGAACCGGAGCTGCGCGCCGTGCTGGTCCGGGACACATCCGAGAACCGAAATAGATCCGACCAGAACCCCGTCGATATGGGCGGACAGGACAAGATCCTTTTGCGGATCATACCGCTCGACAAAGTCGCAGAACTCGCGGGATATCATGATTTCGAACGGGGCACCCGAGCCCCAGACCTCGGCATAGTAGCTGCCGTTCAATCCACCGACCCAACCAATCAATCCGGGTTCGTATCCGCGGTGGACGTCAATGTTCGCAAGGGTCGAAACTTGATCTGATATCAGCGTCATCTTAATTCGTTCCCGTTTTATTCTTAACATAGTCCTCGAAGGGAAGCGCCGCATCCCACAGATGCTCGAAGGCGAGATTGAGCATCGCCACCAGACCACGATTGTGGACGGTAATGGCGGTGAAGCTCGGTTGGCCGGCTGTCGGGTCCTGCATGGAAATGAGAACGGTCTCTTCGTCGAACGCCTGCATCTTCAGGGGCAATTCCGGAACCACCCGGATGGCCAGCCCCCAGTCACGGAACTGGTTCATCCAGTCGAGGAGTTCGGCGTCGTCCAGCAAGTCGGCGTCGCAGAGGGCGCGGTAGGTCAAGCCGCGCCCCAGCGGCGCCTTGAGGAAGGTCCAGTTCTGCTCCTTCGACAGGATCATTGGGCGTTTGATGCAGGACTTGACGCTGATCTTCGCCGCTTGCGCCAGCGCCAGGGCCTGCTGCGCGATACGTGTGGTGCCGGACAGCACGCCGACATAGGCCAGCGGATCGGTCTGCCCGCGACCGGCGGCGAAGATCGGCAGCAATTCGGCCGCCGCGCGGGCCGCCGTCGCCTCGATGTCGCGTTGCTGGCGTTCCAGCGCCGCCACCCGCTCGCCGGCCAGAAGATCGAGTGCGGTTTCCGGGCTGCAGGCGAAATAGGTTTTCGGGGTCGTCTCGCGAGCGATGCAAAGCCCCTTGGCAATCAGCGACGCCAGAATGTCGTAAATCCGCTGGCGCGGAACATTGGCCAGAGTGGCGACTTCCGACGAGCTCAGCTCCGGACGGCCGAGAAGCGCCACATAGGCCGCCGCTTCATAGGCGTTCAAACCCAGGGAAATCAGGGACTGGTAATCTGTCATCGCATGACACCACTATTAAGTGGTGTCACATTATGACGGCAACGGAATGCCGTCAAGAGCCGCAGCCTGGACAAGCGGATGGACGCGGATTTGGTTGAGTGAACGGCCTTCTCGTGATTGTGTTTGGCCGAACGATTGGAGAAGCGACGATGGAAGATCAATGGCTGACCTGGGCGAAGCAATTACAGGCGATTGCCTCGACCGGCCTGCATTTCTGCAAGGAAGAGTTCGACCGGGATCGGTACCGCGCCGTCGCCGACATCGCCAACGGCATGCTGGCCCAGCTTGGCAATGTGCCCATCGAACGGATCGCCGGTCTGGTCTCCGACTTTGCCAAAGGCTATGCGACGCCGAAGGTCGATGTTCGCGGGGCGGTGTGCTGATTCCGGAGGAAGCCGCCCACCCATTCCGGAATGATCTCGCCCGTCTATTCCGGGATGATGCCGCCCACCGATTCCGGGATGAAGCCGCCCGGGTCGGGACGTCTCTGCTGGCTGTGATTACGGTCCTTCTTTTGGCTTTTGCTGAGGAAGGGTCGGATGCCAGCGGAGAGGACGACGATGCGTCATGTGCGCGAGATACTGA
>JARLJB010000219.1 GCA_031291415.1 Telmatospirillum sp.
CATTTGCGAGGCGAGATCGGGTCCGATGGCATAAGAGACGATGCCGAGCGAGGGACGGCGGACGCGGCCGTAACGGGTGAGGTCGGCGAGGACGGCTTTGGCGGTGTTGATGGGAATGGCAAAGCCGATGCCGGAGCTTTGATCAGCGCCGTTGGAGGCGATCATGGTGTTGATGCCGATGACTTCTCCGTGGGAGTTGAGCAGCGGTCCGCCGGAGTTGCCGGGGTTGATGGCGGCGTCGGTCTGGATGGCGTCTTCAATGGGTGCGCCGTCGGCGTTGTGGATGGGGCGGATGGCGCTGATGATGCCGCTGGTCATGGTGCCGCTGAGTCCAAAGGGGTTGCCGATGGCGTAGACTTTTTGGCCGACGGCGAGCTCGGATGAGTTGGCAAGGGTGACGGGCTCGAGGTTGGGGGCGTTGATCTGAAGGAGGGCGAGGTCGTGGACCTTATCTTGCCCGACGACGGTGGCCTTGTAGGGTTTTTTGTTGCTGAGGGTGACCTCGATGCCGCGATTGGCTCCCTCAACCACGTGATAGTTGGTGAGGATGTGGCCGGCCTTGTCGAGAATGAAGCCCGAGCCCTGGCCCTGCTGGGGCACCGTTCCATAAAAGAAGTTGAAGACCAGAGTGGTGGAGGTGATGTTGACCACCGAGGGCAGCGCCTTTTTATAGACGGCGATGTTGTTGACTTCTTCTTCGTCGAAGGCGGGGGCTGCTTGCGCCTCAGTGAGCTCAAGCGGGGAGCCGGTGTATTTGGCATTGAGCAGATTGAAGGGATTGTAGAAATGAATGGAGAGGAACAAGAATCCTCCCACTAATACGACGACCAGAATTACGCGGCGCAGTCTCATGGTTTGTTGACCTGATAAACCTTCCTGATAGAGATACGACGGCTAAGCACAGCGGTTCCAAAGGGGAAACGCTGCGGCTAGTACCTATTCTAAAGACAAGTTCTGCGAAGAATTGTTGCTTTCGGCTTTGAGACGCTGCCAGAGGGCGACGACCTTGGCGCGGAGCTCTTCCGTAGTTCCTTTGTTGTCAATTACATAGTCGGACAGGGCGACTTTTTCCGCATCGGGGATCTGGTGTGCGAGGCGCTGGCGGGCATCGGCTTCGGCGGCTTCGCGGGGCTGGCCATTGGGGCTGATGCGCGCAACATAGCGGGCGATTTTGAGCTCGTCGGGCGCAGTGACCAGAACAATGCGGTCCATGCGGCGGCGCCAGTCAGCCAGCACACCTTCCTTTTCGCCGCGGGCACGGGCATCGCGAACCACTTCAAAAATGAGCGCGGATTCAACGACGGCGACGGCGGCCTGATCGTGGGCGAAGACCTGTTGCATCCATTGCTGCTGGGCGGCGATGACAGCGGGATGGATGATTGCGTTGAGGTCGTTGAGGCGGCCGTGCTGAAAGGCCAGTTGGGCGAGGCGGGCGCGGTTAAGGCGGCCATCGCCGGTGACGACTTCGGGGCCGAAGGCGCGGACGATTTCGGCGTAGACGGACTGGCCGGGCTCCATCAACTGGCGGCCGAGGGCATCGGCTTCGATGACGTGCGCGCCGAGTCCGCGCAGGAGATCGGCGACGGTGGTTTTGCCGCTGCCGAGACTGCCGGTGAGGCCTACGCGAAGCATGTTCTAGAGTCCTCGGCGCATTTTGGCGGCGCGGACGGTGTTGGCCATAAGCATGGCGCCTCACCTTGCGAGCCGTTTCGGTTTGGGGAAAGGGCTGTAGCCAGCAGTCGACATATCGGGGACAAC
>JARLJB010000220.1 GCA_031291415.1 Telmatospirillum sp.
CCTCTATGCCGCCGGAAACAGCGGCGATCCCGCGCTGTTCGGGCCGGTCACGCAGCTGCTCGGCGACCCCGATCCGGCCGTCGCCGATGCCGCCGACTGGGCGCTTGACCGCCTGGTCGCCGTGCTGCCGGTGCCGTGATCCCGACGAATTCCGGCTTAGCGGACCATCGCCGCCTTGATCCTTTTGATGAAGGCATCCCGGCTGGGCGCTGTCTTGTACAGCACGGCCTGTTGCAAGTTCGAATGGTGCGTACCTTCGACCCGCTTCAACACCAAGGTCTGATCGCGCCCACCAGTTCCACCCGGTTCGAACCCATAGACCATGAAAACGATGTTCACGTTCGTAGCATTCACGTCCTCGGTGGTGAAAAAATCCGCATCTTTGCGAAAATAGTCATACACTTCGTCTTGAATCGACGCGACAATCTTGGTGCCCCAATGGTGGTGGTAGTAGCCCTTGGAGATGAGTTGATTCATGTATCGCTTGGCGACATTCTTCCAGTTGAAGTTGTATGTGGGGCGTTTTTCCATCAACTCGCCGGCCACGAGCGCTTCATAGGCCGGACGGACCGAACCGGTAATGTCGATGGCCTGCAATTCGACCGAAACGAACTGGTTGATCGAACCATCGGCGGCAATGTCGGAAATGACAAAATCAACATTGCCGAAACCTTCCATCTTCACTTCGCTGGTGACGATAGGATTGCTCGGCTTTGCGCCGGTCCACGCATGATCGATCACATCTTTGAGAAAATCACGCTCATAGAAACGCTTTGGGCAGACGCACACAACGTCACCATTCAGCTTGCGGAGAGAGCAAACCGGATAGGGATGTTTTTTGTCCGCCGTGCTGCGCTTGATGCAAGGGCGGCCAATGAAGGGGCACTCATACCCTTGATCGGCGGGGTTGAACCCTAGCTTTGCCCGCCTACCGAGTATTTCTTCAATGGCATCGGTCGGATCAAAGCTCATGCACCCTCACTCTGCCGCTGCTAATTCGAATTGATTCGAAATATCAACGGCGTC
The DNA here is from genome assembly GCA_031291415.1 of Telmatospirillum sp. Lineage (GTDB taxonomy): Bacteria > Pseudomonadota > Alphaproteobacteria > Rhodospirillales > Magnetospirillaceae > Telmatospirillum. Next base: position 1,027 of record JARLJB010000220.1, read on the forward strand.
TAGCACCACCTCAGCAATTTTCCGACCCAATAGCGGCGGAACTGCATTGCCAACCTGAATATACTGCTCGGTGCGCGGCCCCGAAAATTCAAACCAGTCGGGGAATGACTGCAGCCGAGCAGCTTCGCGGACGGTGAGCGAGCGGTCCTGATCGGGGTGGATATAAGCTCCCCAGTGAATGTCGCACTTGGTGAGGACTGTCGATGAAAGCCCGTCCTTGCGTAACCTGCCATAGCGTTTGGTATGATCGCAACGACGGGCTTTCTTCATCCCATCGGGGAGCAACTCATGCGGTATGTCACGCCAGCTTCCGCCCTCGGGGATGTGTTGCATTCTTTGCTGATTGATCGGAGCAAGCTTGGACGCCTGATGATTGGCAACCTTCACTGCATTGCCGCGCAACTGTCGCTGATAAGCTGAAGATGGAGCGGTGCGATATTCGAGTGGCCCATTCGGCGCTTCACCATTTTCCAGCCGCGGCAAATCGCCGATGGCATCCCAGACAGTTACATAGGGCAACAGACCTTCGCCGTGGGTTGGTTGGGGCCACACAATCGGCGCATCAATACGGTTTCCGAGAAAGACGACGCGGCGACGCTCCTGCGGGACGCCATATTCTTCCGCCTTCAAAACACGCCATTCAACGCGGTAACCGAGTGCTTGCAAGCAGCTTAAAATAGTCCGAGCGGCTTCGCCGTCACCGGCAGACAACATGCCGGTAACATTCTCCATCACCACCCATTGTGGGTGCAGCCCCTCCACCATCCGCAGATATTCATGGAACAGGCTCGCCCGAGCGTCATGCATACCACGCTGATGATTATACACAGAAAATGCCTGGCATGGCGGGCCGCCGACCAAGCAGGTCAACTCGCCGCGCTGCAAACCTGTTTCTGACAACAGCGTTTCAGCCGAAATATCCTGAATAGGGCCGCCGTAGAATTTCGCCTTCGGGTGTGTTGCCTTGAAGGTTTCTCCGGCGGATTCGAAAAAGTCATTTCCAGCAAGAACGGAGAAGCCAGCTTGCCGAAAGCCCTCGGAAAGGCCGCCAGCTCCGCAGAACAGGTCGATAGCAGTCAATCGTTGCGACATCAGACCCCTCCGGCCACACTGGAACAAAGCATGAATCTTATGCCGCCTTGCTTCGGTCGATGCAATGCCTTTTGCACCATTGCTGAAATCCCCAGCGCTCCCAAGCGCAAGACTGGGCATTCTCGCGCATGCTTTCAGATCATCTCTTTGAGCGGGACACTGGCATCGGCCAGCCGTTCGGGCGCGATCACGGCGCCGGTTTCGACCAGTTTCTTGCCCTGGACATAGTCCTTGACCGCGTTGACGCAATCGAGCGCGATGACGCGGCCCTGCTTGAGATAGATCACCGAAAAGCTGCGCGTCGCCGGATCGCCGCGCGTGACGGTGGCATCATGGCCGATCGACAGGCCGACGGTCTGCAGCCGCAAGTCATACTGGTTTGACCAGAACCACGGCACCGCCTTGTAGACGACCGGATTGCCGGTGATCCCCTTGGCCACGGCAGTTGCCTGATCATTGGCATTCTGCACCGATTCGAGCCGGATCACCGCGCCGTCGGCATAGTCATTGGCATGCGCGGCGCAATCGCCGATGGCATAGATGTCGGGCAGGCTGGTGCGGCAATATTCGTCGACAACGACCCCGTTGCCGCCCTTGGCCCCGGCGGCGATCAGCGGCGCGGTCGCCGGGATGATGCCGATCCCGACAATGACGATCTCGGCGGGCAGCACTTCGCCATCGACCAGCCGCACGCCGGTCACTTTGCCGTCGGCGCCTTCGAGCGCGGCGACCGCGACATTGGTGCGCAGATCGACGCCATGGGCGCGATGTTCCGCCTCGTAAAACGCCGACAGCGCTTCGCCCGCAACGCGCGCCAACACGCGCGGCAAGGCTTCGAGCAGCGTGACATGCACGCCGAACTTGGTCAGCACGGCGGCCGCTTCGAGCCCGATATAGCCGCCGCCGATGACCACCGCGCGCTTGGCCCCGGCGTCGAGTTCGGCCATCAGGCGGTCGGCATCGGCGCGCGTGCGCACCGCATGGACCCCGCCAAGGTCATGCCCATCGAGAGTCAGCCGGCGCGGATCGCCGCCCGTTGCCCAGACCAGCGAGCCATAGACGTGGGTTTCGCCATCGTCGGTGGTCACGCTCTTGGCCACGGGATCGACGCTGACGACTTCGCGCCCGAGCGTGAAAGTCACCTGCTTGTCCGCCCAGAACGCCGCCGGGCGGATCATGATCCGGTCAAAGGTCTTGTCGCGGGCGAGATATTCCTTGGACAGCGGCGGACGTTCATAAGGCAATTCCGGCTCGCGCCCGATCACTTCGATCGACCCTGCAAAGCCATTCTGGCGCAGCGCGATGGCGGTTTGCGCCCCGCCATGTCCTGCCCCCACGATCACCACATCTGCCATTGCGTGCCTCTTGCCCCAAAC
>JARLJB010000221.1 GCA_031291415.1 Telmatospirillum sp.
CGCGCCGACAAGGCCGACGAGCATGACCAGCGCATAGCTGTAGAGGTATCCGGACTGGAGCCTGACGGCCCCGCGGCTGGCGAGAGCGACGACCTTTGCGGCGCCGTTCGGACCGAAGCGGTCGATGATCCCGATGTCGCCAACCTTCCAGAACACCCGGCCCAGCCACAGGGCGGGACGGACGAAGATGACGTCATAGAGTTCGTCGAAGTACCACTTGTTGAGCAGGAAACGGTGAAGGAAGCCAAACTGCCGGACAAACGCCGCCGGGAACGCCGGGTTCAGCACATAGGCGTACGTCGCGATGACCAGACCGGTCAACATGACACCTGCCGGAGCCAGCTTCACCCAACCGGGCACGTGGTGCGCGGCATGGAGCAAGGCTTCGTCAAAGACCAGCGCACCCTTCCAGAATTCTCCGGTGCCTTCGCTCAGGAAGAACGGGGCAAAGACAAACCCGGCAAACACCGCGCCAACCGTCAGCAAGATCAGCGGCACCAGCATGTTGAGCGGGCTTTCATGCGGGTGATAGCCCGCCGTGCCGTCGCTGGCATGAGCATGGTCATGCCCATCCGCGTGATCATGGCCATGGTCATCGTGACCATGCGCATCATGCGCCGCGTGCTGGATATGCTCGGACTGATCCCAGCGCGGTTTGCCGAAGAACGTCAGATAGACCAGACGCCAGGAGTAGAAGCTGGTCAGCAGGGCGGCAAAAATGCCGATCGCGAAAGCGAACATGCCGACTTCGGTGCCACGGGCAAAAGCCGCTTCGAGGATCGCGTCCTTCGAATAGAACCCGGCAAAGCCGAACACGTCGTCGATGCCGACCCCGGTGATCGCCAGCGTACCGGCGGTCATTGCAGCAAACGTCAGCGGGATCTTCTTCCACAGCCCGCCATAATACCGCATGTCCTGTTCATGGTGCATGGCATGGATCACCGAGCCCGCGCCGAGGAACAAGAGCGCCTTGAAGAAGGCGTGGGTAAACAGGTGGAACATCGCCGCGCCATAGGCGCCGACACCGGCTGCAAAGAACATGTAGCCAAGCTGCGAACAGGTCGAATAGGCGATCACGCGCTTGATGTCGGTCTGCGTCGTGCCGACCGTCGCGGCAAAGAAACAGGTCAGCGCACCGATCACGGTGACGAAATGCAGGGCCGTCGGGCTCTGTTCGAACAGCGGCGACAAGCGGCACACCATGAACACGCCGGCGGTCACCATCGTCGCCGCGTGGATCAGCGCCGACACAGGTGTCGGGCCTTCCATCGCGTCGGGAAGCCAGGTGTGCAGCCCAAGCTGCGCTGATTTGCCCATCGCACCGATGAATAGAAGAATGCACAGGACCGTGGCCGTGTCGAAGCGATAGCCCAGAAAGCCGATCGTCGAACCGGCAAGACCCGGCGCGTCATGCAGGATCTGAGGGATCGAAACGGTGCCGAACACCAGGAACACGCCGAAAATGCCGAGCATGAAGCCAAGATCGCCGACCCGATTGACCACAAAGGCCTTCATCGCCGCAGCATTGGCGCTGGGCTTGCGAAACCAGAACCCGATCAGGAGGTACGAGGCAAGCCCCACCCCTTCCCAGCCGAAGAACATCTGCACCAGGTTGTTCGCCGTCACCAGCATGAGCATGGCAAAGGTAAACAGCGAGAGGTACGCGAAGAAGCGCGGCTGATCCGGCTCGTCGCTCATGTAACCCCATGAATAGAGGTGAACGAGCGCCGAAACACTGGTGATTACCACCAGCATGACCGCAGTCAGCGTATCAACCCGCAAGGCCCAGGCAAAATCGAGATCCCCCGACTTTACCCAGCTCAGGATCGGCGTGACGCTCGCCTCGGCATGGCCGCCGAGAAACGAGCAGAAGATCGGCCACGAC
>JARLJB010000037.1 GCA_031291415.1 Telmatospirillum sp.
AGGCGTGCCTGGTACCTATGTCTCTACGCTTCGACCTCAGGCGACCGCTTCGATCCACTCGCGCGCCGTTTTCGCGCGAACCTGGCCATTCATCAGATCCAACAGCAGCTCCGCCCGACCCTTGCCGTCGAGGCTCTGCAACACGCCCAAGGTACCGGCAAACGGTCCGCGCTTGACGCGGACCACCGCACCTGGCTTCAATCCCTGATCGAAGTCAATCAGCCCGCGCTCATCCACATACGTCTGTAGGCTTTCGACGATGCCGTTGGGCACCGGCTGCGGGCCTTGCTTGCCCATCACCAGACGCTCGACGCCGAAGGTGCCATTGACGCTGTGCCAGCGATCTTTGCCTAGATCGAGCGCAATGAATCCATAGCGCGGGAACAGCCACTCGCGTGTCGTGACGAAGCGGCGCGCATGCCGCTTGGTGACCAGCACTTTGGGGAGGAAGCACACGAACGTCTGGAAAGCCAGATTGGCTTCGGCCAGCCCCTCTTGCCGGGCCAGACAACGGAAGACGTACCAGCGGCGACGAGACTGATCCGGCAACACGTCTGAGGAGGCCGAGGCAAGCGCGCCCTCGCCCCTGTCGGGCAGCGCTCTCGCCGGCAGATCGACTGTCGGCACGACGTGCAACTTATCTTCGTCTCGGTGCTCACCACTACCTGACATCAAGCTCATCCCTGCGTTGTCTTCACGATCATGCCCTGGCACCAAATCGGCTTTGCGCTAATAGGCATTGTCATCAGCTAAGACTTTGAACGCAGTCTTGAAAATGATCCAGATATCGAGCCAGATCGACCAGTGATTGATGTACCAGAGGTCGTGCTCGACGCGCGCCCGCATGGCTCCCGGCGCCTCGGTCGCGCCACGCAGGCCGTTGACCTGCGCCCAACCGGTAATGCCGGGTTTCACATGATGGCGGAACGCGTAAGTCTCGATCAGTCCATCGTAGTAATCGTCGTGCGCCATGGCATGCGGCCTTGGACCGACGATCGACATCTCGCCCTTGAGCACATTGAAGAGTTGCGGCAGTTCGTCGATGCTCGAGCGCCGCAGAATGCGGCCGACGAGCGTGACCCGGGCGTCGTTGCGCTTTGCCTGGGGCACATCGGCGCCGTTCTCGACCACAGTCATCGACCGGAATTTCAGGATCTTGAAGGGGATCCCACCGAAGCCTCGGCGATCCTGGCGGAACACGATCGGAAAGCCGCTCTCCAACACGATCGCGACGGACGCCAACAGCATCAGCGGGCTCAACAGCGCGATGGCCGCACTGGCCACGCAAACATCCAAGATCCGCTTGGCGCCGCGATCCAACTGGCTCAAGGGGGCCGACTGCAACTCGAACCCGACGCGATCGCCCAGGATCACACGGCGCTGGCGGCACAGTTCGCTTAACGACGGGTCGGACAGCAGGAGGACCGGCGCCGGCAGCGGGCCGAATTCTCGCAGCAACGCCTCGACGTGGTCTCTGTCCCGCCAGGACGCCGAAATGAACACCTGATCGCAGTTTCCCGCTGCGATCTGGCGCTGCAGAACATCGCGCACGCTGCGGCAACGGTCTTCAAAGTCGGGCGACGAAATGGCGATGGCGTGATTTGCGGTCACGTCCAACCCCAACGGCGGTGTCCAGGCGGGCAGCCGGCTTCCGGTAAGAGATTCGAGTGTGATTGTCTGAACCCGGCCAAATGCCAGCCGACCACGCCGCAATTGCTCGACGATGAACCGTGTCACCACCAGGTTTGCGACCGACAATCCACCAAGGCCCGCGAGTGCAAAGATGCACGCTCCGAGCCGCGAATACTGGTCTCCAACTTTGAACATGAATGCGGCAAGAAACAGCAGCAACAGCGAAACGACCCACGCGCCAACAGCCTTGCCGCATCGCGCAGCAACGCCGACACCGCCGGAAACGGAATAGCCGCCAAACCAGCGGTTGACGAGCGCATAGAAAATGAAAGCGACGAGCGCCACTTCGGCAAAATCTGCAAACAGGGCAGACCGCCGTAATATAAAGCCGTCGACAAGGCATCCCGCGCCGATAATCGAGAGCCCATCGACGACCAACAACCCAGTCGTCAGGATCTCAGGCGCGTATCGCCGCCAGATACGGCGCGAACTGTGCGACCTCTTGATAGTCCTGGGTGATACAATCTGCATATCAACGCTGGCCATAAGTCGACCCCGCTCGACAACCTACGTTAGCGTATTCTTAACCGCTCATTACGACCAAGTCACGACCTTCAGTGCACCAAGTTATCGCTTTGGTAAATTTGCCCAAAAACTAGACTTCCAGTGCACATTTTCGTCTCAGTCGCTGAGGTGGCAAAGAAATGTCAGTTATAAGCACCTCTGCGGCCATACCTCCCTTCCAGCGTTCTTGACCCACTGTGCGTTCAGTCCCGCGCCGCACGCAACCCCGGATTCGCAAATCAGTTGCCAAAGTTGCCGAATTGCAACGGTTGAATGAGTTGCGCAGGACATTACAATTGCGATATCCTCGGGGCTGGGAATCCTGATGAAAATTCACCTTTCGTCCAATTCTTGGGAACCGCTTCATGGATCGCCGATTGTTCTTGCTATCGACGCTCAGCATTGCCGGACTGGCCGGGTGTACTGCGTTGCCGGACTCCGGGCCTGCAGCACGCGACGTGATGTCCCAAGCATCCGCGACATTGAAGGAGACAGCCGCCAACGCGTTTAAGTACGTCGTTGTCGATATAACCCAGCGGATATTGGATGTATTGGGCGACCCCGGACCTGGTTCGCTCTACAAGAGCTTTGGTACGGGGCACGGCGTTCCGCAGGAGACCATCGTTGGCATCGGCGACACCCTGCAAATTGCAGTGTTTGAATCGGCAGCCGGAGGCCTATTCATCCCGAACGACGCTGGATCGCGCCCGGGGAACTTTGTGACGCTGCCGACCCAGAGCGTCGACGGCAAGGGCTACATCACGGTTCCCTACGCCGGGCTGGTCCTAGCCAAAGGTCGTACCCTGCCGGAGATCTCGCGAGAGATCGAACGCAAGTTGGCCGGACGGGCGATCGAGCCTCAAGTCGTTTTGACGATGACTGCCCAGATATCCAATCAGGCAACGGTGATAGGCCGGGTTGGCGCATCCAACAAGATCAATATCAACAACGGCGATCGTGTTCTGGATATTCTGTCACGGGCGGGCGGCATTGCCGATGCGGGTTATGAGACCTTCGTCACGCTGAAGCGTGGCGACAGGAAGGCGACGGTGTACTTTCTCAATCTTGTTCAGAATGAGCAGGAGAACGTCTTCGTCCAGCCTGCTGACACGCTCTATGTTTACCAGCAGCGGCGTAATTTCACCGCCTTTGGCGCCACCGGCCAGAGCGGCCAGTTCCCGTTCGGTCAGGAGCATCTGTTGCTAACAGAGGCAGTCGGCAAGGCCGGCGGGTTGCTTGATAACCGCGCCGATCCGGGCCAGATCCTGTTGTATCGGATCGAGCCCCGTGAGGTCCTTGAAAAAATGAATGTCGATCTCTCGGCCTTCGACCGAGACATCAAACAGATCCCGACGATCTATCATTCCAATTTCCGCGACCCGTCGAGTTTCTTCGTGGCACAGCGTTTCCGTGTTATTGATGCCGATGTGCTTTACGTCACAAACGCCGATCAGGTCGAGATCACCAAGTTCTTCAACCTTGCCAATACCGTTACGGGCGGCGTCGCCTCGAGCTTGACCGATGTCGATACGACCCGGAAGCTCATCCAGAATCTGGGCAAATAGCGCCTCACGTTAACGATATATTAGGATTTGACCTAACGAGACCACAATTGGAAGTGTAGTGTGGGTTTGACACGGAGGGTATCATGAACAAGTTCTGCGCGTTGGTCCTGGGCGCCACGGTTTTGCTGGCGGGATCGCCGAGCTTTGTTCTGGCCCAATCTGGCCAGCAGCGCACCTCGATTGGTGATGCCGAGAAGGCAACAGCCGATCAGATCGCAAACTTCAAGAAGGACCCGTCGAGCCTGTTGAAGACCAATCCGCTCGGCGGCCTGATGCTCACGGCGCTGGTGAAGGCGCTGGTGTTGGCTGATCCCTCTCTTGCCGACGCAGTGATCCAGGCGACGCAACAGGGCACGAACATCCAGGCTGCCGCGATTGGCGCCGGTGTCGGCCAAGCGGTCGCCGAAGCGAACACGCTCGACGATTCAGGGACGAACAAGGATCTCAAGGTCACCTTCACGACGGTCGCCACGACGGTTGCCGGCCTGAAGGCTGATCCTGGATCAGTCCTGGAGGCATTTCTCACCGGATACAATACCGGCACCGGCTTGCCGGTCACCACCGCCGTGAACGCGCCGGCTGGTATCGCTGGCGGCCCTGTCGGCGGCTCGCCGACGGTCGTGTCCGCCACCGCGACGACCACGACCGGGTCAAACACGCAGACAACTGGGGCTACTTCGACCCCGTCGAGCAACTCGTCGCAGACTGTTTCCAGTTCGTTCGCGACGGTTCAGGGCCCGACGACTGGCACCACCACGACCGCCGTCAGCCCGTTTTGACAGATCCCGTCTCAATTTGTCACAGCTGCCGATCTGTGCAGTGCAGGTCAGTCTGAGGCCCCCCAATGCTCGAGCGCTTGCGCAATCCCGGTCTGTCCGATGCCGAAGGAGCCGATGATCGGTTCGAGCGGCAGAGCGCGCCGGAATTCGATTACGAGAAGCTCGTTGCGGCGGCTCGCCGCCAACTGAAGATCGTCGCGCTGGCCGTTGTTGTCGCAGTCACGCTGGGTGTCGCCTACCTCATGACGGCGCAGCCGCTCTATACCGCATCGACCCGCATCATCATCGATAGCCGGCGCAATCAGGACCAGCTGTCGACCTCGATCGCAGACGCCACCTATGACACCGGCGCGATCGACAGTCAGGTCGAGGTGTTGAAATCGGACAATGTGGCGGAAGGCGTCGTCAAGGCGCTGAAGCTCGACGGTGATCCGGAGTTCATTTCAGGGCGCACCAGCATCGTTAGCACGATATTCGGGCTCGTCCGCAGTGCATTCGACTATCGCCGCTGGATGACCTCGGCTGATGTTCTGGAGGCGGAAGCCCAGGCCAAGGCCAAACGCGCGGCGATCTCGATCCTGCAGGCCAATCTCGACATAAAGCGGGTCGGCAAGACCTATGTGCTGTCGATCGACTATACCTCGCCCAACGCTGATCGGGCCGTCGCCATCAGCCACGCCTATGCCGAGGCCTATTACGCTGATCAGTTGAACGCCAAATTTGACGAAACGCGGCGGGCGAGCGGCTGGCTGCAGGATCGCATTTTGGAATTGAAACAGCATGCGCTCACCTCCGACATGGCGGTCCAGCGCTTCCTCGCCAAGAACGGCCTGATCATGTCGGCCGATGGCTCCTTCTATGCGGATCAGCAGATGAAGGAGATCACCACGCAGGTCTCCGATGCGCACGCCGCAACTGCCAACGCCGAGGCCCGCCTGAGACAGATCAACGATATCATCGCTGCCGGTCGCGCCGATGCCGCCGTCACGGAGTCGCTCGGCAACCCGGTGATCACCGATCTCCGGCAGAAGTACCTGAAGGCCTCGAAGTCGGCGTCCGAACTGTCGGCCAAGCTCGGCCTGAACCACTATCAGGTCATCAGCCTGAAGAATGAGATGTCGCAATATGAGCGGCTGATCTTCGACGAATTGCACCGCATCGCCGAGAGCACGGCTTCCGATCTGGAAGTGGCACGCGGCCGCGAGAAGTCGCTGAACCAGTCGATGGCATCGCTCGTCGGGCAGAAGGCAGTCTCCGACGAGGTGATGGTGCAATTGCGCGAGTTGCAGCGTGAGGCGGAGACCTACAAAACTCTCTACCAGACATTCTTGCAACGCTATCAGGATGCCGTACAGAAGCAGTCGTTTCCCTCCTCGGAAGCGCGCACCATCAGCGAGGCAAGCCGCCCGACGAGCCCGAGTTCGCCGAAGTCTGGTCTGGTGTTGGCCCTGTCGGCCGTCCTTGGGTTGCTGATTGGAGGCGGGCTTGGCGCGTTCCGCGAGTATCGCGATCGCGTGTTTCGGTCAGGACAGCAGGTCAAGGACGAGCTTGGCCTGGCGCTGATCGGGATGCTGCAGAGCGTGAAGTCGGAAGCGCTGACCTACGGTGGTGACAATTTCGATGTGCGGCAACTGGCCCCGATGGAATCCATCCTGCGATACGCGGTCGACCATCCGCTGTCGTCCTTCGCCGAAACACTCAGAGGCGCCAAGGTCGAAGCGGATCTGATGCTGCGGCATAAGCAGGGCTGCAAGATCCTCGGGGTCGTGTCTGTGCTGCCTGGCGAGGGGAAATCGACGATCGCCAAGAATTTTGCCAGCATGATCGCCCTGCAGGGCGCCAAGACGCTGCTGATCGATGGCGACCTGCGCAATCCCGGACTGACGCGGCAGACAGCGCGCGTGCCGTCCTATGGCCTTCTGGAGGTCCTGCGTGGTGAAGCCCGTTTGGAAGACGCGCTTCTGCACGAGGCGGATACCGGGCTTCTGGTGCTGCCGACCGTCATCCGCAAGCGGCTGACCCAGAGCAGCGAGATCCTGTCGTCCTTGCAGATGGAACACCTTCTGCAAGCTTTGGCGCGGTCTTTCGACTACGTCGTTGTCGATCTTCCGCCGCTCGGCCCGGTGATCGACGTTCGCGCGGCGGGACGGCTGTTCGACGGTTTCCTCTTCGTGGTCGAGTGGGGTAAGACGACACGCAACGTTGTCAAGACGACATTCAATGACGATGCGGTTCTCTATGAAAAGTGTTTTGGCGTCGTCCTCAATAAGGTCGAAAAGGACAAGCTAGATCTATACCAATCAGAAGACGCAAAAGGTTATTATTACAGGAAATACGGAAATTACTACATCGAGGGCAAACAAACGCCTCCGATTCGCCCGCGTCTGGGTGAACTCAAGCCGAAATGACCAGGATGTTGCAGCTACTGAATTTGCTGGCCGTGGCGGCAGGCTCGGTGGCAATCGCTGCCGTCAGCCTGTGGAACCTATCCGCCGCCTACAGTTACGCCGACCTCATCCATATCGCCCGCGCCATCGAACAGAACCCGACGGTGACGCCCGATGCCCTTCTTGACGCCGTCGCCGGCTATCGTTCGGATGATGTCATCGGCACCTGCCTCGACGACCCGACCAAGGCTTTCATGTCGATCAGATTGGCGGAACTGAAGCGCCGCGTCGACAATATGGCCAGCGATCGCGAAATAGCTGAGGCGCGCAATCTGGCGCTTTCCTCGGTCAATCATCGCCTCGCTTGTGCCCCTGTCGACGGCAATGCCTGGCTCTACCGAGCCGAACTCCTGGCGGACCTGCAGCCGCGCGCCGTCGCCGTGAAGGACGCTCTCCGACAGTCCTACCTCTATGCCCCTGCAGAAGACTGGGTTCTGTGGAACCGTTTCGGCTTCACCTCCAAGTTCCTCGATCCCGACGATGCCGATCTCGCCACTTTCATCCGAGCCGA
>JARLJB010000222.1 GCA_031291415.1 Telmatospirillum sp.
AAAAAAGGGGAAAAGTTTCCTTTTCCCCTTTCAGATCAAACCCGTTTAAGCGGGATTAGAACTTGGTGCGCAGGCCGAAAGCCAAGCCGGTGCGAGTCGTGTTGCCGCCGAAGTTGCCAACTGGCGAGTTGCCATTGATTTCGCCGTCGCCCAACTTGGTGTTGTCGAGTTCGACATACACGTCAGTGCGCTTGGACAGGTTGTAGTCGAGAACGCCGTACACGGTGCCGACGCTGCCGCTGTTGCCGGTCGACGAGACGTTCTTGACCGAGTCATACATGTAGCCGACCGTCAATGCCAGCGAAGGAGCCACTGTCCACACGACGCCAGCAGTCCAGACGTCGTCTTTGCGTTGCAGCGAATTGCCGGCGTTGCCCAGGTAGCTGGTATTTGCCAACGGGCCGCCGCTCAGGCTGGCTGCTTTCGCAAAGCCAGCATCGCGCTTCGAGTCGAAATAGCTCAAGCTCAGCGCTGCTGGGCCAACTACGTAGGAACCGCCCAAGCCCCACAGAGTGGCATCGTTCGAATTGGCATCAACCGATTGCTGATACACGCCGCCGACGCTCAATGGGCCTTGTGTGTAGGACAGATCGACACCAGTCGTCGAGCCGACGTTGGTGGCGCCAGCTTGGCCGCCGAACGAGTACTGTACTTGTGCCTTTACAGGACCCCAATTGCCGGTGTACTCAACCGTATTGTCGAAGCGGATGCCTTCGAGGAACAGTTCCCATTCGTTTTCATTCGCATTGCCTTGGCCCAACGGGTCGTAGTTACCCAGGGTTTGGAATGCCAGGCTGTATTGGCGACCGAAGTCGATTTCGCCCAGGGAGCTGTTCTTCAAACCGACAAACGCTTGGCGGCCGAACAATTGACCTTGTTGATCGCTTTGGCCGTTGTTGATGACGATACCGGCTTCCAGATCGAACACTGCAGCGCTACCGCCGCCCAGATCTTCATTGCCTTTGAAGCCAAGGCGTGGGCCTTGGAATATGCCTTCGCCCAATACGACTTTGTGATCGCCGGCTGCATCGTTGTTGGTGGTATAGCGAATTGCCGTATCGAGCACGCCATAGATCGTGACGCTCGATTGCGCCA
>JARLJB010000223.1 GCA_031291415.1 Telmatospirillum sp.
AAAAGCGATCTGCGCCGTCGCCGCCTCTATGCTGACCGCGATCTACCACATGCTGAAGGACGGAACCGAGCATCAGGATCTCGGCGCCGACCACTTCGATCGGCGCTCGACCGAAGTCAAGGCCAAGCGTCTGGTCGCCCAACTCGCCAAGCTCGGTTTCAAGGTGGACCTCCAACCCCTCGACCAAGCCGCCTGATGTCATCGAGAACCGTTCATCAGCGTGCCGCCCCACGCAGTCATAGGCCGCCAGACGGCGGCCGGATCGGCGCGGCCTCGCCGATCCAGTTTGTTTCTGTCTAGTGGAACGGGCGCCTCTGCCCGTCACGCCGCGAGTAGCGGCGTTCCATCTTGCGCATTTCCGGCTTTGCCGGAACACCGGCAGAGACGCCGGTGCCACTTTAACGCTTCGATCCAGTTCCGTGCGGCTGGCCTGTCAGCGTTCCGAACCCGAAGCCACATCCATCCAGACTGCAAGGATCAGGATGGAGCCCTTGACGATCATCTGCCAGAAGGTGTCGACATTCATCATCGACATGCCGTTGTCGAGGCTGGCCATTATCACGGCGCCGATCATGGCGCCGTTAACGGTACCGATACCGCCACGCATTGATGTGCCACCGATGAAGCAGGAGGCGATGGCATCCAAAGCGCCATCCTGCCCCGCCGACGGCGAACCGGCGGCCAGACGGGCGGTCGTTGTCAGGCCGGCAAAGGCGCACATCAACCCCATCAGACCAAACACGATCAGGCGTACCCGTTCCGTATTGACACCCGACAGACGCGTGGCCTCGATGTTGCTGCCGATCGCATAGATATGCCGGCCAAACACCGTTTTGTTGGACAGAATGGTGAAAGCCCCGACGATAAACAGCAAGATCAATACCGGAACCGGAATGCCCTCATAGCTGTCCAGCACGACGACGAAAGCCAGGATCGCCGCTCCACAAAGAACCAGTTTTCCGATTTCCTGCCACATCGCGGGAATCGCCAGTTTGTGGAATTTGCGATTCTGGCGTGTCCGATAGGCGATGAAACAAAACAGGGCGAATAGAACAACACCCAATAGGTTGCCGAGCGTTTCCGGCAGATAACCCTGACCGATGACCACCATGTCCTTCGATACCGGGCCGACGGTAATCCCCTTGGTCAGTCCGAGCACACCGCCACGATAGACGAGCATCAGGCCGAGGGTGGCAATGAATGAGGGAATCCGCATGTAGGCGGTAATGTATCCGGTTACCAGTCCGATCATCACTCCGAGAACCAGAATGACGGAGACATTGGCCGCCAGCGACAGATGGTAGTTCACATCCAGAATGGCGGCGATGCCGCCCAGCAGCCCGGACATATAGCCGACCGACAAATCGATCTCGGTAAGGACGATGACGAGCACCATTGTCGATGCCAGCATGCCGGTAATCGCCATCTGGCGCAGCAGGTTGGAGAAATTACGCGGCGTCAGAAAATCACCCTCGGTCAACCAACCGAAGAAGATCCAAATTACGGCGATTGCCGTGAGCAATGCCAAGACTTTATATTGCGATAAGAAACCTTGTATTTTTTTCTTGTTCACGGTTCGGCACCCCTACCTAATTCTTTCTTGGACAGTCACGATCAAGCAGCCAGCGATGGCTTTTTGCCAAGAGCGGCGGTGAGAACCTGCTCTTGTGTCAGCGAGTCGTTGACGAAATTACCCCGCAAATATCCTTCTCCCATGACCAGAACGCGATCACTGATTCCCAGTACTTCCGGCAGTTCCGAAGACACCATGATGATCGAAATGCCCTGGCGGGCGAGTTCGAACAAGAGCTTATAGATTTCGTACTTGGCGCCGACATCGATGCCGCGCGTCGGTTCGTCAAGGATGAGGACTTTTGGCATTGTCAGCAGCATTTTCGCCACGACGGCCTTTTGCTGGTTACCGCCGGACAGACCACGGATCGGCAGCAGGGCATGCGCCGTCTTGATCCTCATGCGGTCGATCTGCTGGTGGATGACCGACATCTCCTCTTCGCCCTTGATCATGCCGAGGCCGGTATGACGGTTCAGAACGGTCAAGGTGATGTTGTGGCCGACTGCCATCAAAGGGACGATGCCCTGGCGCTTGCGATCTTCGGGAACCATGCAGATACCGTGGGCGACGGCATCGCGAGGAGTCTTGATGTTGAGCTTTTTTCCTTCGAGGTAGACGTCGCCGACATGAATACCCTTATAACAACCGAAAATTTTGCTCATCAGTTCGGTGCGTCCGGCTCCGACCAGTCCGGCAACGCCCAGGATTTCGCCATACCGCAACTGGAACGATACGTCGTTGACCAGCTTGCGCTCCGGGTTGGTGGGGTCCCAGCAGGTGACGTTTTTGACTTCGAAGATCACGTCGCCGATCGGGTGTTCCTCGCGCGGGAACAAATTCTTGATTTCACGACCGACCATCATGGCGATGATCTTGCCCTTATCGAGTTCGGCCATCGGTTTGGTCCCGACATGGGTGCCGTCGCGGATGACGGTGACCGTATCGGCGATTTCGGCCACTTCTTCAATCTTATGGGAAATGTAGACGCAGGCTACGCCCTTGCGCTTCAGGTCCTTGATCAGGTCCAGCAGGATCTTCGTTTCGGTTTCCGTCAGGGCGGAGGACGGTTCATCGAGAATCAGAAGCTTGGCGTTTTTATTGAGGGCTTTGGCGATTTCGATCAACTGCTGCTTGCCGGCGCCGTAGTTCATGACGGGCATGGCAACGTTGATATCGGACATGTGCACTTCGTCCATCAACTTGGCGGCACGGGCGTACATTGCCGAGTAGTCCATGAAGCCGCCGAAGCTGAGAATTTCGTTTCCCAAGAAAATATTTTCGGTGACCGACAAATACGGAGCCATCATCAGTTCCTGGTGAATGATGACGATCCCGGCGGCTTCCGTTTCCCGGATGTTGGCCGCTTTCAACTCTTTCCCTTCGAAAAGTATCTTTCCTTCCCAGGTCCCATAGGGATGAACGGCGGACAGCACTTTCACCAAGGTCGATTTGCCAGCGCCATTTTCGCCGCACAGGCCGACGCACTCCCCCGGACGCACCAGCAGATCGATTCCATCGATCGCCTTGACGCCCGAGAACTCCTTGACGATGCCCCGCATCTCTAACAGGTATTCAGACATGGTCTTTTGGTCTCCGTGAGTAGGGGGCATGGGACACAGCCAGGGGGGCAGCCGAGCCCCGCTTAAGTTAAAAGTCCCCCAACACGGCGGCGCTGTCGCGCCGCCGGCTTTTAACAGTTGGTTCGGAGAAGACGTTTACTTGCCATAAACCTGTTCGTGCGTGTAGAAACCGTCCTTGATCACCAGATCAACATTTTCCTTGGTGACGGCGATCGGGGTCAGCAACTGAGAGTTGACCTGCTTCAAGCCATTGTCGAGCTTCGAGTTGAAGGACGGGGTTTCGCCCCTGACCAACTGGACGGCCAGCTTGGCGGCCTCGGTGGCGATCAGCTTCAGAGGCTTGTAAACGGTAACGGTCTGGGTACCGTCAACGATCCGCTTGACGCCGGCCAGATCGCAATCCTGACCGGAAATGGCAACCTTGCCGGCCAACCCCTGGGCAGCCAGGGCCTGGATGGCTCCACCGGCGGTACCGTCGTTGGAAGCAACGATGGCATCAATGTTGTTCTTGTTGGCGGTCAGGGCGTTTTCAATGATCGACAGGGCTTCGGTGTTGCTCCATTCCTTGACCCATTGCTCGCCGACGATCTTGATGTCGCCCTTGTCCTTGGCCGCCTGCAGGGCCTTTTCCTGGCCGGCGCGCAGCATCTTGGCGTTGTTGTCGGTCGGCGAACCACCCAAGAGATAATAATTGCCGGTCGGCTTGGCCTTCAACACGGCTTCCGCCTGCATATATCCAACGCGCTCGTTATCGAAGGAGATATAAGCATCGACATCGGCGTTCAGAATCAGTCGGTCATAGGAGATGACCTTGATTCCCGCCTTCTTGGCTTCGGCGATAACGTTGGTCAGAGCCTTCGAGTTGAAGGGGACGATGACGATCGCGTCAACCTTCTTGGAAATCAGGTTTTCAATCTGCGACGCCTGTCTTTCCTCACTGGCGTTGGCCGATTGCACATTGACGGTCGCACCAAGCTTTCCCGCGGCTTCGATAAAGAAGTCACGGTCGCGGGTCCAGCGTTCGACACGCAGATCGTCAATGGAGAAGCCAATGACCGGCTTGTCGGGGCTGGCATTGGCGGGGGCGACGTTCAGTCCGAGGGCGAGGGCAACAAGAGCCCCCGCCATGATGCGCGTGAGTTTCATTTATTTGTATCCTCCCTAACGACGCGGTTCATTCACGGTCTCTGTGCGTGAATCAACCAATCAATTAAGAGCTTACATCAACTTCAACGTGTTTAAATCTATCATTCTGATGAACGTACATCAATCATTTCTCCCGATCAGAAAACGTTTCCTGTGTGCCCTCGGTTATATGCCGTTAGTTAGATTTCACGAAAGGGTGTTGATTTTCGCCGAAATCAGGGGAATCGAGCAATGGTTGAAAAATTCTCAGGAGACGTCGTGAAGGTAAAATGGACAAGATTCTGATTTACGTACCTCAGATACCATGTTACTGATTCTAAACAGATTGCCAGGCGATTGGACGCCGTGGCGAACTGCGGATATTGCAAGGAGCAATCTCGGTGGGGCGCGTGACAATTCGTGACGTGGCTGCCCAGGCGGGGGTTAGTCTGGCGACCGTTGACCGCGTGCTCAACGGTCGGAAGGGCGTGAGCGAAACAACTATTGGTCGCGTCAACAAGGCGATCGAGCAGCTCGATTTCCGCCGTGATGTTTTCGCGGCCAGTTTGGCGACCAGCCGGGAATATCGCTTCGAATTCGTCCTGCCCGACGTCGCCCACAATACCTTCATGACCAATCTTTCGCAGCAGGTGCAGGCGGCATCGAAGAGACTGGTCGATCAGCGCATCCATGTTACCGAGACCCATTACCGGGAACTTGATGGCGCCGATCTGTGCCACGTGCTCGACGGTATCGTTCCCGAAGAAACCATGGGGGTGGCGGTCGTTGCCATCGACACGCCGGCGGTTCGCGAGGCGATCGACTCTCTGGTCGAGCGTGGTGTCGGGGTGGTCACGTTGGTGTCCGACATTACGCCATCGCGCCGTTTGGACTGCATCGGTATCAACAATGTGGCGGCGGGACGGGTTGCTGCGTCGCTGATCGGCCGCTTCGTCGCCGGACGGCGGGGATCGGTCGCGCAGATTGTCGGATCCTTGATGCTGAATGATCACGTCGCGCGGCGTCTGGGCTTTGCGCAGACAATGCTGTGCGATTTTCCTGGTCTGACATTGCTGCCGGTGTTGGAGGGCCGCGATGACAGTCGCGTCACCGCTCCGCTGGTCGGCGAACTGTTGGACCGGCATCCCGATCTGGTAGGGATTTACAGCATGGGGGCTGGAAACCGGGGGATCATCGATGCGCTGGAAGACCGCGGCAGGCAGCGCGATGTCGTGGTCATCGCCCATGAACTGACCGTTCACTCGCGCCGCGCGCTGATCTCCGGAACGTTCGACGCGGTGATCCATCAAGAAGCCGCCGACGAAGTGGAGAACGCCGTTCAGACCTTAAAGGCCTTCAGCGACGGTTGCGTCGGATTCGTTCCACCGCGGGTTCGCATCGATATTTTTGTTCGCGATAATTTGCCGTAGGGCCTGTTGATAAACAAATGAATCTGGCCCTTAAGCCCGAGCGGCGCTTGAGCCCGCTGAAGCGGAGCGGAAGCGTCATATAAGACCTTGGGGTCTGTTCTTAGAATTCTGACCGAGAGGCGACGATGTTTATTGGAATCGACTTAGGCACATCTTCCGTCAAGGGAGTCTTGATGACCGAGGACCAGACGGTCGTCGGCAGCGCATCGGCTGGCTTGACGGTGTCTCGCCCGAAGCCCGGATGGTCGGAACAGGACCCGGAGGACTGGTGGCAGGCGACGCTGGCGGTTCTCGATTCACTGGCGGCGGCGCATCCGGCTGAGATCCGAGCCGTCGAAGCGATCGGCCTTTCCGGGCAGATGCATGGCGCGACGGTGCTGGGCGACAAGGATCAGGTCTTGCGGCCGGCGATCCTCTGGAATGACACCCGGAGCGCCGCCGAGTGCGGCGATCTCGAAACGGCGTTCCCCGAGATCCGGGCCATCACCGGCAATGTCGTCATGCCGGGCTTTACCGCGCCGAAGTTGCTTTGGCTGGCCCGCCATGAGCCCGACGTCTTCAGCCGGATCAAGATGGTGCTGCTGCCCAAGGACTTCATCCGGTTGCGGCTGACCGGCGATTATGTCAGCGACATGTCCGATGCCGCCGGGACCGGCTGGCTGGACGTCGGGCGACGGGCCTGGTCGGACCCGGCCCTCGAACATTGCGGCCTGTCGCGCGGGCAGATGCCACGTCTCGTCGAGGGAAGCGCCATATCGGGAACCCTGTTGCCGGAACTGGCGGTCCGATATGGGATGGAGCGGACGGTGGTCGTCGCCGGTGGCGGTGGCGACAATGCGTCGGCCGCCTGCGGTATCGGCGCCGTTCGCCCCGGCAATGCCTTCCTGTCACTGGGAACGTCGGGCGTTCTGTTTGCCACGACAGAGAAGTTCTCTCCCAACACGGCTGCCGGCGTCCACGCCTTTTGCCATGCCGTGCCGGCAACCTGGCATCAGATGGGGGTGATTTTGGCGGCGACCGACAGCTTGCAATGGCTGTCGCGCCTTTCCGGTATCAAAGCGCCGCAGATGACCGCGGCGCTCGGCGAAAGCCTGAGCGGCCCCGGCGAGGTCATGTTCCTGCCCTATCTGGGGGGCGAACGGACCCCACACAACGAAGCCAGACTGCGCGGTGCCTTCATCGGGCTCGGGCATGCCACGGATTACAACGCCTTGACGCAGGCGGTTCTCGAAGGTGTGGCGTTTGCCTTCCGTGATTGTCTGCGTGTTCTCTCGGACGCCGGTACGGCGATTCCCCGGGCCTGGGCCGTGGGCGGCGGGTCGCAGTCGCGGCTTTGGCTCAAGATCATCGCAGCGGTGCTCGATCGGCCGCTTGATCTGCCGGCCGAAGGCGACCTGGGCGCAGCTTTCGGCGCCGCGCGTCTTGCCCTCTGCGCCGGCCGTAACGCCGATCCGCGCGACATTTGCACTCCCCCCGCCATTGCCGCGACCATTGAGCCGGATCCCGCCTGGGTCTCTGCCTATGACGACGCCTATGGCCGCTACCGTCGACTTTATCCTGCAATCAAGGAGTTCGCCTGCTCATGAGCACGTCATTTTTTGGCGACATCGCCCCAATCCGCTTCGAAGGGCCAGATAGCTCCAACCCCCTGGCCTACAAATGGTATCAGCCGGACCGCATGATCCTTGGCAAGCGAATGGAAGATCATTTGCGTTTTGCCGTCTGCTATTGGCATAGCTTCTGCCTGACCGGCGGAGATCCGTTCGGTTCGGCCACGCTCAATCGGCCGTGGCAGTCCGGTGACGCGATGGAAGGGGCCCGCCTGAAGGCCGACGTCGCGTTCGAGGCCTTCCGGCTGCTGGGCATCCCGTTCTTCACATTTCACGACCGCGACATTGCCCCGGAAGGGGCGAATTTTGCCGAATCGCTGCGCAATTTCCGCACCATCGCCGATGTCCTCGCCCGCAAGATCGAGGAGACCAAGGTCCGGTTGCTGTGGGGGACGGCGAACCTGTTTTCCCATCCGCGATTCATGGCCGGCGCGGCGACCAATCCCGACCCCGAGGTCTTCGCCTATGCCGCCGCCACGGTGAAGAACTGCCTCGACGTCACCCAACAACTGGGCGGCCAGAACTATGTGTTGTGGGGCGGCCGCGAGGGGTATGAGACGCTTCTCAATACCGATCTGAAGCATGAGATGGACCAACTGGGACGGTTTTTGTCGTTGGTCGTCGACTACAAGCACAAGATCGGCTTTACCGGGACCATCCTGATCGAGCCGAAACCCAAAGAGCCGACCAAACACCAATATGATTTCGACACTGCGACCGTTTACGGTTTTCTCAAGCGGTATGGCCTGGAAAACGAGGTCAAGGTCAATATCGAAGCCAACCACGCCATGCTGGCCGGTCACACCTTCGAGCACGAAATCGCGCTGGCCAACGCACTGGGGATCTTCGGGTCGCTCGATACCAATCGCGGCGACAGCCTGCTGGGATGGGATACCGATCAGTTTCCCAACAATGTCCAGGACGTCGCGCTTAGCCTCTATTACGTGTTGCAGGGTGGCGGGTTTTCCACCGGAGGTCTCAATTTCGACGCCAAGATCCGCCGTCAATCGATCGCTCCCGACGATCTGCTCCACGCGCATATCGGCGGTATTGACACCTGCGCCCACGCCTTGCTGATTGCCGCGCAGATGGTCGAAAGCGGCAAACTTGCCGGTCATGTCGCTCAACGCTATGCCAAATGGCGGACGCCGGAAGGCCAAACCTTGCTGAAAGGTCCGCTTTCTTTGGCCGATATCGCCGCCGATGTCGAACGGCGCAATACCGAACCGGTACCGCAGTCGGGTCGCCAGGAATATCTGGAAAACCTGGTCAACAGCTACTTGTGACATCGATCCCCGGCCCTCTCGTGGGGAGGGCCGGGGGGCGATGAAAACTCTGTCGAGAGCCTCGCGCCCGGGAGATGTCACGAATCTGTCTTCGTTGTCCTCAGAATTGCCGCAATCGCGTCGATAATACCATAGGTTCCACCGTCAACCGCCAGACGTGACGCCCACGGGCGATCGTGTTTGGCGGGAGGCGCCGACCGGCCTGGAATGGTATTGAACTGATCGAGACGGAAAGACAGATGGTCAAATTAAAGGTCCCACAGGTTCAGCCGAGCGACCGCTTCACCAAGGTCGGCGAGTCGCACGGAAAGATCTGGGAGGTGGTCGAGGTTTGGACCGCCGTTGACGGCATATCACATGTCCGTCTGCGCAGCTGCGACAATCTCGGTGGTTTGATCACCATTGCCGCCGGCGTGCTCTGTGATCTCAATTTTTGGCGGGTCGTCCGTACGGCGGAGTAGGGGCTTCTCCTGCTTCGGCGGCGCGTGGTGCCTATGCCTCCCGTTGCTCCGGCTGGCGGTTTTCGGCAAAACGCTGCAATTCGATTCTTACATTTTCGATCACGCTTGACCAATCGCCTCGTTTCGGTTGTCGGAACAGTCGAAGCGAGGGATACCACGGGCTGTCTTCGCGGTTCCTGAACCAGCGCCAGCATGAATCGGCGCGGTCGAGCAACCAAACCGGTTTGCCGAGCGCCGCCGCCAGATGAGCGACGGCTGTATCGACCGAGATGACAAGGTCGAGATTGGCGATCAATGCGGCGGTGCTGGCAAAATCCTCCATTTCGTCCATCACATCGATCAGCGGAAATCTTTTCGGCGCGGACGGCTCGTCCTTTTGCAGGCTGAAAAAATGCAGCCCGGTCAGCGTGAACAGGGGAGACAGCCGTTCCGGGGCGATTGATCGCCGCCGGTCGATCGCCGCCGCATGGGGGTGGCGGGCCCGACGGTTTCCCGCCCAGACCACGCCGATCCGCGGACTTCGGTCGGGTAAGGCGGCCAGCCGCCGTCGCCATGTCGCAATCTCGCCATCGTCGGCGCGCAGGTAGGACGCGGCCGAGGGAATAGTGACCAGAGTGGTTCCCAATGCCAAAGGCAGGCTGAGCATCGGGCAGTGAAGATCGAAGGGGGGCAGTGCATCGCCGCGTCCGATCACCCGATCGAGTCCCGGAAAACCGGCGAGCAGTCGGACCAGCGGTCGTTGGACCTCCATGACGACGCGCCACCCCTGCGCGCCTGCCAGCGCGGCAAAACGACAAAACTGCAAGGTGTCGCCGAAACCCTGTTCGCCGTGAATCAGCAGCGTCCTATCGTCCGCCGCCTCGCCCGACCATTGCGGTTGCATGAAATCGCGGCGGACCCGGGTCATCGCCGGCGTCTTCCAGCGCCATTCATATTCCCGCCAGCCAGCCGGCAGATTTCCCCGTGCCAGCAGGGCCATTCCCAGATTTTTGTGTGCTTCGGCAAAATTCGGTTCGAGGACGAGTGCCTTGCGATAGCAGGCAATGACGTCGTTCTGTCCTCCGATCTCTTCAAGCGCGGCGCCAAGGTTGTTGTGAGCCTCGGCATAATCGGGCTTGAGACAGAGCGCCTTGCGGAAACAGCCGATCGCTTCCGGCACGCAGCCTTGTTCCTGAAGAACGATACCCAGATTGTTGTGCGTCGCCGCGAAATTCGGCTCGATGTCGGCGGCCCTGCGATGACAGTCGACAGCCTCCTCCAACCGGCCCAGGTCCTGAAGCACAAGACCGAGATTGTTGTGTGCTTTCAGATGCCCCGGCGCGATGTCGATGGTGCGGCGATAACAGCGGGCGGCCTCCTCCAACCGGCCTTGCTTCTGCAGCGCGAGGCCCAGGTTGTAATGGGTGGCCGGGTCATTCGGCTCAAGATCGATGATGCGGCGGTAGCAGGCCATCGCCTCCTCCAACCGGTCCAGCGTCAGAAGCGCATTGGCCAGATTGTTGTGGGCGTCGCGATCATTCGGCTTGAGTTCAAGGATCTTGCAATAGCAACCGATCGCCCGGTCCAGCCGGCCGGCAGTCTGATACACCGCAGCGAGATTGCAGTGATAGGACGAGACCGTGGCATCGAGTCCAATCGCTCTGGTGATCCTGTCGATGGCAAGATCTTGACGGCCCCGTTGCGAGGCCATCACTCCCAGGAGGTGCAGGCTGTCGGCGTGGCGGGGGTCGGCATCGAGAATTTGCCGGTAAAGCCGTTCCGCTTCGTCAAGCTGTCCGCTCTGGTGTTGTCGAACGGCGTTGGCGAACAGACCTGCGATATAGGACGCGTCCGGCGCCATGGGTCAAGATGCTCCCGGCGGCGCGAGATGTGCCGTTTTCTGTCCGCCGTCCTTTACCTTTCACGATGGGGAGAGGTGAAACAGGTGGTCCCGACAAAAAAACAGGGAGCCATTCATGATGCTCCCAATATCGACGTCGGCGGTTCCCCCACGCCGGACCTTAAGCCGCGACGATGGTTTTGTCCTTACGCCGGCTGATCTGCAGTTGGCCGTCGGCGCCCTTCACATAGGTTGTCTTGCCGATGGCCAGATTGTCGAGAATGGTGACCAAGGCGCGGGGAATATCGGAAAACGCCTTCGAGCCGCGAGACTCGGTATTGTAAACCCCGACTGCCGCTCGGACCATATCCCGGGTCACCGGCTTGCCGTCATTGCCAATCATCGTTTCGCTCCTGTGCTCGTGTCCAAGGTTCGGATCCGACCTGAACCCGATGCCAATGTAGCGCAGCCGTGTCGCAGAATCCCGATCGATCGGGGCGCGCCGCATTGTCGGTTCCCTCGCCGATGTCAAGCCGTATGTTGTGTATAATCTAGCTATTTTGACCATTGGTTACGCATGGCTGATGATGCCGTGGCGAACTTGTTGGAGGTCCCTGTTTCTATTATGGTACGCCGCAATAACTGCCGCAGGAGTGTGTCATGGTCATTTTATCTAGTATTTTCAGTGTTGTTGAGAAAATCGTGGTCGCCCGCGCACGGGCTCTGGGTGAGCAGGTCGAGAACAATTTGGCGTTCGGCAATGCCGATGCCGCCCAGCGTCTGACCAAGATGGAAGATCTGAGTTTCCTCAGCGTCACTATGCTTTCGTAGAAAAAAAACACCATCCTCTTTTCGTGGCCGTGAGCGGGCTTGGGTGTCTGCTCCCCGCCCGCCCATTTCGGCATGCCGTCATCGTCACGGCGTCGGCGGCGTTGCCGACACAGGGCGCCAAGCCTGCTGGCAGGTTGCGACATAGGGATAATAGCCCTTGGGGTTGTCGCAATAATAATAGTACTGCGCCGCTGGTGCGGGGATCGTCACCGGAGCCTGCTGGATGATGGTCGTGGTCGGTGCCGGCACGACATAGGTCGGGTAGGCATAAGGGTATGGGTAAGGGTAGGGGGCGTAATCGTAGTAGCCAGGCCAACCCATCATGACATCGACGCCCCAGCCACCATGCCATCTCCCTCGATCCCCGCCGTGCCACCCATCTCCGCCACCATGCCATCCACCGCCACCGGGGCCATGGGCAATGGCCGGAGCAGCCATCGCTCCGGCAAGGACCGCCGCGACGGTCAATGAACCCATGGCATGAAGAGCGGCAGCGATGAACTTGCGCATAGCGATCACCTTTGAAACCGGCACAGACGCCAGATAATGAGGCATCGGCGTGCGAGGCGGGATCAGCCCGTCCTGGATCGCCGCCAGAACCGACGATCTTCCTTAAAAGATGTGCCAAAAGGAATAGCGATCAACGGTTCTGCTGCCTAAATTCGTCAAGGAACGGTGTGATCTTGCTCGCTGGGACGAAGGCAGTCAGATCGATGAGTTGGCCGTTGGTCTGCGACGGCCCGCTCATTTCCATGTTGAGGATTCCCCAAAGACATCCCTGTTGCGGATTGAAGACCCCGCCACCTGAATTTCCCTGGTGAAAGCCTGTACTCAGGAGATTGGTCCAGGTGCCCGTCTGCAGATCCGAGGTGATGGCTGTCGGAATGGTGGCCGCGTTGGTCACCGTTCCCATGGAGGCTACTGCCACCGGTTGGTTCGGTCCAGGGTTGGCGGCGCAAACCGGAACCTGTGCCTGGGTACGTCGCTTTTCAGACAAAACCTCCGGAGGGAGCAGGATCAGGGCGAGGTCGACATTTTCGCGTTGCCCATCGAAGACCAGAGTGCCGTCCAGGCGCCAGCCGTCCAACAGGACCGTGACCTTGGTATTGGCGGGGTCCACCTTGACCACGTGAGCGGCGGTGAGAACCAATCCCCGGCCGATGAAGACGCCGGACCCTTGCGAGAAGTGCGTTCCATCGCCGGCCGGTTTCTCGACCCGAACTCCGACGTCCGCTGGCGAAAGCGACTGGGGGGACCTGTCATCGGCTAAGACTGCTGTCGGTAACAGGAGGAGAGCAAGAATGAGTGCGCGCATAGCGGCGGATGGTAGCACCGGCGCAGGGGCGTCCGCCACAAATCGTCGGATATTTTGCTGATACTCCGACGCCCGATCGACTCCGATTCCTAAAACATCCCGATGAATCGCTGGCGTGTTAGGATATAATGGACGATTATATTTCAACCAATGCGTTTTTGAGAGCCGTCTTTTCCCAGTGTCAAAAATGTCTTGATGAAAATAATAAATGGGAATTTTTCTAAATTCACAAGTAAATATATGAAAAACAAATGGTTAGTGATTGTATTAAACAGTCTATTTATTAAAGTAATCCCATTTTCTGAGATCATATCTTATACATATGAAAAATTGTAAAATAATGTCGACGATTTAGAATTTATATATAAGAAAAATAGTTTTGTTTACCGGAAGTTTGCATGTGGTTCACGTGGGAAAACGGGTTGCGCGCAAGATCTACTTATGATACCTCTAGTGGTAAATACTTAAGGCGTAAATCAACTTCTCGACGAGGTGGCGATGGTGGCCTCTCCTCCGCGCGATGACGAGATAAGGCCGGGCCTGAACGCCATGACGGTCGTCATTGTCGACGACAGTCAGAGCTCTGTTTCGCTGATGTCGGGGTTGGTTTTGGAACTGCAGGGGGTGACGGCGGTATCGTTCGTCAGTTCGCTGGAAGCACTCGCATGGCTTGAGGTGCATTCCGCCGATCTGGTTATCGTTGATTATGTGATGCCGGAGCCCGATGGATTGGCCTTTATCGAGATTCTTCGGGGCAATCCGGCCAAGAAGACCATCCCGATCATTATGGTGACATCGTCTGATTTGCGCGATGTTCGCTACATGGCCTTGCAGCTTGGTGCGACAGACTTTCTTACCAAGCCGGTCGATCCCGTCGAATTCATTGCGCGCGTCGGTAATACTCTGGAAGCGTACCGGGCGCACAAGGCTCTGGCGGATCAGTCCGCTTGGTTGGCCAGCGAAGTGGCGCGGGCCACGGCGACCCTGGTGGAACGCGAGCGTGAGGCGCTGCTATTTCTGGCCAGAACCGCCGAGCATCGGGATACCCAGACAGGCCGGCATCTTGCGCGCATGTCCACTTACTCCTGGTTGATTGCTGGCGCGCTGGGATTGTCTGCGGCGCAGTCCGACATGATCCGGGCCGCCAGTCCTCTGCACGATGTCGGCAAGGTGGCCATTCCGGATCACATTCTGCTCAAGCCGGGAAAACTGAGCGCCGAGGAATACGAGATCATGAAAAGTCATGCCCGTCATGGCGCCGAGATTCTTTCCGGCAGCAACTCGCCCTTGCTGCAACTTGCCTGCGATATCGCGTTGACCCACCACGAACGATTCGACGGCAGCGGATATCCACATGGGTTGACTGGGAACGACATTCCGCTGGCTGGTCGCATTGTTGCGGTGGCCGACGTATTCGACGCCCTGACCACCGCGCGGCCTTACAAACCGGCCTGGTCGTTCGATGATGCCTACCGGCACCTGTGTGACGGGGAGGGGGCTCATTTCGCCCCTGACTGTATGGCCGCGTTCGGGGCAGCGTTGGAAAGCGTCCGAGAAATTTATAATGATAATATGGATTAGGTGAATAAGTTAGTCTAATTGCCTATAATGGTTTGTGTTATTTGTAATAATTGTATAGATGCAATGTAAATATATAATACATATATTTTTATTATTTACCTGGATGTCGATTGTTTTCTTGAGGGAATGACATGGAAGAAAATAATACTCATCTTATCGTCGATTGCGGTGGTGAGAATCTTCTCGCAAGCGCAGAAGCGTTACATGACAAGTTTTGCGCCGCCATGGTCGATGGCCGTCCCATTCAAGTGGACTGCAGCAATGTCACGGCCGTCGACATCAGTTTTATCCAGGTTCTGATCGCTGCCCGCGTGAGCGCGGCTGGTCGGAATCTTTCTTTTTCGCTGAAGAAGCCGGTGGCGGACGTCCTGCTGACGGCCCTGCAGAGAGGTGGCTTTGTCGGCGAGCCGCCTCTGCCCAGCGACGGTTTTTGGATTGGCGAGGCTTGAACAATGTCGAAAACCATCCTCAGCGTTGATGATTCCGCCAGCATGCGGCTTTTGGTGAAGATGACGCTTACCGGAGCCGGCTATGACGTGATCGAGGCGGTGGACGGCAAAGACGCTTTGGCGAAGGCCAAGGCCGGCGGTATCCACCTGGTTCTAACCGACCTCAACATGCCCAACATGGACGGTCTCGCCTTGATTCGCGAGTTGCGCGGTTTGCCCGCCTACAAAGGCGTGCCGATCATCTTTCTGACGACGGAATCCGATGCGGGCAAGAAGGGCGAGGCGAAGGCCGCCGGCGCCACCGCGTGGATCGTCAAACCATTCCAGCAGGACCAGTTGCTGGGCGTTGTGCGGAAGGTACTTGGATCATGAATACGCGGAACGACCCTGCGCAGGCCTTTCGAGAGGAGGCTCCCGAGCTGTTGGCGGCGTTGGAGGAGGCGTTGCTCAGCTTGGAGGAGCGGCCTGGCGACCGTGAATTGCTCGACACTGCTTTTCGTGCCTTGCATACCATCAAGGGGTCGGGGGCGATGTTTGGCTTTTCGGCGGCGGCCAGCTTTACCCATCACCTGGAAACGGCCTTCGACCGGGTCCGCAAAGGGGAATTGGCGCCGAACTCCGAACTTATCAGCATTGCCCTGGCCGCCCAGGATCATATCCGGGCGCTGATCGACGACCCCGAGCAGGCAGACCAGAAGGAGGGCGAGCGGCTCCTGGCGCGCGTTGCCGAACAGACGGGACCGGTTTCCAGCGCCTCGGTGCGACCGGCGACAGTTTCGGGCACGGCCGCGGTCAAGGCTGCCGAGGCCGAGGTGACATGGCGGGTCCGTTTCCGTCTTGCCCCCGACGCCCTCGAACGTGGAACCAACCCCTTACTGCTGCTCGATGAATTACGAGGATTGGGAACCGCCACGGTAATGGCCCTGACGGAGACCGTGCCGCGCGTCGAGGAGATGGACCCTAACCGCTGCTATCTGGCCTGGGACGTTGTTCTGACCACGAGCCAACCGAAGGCGGCGATCGAGGATGTCTTCATCTTCGTCATGGATGACACCGATCTCAAGATCGAGCCGGTCGATCCCGAGTCCAAGCGCATCGGCGAAATCCTTGTCGATCGTGGCGAGGTGGAAGCCGGGAAGCTGGCTGCGGTGGCTGCCGGTCAGCCGAAGCTGGGACAGTTGCTGGTCGAGGGCGGCGCGGTTACCGAGGAGCGTGTCCGTTCCGCCTTGGCGGAACAAAAACATCTGCGGTCGGAACCGGAAACCGGCAAAGCCTCCAACTCAATCAGGGTTCCGGCCGAACGGCTCGACGATCTGATGGATCAGGTCGGTGAACTGGTGATTTCGCATGCAAGGCTGAAGCAATTGGTCGCCTCCAGCGCCGATCTCCAGATCAAGTCGGTGACGGAGGAGATCGAACGTCTGTCCAATGGCTTGCGCGATACCGCCATGGGGATTCGCATGGTGCCGATTGGCACCCTGTTCGGCCGCTTCCGCCGACTGGTCCGCGATCTTTCGCAAGACATGGCCAAGGACGTGGCCTTGACCATGTCGGGCGAGGAAACCGAGCTCGACAAGACGATGATCGAGCGGCTCAACGATCCGCTGGTTCATATCATCCGCAACAGCCTCGACCATGGCCTGGAAAAGGCCGAGGAGCGACAGGCCGCCGGGAAATCGCCGCAGGGTCTCATTCATCTGTCGGCCCGCCATGCTGGAACCCAGGTGCTGATCTCCATCAAGGACGACGGCCGGGGATTGAACCGCGACCGGATTCGCGCCAAGGCGGAAGAACAGGACCTGATCCAACCCGGTGCCCGTCTGTCGGATGCCGATCTGTTCCAATTGATTTTCCAGCCGGGGTTCTCGACCGCCAAAGCGGTGACCAGCCTGTCCGGACGCGGCGTCGGCATGGACGTCGTCAAACGTACGATCGATTCCCTGCGCGGCACCATCGATATCACCAGCACGCCGGGCGCCGGGACCGAGATCACCCTGGGACTGCCGCTGACCCTGGCGATCATCGATGGCCTGCTGGTACGCGTCGGGCTCGGCCGTTTCGTCATTCCGCTGTCGGCCGTCGAGGAATGCGTCGAATTGTCCTTGGAAGAGGATCTGCGCCACAACGGGCGCAACTTCCTCAATATCCGCGGTGCGCTGGTGCCCTTCATCCGTTTGCGCGACGTGTTCTCATCGCGGCAACCGGCCGATCCCTATCAGAAAGTGGTGATCATCTCGGCCGGAGAACGCCGGGTTGGTCTGGTGGTCGACCAGGTTCTGGGCGACCACCAGACGGTCATCAAGTCGCTGTCGAAGCTGCACGCCGATGTCCAAAATTTCTCCGGGGCAACCATCCTGGGTGATGGCTCTGTGGCGTTGATTCTCGATATCGGTCATCTGGTCGCCTTTGGCCAGACCCTCGAACAGCAGCGTGACGCATCGTGACGCAAGGGAGTGTGTGAGACATGGCCGCCAACGATAATCAATCCTTCGAGGCGCTGACCTTGGCGTTGGGAGGCGAGATCTTTGCCATCGACGCCAATTGCGTCCACGAGATTCTCGACATGATCCCACTCACCGAAGTTCCGGGGGCGCGGCCCTTCGTCGGCAACCTGATCAATGTCCGTGGCAAGGTCGTGCCCTTGTCCGATTTGCGCATCAAATTCGGCATGGAACAGACCCCTCCCTCGATCGACACCCGTATCGTCGTCATCGAGATCGACTTCGGCGGCGAGCCGACGGTCGTCGGCCTGTTGGCCGACAAAGTCTATGAGGTGACCACCATCGGTGGGGCGTCCATCGAGGACACTCCCGACATCGGCATGCGATGGCGGCCCGACTTCATCAAAGGAATCGGCAAGCGGGGCAGCGATTTCATTGTCATACCCGATATCGTCCGGATTTTTTCCGAGGACTGACCAACACGCCGGACAAGGAAAATCCAAAGCGGGGGAGCCGTCATGCGCATCACCATCAAGCTGAAAATGGTTCTGGCATTTGGCGTCGTGATCGTCCTGTCGGCCGTCACGGCGATGATCGCCATCAATGGCTTGTCGGAACTGAACGGCAAGATCGATGAACTGGTCAATCTGTCGGCGCAGCGGGTGAAGATCGCCCAGGAAATGCCCAAGACGATATTTCTGATCCAGCGGGAAGAGAAGAATTTCCTGCTGTCGAGCGAAGAGGCAGACCTCGACCGGTTCGACAAGGCGATGCTGTCGCGGCGTGACGAGTTCAAATCCATTCTTGAGCAGTATCGCAAGGTGGCCGGTGAGGCCGGCCTTCGGCTGTTGCCGCAGATCGAGGCGGCGTTTGGCGAATTCACCACCGCCGAGGACAAAGTCCGTAGTCTGGGCCGCATCCATTCGAATGGAAAAGCTGCGGAGATGGCCAACGGTATTGGCAACGAGGTGACCAATACAGCCATGGAGGCGCTCCGGCCGCTGCTTGAGCGGGTCGAAAAGGCTGGCGCCGCGCCGTCGCCGGCGCAGGTGCGGATCGCCGAGGAAATCCGCCACATGACCACCGAATGGGCGCAGGCGCGGGTGATCATTCGCAACTCGCTGCTGGCCTCCGACGACGCGGCCACCGAGGCGGCGATGAAGCCGTTGCCGGCGCAGGTCGACGAGATTCGCCGTTTGCAGGAATCGACCCGCGCGCTCTTGACCACCGACGAGGACATTCGGGCCTGGACGGCCTTTCTCGACAAATTCCGGGCCTATGAAAAACTGTCGGACGATCTGGTCGTTCAGACCCGCCGGAATACCGAAGTGAAAGCCCAGGCCCTGTCGGCGGGCGAGGTCCGGGCAGCGGCGACCAAGCTCGCGCAAGTCGCCGATCAACTGGTTGCCATGGCCGAAAAAGGAATGGCCGACGACAAAATTCTGGCCGACCAGACCTATGCCTCGCTTCGCCTGCTGATGCTGTCCGCCGTCGTTCTGTCACTGCTCATCGGCGTCGGTTCGGCCGCCTATATCGCCATTTCGGTCGCTCGCGGCCTCGGCAAGGCGGTCGGCTTGGCCAATGCCGTGGCAATCGGCGATCTGTCCCGGCGGGTCGATGTTTCCGGTAACGACGAGGTCAAGGATCTTGTCGTCGCCCTCAACAGCATGACGGCCAATCTCCGGTCCACCGCCGCGGTCGCCGAGGAGATCGCCCAGGGCAATCTGACCGTCAAGGCCAAGCGGTTGTCCGAAGAGGATGTTCTCGGCATCGCTCAGGAAACCATGCTGGAGAAATTGCGGATGATCGTATCCGACGCCTCGGGAGCCGCCGACAACGTGGCCTCGGGCAGCCAGGAATTGTCAGCCAGTTCCGAGCAGCTTTCGCAGGGCGCGACGGAACAGGCCTCGGCGACGGAACAGGCCTCGGCCTCTGTCGAGCAGATGGCCGCCAATATCAAACAAAATGCCGAGAATGCCAGCCAGACCGAGAGAATCGCCCGTCAGTCCTCAAAGGATGCCGAGTCCTCCGGAGAGGCGGTCACGCGGGCGGTGCAGGCCATGCAGACGATTGCCCAGAAGATCAGCATCGTCCAGGAAATCGCCCGTCAGACCGATCTGCTGGCCCTGAACGCCGCAGTCGAGGCGGCCCGTGCCGGCGAGCACGGCAAGGGATTCGCCGTCGTCGCCTCGGAGGTGCGCAAACTGGCCGAGCGCAGTCAGGGCGCAGCGGCGGAAATCAGTGCGCTGTCGACGGAATCCACCAGGATCGCCCAGGAAGCGGGGCAAATGCTGGCCAGGCTGGTGCCCGATATCAAAAAGACGTCCGAATTGGTCGAGGAAATCAGCGCCGCCTGCCGCGAGCAGGATGTCGGCGCCGAACAGATCAATCAGGCTATCCAGCAACTGGACAAGGTGACGCAGCAGAATTCCAGCGCTTCCGAGGAAATGGCGGCGACGTCGGAGGAATTGGCCTCGATGGCCGAACAGTTGCAGGATACCATCGCCTACTTCCGCCTCGAGGGTGCCGACAACGGCCGGTCTCGTCCTGCGACCGCGCTGACGCCGCGCCGCGTTCCGGCGATCACCCATATGCCGACTGCCAAATCCAAAAGAGACAACGTTCCCGCGCGGACCAAGTCCCCGGGAGCCAAGCTCAACGGCCGGGAGCGTGGTGGCGTGACGATCAGCTTGGAAAGCGGGAAGGAGGCGGATGAATTGGATGGCGAATATACCAAGTTCTAGCGGTTGGACTCTAACATTCGGTCCTCTAACGAGTGGGGCGGGCATTCTGCCCGCTTCCGACGCGAAAGCGGCGGAAATGCTGACCATTCGGCTTCGCCGAAGGACGGGCGGGACGCCCGCCCCACTCCTGGATTAAGGACGCTTTCCATGAATGATTCAGCCGTTTCACATGATCCGGCACAGTACGTCACCATCGGCATGGATCGGGAAATCTTTGCCCTTCCGGTCAGGAACGTGCGAGAAATCCTGGATATGCAGCCGATTACCCGGTTGCCGCACGCCCCGCCTTTCATGGCCGGCATGATCGATGTCCGTGGAATGAGCGTGCCGACCATCGACCTGCGCGTCAAGTTGGGATTGCCGGCCGTTCCCGTCACCGAAAGCACCCGAATCGTGGTGCTCGACCTGTTCATCGACGGTCAGCCGCGGCCGATGGGAATCATCGCCGACAGGGTGATCGAAGTGACGTCGATGGGCGACCAGGAGATGGAAGCGGCCCCGGATGTGGGCGTTCGTTGGCGGTCGGATTATATCCGTGCCATCGGTCGGGTGAACGGGGCTTTTGTCATCGTTTTCGATCTTTCGCGCCTGTTTTCGAGCGAGGACACCGCATTGCTCGATCCATCATGTCAGACATCCTAGCCGACGGATCGTCGGCAACCCTTTACGATCCCATGAGCACACGGGATTTCGAGCGGTTGGGTGACATCATCGAGCAGCATTGCGGCATTCGCATGCCCGCGACCAAGCGTACCATGGTCGAGGGCCGTTTGCGTCGGCGCGTCAAGGCGCTGAAGCTGTCAAGCCTGCACGAATACTGCCGGTATATTCTGGACGAGGGCGCGCTGGACGCGGAACTGGTCAATCTTATCGACGTGGTGACCACCAATAAGACTGATTTTTTTCGCGAGATGGAGCATTTCCGGTTTCTCAGTTCGGTTGGTTTGAAGACTCTGATGCAGTTGCCTCACGGCCCCGGCCGCGACCGCCCGATGAAGTTCTGGAGCGCCGCCTGTTCCACGGGCGCCGAACCTTACACACTGGCCATGGTGTTGCGCGAGTTCGAACGCACGCAACGCAGCTTTCGTTTCGAAATTTACGCCACCGACATTTGTACCGAAGTGCTGGCGCAGGCCAAACTGGCGGTGTATCCCGAAAGCATGGCGTCGACAGTCCCCCCTGACTTGGCCGGCCGTTACCTGCGCCGATCGCGAAGGCGGGACAATCCGACGCTGCGGCTGGTTCCCGAGATTCGTCAGGCGGTTCGTTTCGGCCACTTGAATCTGATGGATCCGGAATACCGGATGCCGACCGACATGGATGTTATTTTTTGCCGTAATATCCTTATCTATTTCGACAAACCGACGCAAAAGGCGGTATTGGACAAGCTTTGCCGCCACTTGCGACCGGGAGGCTATCTGTTCGTCGGTCACAGCGAGACCGTTTCCAGTTTGGATCTGCCCATCGTTCAGGCAGCCACAGCTATCTTTATGCGGAGGTGACCCATGGGTGCGAAGGTTCGCGTGCTGATTATCGACGATTCGGCCACGGTCCGCCAAACCCTGACGAGTATCTTGGAGTCAGACCCTGACATCGAAGTGATGGGAACGGCCGCCGATCCGTTCGCGGCAGCCCGGCGTATCGCTCAGGAGGCGCCGGACGTCATTACACTGGATGTGGAAATGCCGCGCATGGATGGAATTACCTTCTTGCGCAAGTTGATGAGTCAGCACCCGATTCCGGTTGTCATGTGTTCTTCCCTGGTCGAGGACGGTTCGGAAACCTTGATGCAGGCACTGGAGGCCGGCGCCGTCGAAGTGATTCTCAAGCCGCGGATGGATACCCGCCAATCGCTGATGGAGGCGCAGGTTCGCATTTGCGATACCGTCAAGGCGGCGGCCCGTTCACGCATGCGGCCGATTTCAGCGTCGGGGGCGAGATCCAGGACGCCCGAACCCAAACTGTCCGCCGACGTCATGATGCCCGCGCCAGCCGGCGGTGCCATGGCCAAGACCACCGAGCGGGTGATTTGCATCGGCGCTTCGACGGGCGGAACCGAAGCCCTGCGCGAGGTATTGGAGGCCTTGCCGGCCGACAGTCCCGGGATTGTCATCGTCCAACATATGCCGGAGACATTCACGGCGGCCTTCGCAAGGCGTCTCGATGGCTTGTGCGAGGTGTCGGTCAAGGAAGCCCAGGATGGCGACACCGTGCTGCGTGGCCATGTTCTGATCGCTCCGGGCAATCGGCACACGCTTTTGCAGAGAAGCGGCGCGCGGTACTACGTTACGGTCAAGGACGGCCCTTTGGTGTCGCGCCATCGTCCCTCGGTTGACGTGCTGTTTCGTTCGGCCGCGCACTGCGCCGGCGCCAACGCTGTCGGTATCATTATGACGGGAATGGGAGACGACGGGGCCACCGGTCTCCTGGAGATGCGTAACGCCGGCGCCTATACCGTTGCCCAGGACGAGGAAAGCTGCATCGTCTTCGGGATGCCGAAAGAGGCCATCGCGCGCGGCGCCGTCGAGAAGATCGTTGGGCTGTCAGCCATCCCGCGAGAGATCATCCGCATGGGAGGTCGCGTTTCGGCGTCGTAATACTACATTATCCGACCGGCGTCAGAATCGACCATAAGCTCGCTTGGGCGTCGGCCAACATGGCGGGCAGACGCAACTGGTTTCCAAGGGCGGCGGCGTTGGCCGCGATCCTCTCGCAATCATCTGGATTGTCGAGCGCCCAGGCGACCTTTTCGTCAAGGTCGGAACAGTCCGCCGCCACCGGAATGTGTGTTTCCCAAGGGATCAGCTTGTCGTAGAAGCTCTGGCGATATCCACCGGCGGACTGCACTTTGAATATGGTCGCCCCCATGATCAGTTTTTCGACGAGACTCCAGGAATTGGAAAAGCCGTCGATGTCGACGAGATAGCGGTATTCGAGGAATTCCCTTTTGGCGACGCCTGGGCGCTGCAACCCTGCCTGGCGAACCGCTTCCTGCAGGTGGGGGGCGCCGAGTTGGCCTATTTCGCTGACGCCGATGTCCAGGTGGTCGGCGTGACGGCTTTGGCGGCTTGCCGCACACAGTTGAAGGCGGGGCAACCAGCCCCAGGAGGGAGGATCGCCGGGAGCCGGCGTCCATAGCGGACGCCCTGTTGTCGTTCCCCGCCAGAAAACAATATCACGGCGGTCCTTCCAGGGCTTCGCCCGTGAGGCGACATGCTCACGTAATGCATTGTAGCTGTTGTAGAAATAGAAATAGGGATCAACGATCAGCTTTGTGCCCGGCCGGGCGGAAGAATAAGCGACACGATCGTAAGTTCCTGCATCATTGCCATCACCGATATCGAAGACGCATTCATAGACATCGGGCGTGATGATCGTTTTGGCGATTTCGGAGCAGACATGTCCGATAACCGGAAATCGTCTGAAGTCGCTGCAGGGAAACGCAAGAAAATCGCAGAGGGCCAATATCGTTATGGAACTCCGCGAAATGTGCGCAACGACGTGCTCTGGTGAAGCCAGGCCGGGAATCCCATCGCCGGGGAGCATCTTTAGATTGGTCGGGATCGCACTGTTTTGCATCAGAGCGGCCGA
This sequence comes from Telmatospirillum sp., assembly GCA_031291415.1. Lineage (GTDB taxonomy): Bacteria > Pseudomonadota > Alphaproteobacteria > Rhodospirillales > Magnetospirillaceae > Telmatospirillum. The sequence goes on from JARLJB010000223.1 coordinate 23,837, forward strand.
AAAGGCCTGCTCGTAAAGAAGAACGGCGTCCACATTCTTCCCAAGGCTGACGGACAACTGAGCCAGTTGGATGAGACTTCGCGATACTTCGAGAAAATCATTCGCCATGGGACAATCCGAGACCTGCCGACTTTTGCAGATGCCACCATACCCGCGCAAGTCTTGTCGCGAAAGAGCGTCAGGGAGGGGAGTCAGGGACTGGGCGGCAGTACCAGCGTGGCGATCAATCCGGGGTTGGCGTCGCTCAGTTCGAGATCGCCGCCATGGAGACGTGCCACCGCCGCGACAAGGCTCAGCCCCAGTCCGAGACCGCTGGTCGATTGGGCGGCGCTGCCGCGGAAAAAGCGGTTGGTCACTTTCGACTTTTCCGCGTCCGGGATGCCTGGGCCGTCGTCGGCAATGCCGATGCCTATTCTTCCATCGGTCTGCAGGGCCAGCGCAAGACGGATGTGGCCGCCGGCCGGGACGAACTTCAGCGCGTTGTCGAGCAGATTGCCGACGGCCTGGGCGAGCAGGAAGGGATCGCCCTTCACCTGCAATGACGACGTCTTGTCGATGCGGAGATCGACCCCCTTGTCCTCGGCCAGCGGTCCGTAAAGATCGGTCACCTCAGCGACGATCTTCTCCAGGGGAACGTCGCGGAAACCCGCCAGACGCGTGCCGGAATCAATGTCGGCCAGGCGGAGGAGCGCGTTGAACACGTCGACCAACCGGTCGAGGTCGTCGACGGCGGCCCTGACCTCGCGCAGCGTGGCCTCTGGCGAGGGCGGGGCACGTAAAACCTCTTCCAGACGTCCGCGCAATTCGGCGAGCGGTGTGCGCAAATCATGGGCGACGGCATTCGAGGCATTGCGAACACCGTCGACCAGAATTTCGATCTGCTGCAGCATGCCGTTGATGGTGTTGGCGAGTTGGTCGAATTCATCGTCTGAACCGCTGGTCGGCACCCGGCGTGTGAGGTCTCCCTGGACAATGCCCGACGCCGTCCGATTGATCTCCTCCAGTCGCCGCAGAACGGCGCGGCGCACCAAAAGGCCGCCGCCGATGGCCAGGATGACGGCGGCGATCGCCACCCATCCCAGACTGTCGAGCAGCGACTGATGGATCGCCACCAGATCCTGGACGTCGCGGCCGACCAGAAGATGAAAGCCCTTGGGCAAAGTGACATAGAGAATCCGGGTGGCGTGCAGCTTCCCGTTGCGGGCCAATTCGACTTCGTACCAGCCTGGATGCGGACCGACGCGCCGTGGCCAGGCGGCCAGATTGCCGGAAACCCGATCCAGTCCGGGGTCGGCCAGCAGATAGATCGCATGCTCGTCGGCATGCTGATTGACCCGTTGGTTTACCGTTTCGACGGCACCCGGTAAGCCAAAATCGGTAAGGCGGTCGCCGATCGCCTGGGCGTCCGACAAGATGACGGCGTTGACTTCGCGGTCGAGATAGTCAGCTGTCCGCCACCAAAGGACGCCGACAAGCAGGATTCCCGACACGACGAACAGCAAAGCGTAGCCGATCGCCAGACGCAGGGAGGTCGACCGGAAGAGGCGCGTCCGGGAATTAGTCATCGGCGCCTAACCGGTAACCGGCGCCACGGACCGTTTGCAGCAGCGGCCGGTCGAAATCGGCGTCGATTTTCTGGCGCAGCTTGCTGACATGAACATCGATGACGTTGGTTTGCGGGTCGAAATGATAGTCCCAGACGTTTTCGAGAAGCATGGTTCGCGTCACCACTTGGCCGGCGTGCCGCATCAGATATTCCAACAGCTTGAATTCCCGCGGCTGCAGTTGGATCGGTCGACCGCCGCGCGAGACCTTGTGGGACAAGAGATCCATCTTGAGATTGCCGACCGTGAGCACGGTTTCGTTACTGTTTCCCTGGGCTCGCCGGACCAGGGCGTCGAGGCGCGCCTCAAGCTCCCCGAAAGCGAACGGCTTGGTCAGATAGTCGTCGCCGCCGGCCCGAAGCCCTTGAATCCGATCATCGACCTCGGCCAAGGCGCTGAGGATGAGGATCGGAACTTTGTTGCCGGTCTTGCGCAGAACCTCGATGATCGCCAATCCGTCGATGTCACCCGGCAGCATCCGGTCGAAGATCATGACGTCGTAGCTTTCGGTGGAGCCGAGAAACAGACCATCCCGACCATTGTCGGCGAGATCGACCACGTGGCCGGCTTCGCGCAACCCCTTGGCGACGAACAGCGACACCCGTTCATTGTCTTCGACCAGCAGGATCTTCATATGTCCTCGGAAAATCATGGTCGGGGCGGGCATCCGGGCGTGTGAAAAAATAGAAAGACAGAGTGGGGTGGGCGTCTCGCCCGTCCTTCGGCGAAGCCGAAAGTCCAAGCACTTCCGCCGCTTCCGCGCCGGAGGCGGGCAAGATACCCGCCCCACTCAGCACTTTTTTCATACGCCCACGCGCCCGTCCCGACGCTGTTTTGTCTTAACCTTGCGTCAATTGCAGGGCGAGATAATAGGTGGTGCCGCCGCGCGTGACCAGAAGCGGCACCGCTTCCTTGCCGGTCTTCTGGGCCTGATGGATTCTTGAGGCCGCCTCGGTGGGCGTGGCAACCACGGCGTCGCCGACCTTGACGATCACATCGCCGGCTTCGACGCCGCTTTCGTCGGCCCGGCTGCCCGGCGCCACGTCGGTGACGACGACGCCTTTGACGTTCCGTCCGATCCCGAGATCGTTTCGCGTCGCCGGGTCAAGCGTTGCCAATTGCATGCCGAGCGAGCCGCCGTCCGCCCCGGACCCGTTCGCCGCAATTTCGTCTTTCGCTTGTGCGGTGATCGTGACGTCAACTTTGTGTTCGCGTCCATCGCGCCAGACGGTCATCGTCACCGTTTTTCCGGTTGGTGTATCGGCGACCGCCATGGCCAGATCGCGGGGCGTCTTGATCGCCGTGCCACCGAAGTCGATGACGACGTCACCCTGGTGCAGACCGGACCGTTGCGCTGGCGAGTCGGGAAGGACGTCGGCGACAAGGATGCCGGTGTCCTGCGAACGGCCGACGGCTTTGGCGAGCGGACCGCTCAGCGGCTGCATTTGGACGCCGAGCCAGCCCCGCTCGACCTGTCCGTGATCGCGCAGCGCCGTTACCACTTTCTCGGCAATACGCGACGGAATGGCAAAGCCGATGCCGACGCTGCCGCCGTTCGGAGAGTAGATTGCCGTGTCGATGCCGATCACCTGTCCCGACTGGTTGAACAGCGGTCCGCCAGAGTTGCCGGGATTGATCGGCGCATCGATTTGCAGGAAGTCGTCATAGGGACCTTCGTTGATGTTGCGGCCATGGGCCGAGACGATGCCGGCCGTCACCGAGCCGCCAAGGCCGAAGGGGTTGCCGACGGCGATGACCCAGTCACCGACCCGTTCCTTGTCGGAATCGCCAAACGCCACGTAGGGCAGCGGTTTTCCCGCCTCGATCTTGAGCAACGCCAAATCGGTCTTGGTGTCGCGGCCGATGACTTTGGCGGGATGACTGCTGCCGTCTTCTAGGGTAATGGTGATCTTGTGGGCTCCGTCGATAACGTGATTGTTGGTTACGATGAAGCCTGCCGGATCGACGATGAATCCCGATCCCAACGCATGTTCGGGGCGGGCGTTCCGATGGTCGAAGAACTGCTTGAACATGTCCGAAAAGGGTGAGTTTGGCGGCAGGTTCGGCATTTCCTGGGCATTCATCTGACGGGGCATCTCGGTCGTCGCGATATTGACGACTGCCGGGCGAACCGTCGTGGCCAAATCAGCAAATCCGGCTTGATTGACGACGGGCGGCAGCTGCAGCGGCGCTGGCGTGTCGGCGGCCCAGACTGGGGCGACGGCACCTGCCAGGATGGTGCCGGCGAGCAGGAGGACGGCCAGGGCGGATCCGCGCTGGCGGCCGGTGGGGAAGAAAGGCTGGTTCATCGCGTTCTGTCCTTTGCTGGAGCAATTCGAGCCCCTGGTCCAGCTGGAAGAGCCTGGACCAGGGAAGCGTGGACAGAATGCCGGATGCCGGTTCGCCAGAAGCTGGACGCGACATTAAGAAAAATTCATGAAAGGAGGAATGACCGGCGCCCTTAGGGCCTGTCGCGAAATTATCGCTCCAGGCCCTAAGGTTCCATATGACGCCTGCGCTCCGCTCCGGCGGGCTCAAACGCCGCTCGGGCTCAGGGCCTGTTGAGTCGTCAATTCATCAACCGGCCCTCAGGGCGTCAAAGCGGTCGGCGCGAAGCGATCGGCTCGCCTTCGGATCGCCACTTCGCGGCGCCAATTGACGCAGACGGCGCTCAAGGCGCAGACCGCTGCCACCGAAAGCCAGGCTCCCGGGGCGGCCTTGTCGTTGGTCAGGTGAATGAGATAGGTGGAGATCGCCGGTGTGAAGCCGCCGAAGATGGTTTGCGACAGACTGTAGGCAAGGGAGAAACCCGCCGTGCGGACTTCTGCCGGCATGATCTCGGTGACATAGACGATCATGCCGCCGTTGTAGGCGGAGTAGAGGATGGACAACCACAGTTCGACGGCCAGCAGATGGTTGAAGGACGGCACCGTGACCAGCCACGCCATCATCGGATAGGCGGTCAGCAGAATCAGTCCGGCGGACGCGACCAGAACCGGTTTGCGGCCCACCTTATCCGAGAGAATGCCACCCAGCGGCACGAAGATGAAATTGGAAAGGCCGACACAAAGGGTGACGACAAGCGCGTCGAGGCTCGACAGCTTCAGCACGGTATTGCCGAATGTCGGTGTGTAGGCGGTAATCATATAGAACGCGGCGTTGCTGATCGTCACCATGAAGGTGCCGATCAGGACAAGGCGCCAGTTGGCGGCCACCGAGCGGAAAATCTCACCCGGGCTGAGATGATGGGTCCGCGATTGAAATTCTTCGGTTTCCTGCAAAGTGCGGCGGAGAAGGAAGATGAAAGGAATGATCACGCAGCCGATGATCAGCGGCACGCGCCATCCCCAGGCGAACATCTGTTCCGGAGGCAGATAGCTGCTGAGCAGCACGCCCAGCAGAGCGGCGAACATCACGGCCACCTGTTGGCTGGCCGACTGCCAACTGACATAAAATCCCTTGCGGCCGGGCGTGGCGATTTCAGAGAGATAGACGGACACGCCGCCCAGTTCGACACCGGCCGACAGGCCTTGGAGGAGTCGTCCGCTGACGACGATGAGCGGTGCAACGAATCCGACCGTCTCGTAACCGGGTACGCAGGCAATGGTCAAGGTCCCGATGGCCATCAGTCCCAGCGTCAGAATCAGGCCCTTGCGCCGTCCGTGATGATCGATGTAGGAACCGAGCAGGATGGCGCCCAGCGGACGCATCAGAAAACCCGCCCCGAACGTCATGAAAGTCGCCATTAGCGAGGCGAATTCGCTGCCGTTTGGAAAGAACGCATTACCGATCGCCTTGGCGTAATAGCCGAACACCATGAAATCGTACATTTCCAAAAAGTTTCCACTGGAAACTTGGAAGACACGCCAGATTTTCGACTGCTGGGCCATGCGAACCGCTCCCTCTCCGACTGCTGTGGTCTGATTGCTCCGTTTGAACTCTTCCGGTTCATTTTCCCGCAAGGCGGGAAACGGATAACGTGAAGATCTTAATGGGAAATGTCAAACCCTGTGACAAGCCCGTTTTTTTTATGTAAGTATTATTGCAGGTCGCAAAACGGCGCGAATATGAAGTAATGTGACGAAATATAAAGGGCGTGAGCCAATCGCGCGGGAGGAAACATGTCGAAACAAATAGGAATTTCGGCAAAACTGATTTCGCTGGTCTTGGGCGGCGTTGTCGGTTTCGTCATATTGGCGGCCTTCGCGCTCTCATTTATGCGCTCGACGATGACTGAAGATCGCGTGGCAAAGGTCCAAAATCTCGTGGAAGTTGCACGAGATGTGGCAAAGGGCTTTCAAGAGCGCGCCCAGTCTGGCGAATTTGACCAGGCGACGGCCCAGGATTTGGCAAAAAAGGTCCTGCGCAACCTTAGGTTTAGTGGTGTTGAGTATTTCTTTATCTATACTGCCGACGGCACCAATGTACTTCTGCCGCCGAAGCCCGAGCGCGAGGGGAAAAACTTCATCGATCTCAAGGACGAAAATGGTGTTTTCTTCATTCGGGAACTGATTTCGTCGGGCAACGATAATGGGCGCCCGGTATTTTATCAGTTTCCGCGAGCCGGTTCGGACAAACCGGTCGATAAGGTCGCCTCGGCCTTGACATTCGCCCCCTGGGGCTGGGTGATCGGTACGGGGATCTATATCGACGATGTCAACACCGAGTTTTTCGAAACGACCTGGAAATACGCGGCGATCATCGTTCCGATCACGCTGCTTTTGGTGATCGGCGGATGGCTGCTGGCGCGCAACATTTCGGTGCCGTTGCGGCGGCTGGCCGCGGCAACGGATCGCTTGGCGCATCAGGATTTCGACGTTGAGGTGATCGGTGTCGAACGCGGCGACGAAATCGGCGTCTTGGGCCGTTCCGTCGTCGTGTTGCGCGACGAGGCGCGGGTCGCCGCCGAGTTGCGGCGAACGCAGGATGCCGCCAAACATCAGGCCGAGGTCGAGAAGCGGGCGACCATGAACGCCTTGGCCGACCATTTCGAGGCCAGTGTCAAAGGCGTGGTGCAGACGGTGGCTTCGGCGGCCACCGAGATGCAGGGAACGGCCCAATCTCTTTCGACGGTAGCCGAACATGCGACGGATCAGGCGACGGCGGTCGCCGCCGCGTCCGAGCAAGCCAGCAGCAACGTGCAGACGGTGGCGTCGGCGGCGGAAGAGCTGAGCTCGTCGATCGGCGAGATAAGCCGGCAGGTCAATTCGGCGGCGACCATTTCGAGCGCCGCCGTGACCCAGGCGGCTAAAACCAACACTATCGTCAACGGATTGGCCAATTCGGCCAATCTGATCGGAACCGTCGTGCAGTTGATCAATGACATCGCCAGCCAGACCAACTTGCTGGCCCTGAACGCCACCATCGAGGCGGCGCGGGCCGGCGAAGCCGGCAAGGGCTTTGCCGTGGTGGCCGGGGAAGTCAAACATCTGGCCAGCCAGACGGCCAAGGCGACGGAAGATATCTCGCAGCACATCGCCGGCGTTCAGACGGCGACCGGCGAGGCCGTCGCCGCCATTCAGGCGATCACCGCGACGATCCGCGAAATCAGCGAGATATCGGCGGCGATCGCTTCCGCCGTTGAGGAACAGGGGGCGGCGACGCAGGAGATCGCCCGCAATGTCGAACAGGCGGCTGCCGGTACGCAAGAGGTTTCAAGCAACATCGCCGGGGTGACGCAGGCGGCCAGTGAGGCCGGTGCCGGGGCGGAGCAAGTGCTGGCCGCGGCGACAGAACTGTCCAAGCAGTCCGAGGTCTTGGGCGCTGAGGTCGATCAGTTCATCGCCCGCATCAGGGTCGCTTGAGGTCGTCGGCGACGAAGTCCTCGACTTCGGCATAGGCGGCGGCGGCGGCGGTGAGGCTCTGCGCCAGACGCGAAAAGGCGGTGCGGCCGGCTGCGCTACCCTCAAGATGCAGCAGGATATCGGCAAGCCGGGACGCGCAGGCCGAGCGCGCGGCTCCCTTGGCGGCGTGGGCGGCACTGCGTAAGGCCGCTCTGTTCCGCGACTCGATCGCTGATCGGGCCCGCTCCAATAGTTCCGGAAAAAACTCAACGAAAGATTGCAGGACCAGGGCGCGGGTCTCCGCCGAATCCGTCCCCAGCAGTTCGGCCAGGGCCGCGCAGTCGACCGCCGGCGTCGGCGTGGAGGGGGCGGTGGACATCGGCCGGGAGGAGTCTTGCGCGGTTGGCGCAGGCGCGGCAGGGCGTGGCGTTGTGTCCGACGGGGACAGGGAGACGCCAGCTTCCTCCCCGGCGGGTTGCGGCAGCCATCGTCGGAGAACCGTTTCCAGATTGGCCAGGGTGACCGGTTTGGCCAGGTAATCGTCCATTCCGGCGGCGAGGCAGCTTTCGCGGTCGCCCGACAAGGCGTTGGCGGTCAGGGCGATGACCGGCAGATGCTTTCCGCTGCGTTTTTCGGCGTCCCGCAGTCGTCGGGTCAGCGTGTAGCCGTCCATTCTGGGCATGTGGCAATCGGCCAGTAGAAGCACGTAGGACTTGGCGGCCAGGGCCGCCAAAGCCACTTCGCCGTCCTCGGCCATGTCGTACGAAATGCCCAGGCAGTCGAGCTGCTTGGCGATGACGATGCGATTGGTATGGTTGTCCTCGGCGATCAGGATGGGAAGCTCGCTGAGCCGCCCCAATCGGGCGGTCAAGGGTTGGCCCCGGGATTCGGCCGGGGAGTCCCGGGAGACCCGTCCGACCGCGATCGCCACAGCGCGAATCAGCGCCGCGCGGCGTGCCGGCTTCGCCAAAACCGGCAGGTTGGTTTTCCCCCATTGCCGTGCGAAAGTTCCCGAGGCGCTTTCGTCGGTGTAGGCGCTGAGCACAAGAACCGGCGGCAGCGGCGACTCGCCAACGAGAGGGGCGGGATCGAACGAGGCGTCGATGAGCACCCCATCGAACGCGGTGGGATCGGCGAACGCGGCGGTGAAGTCCCGCTGCTCGGCAATCTCGACGACCAGGGCGCCCTGAGCCTTCAGGCTGTCGGCTATGCACCGGCGTGATTCGGTCAACGGATCGGCAAGCAGGATTCTGATGTCGCGGAGGATGGCGCCGGTGCGATCCGGCTGTTGCGGGGCTTCGACGAACGGAATGGCAAAAGAAAAACAGGATCCCGTGCCAACGGTGCTGCGCAGGACGATTTGTCCGCCCATCATGTCGACTAGCCGTTTGCAGATAGCCAAACCCAGTCCCGTCCCGCCGAAGCGTCTGGTCGTGCTGGTGTCGGCTTGGGAAAACGGTTTGAACAATTGTTGCTGCTGCTCCGGCGACATTCCAATGCCAGTGTCCTCGATTTCGAAAAGTATCGCGTCGGACTGCCATTCGACACGAACGACGACACGCCCGCGATCCGTGAATTTGACGGCATTGCTGAGCAGGTTGAGGAGGATCTGGCGCAGGCGGGTCGGGTCTCCCAGGAAAATGTCGGGAATGGCGGGGGCGACCCACCAGCCGACCTCCACCCCTTTGCCGCGTGCCGGCGGCGCGACCAATTCGACGGTCGTTTCAACCGTTTTGCGCAGACTCATCGGAATTTTTTCGAGAGTCATTCTGTCGGCCTCGATCTTCGACAGATCGAGAATGTCATCGATGATGGTCAGCAAGGTCCGGGCCGAATCGCTGATGACCGAAACCATATCCTTCTGTTCCGTGGTCATCGCCGTGTTCGACAGCACCTCGATCATGCCGAGAACGCCATTCATCGGTGTGCGGATCTCGTGGCTCATGGTGGCCAGAAACTGCGACTTTGCGCGAGTGGCCAGTTCGGCCTCCTCCTTGGCGGCGCGAAGTTCCTGCTCCCAGCGCTTGAGCTCGGTGATATCGGTCAGCCCGATCAGGATGCACCGTTCGTCATCGATTTCGATATTCTGGCCCGAAAGATTGGTCCAGATATTCTCGTCCCATCCGGTGGCCAGGACGCATTCGAAGGCATCGACGAAGCCGCCTTCTCTCAGTTCGGCGAGGAAGCGTCCAGTGGCTTCAACGCCCAGCAGCATCTCGAGGGCCGCGGCATTTGAATTCCGATCATGGGCGATCAGTTCGGACGCGCGTCGGTTGATCCGCAAGACGCGTAAATCGCGTTCGCGCACGAGCAACATGCCGAGCGGCGCTCCGTCGAAAAAGCGCCGAAGCGCCTCTTCGGCCTGTTTGCGGTCGGTAATGTCGTTCATGCCGACGACCATGCAGCGCCGTCCCGCCAGCGTTAGAAGCTGGCCGGAGACGGTCCCGCAATATTGCTCACCGTAGGCAGTATTGAGCATGACCTCGAAATCGTCGATGAAACCACCGTTATGGATGTTGTGGAGGAAAAGGGCGGTCGTCTCATCGCCGAGAATGTCGTTGAGCGCGGAAATCTGCCCGCCCCCCCGGCCGGCAAACAGTTCGGCGGCACGCTTGTTGGCGTGCAGCACGGTGGCATCCTCGGTGGCGCAGAGCATCATCGGCAGGGGGGCGGCGTCGAACAGACCGGATACCGTCCTGTCGAGATGGTCGCCGGCGGCGATCTCGTCGATCCATAAGGCGGCCTTGCCTGTTCCGTCAGCGTCGGTTTTTTTCCAGATGATCCTTGCCCAGAATGGGTCGCCGTCAGCCCGATGCAGTTCGATCTCGGGAAAAGCGGCTTCGCCGGCGTCGTAGAAGACGCCGGCCATGCGTTCATATTCTCCGGGGACGGCCAACAACATCCCGATATCGGAACCGGTCAGAAATCCGGGGTCGCCGACAAACAACCGGCTGGCGCTATCGTTGACATAGCGGATCTGGCCGTTCCTGGCGACAACGACAATGGCGTTGGGTGCGTTTTCCAGAAGATAGGCCGGGGCATAGACGCCCGCTTTCGGCGAAGAGTTCGCTGCCATGAGCTTTCCCGAGCGGTGCATCCGCCGAAATTCAACCAAAAAACTCTATCATTCGAAACCGGTGCCGTCAGCTGAAAGTCTTTATCATTCCATTTCATTTTCAACCTTCCGGATCGTCGTGGGCGAGGCTATTCTGACTTTGGTAAGCAAAACGGGGCAGGAAAACGCGATGTCGACGCATAAATCCATGCTGGCTGGCCGGCGATTACTGATTGCCGACGATGAGTCCTTCAGCCGGTTCTTCGTCGTTCGCATGGTGCGTGACATGGGGTGCCCGGATGTCCTGCAGGCGGCCGACGGCGCGGAAACGCTGAAACATCTGGGCGAAGCCGGCGATTCTCTGTCTGCGCTGGTCCTTGATTTCAATATGCCGCAATCCAATGGATTGCAGGTCTTGAAGGCGATCCGCACCGGAAAGGCCGGCGTACCCCGCAACAGCAATGTTCTCATGCTGACCGGCAGTTCCGATTTCGCCTTGGTCGGGGCGGCGATGGCCCTTGATGTCGATGCCTTTGTCATCAAACCGGTTTCCGAGGCGGTCATGGCCGAACGGCTCAACCGGATGTTTTGCGAAGCCGGGGAGATCAAAACCGTTGCGGACTATGACGCGGTCGACGTCGAGACCGTCAGCAAGCGGTTGCTGAGCAACAAGCCCGTCACGACAACGTCGGCGAAAAGCGGCGTTCTGATGCCGAAGGCCGCTGTCCGTCCGGCAATCACCACCAGTTCTCCCACGGTGCGCGTCAGCCTGGAAAAATTGGTTCCCGGTGCGGTTCTGGCGGAAAATATCCGTGGCCCGAGCGGCGAACTTCTCCTGGGAGCGGCCACCGTGTTGAGCGAGCGGCTGTTGCGTCGGATCAAGGAACTGCAGCCCGCCCTATCTATCGAGCATGTGACGATTTTCGCTACCGGGACGACCAAATAGAGGGTGAGGTGATCGAATCTCCTCACATTTTTGGCGCTATGGCCTTCCGTTCCCCGGGGAAAAGCGGCTATACCCAAAGGCCGTGATGGTTACTCCACTGACTCTTCCCCCGATCGGGTGGGGAGTATCTCGGGAAAGAATGGCATGACGCGAACGCTCTCGGCGGCGCAGGATCTGGCCGCCCCTTATGATGCCTTTGTCGCTCGTCTGGCTGAAAGTCTGCCGCAAGAGCGCATCATTACCGATCCACTGCGTTGTTTGACCTGGGGCGCCGACGCCAGTTCTTTTCAGCTGATTCCCAAGGTCGTGGTCGTCGTCGAGAACGAGGCGGAGGTCGGCCGCCTTCTCGCACTTTGCCGCTATTTCCATATCGGACTTACCTTTCGCGCCGCCGGAACCAGCCTGTCGGGCCAGGCGCTGAGCGAGTCCGTGCTGGCGGTCCTGGGCGAAGGATGGAACGGTTGCACGATCGATACCGGCGGCGGGCTGATCCGTCTGCAACCCGGCGTTGTCGGAGGACGTGCCAACCGCCGCCTGGCGCCATTCGGGCGCAAGATCGGTCCCGATCCAGCGTCCATCGACGGCTGCAAGATCGGTGGTATCGCCGCCAACAACGCAAGTGGAATGTGTTGCGGCACGGCGCAGAATTCCTACCAGACGATGGAATCGGTGCGCGTCATCCTGGCCGACGGCGGCGTTCTCGACACTGGCGACGCTGCCAGTCGGGCCGCCTTTGGCGAAAGTCATCGGGATCTTCTGGAGGGGCTTGCGGCCTTGGCGCGGCGCACCTCGGCCGATCGGGATTTGGCCGACAGAATCCGGCGTAAATTCAAGATCAAGAATACCATCGGCTATAGCCTGAACGCGCTCGTCGATTTCAGCGATCCCATTGATATCCTGGCCCATCTGATGATCGGGTCGGAAGGGACGTTGGGGTTCATCTCGTCGATCACCTATCATACGGTTCCCGACTATCCTCATCGGGCATCCGGTCTGGCGATGTTCCCGGACATGGTTACCGCCTGTCGGACTGTGGCGGATCTGAAGGCGACGCCGGTTTCTGCCGTCGAATTTCTCGATCGTCCCTCTCTGCGGTCTGTGGAGGACAAGCCCGGCATGCCGGCCTCGATCCGCACGCTGCCCGACGAGGCGGCGGCTTTGCTGATCGAGGTGCGCGGGGCAAACCAGGCTGAGCTGCAGAGCAACCTGGCCCGAGTCGAAGCCGTGCTGGCGGCGCACAATCCACTGTTGCCGCCGGAAATGACCACCGACCGGGCGGAAATCGACCGCCAGTGGGCGATCCGCCGCGGCATGTTTCCAACGGTCGGCGCGCTTCGGCGGACCGGGACCTCGATCATCACCGAAGATATCGCCGTTCCGATGGAGGATCTGGCCGATGCGGCCCGCGACCTGCGCGAGGTGATGACCCGGCATGGATTCGACGATGCCATCATCTTCGGTCACGCGCTGTCGGGCAATCTGCACTTCCTTTTCACGCAGGATTTCAATGTTCCTTCCGAGGTCGAGCGCTATCGCCGTTTCATGGACGATGTCGCCGGCGTCGTGGCCGGCCGCTATGACGGTTCCCTGAAGGCCGAGCATGGAACAGGGCGCGCCATGGCGCCCTTCGTCGAGATCGAATGGGGCGCCCAGGCCTTCGCCTTGATCCGGGAGATCAAGAAACTGTTCGACCCCGAGGGGCTGCTGAACCCCGGCGTCATCCTGACCGACGATCCCGCTGCCCATGTGCATCATCTGAAGCCATTGCCGCCGGCCTTCGCCGCCATCGACAAATGCATCGAATGCGGTCTCTGCGAGGGCAACTGCCCGTCGCACGGCCTGACGTTATCGCCCCGTCAGCGGATTGTCGGCTGGCGCGACGTCGCGCGTCGGAGCGCGGCCGGCGAAGACACGGCAACGATGCGGCGCCTTTACGATTATCATGGCATCGACACCTGCGCCGCCTGCGGTTTGTGTTCCCTGGTTTGTCCGGTGGGCATCAATACCGGGCTCTTGACCAAGGCGCTGCGCGGCGAACGTCTTGGAACCCTCGGCCAGTGGGTGGGGGAACGGGCGGCGCGGCATTTCGGTGTGGCCAGGCGGTTGTTGCAAGGCGCCTTGATGTCCGCCCGCGTCTCGCGCCGTCTGCTGGGAGCCGGAACGGTCGAGCGGTTGAGCCGGGGGGCGCGCCTGGTTATCGGAGCCGGTTGCCCGGTCGCCCTGGCCGCCATGCCCAACGAGGGCCGTGGAAGCGTTTCCCTGGTTCGTGGTCGGCGCGACGAGGTGGTCTATGTCGCCGCCTGCGCCAGCCGGACCATGGGACCATCGGACCTTGGCCACGACCGCCGTCCGTTGCCCGAGGTGGTCACCAGCCTGTTCGATAAGGCAGGATTCGACGTGATCGTGCCCCAAGGTATCGACGCCCTTTGCTGCGGGTTGACCTTCGAGAGCAAGGGGTTGGCCGACGTCGCCCGGCAGAAGGGAGAAGAGATGGCGACGGCCATCCTCGCCGCCAGCGAGGGCGGGCGCCTGCCGGTGGTCATGGATACCAGCCCCTGCAGCCTGCGGATGAAAGAGATCCTGGCCGGGCGGGCGGTGCTTCATGATCTGCCGGAATTTCTTTACGATCAGCTGTTGCCCCGCCTTCAGGTGGAGCCACAGGATCGGCCGGTCCTGCTGCATTTGCCCTGCAGCGTGAAACGCATGGGGGCAACCGCGAAACTACGCGGTCTGGCCGAGGCTTGCAGCCGCAATGTCATGGTGCCTGAAGATGTTTCCTGTTGCGGCTTCGCCGGCGACAAAGGATTTTTCCGGCCGGAACTGAACACCCACGCTCTGCGCCATCTGACCGACGACGTGCCAGCCGGATTCATCGGCTGTTCGTCCAGCCGGACCTGCGAAATCGGTCTCGAACAGCGTGCAGCGCAAAGCTTCCAGTCCATCGCCTATCTGCTGGACGCCTGCTCCCGGCCGAAAAGCTAGCCCTGGTCGGCGGCCGTCCGTTCAGAGCGCAGGCGGTCGGCTTCCTGGCGTTGCATGAGGATGCCGAAGACCAGGATGCCGACGCTGACGATGGCGACGACGATGCTGGCCAGCGCATTGATTTCCGGGCTGACGCCGAGGCGCACCTTCGAGAAGATGACGATCGGCAAGGTCGTCGAGCCGGGACCGGTGACGAAGGAGGAAATCACCACGTCGTCGATCGACAGGGTGAACGACAACAGCCATCCGGCCAGCAGGGCCGGGGCGATGATCGGCAAGGTGATCACCAGGAACACCTTGACCGGCCGCGCCCCCAGATCCATCGCCGCCTCCTCGAGCGAGATATCCATCTGGGCCAGGCGCGATTGCACGACCACGGTGACGAACGACAGGCTGAAGGTGACATGGGCGATGACGATGGTGGTCACCGATCGCCCGTCCGGCCAGCCGAAAGCCAGTTCCATCGAGACGAATAGCAACAGCATGGCCAGGCCGGTGATGATTTCCGGCATGACGAGCGGCGCGGTGATCATGCCGGTGAACAGGGTGCGGCCGGTGAACCGGCGAAACCTGACCAGCACCACCGCCGCCAAGGTCCCGAGAAACGTCGAAATGGTGGCATTGATCACCGCCACTTTGAGGCTGAGCCACGCCGCATCGAGGATCTTCTCGTCATTCAGCAGTTCGCCATACCATTTGATCGAGAAGCCGCCCCAGACGGTCACCAGACGCGAGGCATTGAACGAATAGATCACCAGCAGCACGATGGGCAGGTACAGGAAGGCATAGCCAAGACCAAGCGCCGTGTAGAGGGCGAGGGCACGGTTTTTCATCGGTTTTCCGCCTCGGCGCTTTTGTTTTGATAGTGTTGAAAGATCATGATCGGCGCGACCAGCAGGATCAGCATCGCCACGGCGACCGCCGAGGCGACCGGCCAATCACGGTTGTCGAAGAACTCCGACCACAGCACCTTGCCGATCATCAAGGTGTCCGGTCCGCCCAGCAGATCGGGAATGACGAATTCGCCGACTGCGGGAATGAAGACCAGCATGGATCCGGCAATCATGCCCGGCACCGACAATGGCAAGGTGACCCGAAGGAAGGCGCGGAATGGCCGGCAGCCAAGGTCGGCGGCGGCCTCCAGCAGGGAAAGGTCCATCTTTTCCAGCGTGGCGTAAAGAGGCAGCACCATGAAGGGCAGATAGGAATAGATGATGCCGACATAGACGGCGAAGTCGGTTTCCAGCATCTGCAACGGCTGGTCGATCAGTCCGCTCCACAGCAGGAACGTGTTGAGCAACCCTTCGTTCTTGAGAATGCCCATCCAGGCATAGACGCGGATCAGAAACGACGTCCAGAATGGCAGCACCACCAGCATCAGCAGGGGATTGCGCAGGGTTCGCGGCGCCCGGGCGATGGCATAGGCCATCGGATAGCCGATCAGCAGGCAGAACAGCGTCGAGACGCCGGCTATCTTCAGGGAATTGAGATAGGCGTCGACATAAAGCTCGTCGGTGATCAGATAGCGATAGTTGCCGAAATTGAGGCGGATCTGCAGGACGGCATCCTCGGCCCAACTGACCAAAGGTACAAAGGGCGGGACGGCCGCCTGGGTTTCCGAAAAACTGATCTTGAGGACGATCAGGAAAGGAACCAGGAAGAACAGCATCAACCAGGCGTAAGGCGGCAAGCCGACCAAGGTACGACCCCAGCGGCGCAGCAGGACCCGCGGGTGTCGGCGGCCCGCCGCCCGCGGGGCCATCCCACTTCCGGCCTCCGGTTGTGACTGTTCCATTTCGGACATGTCGGCCGTCACTGGACGAGGACCAGAGAATTGGCGGGATGCCACGTCAGGTAGACTTCGTCGTCCCAGGTCAGCCGCTGTTCGCTTGTGTGCCGCAGGTTGGTCAGCGCCACCTGCACTTTGCGGCCGGAGTTGAGGCGTACGTGGTAGATGGATATGTCGCCAAGATAGGCGATGTCGCTGACCACGCCGTGGACGCTGTTCAGTCCGTCCTGCGGCGCTTCCCGCTGCACCGTCATTTTTTCGGGACGAACCATGACGGTGACCGGGGCGCCGACGGCGACGCCGCTGCTGTGACCGACAGTCAACTGCGCCTCCAACTCGGCGCAATCGACGACCGTGCGGTTTTGTTCATCCAAGGCGACGACGCCATCGAACATGTTGGCGGTGCCGATGAAGTCGGCCACGAAGGTGGTGGCCGGATACTCGTAGATCTCGACCGGCGTGCCCACCTGTTCGATGAACCCGGCGTTCATCACGCCAATGCGGGCCGACATGGTCATCGCCTCTTCCTGATCATGAGTGACCATGACGAAGGTGATGCCGACGCGGTCCTGGATGTTGACCAGCTCCAACTGGGTTTGTCCCCGCAGTTTTTTGTCCAGGGCGGCCAAAGGTTCATCGAGTAGCAGAACCTTGGGCTCCTTGGCCAGGCTGCGGGCAAGGGCAACGCGCTGGCGCTGTCCGCCGGACAGCTGATTGGGTTTGCGTTCGGAAAAGGCGCTCATTTGGACGAGATCGAGCACCTCTTTCGCTTTTTCGGCGATTTTCTTTTTTGAGAGACCATCCTGTTTCAGGCCGAAGGCGACGTTCTGCGCCACCGTCATGTGCGGGAACAGGGCGTAGGACTGGAACATCATGTTGACCGGTCTCTCGTATGGAGGAATGCCGGTCATGTCGACGCCGTCGATGAAAATGCGTCCGTCGGTCGGACTTTCAAATCCCGCCAGCATGCGCAACAAGGTCGTTTTGCCGCAGCCCGATGCGCCCAGTAAAGAAAAGAACTCGCCGGGGTAAATGTCGAGATCGACATTATTGACCGCAAGAAAATCACCGAAACTCTTCGAAACGCCCCTGATGCGAATCAAGGGCGTCGCATCGGGGTCGTTCCAGGGGGAAAATACTATCGGTTTGGCGGAGGGCAGAGCCACGTCCCAGGGTTCCTTTCAAGAAAGACGCCCCAGCCTTCGGCAGCCGGGGCGTTATCGCTCGTTGTCAATTCTGCGTTACTTTCCGGTCTTGACCTTGGTCCAGGCCCGTGTCCGCTCGCGTTCGAAAGCCTGCGTGGCCGGAGGCACCTGGAATTCCTTGGCGACCACCTCGGCGGGCGGGTAAATCGCCGGATCCTGCAGCAACTCCTTTTTCAGCAGCGGTTTCGACGCCGGAACGGCATTGGCGTAGCCGGTGGTGTTGCTGATCGCCGCGATGATTTCCGGGCGCAGCAGAAAATCGATGAATTTGTGAGCATTGTCTGGGTGCGGCGCGTCGACCGGAATGGCGGCCGCGTCGATATTGAGTACCGCGCCTTCCTTCGGAATGACGACGACGATATGGACGCCCTTGCCGGCTTCCTCGGCGCGGTTGCGCGCCTGGATCAGATCGCCGACATAGCCCTGCGCCAGGCAACTGTCGCCATTGGCCAAATCATTGATGTATTTCGAAGAGTGGAAATATTTGATCGACGGCCGCACCGCCATGACGGTGTCGATGGCGGTTTTCAGATCATCGGTCGACTGGCTGTCGCCCTTCTTGCCGAGATAGGTCAGAGCCGCGGCGAAAACCTCGGTGGGCGTGTCGAGGAAGCTGACACCGCAGGTTTTGAGTTTGGAAACCACGGTCGGATTGAAGAGTAAGGCCCAGCTGTCGACCGGCGCATCGGGGAGCAACTTCTTGATCTTGTCGATGTTATAGCCGATGCCGGTGGCGGCAATCATATAGGGAACTGCGATCTGATTGCCGGGATCGGCGACGGTCAACGTCTTCAAGACCGCAGGATCGATGGTCGCAAAGTTCTTGATCTTGGCGCGGTCCAGTTTCTGATGGATGCCGGCTTTGATCTGCAGGGCGAGAAAGGGCGAAGCCGACGGGAACACCACATCATAGCCGGATTTGCCGGCTTGCAACTTGGCCGACAGCGTCTCGTTGGCGTCATAGACGTCGTAATTCACCTTGATGCCGGTTTCGGCGGTGAATTTCTCCAAGGTGTCGGGGGCGATATAATCCGACCAATTGTAGACGTTCAAGACTTTCTCCTCGTCGGCCAGAGCCGGCGAGGAGAAGGCGATAGCGGTCGCCATGACACAGATTAGTTTGCCGAAGGATGCG
This sequence comes from Telmatospirillum sp., assembly GCA_031291415.1. Lineage (GTDB taxonomy): Bacteria > Pseudomonadota > Alphaproteobacteria > Rhodospirillales > Magnetospirillaceae > Telmatospirillum. The sequence continues at coordinate 42,336 of JARLJB010000223.1, forward strand.
CGCATCTCGAACCCCATCAGGTGAACCAAGGACGCGCGAGGCCCCCGCCGGAGGCTCAAGCTTCACGCGAACGCAGATATTTCGGACAATCGGCTGTCCTGTCAATCGGCTTCGGGCGCTTTGCCGAAGTGATCGTCTGCTGCCTGAGAACGAGACCCGGAACCTGGGGGAGAAAGAAGCAGGGTCGGCTACCACCGACCGATTATTGGGGAGCTGGAACCGGGCGGAAATAGGCGGCATCGGAGAGTGTGGCTGCCGAGATGGTGATAATTTCGCTTTCCCGGGACTGCTTGGCCAATTGGACGTGAAGCAACCCGTCGACATGAGTCCAAGACCGGGTCACCACCCACACGCTTTTACGGGTTTCACCGGTTTTGACAAAACTGTCGCCGACTTGGAACGATGATGCTGAACTGCGAGCCACGATGATGTCCCCCAATCTCTGTGTCGAAATGTGCTGTTTCCTGGCGGACGTCCCGCAAGGGGTATCGACCCCCCAGCAGCGGCGCCGTTGATCGGCGTTTCTCAGGCTGGAGAAGCGACACTTGTGAATATGATATTAACGAATAACAAGTTTAGTGTGAATATTTCAAAAACAAGCAGGATGATACACCTCTGATTGAGAGTACCGAGAAACGGCTGTATTTCGCTGGGATTTAGCCGTTGATTATCCGGCCCAATGGATCGTTCCCAGAAAAATCCCTGCTTCTGCGGGGGGAAATGCCCTTAGTCGGCGAATTCCGGCTCGGCCTGTCCCGGAATGTCGACCGGCATGGCAAACAGGCTGCCGCTCGACGGATGCGCCGCGAGTTCGCCGGCGGGGCGGCCGGCCCGGGCCGAAGTGACGAACAGCGTCTTCAGATCCGGTCCGCCGAAGGCCACCATGGTCGGGCAGCGGACGGGCAAGGGATATTCGCCGACCAAATGGCCGTCCTGGTTATAGCATTGAATTCGCCCGCCTTCGTAGAGGGCGGTCCAGTAGCGTCCGGCGGCATCGACCGCCGCTCCGTCGGGACGGCCCCTCTCGGTGGCCGACGACGGGAGTTCAATCCATGGTTGGCGCGGGCCGATTTCGCCGCTCGTCAGATCGAAAGCATAGCGGTAGACGGTGAAAGCCGGTGTGTCGGAGTGATAAAGCCAATGGTTGTCCGGACTGAACGCCAATCCGTTTGACGTCAGAAGCCCCCCTCCCACGGCAACCAATCCGCGTTCGTCAAATCGATAGAGATGGGCGTTGCGGCCAGCTTTCGGTTCATCAAGGGTGCCCGCCCATAAGCGTCCCAGGCGATCGCAACGTCCGTCGTTGAAGCGGCTGGTGGTCCAATTTTCGGGGTTGTCGGCCAGCTTGCGGAGCATCTGGCCATCGGCTCCGATTCGCCATAGACCCGATCTCATGCCGGCGACGAAACCGCCGGAGGCGGCAAGGGCGAGGCACCCGATTTGTTCGGGAACCGGCCATTGCGCAGTTTCTCCGGTATCGGGATCGAACCGGTGGATCGCCTGTCCCTTGATATCGATCCAATAGAGAGCCTGCTCGCGCACCGACCACAGGGGGCATTCGCCCAACTCGGCTTTGACATCGAGCAGACAGGAAAAGGTCATGCCAGTTGGTCAAGCTGGAAACGGACCGTGCCGGTCAAAGCGTCTCCCGGGGCCAGCACGCGGGCGCCGTGATCGCCGGGCGTTGCCGCCAAGGCCAGGGCGCCGTTGGCATGGGAGACCGGTTCGACGCAGAAGAAGTCTTTGCCGGCGGGCGTGAAAACCACCAGATGCTGGAAGATATCGCTGGCGGTCATGGTGAGGGCGAGATGGTTTTCGGGCCAGGTGATCCGGACCTTGCCATCCCACTGGGCGAAACAATTGTCGAGTTCGACAGCATCGGGCGAGCCCGGTTCCGCGAAGGACCAGCCGGATGGCACGGGAACAAGACTGGTCGGCAGTTTGTCGGGACCGTTGAGCCAGACGGCGCCCGTCGAGAAGGACAGTTGCGATTGAGGACTGCGGCGGAAATAGGGATGCAATCCAAGGCCGGCCGGCATCGGTCGGCTGTCGCGGTTTTCGATCTCGAGGGTGATGGCAAGGCCGTCGGGCAAAAGCTCGAAGGTTTGGCGGGCGTTATAGGAAAAGGGCCAGTCGATGGTTCTGTCGCTGTCAGCCAGGTGATCGAGCGCCAGAACCAACCGTTGATCGTCGCGTTCGGCAACCCGCCAAGGCGTATACCAGCCGTTGCCGTGGATCGAATGCACCTCGCCCTGCAGATCGGGGCGCAACGCATAGTCCTGTCCCAGGAAGGAGAGTTGCGCGTTGGCGATACGGTTGGAATAGGGAATCAGCGGGAAACATCCGAGCTTGCGGGCGTTGCCGGCGGCCAGCGCCTCGTCGGAGATCGGACGCAGCAGAGCGACGCCGTCGGTGCTCCAATCGACAATCGCGCCACCAGTTTGCGGCTTGAGTGTCAGGCTCGATTGCCCGGCGGTCAGGGTGACGAAAGCATCTTCGGTCATATGTTCCCCCGCGTTGCGACGATCAATGCGAATGCGATCTTTCCAAAATGAAAAAATGGCTCAGGTCATTCTTGCCTGAGTTCGGTCCGCCGCCTTGCGGGACAATCCCCCAATCGACCGCAAGGCGGCGGGCCGAGTGTCGCCGCTCGTGAAAGAGTCGGCGGCGACCGTCGGTGGTCAGGCGATGGAACAGAGTGCGATCAGACGCACCCGGCGGCTGTCGATTCGCCGAACATGACGTCCCGTGACACGTCGCCCGCCGTGTCGAGAGAGAGTTCTCACCGCAATACACCCTGGTCGTCAAGGGGCATGCGTGTTTATTAATGGCGACCGGCTGTCGGCGGACCGGCGTGCCTGGCGCCGGGCGGTGCCGTGGCGGGGCCGGCCGGCCTGGCGGGGCTCCGATTTTCCTCTTTTTCTTCCTCGTCTTCCCGATTGCGTACGGCAAAACCGCGCAAAATCCAACCGGCCGAGGCGCCGACGATCAAAGCGGCTGACGCGCCGCTGGCAACAAATTCGGCGGCCTGCGTGAAGCCCAACCAGCCCTCGTTGAAATAGCCGAGGGCAAATCCCATTGAGGCGAGCGGAATCATCAGGATCGCGACAACGAAGCCGGCTCGCATCCAACCTTTGCTACGCAGGAGAGACAAGTGATAGTTGCTCATGATGGATAAAACCATGAAATGAGAAGCCACAGTCACTATAGGTCAAAAAGTGATGTTCCGGTCATTTTTGTCTCAAGTCCTGCAAAACTAAAGAAAATACGGTGGACGCTCATACTAGGGCGTGTCCTCAATTGCCGATACCTCGCCCCATTTTCCCGTAAGACGAGTCCTTCGCCCAAGATGGGGCGTAAAAAGATTCTACCAAAGGCAGAAGCAATGTGATTCATGAGAGGTCGGCTCGTTGAGGAGGCT
>JARLJB010000224.1 GCA_031291415.1 Telmatospirillum sp.
ACAACGTATGGAAGGAAAAGCTCCAGCCGCTCGGCTATCACCTCAAGGCCCAAATCGTCGATTGGCCAAATGGCGTCCCCGGCGACATCGGACTCTATCTCACATGGTGATGAAAACACCGGCTTGAACACGGCGGCGGCGGCCGGAGCGTGGCCTCATTGCCCGCGCCGCTGCCTCGGAGGTCTGGATTGACCTAGCGTCAGAGGCGCGACGGAACGGCTCGCCCCGCCCGGTCGGCAACCCCGGAGGAAGCAATGTCCGAGAAGAAAACGGGACACAACGCCCTGATGGAATATTGGACCGACGCGGCCCAGCGTTATGTCCTCAGCCTCGACGTGCTGCGCCAGCGCGGGAACGACTATGTCGCCCATGCCGCCATGAAGGCTCCCAATGTTCTGAGTTTCGAGGTCGAGCTGGTCAGCGATGGCCGAAAACTCGAACGCCCGGTGAATTACCTCCTGACCCGGGTGATCCCGCCCAAGGGGGCGAAAAGCGATCCGCGCAAGCCGCCCATCGTCGTCGTCGATCCGCGCGCCGGCCACGGCCCCGGCATCGGTGGGATGAAGGATTATAGCGAGATCGGCTCCGCGCTGGCGGCGGGCCATCCTTGCTATTTCGTGGGCTTCCTGCCCGATCCGATATCCGGCCAAACGGTCGAGGATGTTTGCCGCGCCGAAGCCGTTTTTGTCGAGAAGGTCGCCGAACTCCATGCCGATGCGGAGGGAAAGCCGATCATCATCGGCAATTGCCAGGCCGGCTGGCAGATCATGATGACGGCCGCGCTCAACCCCGATCTCATGGGCCCGATCCTGCTGGCCGGTTCGCCGCTTTCCTACTGGGCGGGCGTCCACGGCAAGAACCCGCTACGCTATCTCGGCGGCCTGCTCGGCGGAACCTGGCTGACGGCGCTCGCGGGCGACATGGGCGCGGGCATTTTCGACGGCGCGAACCTCGTCGCCAATTTCGAATCGCTCAACCTCGCCAACACCTATTGGTCCAAGCCCTACAACCTCTATTCCAAGGTGGACACGGAGGCGAAACGCTTCCTCGATTTCGAGACATGGTGGGGCAGCCCGGTGCTGCTCAACGCCAATGAAATGCAATGGATCGCCGACAATCTCTTCGTCGGCGACAAGCTCGCCGCCGGCCAGATCCGGACC
>JARLJB010000225.1 GCA_031291415.1 Telmatospirillum sp.
ACACTCGCCACTTGGCCGGTCGCGTAATAGGCGGTTCGAGTGGCAAAGCCGTCGGCGTCTACGCTGAGCACGAGACGATCATCGCCGTCGTAATAGGAATAGGTGGTATTGCCGCGCCCGTCGGTGACGCTGGTCCGGTTACCGCGCGTATCATAGGTGTATTTGGTGACGATGTTGTCGGCGCTGTTACTGTCAATGGCTTGGCTGATCTGAAGCACGCGACCCAGCGCATCATAAGTCGATGTGGTGGTATAGGCATTACCATTGGTCACGGTCAGGACGTTGCCCACCGCATCGTAGGTATATGTCGTCGTGGTCTGCTGCGATGTGCCTTGGCCCAGCGTTTGCGTCAGCACGCGACCGTCGCCGTCATAGGTATAGGCGGTCGTTTCGACAGCGCCCGTCGCGACAGGCAACGTGGCGAGGGTATAAACCGTGTTGGCGGTGACCTGCTGCCCGGTGACCTTGGTCGCCACTTCACCGCGCGCGGTATAAGTGTAACGGGTCAAGTTCCCCATCGGATCAATCGTCGCCGCAACCAGACCGCGGCCATCATAAATTACATAAGAGTGCTGGTCGCGCGATGACGAGCCTACACTTGCTTGCAATTGCGAAAATGTACCGGAAACCAGCAGCGACGGCGAAACGAGGTTGGCATAGGCAACGGTATCGACCTTCTGCCCGGCATCGTCATAATCGATTTGCGTCAGATAGCCACGTGCGTCGAGCGAGCCGATCAGCAGGCCATCGGCATTGTAGAAATTGCGCGTGGTACGGTCGGATGCGCTGTTCGGCGTCACCGTGACGGGTGACAGCGTAGCGTTGGCAATGGTGACCGTGGGCTCGATCAGTTGGAACGTGCTGGAGCCGGCACCCGACGCGGAGAAGTAAATGCCGAACGTTGCACTTACTGCTCCGGTCGGCGCCGTCACCGAACCGGAGATCTGGGTATTGTACGCTTGGGCGCCGTTGCGCGCTGCGCCGACGACCTGAATCTGGTTTCCGCCGACGGTGATGATATTGCCGTTGACGTCGCGCCATGTGACGGCAAGCTCGACATAGCCTACCACACCTGCGGCACCAACCCCAGCCTGGATGTTTAGCTGCTGCCCCGCCGTGACGGCGAACACGTTGGCGACCTCATTCGACTGGTATTGGGCCGTCGAGGTCATCGTGCCCTGGATATAATTCAAACTGTTCTGGGTGCCGGTGGTGAGCGTGCCGCTCCAGTCCGACCAGCCTGTGGTGCCGTTAAAACCAGGGTTCGCGAGGACATTCTGGCCCGGCGTGTTCTCGATCAACGTAGCAAGCTGGGCAGATGTCAGCTCATTGGCATATTGCGTAGTCTGCGTGACGGCGCCGGTGCCATCATAGGTATAGGCTGCAACCGAACCAACCGCGTTGATCGTCTGACTCACTTGGCCCGCCGCATTGTAGACTGTCCAGTTCCAATCATCGGTCGGGGACGCCAGCGGCTGAATCGCGGTCAGCGACACCGCCGATGGGACGCCGCTTGTGGGCGCGAGGCTGGTCAGTTGAGTAGCGCTCAAGGTGGCGGTGTACGTGACCGTTGCGGTCAGCCGGTTTGCCGCATCGTACTTGTATTCTGTTAGAAATCCTGCGCCATCGACCTGCCCGGTCTTGCGCCCATCAGCGTCATAGAAATAATAGGTATTAATCCCGGCTGGATCAGTGCTGACACGAAGATTGCCGATGCTGTCGTAGATATAGCTGATGGCGGTCGTTGCAATGCCCGAACCCGTATTAACGCTCGACACCAATTCGCCCGCCTTGTCATAGCTCAGCGTGTCGACCAGCCCGTTGGCATAAGTGACCGTTTTGGTATTGGCCGCGTTGTTATATGTATTCTGCGTGGATTTCCCTGCGGCGTCGGTTTGCAGCGTGATCCTGCCCAACCCGTCGTAAACATAAGCCTGCGCAGACGATCCGTCGTTCAGCAGCTTGCTGATCAGCTCTCCCGCTTGGTCATAGACATACGTGGTCTTGGTGTAGGGCGATGTGGTCAGTCCGTTGCCGTTCGCATCGGTCGCGGAATACGTCGTGGCGGTCGTCAGATTGCCGCGTGCATCATAAGTATAGTCTGTACGCTCTACAGCAGCTTTCTGGGCAGAAGTCAGACCGGCCTGCCAAGTCGTCATCGTGGCCAGAGCGATGGGCGTCGATGCTGTCAGCCCCGCAGTGCTGTATAGGACCGCAGTGTAGTTGAGCGTTGACGTCGTCTGCCCCAGAGTATTGACGACATTATAGGTTACGTCGCCTGCCTGACTGACCGTAAAGTTGAGCCGCCCGTGCGCGTCATAGACGTAAAAGGTTGTTTCGGCGCCCGACGCAGCCGTACTTCCTTGCTTCGGGACTGTGTAGACCGTCTTGGTCAGAGCCTCGTTGAACTGGTTGTAGGTATAGGACGTTTCATCCCCGGCCAGATCGATCGTCGAGGCGAGATTGCCGTTCGGGTCATAGGTGTTGGTCAGTTGGGAGATCGGCGAACCGGACGGGGCATTGCCGACATTGGCGTACACGCTCTCGGTCAGGACATTGCCGTTGGAATCATAAGTATAGGACCGAAATTCGGAAGTCCCGTTCTGTGCTGCAGGCGAGGCCACGCTCAGTAGCTCGCCCTTTGCGTCATACGTCAGGACGGTCTTGTTGCCCTGCGGATCTGTCACCGTAGTGTCCACGGCAATTGTGCCCGAGGCGGTGGCCGCCGCGCTCAGTACAGCGGTGCCGCCTGTGCTGGAGGTGGCATTGACGCTCGCGATCGTGGTGCCGGCCGGAATACCGGTACCGCTGATCACCTCGCCCGCATACAACGCACCGCCGGCATAACTGATCGCCGTCGAGCCGCTGGTCGTGGTGACCGAACCATACGTAAAGGTCGTGGTTCGGCTGGTTGTGGAATTGACCCATTGCGTGATGGATGAAACGCGATTGCTGCTGTCGTAGGTGAAATCAACCTCAGACCCGTCGGTCTGCTTCACACTGGCAATCAGGTTGGCAGTCGCCGGGTTGCTCGATACCTGACTGGCCGGCACCACATACGTGTATGTCGTTGTATAGACATTGCCATCGGCGGTGCTGTTGTCGGCTGGTGTGAGGTCAACCGTGGTGCTCGTCAGACGGTTTGCAGAATCATAGCCATAGCTGGTACGCGTCAAGAGCGTCGCACCACCACTCCCATAGGTCGTCAGTTGAACGAGGTTGGCGCCCGAATATGTGAGATTGATATATTCGCCGTCAGAAGTCGTCATGCGGGTTATTTGGTTAGCCGCGTTATAGGTGTAATTAAGCGTGTTTCCGTTCAGGTCGTATCGTGACGAAACCACGTTGTTAGTGTGCGCATAGGCCTCGGTTACGCCCGTAGAACCATCGTGCCAGAACCAGCTTCCGCTGACATTGGTGATGCTGTCATAGGGGCCCGCACCTTCCTTCACCACATAAGCGCCGGTCGTGGTATCGGTGTTCACATAGTTGGCTTGCCAGGTGTAGGTGACCAGACTGCCGTCCCATCCCAATCGCTGAACAGTACTGCCCGCCGTGTTGAGCGTTCCAGTCGGATTGAGGATCTGCGCTCCCTGCGCCTCCCAGGTCGTGTTGTTTGCCGCATTGAGCAGGCCAAGACTGTTGTAGGTCTGACCAACCGCAGCATCCAGTTCGACGCTGTCGCCCACGCCGGAAAGCGTTTCGCCCCCTGCCTGGATGACCAGATTGCCGGTCGTGGCATTGACCGAAACTCCCGCATCAGCCGTGCCGGTCGCAGCATTACCCAGAGTGCCGGCGTTTCCGAGAATTGTCGCCGAGCTCCGCTCCAGCCCAAGCCCGCTACCGGTAAAAATCTCGACCATCGTACCACCCCAACGCGATGCCGCTCATCCAAGAATGCGCGTCTCCACCGTGTTAGTCAGGGTCACTGGAATAAAGTTTAGGAATTTTTTCGAGAGTGCGAACGAAAAAACGACAGGTGCGTCTCGACGCGAGCCTCAGTCGAGGCCGAGCTCTGTCATTGCCTGATCGACCAGGGCATGACCTTCCTCACTTTGATAAAGGATGATCGATACCTGATCGGCAACCGCCTGAAAATCGAGGCTGCCGGCGAGCGTTGCGCCCAGCGAATCCGCGAGCAAACTGCGAACCAGAGCCCGGCCCAATTCGTCACGCCCGAGTTGGCTGCGCTTGCGCAGATCACGCAGCTTTTCAATCGGATCACTATCGACCGCCTGGCCCGACGTCGCTGGGCCCGCCTTTGCACCACCCTGCTTTGCAAGCTTTTGCAACCGGTCCTGCAACAGCAGCACGGCCTGATCGATACGGCTGATCATGCGCCATCGATCCTCTCGCTGAAACCTTGCATCATAATCAAGGACATCGCTTAGTGAAGCTTGGAGCCAAAGCCCGGCGACCGGAGCAGCAGCGACGTTGCCGAGATCTCGTCGTAGGCGCTGTCGGCAGGCGACACCAAGCCCCGGCACTTCTCTATGATAAGCTCCATGTCGCGATTGAGCGGCTCGTTTTCGACGTTGGCTCTCTGGCCCGCGCGAAGGCTGGCAATACATTCGTCAAACCGGTCGCGAACAAGACTGTCCAGACCTTGCGCGAAATGGCGCAAGTAGTGCCCCTCCGGCAAATCCAGCAGCGGCGCCAGCGTCGCACGGGCGGCATCGGCCTCACCCGAGGTCAGCTCGAAGAAGCCAAGCTGGAAACGCGCTATTGCATAGTGGGGATCGAGATCGACCGCCCGCGTCAATTCGGCATGGGCGCCAATGTGACGCCGCAACCCGATCAACAGCGACCCTTTGAGGAAATGGAGCCGTGGATCGTCCGGGAATTGGGCCAAGGCAGCATCGATCGCTTGCACGCCTGACGCAGCATCCTGCGCGGCAATCGCCAGAATCTGCCCGATCCGCTCTGCATCGCAATTTCGCTCCGGCTGGAAATTCATCGAATCGCCCTCATGGATTTTCTCAAGCGTGCCAGCGCCGCGCTGTGCAGTTGCGAGACGCGCCCTTTTGTCAGCCCGAGCATAGCCGCGATCTGCACGAATAACAGACCATTGTGGTAATGCTGACGGATGACAGTCCGTTCCGGTTCGGGCAGCTGCTCTACGCGTTGCCCAAGCAAAGCCTGCGTTTCACGCCATGCCAGATTGTCAAACCCGTTGTCGGGATTGCCGATCAGTGCCGTGCCTTGCGAGGCCGCGTTCTGCTCCAGCATCAGCCCGAGCGCCAGTTCGGTCACCAGATCGGCAAGCCGTTGTGTCGCCGCGACCGGAGGCTCCGCCTTATCCGCCAGCGAAGCCAACCTTTCGCGTTCGCGCCGGGCGCGAAAACGGACACGGGCCGCATCTTCATTCAGTGTGCCGATGCCATCGACGATGCTGCCGGTTATTCTGGGCTTGGCAAAACCGGGAAAGCCGACGCCCCTGGCAGGATCGAAGCGGTCAATTGCCTCAAGCAAGCCACGATAGGCGAACTGTTCGATATCTTCACGCAAATCGGCGCGCAGCGCGCTGCGCCGGGCCTGCCGCCGCGCCAATGCCTTGGCAAGCCCGACGTAGCGGTCAAACAGACGTTCGCGCAGCCGACCGTCGCGGGTCATCGCAAAGCGCCGCCAATACGACGCCTCTTCGCGTTCGGCATCAAGGATCAGGGAAAGGCCGTGCCTGCCAGCCAGCCGACGCTTCATCTGAAACTGCCCAACACCCCTTCGACGATCAGGGCCCAACCGTCGATCAGGACAAACATCAGCAATTTGATAGGCAACGATATCGTGGTCGGCGGCACCATCATCATGCCCATCGACAACAATGTGGCCGCTACCACGAGATCGATCAGCAGGAACGGCAGCAGAATGACAAATCCGATCGTGAAGCCGACACGCAATTCGTTGATCATGAACGCCGGGACAAGCTTGACCAGTTCCACCCGGTCAGGCGTTGCGGGCAAAGGTGTATGCGAGGCGCGATAGATCGTCGCCAAGTCATCGTCGCGTGTCTGCGCGAGCATGAACCGACGGAGCGGAGCGCTCCCTCGCGCAAAGGCATCCTGAACGGAAATCTGGTTTGCCAGATAAGGCTGCAAGGCATCTTTGTTGAGCTCGCCTGCGACCGGCCCCATGCTGAACAAGGTGAGAAACAGCCCCAGGCTGATCAGCACAGCATTGGGCGGCGTTTCGGGCATGCCAAAGGCATGGCGAACCATCGAGAGCACGATAATGATCCTGGTAAAGCTGGTCATGGCGACAATGATAGTCGGCAAGACCGTCAGGATCGCGATGATCACAGCAGCACGCACGATCTCGTGCGAGCCGGTCGCGGCCAGCAAATCCGCCGCAAACAGTGGGCCGGGCAGCAGCGCTGCTCCCACCGCCGCGACAACCAGTATTTTCCTGCCCGCCCTCATCGCGGCGATCCTTCGCCGTGCATGTCGGTCGGTGGCGACGGTGCGACCGGGCCGCTCCTGAGCACGGTGGAACCGGCAGGGCCGCACAGAATCAGATATTCATCATCACCGCACTGCACCAGGCACACGTCGGCATGGGCGGAAATGCGCCGTGCCTCGATCACATTGATGCGTCGCGCCCGTGCCAGCCCCCCGGCAAACGCGGCAAGCGCTTGCCCCGGCCCCGTTCGCGCCGGGAAGCGCCGCCGCATCAGCACCAATCCCGCACCTGCCATCAAGCTGATGACGAGCGCCGCGATGATCCTGACGATCGAAACGTCGGGCGACGCACCGCCAGCCAGATGCTGAGCCCATGCGGGGCGCGCAACCAGGGCGATCACCAGCACGGCGACCGACCGCAGCAAAACAGACATCGATACCGCAGGTTTCACGCAGATGGCGCCAGGTGCTGGATGCGGATGCCGAAATTGTCCCCGACCGCTACCAGTTCTCCCGTCGCGATCACGATCCCGTTAAGCCGAAGCTCAACAAGATCGCCAAGCCCGGTATCAAGCGTGAAGGTCTGGCCAGGCTGCAGCGCGTTGATGTCGGCAACCGTGACCTGGGCAAAGCCAAGCACGGCCTCAACCGTTACCGGAAGCGCGTCGATGACCGTTTGCGTCAGGTTTGGCGCAACCGCCCCTGACAAGACTTTTTCACTTACCGAATTGTCACTCACCGGATTATCCAACCTTTCGCAAAAGACTTGGCCGCTCTGCAATCGTGATCGACGCACCTTCGGCTGATCGCACGATTTTTGCCTTGCCCGACGCGCATTGATGGCCTTCGACTGTGAGGATCAAGGGCACAGCGGGCTGGCGATCGAGCACGATGACATCACCGGCGGCCAGCATCGCTATGTCACCGGCCGAAAGACACGCCTTCCCCAGATGACAACCCAACCGAGCGACCTGTGAGGCAAGCGCGTTGCGCCGGTTGCCAAGTACTGCCCGGTGCCCCGTACCCGCGACCGCCCCGCCCGCAACGGCCTTGCGCACGGCGACCACCGCCTGAGGCGACAAGGCCAATCCGATCGACCATCCACCGGTGCCAGACGCCACCGTGAACAGTTCGCCATCCGGCGCAGTCTGGCGTGACGACGACCGTTCGTTTGCAACACCATCACCCAGGCCCGCGAGAAACGAAGCGAGTTCGTCAAGCAACCTTGCCCCCACGCCGCGCAGGATTTCCCGGTCCGCCGGATGCGCGACATTGCCCTCTCCGCCACAGGCATCGCGCCCCAGCAGCGCCTCGATATCGGCATTGCGCCCCAGCGCGGCCCATGGCTCGCCCTGCCATTGCAAGGACCGCGTCTCGCCCCGGGTGCGCGCCTGCACCCGCAGCGGGCCGGGCCGGACGATCCAGTCAGCCAGCCATCCTTCGATCAGCCGTCCAAGAGCGGATTCGACATCACCCTTGGCTGGGGGGGGAAGCCATGGCACGGATCGTGACATTATCCGTGCCCGTGGATCTGGAACAACTGCTGCAACATATCGTTGGCCGTGCTGACCACTTCGGAGCTGGCCTGATAGCCACGCTGAATGATGATCAAATCGCCGAATTCCGCCGACAGATTCACGTTCGATGCTTCCAGATAGCCAGCCTCAACCGTGCCGACGCGCGGGTCTCCGGTTGATGCCACGGTGAGGCCTGCGCTCGCCGGAGCGGTGAACATGCCCCCGCTCTGCTCGACCAGAGCCTGCGGATTCTGGAACGTCGCGACGGCCACAGCGCCCAGGGTCTTGGTCTGGCTGTTCGAATAGCTGATCGACACCTGGCCCTGCGCATTGACAGTGACGCCGGTCAACGTCCCCGATGCATTGCCATCAATCGTGCCGGTCGCAAGAGTCGAGGCGTTTGCTGCCGAATAGGATGTCACGTTCGAGGAAAAATCGAATACCACCGACAGGCTCTCTTTGGTGTCGTCAAAGGTCAACTTTGACGTCGCTGACGTTGGCGTGCCTCCACTAAAGCTCAGCGTCTGGCTGCCAGCCGTATTGCCGTTCTCGTCGGTGACCGTCACGGTCCAGTTGCCGGTCGATCCCGACTGGCTCAGCGCCGCCTGCCATGTGTGCGCCCCGCCATTGGCGTCATAGACGGTGATGTTGCTGACAGAGTCGGTAGTGGCTGATGAGGAAAGATTGCCTGTAAACGCGACTGTCGTCGTGGCCGCAGGCGGATACGTGTTGTAGGAAGAGGTGGAAACAGCAACCGGCTGCCCCGAGCTGTTCAAGGTGGCCAACTGCCATTTCGTACCGGCAAGAACGATGTAGCCGCTCGAATTGACCTCAAAGCTGCCGGTTTGCAGATAACGGATCTGGCTTCCGTCCATCACCGTCAGAAAGCCATTGCCGTTGACGGCCAGATCAAGGGCCTTACTGGTCTGCTGCATCTGCCCGGCGCTGAAATCGATCGTGCTGCCCGCCTGTTCGACCCCGCCGCCTGTGCCGGACTGGCTGTTACCCGAATTTTCGGTCGACGGATCAAGTACGTTTGCGACGTTGGCAAAAGTGACCGATGAGGATTTGAACCCGGTCGAATCCAGATTGGTGACATTGTTGCTGACCGCCTGAAGTCCGGCGGAAAAGGCTTCTAGGCCGCTCAGGCCAGTGTAGATCGCACCAAACATGCAAATCTCCCTCGTTGTCAGGAACCTGATGATGAACTTGATGTGGAAGCGGAAGTCGATCCGGCAGTGGTCGTGGCAGAGCCGGGCCTGATCTGGGTTATCGCGGAAACAGCCAGCCCTGAGATGGTTTGCCCGCCCGAGGTCTTTATCGTGATCGTCGGCGAGGTACTGGACAACGCAACCGCGGTCACGACCCCGCTCTGCGTCGAACTGCCGGACTTGACATCGACCGTATGTCCCAACAGGGCCGCAGCCTGGCTCGTGGCCTGGTTCGACAACGCCGTCTGCAGATCGGTGACCATTGTCTGCCCTTGTTCGACCTGGGTAAACTGGGCCAGCTGCGAGACGAACTGAAAGTTGTCCATCGGCTTCAACGGGTCTTGATACGTCAACTGCGTCAGGATGATCTGCAGGAGCGAATTGAAGCTCAGCCCATAGGCGCTGGTCGCCGTCTGCGACGTGCTGCTTGCCCCTGACGAGGTCGTGCTGACCGGCGTGACCGACGACGTCGTAGTCATGTTAGTTCCTCACCGAGGTAATGCGTTCAATACCATTCAATCGCAACTGTTCGACTGCGCCGGTGCCCTGCCTCGCCGCCGCCAGAAGGCTGCGTTCGACATGATCTTCATCGGTCGCGGCTACCCCGCTGACACGGGCCAGAATCCGCAGGACCGCGCCGTCCGCTCCAAAAGCCACCGCGACATGGACCGGGGAAAGACATGCAACCTGCGCCTCGCGACTTTCCTGCGCGGTCACCGACCGCGCCGAAGCGGTCGTTTCGCCAGCGCTGGTTGGAACCTCAACTTCACTGCCATCCGCCGCCGCCCCTCCGGCAACACCCATGGGCATCGATTGTGTCCAGGCCCTTATAGTCGGATCAAGCCTTGTGCCCACCGCGCGGTCCTGCCCTACAGCAGGGGGGGCATCGGCCGGAAAGCCCTTTCCCTCGCCCAGGATCGATAAATCAGTGCCGTGAAAGGCATCTACCGAGGCGAACGGTGCGGTGGCTTCCGGCAAAATAGATGTTGCGCCAAGCGACGCCTGCGCCATTTGTGGGTCAGATGCAGCTTGCGCCACGCTCGACTGCCATTTGCCGGTTCCAATGGAGGCGGCGTTATTGGCGGATGAAGCGCCTGACATCCCCGTAACGGCGCCGCCTGCCGCAGGCGCGGCTGCCGATCCAGGCAGCACGACCGAATGGCCAAACAACGACCCATCGATAAAGCTGACTGCGGAAGCGGTTCCGGAACCGGTAGCCGCAGCCGTCAGATCGCCGCTTTGGGCTGAACCGCCGGCGGCTCGTGCAAGTGCCGTTGCACGGCCCCCAGCCACAGCCAAGGCGGCAACGCGGGCCGATGCGTCGCCTGCTCCACGCTGTTGAAGGATGTCGGCAAACCGCTGCGTGCTGTCGGTGGTGGGGACACCATCGCCGGTAGTGGCCTGCTGCCGGGCGGGCAGCGGCATCGCGTTGCTCGGAACCAAAGGCGATGGAACGACCATCATGACCGCCGCCGATGCAGCAAGAGATCTTGCGCTTCGTCCGAGAAGCGTTCTTCCACACGCCGCTCGTATCTGCGGCTCGCATTCGCGCGAATGGTCCGAGCCACCTCGTCGCGCGCGCTCGCCACGGCAAACGCCTGGGCGGTATCCTCACAATGGCAGCGCGCCACATGTGTCGCGCGCTCGGCCTCACGCAGTTTCTCTTCCCGGCCCATGACCCAAGCGCCTGCCTGCGCGATCAGCTGTGGCACGGCCAGGGGATCGGACAGGAGTTCGGTCCACAGGCCAAGCGCTGCGTCGCGATGCCCCGCCTGCAAAGTCATCAACGCATCGGCGCTTTCGAGCGCGACATTGGCCGCCAGCATGCCCGCGCGGGCATGCTGACGCTGCGCGGCGCTCAGGCGGACGACTTGTCGCATTCGCGCAGGAGGGCTTGCCTGGACCATGCTATGCTCCCGCCTTGCCCAGTTCGATCAGCTGCGCCGTCATCCCCGACCAGCTTTCCGCATTGTCATCCTGGCGCAAAAAGGCATTGATGCGCGGCTGGGCATTGATCGCCGCATCCAGATCGCGGTCACCGCCTGAACGGTACATCCCACTTTCAATCAGAATCCGTGCTTCGTCGTGGCGCGCGATCATCGCCCGGCAATGTGCTGCCGCCACGCGTTGTGGCCCATCCGCCAGACCGTCGAACAGTCTGCTGATGCTGCGGGCAATGTCGATTGCGGGGAAATGCCCCATTTGCGCCAACCGCCGGGACAGGACGATATGGCCATCGAGCAACGATTTCATCACTTCGACAATCGGGTCGTCAACTTCGTCATTTTCGCTCAATACAGTGAAGATCGCAGTGATTGAGCCGCCCTGGCGCACCGCACCGCACCGCTCAACGATACGCGGCAGTTCCTGAAACACGCCCGGCGTATAAGCGCGAACAGTCGGCGGCTCCCCGGCAACCAGCCCGATTTCACGCATGGCCATAGCGAGGCGGGTCGCCGAATCGAGCAGCAGCAGCACATTCTCGCCCTGATCGCGCCAGAATTCAGCCAGCGACAGCGCCTGCTCCACGGCCTGTACGCGCATGACCGCGCTTTCATCCGATGTCGCGGCCACCAGGCTGGTGTGCGCGCGGCGCCGCGAAGCCTTGATCTGGCGCCACAGCGCCTCGACCTCACGCCCACGTTCGCCGACCAGACAGACGATGATCCGATCGCATTGCGCCTGGCGCAAAATCTGTTCGACCAGACGGGTCTTGCCCACGCCGCTGGCCGAAAAAACCCCCATGCGCGCCCCAAACCCGAGCGTGAGAAGGCCATCGATAGCCCTGATTCCGGTCGGAAAGGGTCGATGCGGCGCCACGCGATCCATGACAAGTGGCGTGGCCGAAGCGGCAGCGGACCGATCGATGCCACCTGCACCATCGATCGGTCGCCCCAGCGCATCAACAGCGCGCCCAGCGTAACCGGCCCCGACTGCGGCGCCCGCCTGTCGATCGGCCCCGCGCACCACATCGCCCACGCGCAGTGAAGTCAGGGGGCCGAACGGCACAAGCCGCGCACGATCGTCACGAAGCCCGACAATGCGGGCATCGGCAACGATCTGTCCCGTTCGCGACGAAACGAGGCGACAATGCGTCCCCATCGGCAAGTCCGGCCCGAGCGCTTCGATATACCCTGCGCCAATCGCACAGATACGACCTTCCGCAGGAAACGGTTCGACGCCCGCCAGGCGGGTGAGCAGATCGGCCTCAGCCATGCGGATCATGCTCCGAACCGAACGCGGCAAGTACGCGTGCCAGCCCCTCTTCAATACGGATCGGAACGCCCCCCATTCTCAGGTCTATCCGTGCGGAACCAGCGGGAAGGCTGGGTTCAAAGACAACGGTCGTTCCAGTGGGGACTTCAAGCTGATCAGCCATCACCCGGTAGGACTCGGGCAGGACAACCGCAATGACGCTTGCCGGGTCGATATCCGCAAGGCGGCGCGCAACGACCCGCAGCAGCCAGTCCTCATCATCCCGGCGCATGTCGACCAAGCGCTGCAACGCTGCACCCGCGAGCTGTGCCGCCAGCGGCTGGACGCTGTCCTGCAGTTCGGCCACAAAGCTTTCCCGCGCGATCACGAGCGCAGCAGACAACTCCGCCAACTGCGCGTCATCGTTCCGGACATGCTCTGCCGCTGCTTCGCGGCGGCCGGCTTCGCGCGCGCGGGCCACTTCGGCGCGTGCTTCACTCTCGATCTGCTGCAGACGGGCACGCAGGCCCTCGTTCTCTGCCCGGGCGGCAGCCAGTGCTTCCAGCGCAGCGCTTGTTTCGGGGGGCTGGACAAGTGCGGTGTCCTCGCGGCCAAGGCCGGAGGGATCCGCAGCAAAGGGACGGACCACCGCTGCAGTGTCTGTCCCGCCCTTGAACAGCATTACCGCGCGCCCTTTCGGATTATGGCTGACATTCGCCCGGCCAAGCCATCTGGCGATCGCGCCATTTTTGAGGCTGGTTCTACGGCGGCTTGATGATGCGACCGCAGCGCGGCAATCGCCTTGCCGGTCATCGTTTTGGGATTTTGTCCGCGCGCGACGTTCCGCATCAGCGCCTGCAAACCAGACGATACCGCATCGGGCGTCCCGACAGCGGTCAACAACGGCTCCAGCCGGCCGCGCGCTTCCGGTCCCAGGCGATCGAGGACATAGGCGCGATCGTCGTCCGCCATATCTGCGAGGCTGGCAATCATCCGTTGCAGGCGAACGTCAGGCTGCTTCATACCGAACGATCCTCCGCATCCAGCCGCGCCCGAAGTTCATCGGCAAATCCGGCGAGACCCGCCGCCGAGCGCTGTCGCGCACGGTATCGGTCACTGGCGAACGCCAGCACAAGCAAGATCACCGCACCAACAAGCGCCCAGGGCCAATAAGCCAGCCACGCCACATGAGAATCACCGACAGGCAGAGGTGCCCTTCGCGTAACCACCCGATCGTTACTTCCCGGCAGCGCAAGTGCACCGGCCGCAAGCACCGGCCCAACAAGGAAGGCCAGCCGGTCACCATGTGCCGCATCGAAACCCTGGTCGCCAATCACCCGCGACACTGTGGTTCGTGTCGTCGAATCCAGCGGCTGACTGGTCGTCAAGCGAACATTGTAACCCGTTGCAGGGGCCGTGTCGGGCTCGGCAATCGAATTGCCGGAGCCCGTTGCCGTCGGCGCAGATTGTGCAGGCATGGCACTTTGCCCGGATCTGTAGCTGACGGTCAAAGAAAAGAGCATGTCAGGCAAGGCCGCATGGAGCGCTTGGTCGATCCGGCCACGAAACGCTTCGAGATTGCGATCACCAGCGGTTGCAACCGGCGAGCCCTGCGCATCGTTGCCGCTGATGACCCGCCCGGTTCCGTCCAGCACGGCAACCGCATCGGTCGCCATGTCCGGAATTCCGCCGGCGACCAGCCTCTGTATGCCCTGCACCCGCTGTTCCGTCAGCGCCATGCCCGGCTTCAAAATCACGGTGACCGATGCCTTGGGATGTTGCTGGTCGTTGCGGAACAGGCCCTGATCGGGCAGGCCAAGATGAACGCGCACGGACTTGATGCCGTCGAGCATCAAAATGGTCCGGGCCAGCTCGCCCTGCAACGCCCGCTGATAGTTGATCTTCTGGTCGAATTCGGTGAGCCCCATGTCGGATTTGTTGAACAGCTCAAAGCCGACCTGGCCATGCAGCGGCAGATCGGAACCAATCAGCTCGATCCGCGCTTTGTCGGCAACCGCGCTGTCGACAAGGATCGTGCGCCCATCGTCCGCGAGTTGATAGGGAACCTTCTGTTCCTCGAGAGTCTTGACGATGTCGGCCGCGTCCTGCGGCTCGACATTGCTCAAGATCGGCACATAAGTGGTGCGTACCAAGGCCCAATAGCCAATGGCCAGCGCGAGCGTGATTGCCGCACCGAGCATCCAGACACCGAAACGCGGGAACCATGGCGAAGCCGCGCTGTTTTCCGTTGAAGAACTCATCCGATCGGCATCAAAGCTGCATGTTCAGGAAATCGTGATAGGTATCGACCAGTTTCGAACGGATCTGGCCGGCCATTTCCACCGCCATCCGCGCCTGTGCGATCGCCAACGTGACCTGATGCACAGGCACCGGATCTCCGACGGCATAGGCCTGAATCAGGGCATCGGCCTTGGCGACTTTGGCATCGACCGATTGCAGTCCCGAGGTCAACAAGTCGGCGAAGCTCTTGGTGCCCGGGCCCGCGACCCCGGCTGGACCGGCGCCCGCCGCCACTTCGCGAACCGAGCCCGAGATATTGCCGATTGCGGCGATGGAAGCCAGGTTCGGCATTACGATCTCCCGATATCCAGTGCGCGCATGGCCATTTGTTGGGCCAGGGACATCACTGTCAGGTTGCTTTCGTAGGAACGCGCCGTCTTGACCAGCTCGGTCATTTCGTGCGCGTGGTCGATATCCGGATAAGTGACAAAGCCGTCTTTGTCGGCATCCGGATGACGCGGATCGTGGACGCGGCGCACGCCGCCTCCTTCCACTTGAATCCCGAGCACGCGCGTGCCGTGCGGTTCGGCAACACGCGAGCCTTCGGCCACCAGCCGTTCAAACATCTGATCTGGCGCCGAAACAAGGCTGACAGGGCGATAGGCCCTGCCGCCGCCCACCCGGGTCGTGTTCTCGTTGGCTAGGTTCTGCGCAATCAACTGCAAACGCTGCCATTCCACATCAAGCGCTGTGCGGCTGATCGCAACCGGATCGACACTCATCCCTGCCCTCCCATCGCAGCGCGCTGCAGCGACATGCGTTCGCCCAGCATTTCCACAAGCGCGGAATAACGCGCCGCAGTCTGCGCAGCATCGGCGACGAGCAGATCGACACGCCGATCATCATGTGGCCCGTAGGCGTGGCCTGCCTGAAAATGGATTTGCAAAGCATCGACCGCCTCCGGCCCCTTTGCCGCCGCCTTGCGTAACGCATCTTCGAACCGGACCGAAACGGCCTGAAATCGCGGTGCATTCGCATTGGCAAGATTGTTTGCCAATGCCGCCATGCGCATTGACAAGCCATCAAGCGCCTTTGACGCCATAGCAACGGTCAGCGGCGACGCGCTCATGGCTTCTGCTCCACCCGAATGGCAGGAATCACGAAGATCTGGCCGTCCGGATCGCGGACAAAAAAACGCTGTCCGCGATCAGCGTCCTGCATCGCCACGACATCGCGCGAGATGACAACATGGCCGACATGTGCGGCCAGCGCAAAATGGTCACCTGCGCGCACTTCGGGCCGGGGCGGAAAATAGACGCGCCCCAGATCCTGCCCGACGGCAAGCGCTTCGCGCGCCCGCAAAATTCGCCTGCGAGCGTCATAGACAAGTCGCGTTTGCGCAAGCCTGCCGTGTAGCGGAGCCTGACATTGCCCAAGAGCCGTATCGGCGAGAACGACCTCTTCCGCCGCTCGCTTGGGCACAAGCAGCACTCGGCATTCGCCGGCCGATTGGGACGAGACGGCAGAGAGAGCCATGGTGGCAAGAATTGTCACGGAGAGCATCACCGACGGATCGAGTTGGCCAGGCTGTAAAGCTGGTCGGCCGCCTGAACGACCTGCGCGCTCGCGGCATAGGCTCGTTGCGAAATCAGCAAGTTGACCATTTCCGTGTTGAGATCGACGTTGGATTGTTCCTGCTCGCCCTGCACAAGATTGCCAAGATTGTCCTCGCCAGGCGCCGCCTCGGACAGCTGGCTGCCGTCGGTCACTTGGTAGATGCCTCCGTCCAGACGCTGAATGGCCGCAGATCCCGACATGTCGACCAGGTTGATCTGTCCGATTTGGGTCGGCGCGGCACTGCCACTGCTCGTGGCATAGACTTTACCATCAGGGTTGATGGTCAAATTGCTCGCCCCCTTGGGCACGGTCACGGAAGCCTTGAGCTGATACCCGGAGGACGTGGCCAGCGTGCCATCGTCCTGTACCTGCAAAGTGCCGCCACGCCAAAGCATGGTGCGCCCTCCAGACCCCATCAATTCAATGAAACCGTTTCCGTTGATGGCCAGATCGAGCGAATTGCCGGTAGCCTGCAATTGCCCCTGCTGATCGACCGCAGGACGCGTCGAAACGCTGACGGCACTGATCCCGTCATTGCCGCCCGATGATGGCGTGACGAGGAGTTCTGAAAACCGAAGATCCGAACGCTTGTAAGTTGGCGTGTTGATGTTCGTCACATTGCCGGCGATCGAATCCAACGCCTGCTGCTGGGCACGCAAGCCAATCGCCGCGATTTCCATCCCTGCGCTCATTTGCCAAGTTCCCCCAGCTTGCTGGCTGTTGCACCAAGCAAGTCATCGTAAACCGAAAAGATCCGCGCGCCGGTTTCCGCCTGACGGGAAGCCTTGGTCAGTTCGACCATTTCGGCACCCAGGTCCACATCGGCAGCGACCAACATTCCCGTATGCAGAACAGCGCCCTCCGCCGACCGATCCGACCGCGTGCGCCCACCGCCGACATGCCCGACCGCCCGTCCGTTCGGACCGGCGACGCCCGATGCATCATCGACTTGAAACAGACCGACTTTGCCCACCGCCTGCCCGGCAACCAGAACCGTGCCATCCTTGAGTATTTGAGGCGTCCCTGACCCGACATTGAGGTCACCGCCACCTTCGGCCTGAAGAATGCGCCCCTGGCCATCGACCAGCATGCCGTCGGCGTCCTGGTGCAACTGGGCAGCGCGTGACTGGGTATAACCATCAGCCGACCGCAGCAGCAGCGTCGCGCTCGCATCGGTCGCTATATCGAGCGGGTTGCCGGTCGATTTCAGCGCCGCGCCGCCCTCTGCCACCAACGCCACGACATCAGTCGGCAGCGCCTGCCTCAGATCGAAGATCTGCGAAAAGACCCGCCGCGATCGATAGGCCGGCGTACTCATGTTGGTCACGTTTTCAGCAGTCACGTCGACACGCCGCTGTGCACCGCCCATCATGATCGCCGCCAATTCCGCCAATCCAGCCAAGTTGCCCCCCGACGCTTCAAATGAGGCATCATTCATGACCGAGCGGCCTTTGCTGCGCAAGGCGCAAATTGGCAATGAAAAGCCGTTTTTTCAAATATCTTCGAATATTTGCGATGCCTCCAAAATGGATGTTGGCACGCGCTGTTATCCCCCTTATGCATTCGAGGCTACAGGAGTCGCGGCAGTGGCCGGAAGATCGTTTCTCAGACTTGCCGCAATCGCGCTTTTGCTTGCGCTTGGGCAAAAAACCCCTGCTCGAGCGGACAATTTGTACCACTCGGGAATCACCCAGTCGCTGACCAGCGACCGACGGCCGCAGCGTGTCGGCGACCTTGTTACCGTGGTGATTTCGGAAAGCGCTCAATCCAGCACCAGCCAGCAGAACGCCACAAATCGCTCAACCGCGATTTCGACGGCGGTCACCGCAGACACGTCGAATCACAACGCCAGTCTGGGCACCGGCAATGCGTTTGCGGGTTCCGGCGCGATCCAGCGCACAGAGAGCTTTGTCACCCAAATGACAGCCCTGATCACCGATGTCCTGCCCAACGGGGATTTCCTGATCGCCGGATCGGAAAAAATGCATATCAATGGCGAAACCACCACGATCGAGGTGCGGGGCCGGATACGCTCTGCCGATATCAACGGCAGTAACCAGGTCCAATCGAACCGGATTGCCGACGCCCAAGTCAACTACAACGGCAAGGGCTTCGTGTCGCGCAGTGCCAAGCCGGGCATCATCCAGCGGATCTTTTCGATACTCGGATTATGATTGTGGCCACACTACGAATGACTTCGAGCTTTTTGTACGCGCTCTTGCTGGCTGTCACGATCGCGCCCGCTGCGTTCGCCCAGGAAACCCCGATCAAGGCGTTGGGGCGATTCGACGGATGGCGTGACAATGCGCTCGTTGGCTATGGACTGGTGACCGGCCTGTCGGGCACTGGCGATTCGCGCAGCAGCAACATAACCCGACAAGCCCTGCGCAACGCCCTCTCAAGGCTCGGCACTACAGTTTCCGCCGACGACATCAGCAGCCGGAACGTTGCAGTCGTGATGGTCACCGCCGTACTGCCGGCGTCCGCCAATGTCGGCGACCGGATCGACGTCACCGTCTCCTCGGTAGGCGACGCCAGAAGCATTGCCGGCGGCACTCTGCTCATGACGACCCTGGCCGGTCCCGACCAGCAGGTCTACGCATTGGCCCAAGGCCCGCTGCTTGTCGGCGGCTACCAATTTGACGCGCAACAGAACGCCGTGCAGCGCAACTTTCCCACAACCGGACGGATCGCACAGGGCGCAAGCGTAGAACAGGCAGTCAACGCCCGGATTGCCAATAATCGTGGCGAAGTCACTTTCATCCTTGCTCAACCGGACTTTGCTACCGCGCAGCAAATTGCAACCGCTGTCAACCAGCGGTTTGGCCCTGGCCACGCGCGGGTCGATAACGCGGACAAAGTGGTGATGACAGGATCCACGGACAATTCCGCGCTCGCCGGCTTCGTCGCCTCGGTGGAAACGATCAGCGTGAGGGCCGCGCAACAATATCGCGTGGTGGTCAACGAAAAGACCGGCACTGTTGTTGCCGGCGGTGACATCAAGGTCTCTCCTGTGGTCATTTCACAAGGTGACCTTCGCGTGACCATCGAAACGCGCGATGGAGCTTGGGAACCCTACTTTACCACCGCTCTCGATGGTGGAGCACGACATCACGGCGAAGGATCCCGGTTGGCAGGATTCAACACGAAGCTGACCGTTGAGGAAGGCAAGGATGATGCCACCATCCAATTGGGCTCCACAACAATCGGCGATTTGGTCCAGGGCCTCAACGCTCTTCACGTTGGGACACGCCGCTTGATCAGTATTCTGCAGGCGCTCAAAACCGAGGGCGCACTTCACGCCGATCTTATTGTGGAATAAGAATCCATAACCAATTTTACCGTACTATTCTACAGTATATACCACGACCTTCTCTACAGGCATTATTGATCGCCGAGACGGAACCATTGGCAAGCTTTGTTCGACAACCAGCCACAGCTTGCCACAAATGCTCCGGCCAATTTCCTCACTTATGCAGCGGACATGCCTTTAGGAGATGCAGTCCATGCCAAGGGTTTTGACCAAGTCATCAACCGAGCACGGTGAAATGCCCAGAGCATAGGCCTTGTGGATTACGGCGCTCATCGCCCGCTCGGCCATCCGGCGCGGTTCCGGAAAGCAAGAAGCAGTTCCTCTTGCACACCTTAAGGATACGCAGTTCGATGGCCCCAGCACGGGTAGCTGGCGAAGCGCTGCGGCGCGATGCTCATCTGGCTAGACCAAATCAGTTCTCGAAGGCCGCAATCTGGTAAAACGCCGAAGCGCTGGGGGGCCCGGAAAATTGGAAGCCAATCGGGCGGTTGTTGGAAATTCACAGGACTGCTTCCCGTAAGCAGAGGGGAAAGCATTCCCCCACGTCCGAGCCACTTGTCTCCGCCTCCCCTGTCGAGAGAGGCGGCCTCGCAACGCCCCAGAAGAGTGAGAGTGCGGACGAGTTTTCCGTGACGGGTTGAGTGCCGAGAGAGAGGCTTTCGGCGCCCGTCATGGAGGTTTTCCCCATGAACATGCAGGTTCAGGACTCGCGCCGCGATGTGAGCGGCGGCTACAAAGTGGATGTCACGCGCGGCGAACGCGTCGGCCGGGTGTCATCCGAGTGGTTTTCGCGGCCCGATGACGAGAGGTTCCTTTCTCTTGGCGATCTGGCCAGCGCGGTCCGTGGTCGTTCCGATCGCAGCCGGACGCGCGTCGTGGAAACCGCACAGATTCATGTCGAGGCAAACCGGAATGATCCTGAGCGCCTGGCCCTTATCTTGCCCGGCACCGAAACACCCGTGGCCCCGA
The DNA here is from genome assembly GCA_031291415.1 of Telmatospirillum sp. Taxonomy (GTDB): domain Bacteria; phylum Pseudomonadota; class Alphaproteobacteria; order Rhodospirillales; family Magnetospirillaceae; genus Telmatospirillum. The sequence continues at coordinate 20,459 of JARLJB010000225.1, forward strand.
CCCACTGGAGCTTCGGCCAGTTGGCAAGCCAGGTCGGAGCACCGGCCGCCTATCTGCGCCAATTGCCCGCGCCGTTGGCCGCGATCAATCTGCAATATGGCCTGACATCGCACCGCGCCGAGCAGATCAAGACGCTGGAAACCGACAATGGGCGCGTTGAACTGCGCGCTGTCACCGGGCCCGACTATGGGCGCATCTACGACCATGAACTCGTCGAGGCCGTGCAGCGCATCGCCGGCAACGGTACAGGCGATACCCGCTGGAAAGTGCCAGGTGTGCTCGACTGGTCGACCGGCATTTATAACCCGCGCGTCGATATCACACGCGACACCACGACGCTCTATGCGTCCGATCGCGACGTGTTCCTGTTCCTGGTCGACGACCTCAACCCCATTGAAGCGGGGCGGCTACCCGATGGTTCACCCGACCTCTATTTCCGGGGCTTCTATTGCTGGAACAGTGAGGTCGGCGCCAAGACGCTGGGCATGGCGAGCTTTTACCTGCGCGCCGTGTGCCAAAACCGCAACTTGTGGGGCGTCGAGGATTTCGAGGAAATCTCGATCCGCCACAGCAAATATGCCGCCTCGCGTTTTGCCCATGAAGCTGAGCCCGCGCTGCTCAATTTCGCGAACTCGTCGCCCCTTCCCTTCGTCAACGGCATCAGGGCGGCCCGCGAACGCATTGTCGCCCGCACCGATGAGGATCGCACCGATTTCCTGCGCAAGCGGGGCTTTTCCAAGACCGAGACCGGCAAGATCATCGAGACGGTGCTGGCCGAGGAGGGGCAACCGCCCGAATCCATTTTCGATTTCGTTCAGGGCATCACCGCCGTTGCCCGCGACAAGCCGCACCAGGATGCGCGTTTGGACATGGAGGCCAAAGCAAAGAAGCTGCTCGATCGCGCCGCTTGAAGCGAACGACCGGGGATGCAGGAAATTGCGTTCCCGGCCCCAGCGGCAATGCGCCCGGTTCAGGCTTGCGTTTCCAGCAGACTCGCCAGCCGGGGATGCAACTCGGACCGCAAAGGGTCGACGATCGTCAGCCCCCGCGTCACGAAGCCATTCTGCATGTCTTCGGACAGCAACAGGCTGCACCCGGCGTCAGCCGCAGCGGTGACAATCAGCGAATCCCAGAATTGCAGCTTGTGATCGACCACGAGATCAGCGGCGGCCATCACTGTCCGGCTTTCCGCAGCCGATGTGCCGAACGCCTGGCCAAATTCCAGCAGGATCGAGCGCGCATCCTCGGCACTGGCTCCGCTGCGCCGGAGCACCACGAAGAGCTCTCCCAGCGTTTGCGCCGGAGCGATAAGGCTTGCGGCAACGCTCAGGCGGGCGATCACGTCACGGACCTGATCGATCTTCGCCTCGTCGGCCGCGCTGCGCGAAACACCGGCCAGATAGGCCAGAACATTGGTATCGAGGGCGACGCGGGTCATTCGTAAAGATCGTCGCGCGACCAGTTACCGGAATGACGCAAGGGCAGCTTGCCTACGAAAGCCAGAAGTCTGTCGATCGAACGCCCTTCCGCCACGCGATCGACGGGCATGACCCGCGCTACCGCTCGCCCGCGCGACATCACGGTGAAGCTCTCCCCTTCCGCGACATCGCGCAGAAGTTCGGAAAAACGCTGATTGGCGTCGCTGGCGCTTATGGCTCGGTCCATGGGCTCCAATCTAGTGGATAACACTAGATCTTGCAAGGACCGGTGCGGCGTTCGACTGTAAACCAACGCCCACGCCAATGACCGAGGCCGGCTCTTCCGTTCCGCTCCTCCGCGACCGTCCGGTTTCCCCAGCCCTGTGCCTCCCTTTTCGAGGAAGAGGGCGGCGCTTCGCTTTGTGACGGGATTTCGGCTGAGAGAGAGGCTCTCGGCGCCCGTCGTGGAGTATGGACCATGGCAAGTGCTGTTCAAAAGGTCGTCCTCGCGTCATCGCGCGACATTCCGTTCAATCGCCTGTTACTGAGCCAATCGAACGTCCGGCGTATCAAGGCCGGCGTTTCGATCGAGGAACTGGCCGGAGACATCGCCCGGCGCGGCCTGCTGCAAGGCCTGAGCGTGCGCGCTGTCGTCGATGCCGACGGCACCGAAACCGGCATGTTCGAAATCCCGGCCGGTGGTCGCCGTTACCGGGCGCTCGAACTGCTGGTGAAACAGAAGCGCCTCACCAAGACCGCGCCGGTGCCCTGCATCGTGCGCGAGGGCGGCATCGCTGAGGAAGACAGCCTGGCGGAGAACGTGCAACGGGCCCCACTCCACCCCCTTGATCAGTTTCGGGCATTTCTGGCGCTTCGGGATATTGTCGACGGCCATGTCGTTCCTGGGTCTTTATCGCGATCCCGTCGTTGCCGAGGTCACACGGCGTTGTGACTGGCAGATCACCGATCTTGTGAACGGGCCGCGTCCCACAACGCTCTACCTCGTCATCCCGCCATCGGACATCAACCGCACCAAGCCGCTTATCCGCCTGATCCTCAACCAGATCGGCCGGCGCCTGACCGAGGACCTGCAGGCCAAGGCCGGCAGGCTTCGGCTACTCATGATGCTGGACGAGTTTCCGGCGCTCGGGCGGCTCGATTTCTTCGAATCCGCGCTCGCCTTCATGGCCGGCTACGGTCTCAAGAGCTTCCTCATCGCCCAGTCGCTGAACCAGATCGAAAAGGCCTATGGCCCCAACAATGCCATTCTCGACAACTGCCATGTGCGCGTGAGCTTTGCGACGAACGACGAGCGCACCGCCAAGCGCGTGTCCGACGCGCTTGGCACGGCGACTGAAATGCGGGCGATGAAGAACTATGCCGGCAGCCGCCTGTCGCCTTGGCTCGGGCACCTGATGGTGTCGCGCTCGGAAACCGCCCGGCCGCTGCTCACCCCCGGCGAAATCATGCAGCTGCCGCCCGGCGACGAGATTGTCATGGTCGCAGGGCTCGCCCCCATCCGGGCGAAGAAGGCCCGCTATTACGAGGACGCACGTCTGCACGAACGCCTGTTCCCGCCACCCGAGCTTGCGGCACCAGAATCTCCAGCTGCCGATGACTGGACCAGCCTGCCCGTTCCTCCACGCCCGCCAATCGCCAAAAAGAAACCGGCTGAGGCAGCAAGGGATGACGATCCGACCGAATCCGAACGCCGGCGACAACCCGAACTCAGCCGGACCGTGCCCATCGAAAAGAAGGCGCCAGTGCCCGATGAATTCACATTCGAGACCACGCACGACCAGGATGATGACGCCACCCGCGCCAAGGAAATGAACCGCATGATGCAGGGCGTTGCCCGGCAGGCCTCGCTCGACCCTGCCGATGGCATGGATCTGTGAGGCACCCATGAGCGAATCCACCCGAAAGCAGCGCTTGTCAGTCTATCTCGATGCCGCCGTCATGAAGCGCCTGGTCGGGCACGCCGCGCGGCGCAGCCTGTCGCGCTCGCTCATCGCGGAGGCGGCCATCGAGTCTTTCCTGTCTCCCGATACGGCCGAGCGGCAGGAAGCGGCAACCACCAAGCGGCTCGACCAGATCGATCGCCGGATCGCCCGGATGGAGCGCGACGTGACAATATCGGTCGAGACGCTGGCAATCTTCGTGCGCTTCTGGCTGGCGACCACCCCGGCTCTGCCCGAACCGGCAGCCCAGGCCGCCCGCGCCAAGGCCGGCGAACGCTACGATAGTTTCGTCGCCGCGCTGGGTCGACGACTTGCCAAGGGGCCGAAGTTTAGTCAGGAAATCAGCGAGGACAGAGGGCCAGAATGACGCTTGCGCTATTGAGAGCCCGAAGCGCAGCAGCATCGAAAGCGCAGGGCAGACACCTTAACTCGCCGTTCGCGCAACTTCATCGGGTGAGGAAACCGCCACGCCAAACGGCAGGAAATGCTTAATGTTGTCCGTTATCACGATCAGGTTATGCGCCTTGGCGATGCCGGCAATCGCGGCGTCAGCCATCCCGGGAGCATGGCCGGCGGTAATCGCTGCGGCTTCCAGTTGACCACCGATGGAGGCAGCTGTCGCATCGATCCCCAGAATCTTGTCGTCATAGGTCGCCACAAGCCCGGCTAGCCAGACCTTGAGGCCGCCTGCTTTGGCCACGGCTCCCCTGTGGTCGAGCAGTGCAATGCCTTTCTCGATTTCATGGATCGTCACAACCGACAGAAAAATCCGGTCCTCGGCGTCTTTCAGCTCAAGCCATGCGAGAAAGGCCGACGAAGCGCTGGCCCGCGAAGGCGAAAGCATCGAGATGACATTGGTATCGAGGAGATAGCCGCTCAAAGATCGACATCCCGCGACGGCGCGGCATTGCGCTCGAAGACCTCACCAGGAAATGTTCGGAGATATTTGACAAAACCACCGCGCTTGCGCTCCATGGTCTTGCGGGCGATTTCCGCAGCCTCGACCGAGACCAGCGCGGCTACAGCCTTGCCGTGACGCGTGATCGTCACGAATTCGCCCTTGATCGCCTCGTCGACGAGGCTCGAAAAGCCTGCCTTGGCATCTTTGAGGTTGATGATCATCATGAAGCGCGCCTCTAAAAGGTGGTTACATGTGACCACAATAGGCCATTGTGCCACGCAATTCAAGCAGCGCGTTCTGGCGCTCAGTAGCGGATATCCGAAGGGTGGCTCCCGCAGATAGCGAACAACCACCGCCGTTTTCCTGTCCTTGCACGCCAGAGCCCTACGCCGCGCAATACCTGTTGAATCCAGGCAGAATATGGCTTTCTTCATCATCCCTGTCGGGGTGAGCGTCTGAGCCTGCCCCGTTTTCAACGGGGATCCGATGGCGGCTTCGCATCACAATTCAGAAAGATCGGCACGCGGCGCGCGCATGCTGCGCACTGCGCTGGGGCCGGCGATTGCGCGCTTCCTCGAAGACCCCACGATCGTCGAAGTGATGCTGAACCCCGACGGGCGGATCTGGATCGACCGCCTGTCCGAAGGCCTGTCCGACACGGGTGAGCGCCTCGCGGCGGCAGATGGCGAACGGATCGTCCGCCTCGTCGCACACCATGTTGGCGCCGAAGTGCATGCGGGCGCCCCACGCGTTTCGGCAGAATTGCCAGAAACCGGAGAACGCTTCGAAGGCCTCCTGCCCCCGGTGGTGACTGCCGCGACCTTTGCGATCCGCAAGCCGGCCGTCGCTGTGTTCACGCTCGATGATTACGTTGCCGCCGGAATCATGTCCGACGCCCAGGCCGAAGCCCTGCGGCAAGGCGTCGCGACTCGCGCCAACATCCTTGTCGCCGGCGGCACCTCGACCGGCAAGACGACACTTACCAATGCGCTGCTCGCCGAAGTCGCCAAGACCACCGATCGCGTGGTCATCATCGAAGACACCCGCGAACTGCAATGCGCCACGCCCAACCTGGTGTCGATGCGTACCAAGGACGGCGTCGCCTCGCTTTCCGACCTTGTCCGCTCATCACTGCGCCTGCGCCCTGATCGCATCCCGGTCGGCGAGGTACGCGGCGCCGAGGCGCTCGATCTGCTCAAAGCCTGGGGCACCGGCCATCCGGGCGGTATCGGCACGATCCATGCCGGCTCCGCCATTGGCGCGATGCGGCGTCTGGAACAGCTGATCCAGGAAGCCGTTGTCACCGTGCCGCGCGCCCTGATCGCCGAGACGATCGATCTGGTGGCGGTCCTCGCTGGTCGGGGCGGCAAGCGCCGCCTCGCCGAACTCGCGCGCATCCACGGCCTCGGTCCGGATGGCGATTACCGCATCTCGCCCGCTGTCATCGATGACGGCGGGCTTGCTTCCCCCTCCCCCGCAACCATCGCCCAAGGAGAACACGCATGAACAAGATCGCCTACCGTGCCCGCCATCGCCTTGGCGCGGCATTGTCCGCCACCGCGCTCGGACTGCTACTGGCTGGCCCGGCCCATGCCTCGGGCTCTTCGATGCCCTGGGAAGCACCGCTCCAGTCGATTCTCGATTCCATCCAGGGGCCCGTTGCCAAGATTATCGCGGTGATGATCATCATCGTCACCGGCCTCAGCCTTGCCTTTGGCGATACGTCTGGCGGCTTTCGCCGACTAATCCAGATCGTCTTTGGCCTCTCGATCGCCTTTGCCGCCAGTTCCTTCTTCCTTTCGTTCTTCAGCTTCAGCGGCGGGGCGCTCGTCTGATGGTCGGCATGTCCGATCCGGTGAGCGCGGTGCCGGGCTTTGCAGTACCCGTGCATCGCGCGCTGACCGAGCCGATCCTGCTCGGCGGCGCCCCGCGCGCGCTGGCGATCCTGAACGGTACGCTCGCAGGCGCGCTTGGCCTGGGCCTACGCCTGTGGATCGTCGGCCTCGCCATCGGAGTGGCCGGTCATTTCGCGGGGGTCTGGGCGGCCAAGCGCGACCCCCTCTTTGTCGATGTCGTGCGCCGTCACTTGCGCACGCCCACGCACCTCTCCGTCTGAGCGCCGGATAGCAGCCATGATGAACCTCACCGAATACCGCAGCCGCAACAACCGCCTCGCCGACTACCTCCCCTGGGTTGCGCTGGTCGGAAAGGGCGTGGTCCTCAACAAGGATGGCAGCTTCCAGCGTACCGCCCGGTTCCGGGGGCCGGATCTCGAAAGCTCAGTGCCATCCGAACTCATCGCGGTTGCCGGACGCCTCAACAATGCCTTCCGGCGCCTCGGGTCTGGCTGGGCCATCTTCGTCGAAGCCCAGCGCCATGCATCCGCGAATTATCCGGCCAGCATGTTCCCCGATCATGCCTCGGCGCTTCTCGATGCCGAGCGCAAGGCCGACTTCGAGGAAGCCGGCGCACATTTCGATTCCAGCTATTTCCTGACGTTTGCCTGGTTGCCGCCCGCCGAGGATACCGCGCGCGCCGAGACCTGGCTCTATGAAGGTCGCGAAACCAAAGGGATCGACGCTGGCGAAGCGCTCGCCGGCTTTGCCGATCGTACCGATCGGCTGCTGCGCCTGATCGACGCGTTCAGGCGTCAGCGGCCGGGGCGACGCCAGGGCATGGCCGGGCATATCGTGGAGCAGAATCCCGTCGCGCGCTATGTCGGTCCAGAAATATTCACCACGTGTCAGCGCGCGGTTCACCTCGTCCAGTGTGTGGACGATGATATTGACCAGCCGCCTGACCCTGGGATTGCGCAGGATCCTTTCCTCGATTTCGTACCAATATTCGGCGATGTCGGTGAGGTCGGGATGGCTGACGATGATCAGAAGATCGTAGTCGGACTGGTAGCCGTTCTCGGGTTCATCGACCCAGTCATTGCGCGCATAGCTGCCGAACAGAATAATCTTGAAGACTTTGCCGCCGCGGCACCATGCCTGCGAGCGCCTTGCCGTCGCCTTCTCGAAGCCTTCGAGCAGAACGTTGGTCACATAAACCAGCTCCCGCTGTTGCACCGCCGGAAGATGGTCGAGATCGCTTCGCATCAGGTCATTTCCTCCAGACAGGCAGGGCATGGCAAGAAAAATTCACAACGCGTGCTTGGTACGTGCCCAACCGGGCGCTGCGGGATTGCTCCACCTTAGTAAGGCCGCTAATTGCATATCACCCTGATCCGTAATATTTTTTCCCGGCATTGTGGCGTTTTGCATTGCACAAAAAGGCACGATGCAGCGGGTCAATCCAGTCGGTTCGCGGCGTGAGACACCGGGATCCGGCCACAAAGCAGGAGAAAGGACGATCGCTCGGCTCCGTGCGGCCTGAGGCGCCACCGACAGTCGATCGCATAATGGATGAAGCCATTTCAGATTGTGGATGATTTTCTGGCCGCCCTTGCCACGGTCGGCTCGGCAGAAGGTTTGCGCGTTGCACTCGACGCCGCCAAGAGCGCGATGGGCTTCGATTTTGTGGCCATGACCCACCACTGCGACAATGGCGAGGACAGGCCGCAGATGATCCGGCTGCACGATTATCCCCGGGCCTGGGAGTTCCAGTTCGATCGGCAGCGGCTGGGCCCCAGAGATCCGGTGCACCGCGCAAGCCGGGCAACCTTGCTCGGATTTGCCTGGACCGAGCTCGGGCGGCTGATCCAGATGAGCGCAGCCGACCGGGCCGTGCTCGCAGACGCGCGGCATCACGGGATCGGCGAGGGTTTTACGGTTCCGGCGCATGTGCCGGGCGAACCCAATGGCTCGGTTTCCTTTGCCATGATGGCAGGACGCAGCCTGCCGCATGACATGCTGGCGATCGCGCCGCTTGTCGCGGGCCACGCGTTCGAATGTGGCCGCCGACTCTGGCGGATGCGTCCGACGCCCGCCACTCGCCCGATGCTGACCCCGAGACAGCGAGAGTGTCTCAACTGGGTCATGCGCGGCAAATCCGATTGGGAAACCAGTCAGATCATGGGCTGTAAGCCCCAAACTGTGGTTCGCCATATCAAGCAGGCGCGCGAACGCTATGGTGTCGACAAACGTACATCGCTGCTCATCCGTGCTCTGTTGGACGGAACGCTCAGCCTCGCCGATCTTGATGCGGCCTGATATGCCCATTTCTGGGAATAGCGTGAAACTGCCAAGCGCAAGAGGCTGAAGCTCCTGACCCCAAGGAGAAGAGCCATGCTGCATATTCTGCCATTCCGGGCGAACTGGCGCCCGGTTCCCGAGCTTCGTGCCATGTTCATGGCGCGCAAGCGTGTCTTCGTTGATCTGCTTGGCTGGACCGTACCGGTTCATGACGGGCTTTATGAAATCGACCAATTCGACCGGGCGGGCGCAATCTATCTGATCCTGACCGATGACAACGGTGCACATCGCGCGTCGGCCAGGCTGCTACCAACCGAGCGGGCGCATCTGTTGGACACATACTTTACCGACTTGTGCGCGGCATCTCCCCCTTGCGGCCCCGCTGTTCGCGAGATCACCCGCTTCTGCCTCGACCGCCGGTTGCGGGCTGCAGAACGGCGGCTGGTCCGCGACGAGCTGGTGAAAGCGCTGGTCAACCATGCGCTCGGCCACGGCATCACCACTTATACCGGCGTTGCGGAAATGGCCTGGTTTCAGCAGATCCTTGCTTTCGGGTGGCAATGTCGCGCGCTCGGCCTCCCTCGCGAACATGAGGGCCAGCAACTCGCAGCGCTCAGGATCGACATAACCCCGGACACGCCGGAGCAGCTGGCAAGCGCGGGAATCGCCATCGGGTTGGAACATGGGGAGAAACGTCATGCCGCATGATCATGCCACTCCCTCGCCCCGTCTGCTCGATCAGCTTGCGACATTGCTGAGCGACCAGGGCTACCTTTACTTGCCCGGTCTTGTCCCGGCGCACGATGTCGAGGAACTGGCGGCGGATCTCGCCCCGTCCTTTGCTGCAACGCCCTTTTGCGAGGGCGATTTCTACGGCGAAAGGACCCAGCGCTTCGGCGGCTTGCTGACCCGTTCACCAAAGGCCGCCCAGTTTGTCGCGCATGCTGTGGTGCTCGGCATTGTAGAACGGGTGCTGGGTCCCTTTTGCGACAATCTGCAACTCAATCTGACTCAGGCCATTGCGATCCACCCCGGCGCCCCCGCCCAGTTTCCACATCGTGACCAGGACATGTGGCGCGGAGAAACCGGGCGCATCGAATACCTCGTCAACGTGATGTGGCCGTTTACCAATTATACGCCGCAGAACGGCGGGACGCTGATCTGGCCGGGTAGCCATGCTCCCGACGGCCTGCATGTAGGAAGCGAACGCGAGCCACTCGGCGGCATCATGGAGCCGGGTTCGGCATTGCTGTTTCTTGGTTCGACGCTGCATGGGGCAGGAGCGAACCGCAGCAAGACCGTGCGGCGAGGCATGATCGTCAGCTATTGCCTCGGCTGGCTCAAACCCTACGAAAACCAATGGCTTGTCTATCCACCTGATGTGGCCAGAACGTTCTCGCCCGAGCTGGCCGCGCTCGTCGGCTACCGCCAGCATCGCCCCAATCTCGGCAATGTCGAAGGTCGCTGCCCATCCCTGCTCTTGGGCGAAGTGCCAAGCAGCCCCTTGGGCGCTGCCGATGCCCTGCGTCCCGAGCAGATCGAGGCCGTCGCTGCCTATGCAGCCGGTCAGCAATGAACGCGGGCCAGACATCCGCGCGGGTCTATGAGGCGCTGCGTCGGCGCCTCATGGAACGCGCTTATACCCCCGGCGCGCGCCTTGATCCCCAACTCATCGCCGACGAGCTGGCGAGCAGCACCACGCCGGTGCGCGATGCACTCCACGTGCTTGCCGGCGAAGAACTGGTCCAGCTGGGTCCGCATGGTGGCTTCGCTTGCGCCATGATCGACGAGCCGGGTCTCGTTGATCTCTATGCCTGGAGCAGCGCGGTGCTGAACCTTGCGCTACGCGACCGCAAGCGAGTCATGGCGGCGCCTGTCGAAGCGAAAGGGGAAATTTCGTCCGAATCGCTCGCCGTGCGCGCGAGAGAGCTTTTTCAGGCTATGGCCGACGCTTCGGCCAACATTGAACACGGCCGGGCAATGCGGCGGATCAATGCCCGGCTGCATGGCGCACGGCTAACCGAGGCAACCATATTCCAAGACGCAACCGAGGAACTCGACGATATTGCGCAATGCTATGCCGCGCATGATCTGCCCGATCTTCGCCGACGGCTTGGACGGTACTGGCGCCGACGCCGGCTTGTAGCTGCGAGGGTGGTTCGCCAGCTCTATCGCACCTCGACATCTCGCGACGGCTGAACAAGTTCCAGATATTTCCCGTATAAGTTTCGGATAAGCCACTCCGACGCATAGATTTCCTTGGCCGCACCCAACGCGGCGAACAAGCAAGGAGAAGCGATCATGCAACGCAATGACACCAGTCGCGCCACGACCGGCCGCACTTCGAGCACGGGATCCGACGTGATCGAACTGGGCATCGCCAGTCTCGACACCAAGGGCCCTCCGGGCGTCGGCCATGATGCCGTTGGCGAATTGATCGGCGGCGAAGGGCTCAGCCACGACTGAGCGGCAGCGCCCAGTCAAACTGACGCACTGCGTCATGCGGGTCCGGCGGGGATCCCCCGCCGGACTTGTATTCATGTGCCAACCGGATTGCGCCGAAGGAATGTTCGATGGCTTTTACGCTTGGGGCGCATATCCACGCTTGCATTGATGCCGACGTCCCCATTTTCCTCGATCTTGCGGCGGATCGCTATTTTCGACTGAAGCCAGATGCCGAAGCCGCATTCCGGCGGCTGGCCACGAACGAAGCGCCACAAGCCGAGGATCCCGCACGCCTCGCCGAGCTCGTTACGATGGGCATTCTCCGCGACATCGGCATGCGACCGTCGGAGACATTCGACCTTCTGACGCCTCCACCTCCCCTTGATGACGAACTGTCCGGCGACGCAAGGCCGCCGTTGCACATTCTGGCCGGTATCGTCTTCTCCAGACTCCGCATTCGTCTTGCCCAGCAACGTGCCATGCGTTTGCTGCTTGACCTTGATGTCGCGCGCAATGCCGGTCCCCCACCCGCCCGCCAGGACGAAGCCGGACGCAAGCTGGCCGCAGAAATGGTCGGCGGCCTTGCGCACAGCGACATGATTATGGCGCCGGCTGGCCGCTGCCTCGAACGCGCTCTCGCGCTTGTCGGCCATCTGAGGCGCGTCGGCGAACGGGCAGACCTGGTGCTTGGCATCACGGCCCGGCCGTTTTCGGCACATTGCTGGGTACAGCAGGGCCCCTTGCTGCTCGGCGACCGGATCGAACGCGTCAGCACCTTCACGCCGATCGCGGTGCTGTGATGCGGACCACTTATCTTCTGGCGATTGCACCCGCAGCGGGCGCGCTGCGCGTCGAGGAGCCGCGGATCGCCGCCCGCGCCGCCGAACTGGGACTCACGCTGGAGGCACGAAGTGCCGGCACACTGCTCTTCATTGGCGATCCCAGGATCATTGCAGCAAAGCGCGTGGGCCGAATATATCTGGGCCAATGTTTCGAGGGCAGCCGGGCGCTCGGCGCCGATGAAATGCGGCGGAACCCGCTACTTTGGGCGCCGGACACAGCGATTTCGAGGATATTCCAGACCATCTGGGGCGGCTTCATCCTGCTGGACTTCGGCGAGGATGGATCGGTCACCATTGCGCGCGACCCGGGTGGCCGCCTGCCCTGCTACGTAATGACCGCGTGCGATGGCTGGCGGTACTTGGCCAGCGATGCCACTGTGCTTTTCGCAGTGAGCGGGGAGCGACCTCGGCTCGATCCGGCCGCGCTCGCGCATCATCTGGCGCGGCCGCAATTGCGGACCGCACGGACATGCCTTGCCCTGCTCGACGAACTTCCCGCCGGTACATCGCGGTGTTGGGGGCCCGCTGGTACTGCGGAAAGGCGGCACTGGTCACCTTGGGATCATGCCGATCCGTCGCGGGCATTCACCGACGCCGATACGGCTGCCGAAGCCCTGCGCGATACCGTGCTTGCATCGACCAGAGCGCTGAGCGCGCACCATCGGCAGCTGGTGCACGCGCTGTCGGGCGGACTCGATTCTTCGATCGTCGCCGTCGGCCTTGCCGCCGCTCGGGCTCCGGTTGCCGCGATCAATCTTGCGACAGAGGATGCGCTCGGCGATGAAAAGCACTATGCGCAGATGGTCGCGGACCATCTCGGCGTTGCCCTCGTGTTGGCCAGCGAAGACCCCGCCCTCGTCGACCTCTGGCACAGCGACGCGGCCGATCTACCGCGCCCCGCAGCGAAAGCCTACACGCAGTCGGCCGATCGCCGCCAGTCACGGTTAGCCGAGGAACTCGGCGCCGATGCCTTCGTGAGCGGCGGAGGTGGCGATCAGGTCTTTGCCTATATGCATTCGTGCACGCCCCTGCTCGATTACATCGCGATCGAGGGCTGGAACCGTGGTGCGCTGACTGTCGCACACGAAATTGCGCGCATGACGGGCTGCGGCCTTCCCGCGCTTTCCGCCACGAGCCTGCGCCGGATGGCGCGACGGGACGCGCGCTACACATGGCGCGCCGATACACGTGGCCTGTCGCACTGGGCAGCCTCGCTCATCTTTCGGCAGCCGGCCCATCCCTGGGGCGACCCGCCAAAGGGCATTCCCCCGGGCAAGGCCATGCATGTCGCGTGGCTCCAGCATATCGAAAACCACCTCGAAGGTTATGGCCGCGAACGCGATCGACCGATCATCTGGCCACTCATGGCCCAACCGGTCGTCGAGTGCTGCCTTGCGATCCCGAGCTGGATGTGGTGCGCGGGTGGACGCAACCGAGCCGTCGCACGCCGTGCGTTTCACCGGGATCTGCCTCCACAGATTATTGATCGGATCAGCAAGGGTTCGCCCGAGAGCGTGATGATTACGACTTTCGAGACTCATCGCGAATCGGTTCTCGATGTCGTGTGCAACGGTGTGCTGGCCGAGCTTGGCCTTGTCGACGGCGAGGCCCTGCGATCGCTGGCCCGACCACCGGACGTGATCACCTCCACCGAGCTAGGCCGCATCATGACTCTGCTCGATGTCGAGGTCTGGGCGCGGCATTGGCATGCATGAGCCCATGCAACAGCCGGCAAATTCGGTATTTGCTCGACGCTCCAATTCGCGCATTCACCGGATCTATCGAGTTTTTTAGGTTGATGCGCCCGTGGCGACCACCCGTGAAAACGGCAACTCCCGCCAACATAGCCGTCGTTTATGTCCCCCAGGCTGCTCAAGCAAACCCGACGTCCGTTCAGGTTGATCATGCAGACGAAAATGTTTTTCGGCCCATTGCTTACGCAAAATTCAACGGCTGAAACCAACTTATCTATTTGTTTCTAAACAAAATATCTGAATGAGGTTTCATCGGGATCTTGCTCTCCATATTCATTAAGAATACCACCGACACGTCGGGCAAAAGAGAGCGTAACGGGCCATTTCCCTCTGATGTCCGCCGTATTCCAGTTCATCCGAGTCAAGTTGAAAATATCGGTCGCCGCGGCCAAGGGATCCTCGGGCCCGATCGAGCGCACCTCGAATGGCTGAGGGATGTGCGGACCGGGATAGGTGTCGATCTCAGGAATATAGCCAGATGTGTAGAGGAAGGTTCGCGCCCCGTTCACCGTGCAGATCGTGCCCACCTTGGGCGGGTACATGCCGAAGCGAACGAGGCGGAATGCGCTCGGCACCATCGTCACGAGGCTGACGATCGGAATGTCTCCGAGCGCCGCGCGAAAGCCGCTGATCTCCGCCTGATCGAACTGGCTGGTCTTGTGGATCACCAATCGCAGCGGAGAGCGACCCGTACGCGCCCCATATTCCGCGATAATGCGCTCGCCGAGGTCATAAGCTTGATCCTCGGAAAGATGCACGTTCAAGCGTTGGTCTGCCTCGGCTGACACGCCCGTACCTCGAATCGCGAAGCCTTCGCCTTCACTGGAGAAAGCTTGGGCGAGGCTCGATTGCACTACGTGGCGCTGCTTCGTCCGGTAATGGTGGAAGCTTATCCCAACGAAGCAGGTTTCTGGTCCCGGTGGACTCAGCCGCCAAGGAACACCGCCTGCCTTGTAATATAAGCCAACCGAGAAGTTCCAGGCGCGGGTGGCGGGATCCTCGCTCTTGGTACCATCCTCAAGCAGCCGTGGTGTGACGATCTGGATCGGCAGACGCGCTGCCAAGGCCTTGGCCTTGAGTGCATGCCGCAGATCGCGTTTGAGAAAATCATCCTCGCTTTCCTCGACTTCATCGAGCAAGTCGAAGAAATCGGTCTGCCGACTGGCACGTGCCTTTCGGATCGCTTTTGCCCGCTCTCGCTCGGCTTCTGTGTTTTGGCGTTCTACCGTTCTGCACTTGTCGAGTACGCTCTGCGGGAGACAGACCAACACGACATCAGGACGGTTCACGTCTCGCCCAGCGAGACGCTGCAGAGCGGCATCGTAGAGATCGACGATTGTCTGAAAACGAACGAACGCGTCGGTGCCCGCGAGCGCCCGCTCGATCGGATCGCCCCCTGCCTCGGCCAATGGAATGCAAAGATGCGTCGAATAGACCAGCTTCTTACGGAAGACCTCTGAAAAACCCGGGAACGGTCGTCGCAACGGCGTCGCCGGCGCGAATGTCGGTATTCCTACCGTACAACGGGTCAGCCATTTCTGGGCGCTGTCGATCATGTCAGCAGGACCGATTACACCGACATGGATCGCATCCTTCCGGGCAGCTCCGAACCGGAGATCGAAGGGTCCTGCGCTGTCAAGACCCGATTTGGGGTCGGAAGTCATTGCTGCTCCACCGAATTGCAGTGGAGGTGGACGCAGTTCGAAGAGCGACAGCTCAGTCATCTTCGCTATCCCGCTCGAATGAACTCGCCGGCTTGGCCTGCCGGAGATCGCCGAGTTCGACCATGTCGGCTAACTCCGTGAGTTCCCTATCCAACTCGTCGAGCTCATCCGGGTCCCCTTCGGCGGTCGCTAGCTCGTCGAAGGCGTTGGAGTTTAAGGACGCGCCAGGAAGCTGGTTGCTCATGATGATAATCGGGGCGAACTGGGAAAGCCCATCGCCCAGATCCGATTGGAGGGAAAACAGTCCCTCCGTCTGATTCGCCAACATAGCCTGCCAGAAAGCAAGGTCATTGTGGACGCTCGAATTGAAGTCCTTAGCCGCGCGACGGGTTGATAGGCTGTTGATGAGTTCGTTTCCGATGAGTCGGCCGAAGCCGTTCCGAGTGAACGCATAGCCAGGCGAAAGGATGATGCACCACTCGGAACCATAGGGCGCGACCGAGATCGAAAGCGCCTTGTGCTCGTAGTAAGAGACTTCGCCTGAATCCCGCTTAGTCCGTGCCTTGACCACCGTTCTCGTGGCCCGCTTGTAACGCGCCTTGTAGGTGATCCGACGTTCTTGCTCCTCCTCAAAACGCGGAAAATGGGCGCGCTTCCGCTTGAAGTCGATCTGCATCCCAAGCGCCCGGCAATGTCCAAGCACGGCGTCGACGAGGAGTTTGATCAGGATATTCTCCCCGTTGGGAAGATCCATCAGTTCTTCGGGCGTGACGGTTTCGACATCCCCCGGATCAAACGGCGTCACTAGCGCGTCGGTGATCTCATCGAGGTCGTAAAGCGTGTAGAAGCGGCCATCCTGCACGTGTCCGGGCGGCACCGGGAGATCGCCCGCGGAGCGAAACAGCCCCCCCGTATAGGTCGCGGTCGTCCCGGCATGCCAGATTCGATCGGGCAGCGCATGGATGGGCAGAAGGTTTGTGGTGAAGCGTGTAACCTGCGATTCATCCGCGATGGCGGTATTGGTGATGTCGTCCACCGCCTCCGGCCGTGCCCGAATCTCGACAGTGAACGCCTTGTTCTCGTCCCCTGGTCCGAAATCCACGTCGCCGTTGTTGTTGATAGTCTCCTTCCACATGTCCGACAGACCAGATCCAGTATGGTCCATCTGGCCGCCGCCGTAGAAGAGATCGGAGATGACCGGATTCCGGTAGCCTTTGATGCTGCGCCGGCCGGCCTTGATGAGCGCCTG
This sequence comes from Telmatospirillum sp., assembly GCA_031291415.1. Taxonomy (GTDB): domain Bacteria; phylum Pseudomonadota; class Alphaproteobacteria; order Rhodospirillales; family Magnetospirillaceae; genus Telmatospirillum. Next base: position 36,829 of record JARLJB010000225.1, read on the forward strand.
AAGTTCTTGGTCGTAAATCTGCGCCGCGACCGTATCGACAAGGCCACCGGGGCTCTGGGTGATGATTCGCTCGGGCGTCACCACGATCTCTACCGGTTCGGGGCAGGCATAGTCCCGATGCACCAACGCGTTCACGATCATCTCCTTGAGCGCCAATGGACTGTAGGAGCGGACCTGCCGCGACACCTCCTGCTTCAAGCGAAACTGCCGGTTGACGCGCGAAAGCAGCTCGGTGAGTTGGTCGAGCTGCGACCACAGATTGCCTCGGATCTCCACTTCGACGAGAGAGCCTTCCTCGTCAGCTTCGTGTAGGAGATCGATGTCCTCGCCCAGGCATTGACGCAGCCAGGTCGCCGGCCCGACCGCGCGGAAGCGTACGAATGCGCCGCGTACAAGTGGGGTCGGATCATTGGAGAACAGCAACCAACCAGCCACCGTCGGAACGGTCGCATCGTAATTGGCGACGAGCAGGTTGAATGTGTTTGCGATCCGTAGCGTCCAGTCTTCCTCATAGGAGTCCGGCGCCCAGTTGTTGAGGACGGCGGCATACTCACGGAGGCGGGTGAACAGCAGGATGCGATCGACGTCGTCGAGAAGCCCGCCGCCAATCGGGGTCATGTCGAGCGGCAACTCGGGCGGCCTATAGCCGTGGCTGCGGCGGGTGGGTTGCGCCCCCTCGGCCACCAGCCGATTGTATAATTCGATCTCGAAAAGATCGTCGAAGCCCGAAATCGGCACCTTGGTGAAATTGCCGGCGATGGCCGACGCGAGCTCCGAGACCATCGGTGGCATCGGCGCATCGACCTCCCGGTCCAGCACGCACCAGTATATCCCGTGATAGAATTTGTTGGTGTAGCCGATATTGTCGAGGAAGAGGCCGCGCATCACCGAAGGTTCGGCGCCGCGATAGCCCACGACGATGATGGGGTGGTCGCGAAGCAGGGGTCGCACGCGCTCGACGATCTCACTGTCCATGTCCTGAACGTCGATCGCCAGATTCTTGTCAGTCAGATGCTCAACCGAGCCGTGCAGATAAACGAGCTGCGGGTTTTCCGGCGCGGAGGAGAAGCGGACTAAGTCCGACGGTGTCTTGATCGCCACCAGATGGTGGGGCCGCGTCACCAGCACACGGGCGTTCTGGATGCATTCGTCGAAGTTTGTCGTAAGGACGGTTGTTATCCAGCCTTGGTGTAAAATGTTGGCAAGGCCTCTGTAGCCCCGATTGGGATGAACGGGTGGATGGATCATGTTCTCGAAGAAGACGCGTCGGTCGTTTGCGACGTTCAGCAGGTGCTTGACCGCGTCGGGATATAGTTCCGCAAGATGGACATCCGCCGAAAACCAGGATTGCCCGGTCAACCAAGGCCAGTAATCGGCACGGCGGACGCTCGGATCATTGGGTAGGCGATCATTGTCCAGGCACCAGCGCCATTTGGCGATTCTTTCGACGGCTTCGCCAGCAGCCGGGATTCCGGACGAGATGGACGCGCCCGCTCCTAGCAGAAGGACAGGTTCGGGTTGTCCACGGAGCAGCGATCGCAGCCGACCAGGCACTGCGAGCTTGACTTCTGTCGAGATAAATCCGGAAACCGGGCCACTGCCTGCCAAAGCGATTGTTCCAAAGCTGACGAATGATGAAGAACAAATATCGAACACAAATCTGCGGCATTCGGTCCGTAAATGAAAGCCCCTGAGCGCTTTTTTCCATATCTAAGATTCGTGGCTACCGCGAATTCGGTCTCCACTCCCATCGTCTGGGAGCCATCGACCGCCTTGGAAGATTGATGAGCCGCATGTGCCACATTGTGCGGCAGCTATTCACAGGTCGCGCACCTTAACCTGACCTTCCGGTCTGTCCGCAAGCCCGGCCAATCGAGGCCGTCGGTCCTCCCGTCAACAAAATGCATGTATCGAAGAGCCAGGCTTGATTTCGCGGAGAATTCTTGTCTCGCCACTTTCCATCTTGGCCAAAATCACCCAACATGGGACCATGCTTCGTACTCTGTATCCCCCCATCGAGCCCTATGCGACCGGCATGCTCGACACCGGCGAAGGCCATTTCATCTATTACGAACGCATCGGCACGCCGGGTGCAAAGCTGGCGGTGTTCCTCCATGGCGGGCCGGGCGGAGGCATCTCGGCGATGCATCGGCGCCTGTTCGATCCCGCGCTCTATGATGTACTGCTGTTCGACCAGCGCGGATGCGGCAGGTCGACGCCGCATGCCTCGCTCGATGCGAACACGACCTGGCATGTGGTTGCCGACATCGAACGGCTGCGCGAACTTGCCGGTGCCGAGCAATGGCTGGTCTTCGGTGGTTCCTGGGGCTCCACCCTCGCCCTCGCCTACGCACAGACGCATCCCGGGCGGGTGAGCGAACTGGTCCTGCGCGGCATCTACACGTGTTCAAAGCCGGAGATGGACTGGTTCTACCAGTTCGGCGTGTCCCAGATGTTTCCCGACAAGTACGAACGCCTCGTGGCGCCGATTCCCGAGGCTGAGCGTGGTGATCTGCTGCGCGCCTATCATCGCCGTCTCACCACCGGCCCGGTCGAGGACCAGATCGCCGCAGCGCGAGCATGGAGCCTGTACGAAGGCGAGACGATCACGCTGCTCCCCGATCCCGCCATGTCTGCCCAGCATGACGACGGCCACTTCGCGCTGGCCTTCGCCCGGCTGGAGACGCACTATTTCGTCAACGACTGCTGGCTCGAACCGGGGCAGCTGCTGCGCGATGCGCACAAGCTGCGCGCGATCCCCGGCACGATCGTTCATGGCCGCTATGACATGCCATGTCCGGCGCACTATGCCTGGGCGCTGCACAAGGCCTGGCCCCAAGCGGATTTTCACCTGATTGAAGGCGCCGGCCACGCATTTTCCGAGCCGGGAATTCTCGACAGACTGCTCCGCGCGACAGATCGCTATGCAGACAAGACCGCTGCATAAAATCCGGGGGTAGCCCGGCAGAATCTGGCTCTACGGAGCACCCATCGCTTCCTGCGCTTTTCCCAACGCGGCGTCGGCTTCGGCCGCTTCAACCTTGAGTTGCTTCCAGCGCGCCAGTTCGGGCGAGAGGGTCACGTCATCTGCTTCCCGCCCTTTCAGCCAGAAATCGAACCAGGCGAGGTTGCGCCGGTAGATTGCGGCACGATGGGCGGGCTGCTCCTTGAGATGATATTCGCCGGGAAAGCTGTAGAATTCGACCGGCCAGTGCCGCTCGCGCAGCGTGGTATAGACTTCAAGGCCCAACAGCATCTCGTGATCCGATAACTGCATCAGCAGCGGCACGCGCGGGCCATCGGTGTTGAACGCCAGCGACGACGCCTTCCAGAACCCGGTATTGTCGCTGCCGGCGGGCGGATACCCCTCGCGCTTGCGTTCTTCGATCAGCGCCAGCCCGCCATAGATCATCGCCTGACTGTCGGTGCCCGCCGAACTTATCGAGGCCGCCGCAAAAAGGTGTGTGTTGGTGAGCACAAATTGCACTGTCGTCGATCCGTCGCTGAGCCCGGTCAGGCCAATGCGATGCGGATCGACATACCCGCGCGCAAGGACGGCTTCGACACCGGCGACCAGCGAGGACAAGTTGCTCTTGCGCTCATGGAAATCGCGCGTGTCTTCCTCTTCGGCCTCCTGCCAAGTGCGCCATGGCCCGTTTGGTTTCCGGCTATAATACTGTGGCGGGCTCTCAACGCTGAGCACTGCGTAGCCGCGTGCGGCAAAAAGCTGGATCGGATATTCATCACCCGTCGCACCCCGAAGGAAGCCCCTTGTTCGATACTGGACCACGACCAGCGGAAGCTTGCCGTTTGGACCGGCCGCCTCGGGACGAAAGCCTGGCGGAAGAACCATGTCGCCAAACGAGGGAATTCCATAGGCATTGGTCCAGTGAAGACGTTCCACCTTCCCCAACCGAACTTCGCGGAATTCGGGATTGGGATCGAAAATCACCCGCTCCACCCCGTTGGCAATATCGAACGCCACCAGTTGGCGTGGCTGCGTCGATCCCTCGCGCGCGCAGATCAGCGCATGGCCATCGAGCTGGCAGCCGGCAAGAAGATCCTCTGTGCTGAAAATCCTGCGCACACGGCTCGCACCAACTTTCCAGCTGAAAAGCGCAATCTGGCTACCCACGCGCCGCGTGAAAAGGAGCGAACGACCACCACCCTCCCACCACAGTCCAGTCAGAGTGTCGAGTTCGGTGCCGGTACAGACGGGATCCGGACAAACGATACGACGCCCATGACCGTCTGCAGCCCAGAGCCGCACCGGGCTCATCCAGCGCGAGCGATCATCCTGCTCAGTCCACGCCCGCCATCCCGCCGACGAACCGGCGTTACGCAAGTAATAGCTTCCCGAATCGGCAGGCGGTGGCGGCTCGGCCAGCGCCTGCTCGTCCGCGCGCGCATATCGCACCCGGCCCGTCGCCAATTCGACCGCGTGGTAGGTGTAGGGAAGTGGCACCGAGACATCGGGCGCAGTACTGTTATAGGGAATCGTCCGACGGTCGTAGAGATAGCCCGACAGCCCTTCGTGTACGATTGCAGCACGCGCATCGGCGACGCTCTCCCTCGCCCCGTAGATCAGCGTTGCGCTATCCGGAGCCCAGGCGAAAGTTGCGATATCGACCTGCGCTTGCGCAACAGGCTTGGCGTCCCCACCGGCGACGCTCACCCTCCATAGCCGGGTCACGCCGCCGTCGCGGCGCAGATAGGCGAGCCAACATCCATCCGGCGACCAGCGCGGCCGA
>JARLJB010000226.1 GCA_031291415.1 Telmatospirillum sp.
CGGCTAACAACTCGCTAAACGTCGTCAGGCAATGCTCGATCCGGGTCACGCCGATCGCGCGGAGGACTGCATCGGCCAGATCAAGATCGGCGCCTGTCGCCGTCCCGTCCGAGCCTGTCCAACCGAATGGCGGTTCCTGTATGTACGCAATGGTGACTTTCACGATCTGCCTCTCCTAGCTGGAACCCATCTGCCTTCACTGCGGCGCACCCTCAATCGTGACGTTTCGAATCACGACCTCGGTTCGCCCGTCTTCGTCGTCAATAGACTGGGTCCAGGCAATGTTGTAGTCGGTCAGCCACACAGAATGCCAACTCTCATTCTTGCCGCGAGTCTTGGTGTCCGTACACCGTAGACCGATCGCCGTGCCCGTCAGCGACGGGAAGATCGTCGACGCGGGCACTGCCTGGCCGATCTCGCAGCGCCTCGACTTCACGCCCTTCTGCGAAGGTTGCGGCACGGCGAGTTCAAGGCTTTGCCCCGGCACAAGCTCGTGGTCCGCCGCGGGCATCGCCGCCTCGTCCTCGATCGTGCTCCGTTGAGTCAAATCGGTGCCTTTCACCACGACTTGCGTGCGCAAGACAGCGATACCGTAGCTCAACGTGAAAGCCGACCATCTGTCTGCATTGGCGACATCGGCAATCACACCGTTATTGCGCCGATTGATAAAAACATTATTGAACGCCACTTTGTCGGCAGGTGTCTTCTTGTTCACCCAGTCGGCTTCGAAGATCAAACGCGAGTACGGCAACGGACGGCTGCCGTCCGCAGGCAAGTGACGGCGAAGCGTCTCGGGCAATTGACGCTCGTCGAACGCGTCGTCGAGATACGCCGACGGGTTATCGAGCACGGTCTCGAATGCCGCCTTTTGCCCGCTCATCATGCGGATAAATTCGAACGACGCACGCTGCCGCACGGGCTCAGGTAAACCGGTGATTGCGTCGACCGAGAATGCGAGGATGCCGCATGCGCCCGGTGGATAGCCATGCGTTCCTGGCGCGACGGGCGGCGTCGCATTCAACTGTGCGTCCGCGTCGAGAAGATCCGTCACGCTATATTGATCCTGCGGATGCTGCGATTTCCCGCTATTGATGGAGATTTCCAGAATCTCCATCACGTCCTCGATGATGCGAGGCGACGCCGTCTTTGCGAAACCGATGAAGTCAGAGCCCGCCATCGACGGCAGGTGACAGTCTTTCTGCGAGTCCATGGCCATGTCTTTGAGCAACTGCAGCATTCGCAGGCGATCGTCCGCCGACAGAGGCGCCGACCAGAATTTCTGCTGGTCACCAGCCCGCTGCGCCAAAGCAGCCTTCCACGCGGGATCGCTGGAGAATTTCGCAAGCCAGCGCATCAACACCTTCCCCTGCCCGGAGTCCGGATCGATTCCGGCCGCCATCAGATTACCGCGAAACTGCGCCACGCTCTGCGTGGTTCCGCCCACTGTCGCCGCGTGCTGAGGTGACGAGTCCGATACCGACGACGTCGGCTCAGGCGGTGCACCGGACATATCAAGGCCATAGGCCGCGGCCGTTGAAAACATCAACAGCGCGCCGAGCATTCTCATGGAGGTTTTCATTTTTATCAGAGCAGATCTGGCCGCGAGAAGAGATAAAGCCGTTTTGCGACCGTCATGTCAGTGAGTCGTGGTGAGTTTTTTCCTTAGCCGAGGTTAACGGCATGCAGTGGAAGAACTTGATTGCGATCGTGTCTATCACGGCACTACTTATACCGGGATCGATAGTTGCCTTGTACCGGTTTGATAGAGGATGAACAATGTGTAACCCATCCAGACAGGTCCGCGTCGACAGGCATGGACCACGAACAGAGAAAATCCCTTATGAAAATCGCGGTCTTGCCGGGCGACGGCATCGGAACTGAAATCGTCGCTGAAGCCATCAAGGTGCTGAATGCCCTGGACCTGAAATTTGACACCGAATTCGCATTGGCTGGTGGCGTCGCCTACGCGGCACATGGCCATCCCCTGCCGCAAACCACACTGAAGCTGGCCAAAGAGGCCGACGCCGTGCTGTTCGGCGCCGTAGGAGACTGGCGATACGACCAGTTGGATCGCCCACTTCGCCCCGAGCAGGCGATCCTCGGACTGCGCAAGCACCTGGAACTGTTCGCCAATCTCCGGCCCGCGATCTGCTTTGAGCAACTGGCGGACGCTTCAAGCCTCAAGCCCGAACTGATCTCGGGTCTCGACATACTGATCATCCGCGACGCGACCGGCGACGTCTATTTCGGCCAACCTCGTGGACGCCGCACCGCAATGGACGGCCATTTCCCCGGCACGGACGAAGGCTTCGACACCATGCGCTACTCGCGCCCCGAGGTCGAGCGCATTGCCCACGTCGCCTTCCAGTCCGCCCAGCAGCGAGCCAAACGAGTCACCAGCGTCGACAAGGCCAATGTGCTGGAAACCTCCCAGTTCTGGCGGGACATCATGACCGAGGTCGGCAAACAATACCCCGATGTCGAACTGGATCACATGTACATCGACAATGCGGCGATGCAACTGGTCAAGGCGCC
>JARLJB010000227.1 GCA_031291415.1 Telmatospirillum sp.
AGCACGGTGATCACCTTGCCGCCCGAACCGGACAGGAAGTTGGTGAACTGCGTGAGCGCGGTGTTGAACGAGGTGTCGGTGCCGGCAAGGGCGGCGCCCGGGCCGAGTATGGCGGCCGCCACAACAGCGACGCCGAGGTAGGGCAGGATCGATCCGCGTTTGGGCGCGGGCAGAGCAAGGGACGTCATGGGGTAAGTCCTTTCGAGAAGGCCAGGACGTGATGTGTTCCTGTGCCGATCCGAAAGCTCCGCCAGTCGGGGACTCACCGACAAGTGAGGTCTCGCCATAATGGCGATAAATCAAGGAAAATGGGGCTTCTGGCGCTATCGTTGACCCGATTCGGCCCACACGCGTTTCGATAGCGCCCACTGGCGGGCGCAAACGGAACGGGTAGGATACAGAACATGCGCATCATGGGGCGCTAAGCGCCCATGATCGGGCCGTTTCAGTCGGGAGTTGGGATATCGAGGGCGGGGGTAAAAATGGTCGAGGAACATTCAGAGGTCGGTAAGGCAGCAAGGTCGCAGACGGCTCATCGTCTGAAAATGAACCCTACAGCGTTCAAAACGCTCAGCCTTGCATTGCACAATTTGTCATGCAGAGAGTTGGAACTGTGTTCGCCCCGACGACTGCTCACAACGGTGTTGGCGGAACCGAGGAATCAAATTTTTCATATGCCGCACAATGAGTTGGATGCGATTTGCCATCTCGATAACTTGATCGGCGAAGTACAGATCAACATCCGCGTCGATTCGGTTGTGAATGACAGGCTGCGGGAATTTCGTGACCAAGCCAGTAACCGCCTCGGACGAACTGTCAGCGTCATCGAGGCAATTTACGCCTGTGCCCATGTGATGAATGAGGGTCTTTGAGCCAAAGCAAGGACTTCGCCACCGACTTGACAAAAGTCGCCCCGCCGCGCCGTTTATGGTTAACGCCGCAGCGCGCTGAGGACGACCATGACGGAAAGAATCCCCCCGACTGATGACTATACTATAGTATATAATACCGAGCCGCTCGCAGCACGGGATGATCCTCATTCAGCCTGTGTGCGCGATCTGATCCGCGATAGGATCGACCGTGATGGGCGATCACTCGTTGAAATCGCGACGATTGCCGGAATGAGCCGCCGCGCGCTCGGTCGGATCATCGCGGGGCAGAAGCCATTGCGCCTCGTCGACCTCAAGCAATTGTCCGAGGCGCTCGGCATTGACCGCGCTCGAGCGGTCATCGCCATTGATATCTTGGGCGACTGGACCGCTTATGACGATCCGGTCCTGTGCATCCTCATGCGGCTGTTTGCGCCAGTCTGCTCCAAGGTCGACGCCGGGGCCGATTTTCCGATCGAACCGCTCACGGCGGCGGCCGAGGAGAAATTCGCGAACTGGCTCGCTGATATTCTCGTCGCAAACCAAGAGCAGATCAGAAAGCGCCGGGATGACTTCGTGAAGCTGCCGACGCTCTGATCGACCGTCATAAAACCATAATCGACGACAGGACTGCATCCTTCGGGTCGCAACAGTCCATCCAAATTCACTCGTGCTGGCCCCAGCCTTGGTCCTCCATCGACCTTGAAATCTGGCGCTGCATCGTCACCAAAATGTTCGAGACATAATGGACCGTCTCGGCGATGCGCGGCACCTGGTGCTTGAGGCGAACCCGGCCTGCGCCTGCGTTATAGGCGGCGAGGGCCAGATCGAAGCGGCCGAATTCATCGAGCAAAGACCGTAGATAGTGTGCGCCACCGCGCATGTTCTCACGCGGGTCCCAAATGTTGCGCACGCCGAGAATGCGGGCGCTTGCGGGCATGAGTTGTGCGAGGCCTGTTGCGCCTTTGGGGCTGACGGCAGCCGGGTTGTATCGGCTTTCCTGAATGACGAGCGCATCGAAAAGGCGAGTGGGTACTCCGGCTTCGCATGCGGCGAGCACCATGGTGGAATACCATGTGGCCCTGCGGCGTTCAGCTTGCTGAGTTAGTTGAGGGCTCGGGGCATAAGGCTCTGCCCGGCAAGATGGCGCTTCAGCGCTTACGTTAGCATTGGAGTTATTCATCCATCGTGGTGTCCGTATGGCTTGGCCGGCCGCTGCGAAAGCGGAGGTAGCTTGAGGCATGCTGTCTGCCATGCTGGTGAAGTCGGGCAGCAATGACACCTCCTTACGGAGACCATCCTGTATGGGCTTTCGCTCAGGGAGAGGAATGCGGAGGGCAAATGGCTGGGCTTTGCCATTTGAACCGCCGGAATCTTCGAAAGTTATGCTCTGCGCGGCAAGCAGCGACGGCAAAGCCGACGCAACAATGGCGGTAGCAAGCAGCAAAAGTCTTTTAGACACGGTCCCTATCTTTCGATCGGGCCAGGTCCGGTTATCGCTGAGTCAACCTGCGACAATATTTCCCACGGGGCAAGTCGTCACCTTCGCCAGTCGGCAAGGCGTAGCTACAGTCAGATATTCGCCGACGCCGGAACAAACATAGGAGGGCGGCCAAGAAACAAGTGCCAGCGCCCAAATGCCCGTTCTGCTTGGTCAGTTATCCACAGTGGCAAAATAAGAGAGGCAAGGAGAGAGCTGGTGGTTTTGACCTCGATGAGGCCAGAAAAGAGTGCAATTATCAGTGCAGCGAGCAGGATGCCAGCGGCAGTGAGAGAGGCAAACTTCGCGACGGCGATGTAGCGCGGGATTTGCACATCTCGGAAGCACCGTAATTCGGCGATCTGGCGATCAGCCGCATCCAATTCCTGCTGTGTCCGTCGAACTTCGATGCGCAGCGACAACCGATCGGTCATCAATTTTTCGATCGGCGGATTGACGGCGCGCATCGCGGCCAACACCCGAGCGTCAGCAATGGGTAATTGACTGTCGTTGTTCATATTACGCACTCAACGATAGGAGCTTCTCGGACATGGTGTCGCTGATATCGCCATGTTCCATGAGATATTGGAACAGGGCGCTGCTCAGCTTGATCAGATGCTCCCGTTCGACCGTACCCCCTCCGCGCGTCAGATACGCCCAGGCGATGTTGATCGAGCGGCTGTGAAGGTCATCCAGACTGCTCTGTTCCGGGCGGCCTTCGCCCAGTAGCAGCCAGCTCGGATTGACATTGTAAGTCCTGCTGAAGGCGATGATCGCGGTGGCCGGCGGCTCACGCAGACCTTTTTCATAGTTCACCAAGGCACCGTGCGACACATCGATGGCCGCGGCCACGTCTACCTGGTTCAGCCCGCGGGCTTTTCGGATCTCTAGAAAGCGTCCGCCGATGCTCAAGCGTCACCTGCGCAAGAATCCGGCTTGACGAAACTCACAAACATGAGTTACTCCAACAATCGTAAATCAAATCATATCAACATCTGAAAACTACTACAGAGGTGCAGCATATGCAATTCCTCACCCTTCCAAAATTGGCTGAGCAAAGCGGTTGGTCGGTAACGCGCGTGCGGCGCATGGTCGCCAATCGCGAGTTGCCGCACATTCGCGTCAACGGGCGCCTGCTGCTGCCGGCGAACGCCATCGACGATTTCGTAGCCAAGAACATCGTGTCACCCGCTTCCGAACCCAGGGGCGGTCGCGAAATTCAAAGCCAATCCAACCCCCGCACTGAAGTGGAAGGAGATGCAGCGTGAGCGCGCACAGCATCGCCCAGAAATTCAGGCGTGCCCTTCGCAACCAAACAGGCGCAACGATCTCAGTCGAGCAAATACAACAGCTTGCTGAGTTCGGCATTCTGGACATTTTGGCAAAGATCGAGAACCAAGAACTATGGCAACCGAGGATCGCGCCTACACCATCGGCGACTATTGGCTCACCAAGCGGCGAGATGGAAAATCGCCCGATGTCTGGCAGATTGCCAGCTACTCCACGAAGTCGCGCTCCGTTGTCTATCGAAGCACTAAGTGCAGGGATCTAGAAAAAGCCAAGGCGGTATTGCGGTCATTTGAAGCCGAATCACGCTCAATGCAGAAGCAGGATAGCGCCGATGCCGAACTTCTACCCCATTTCCGTCACTATATCTTGGAGCGTGGACCAGACGTGAAGCGTCTGGATACCATCAAAAGCAGCTTCCGGGCATGGATCGGCTTCTTTCAGCAGGACGAACTGACGACCGGTGTGAGGGTTGCAGACCTCAACAAGCTTGTGATCGATCGATTTCGGCGCTGGCGCATGGGTGTCCATGAGTACACGGTGCACTGGGGAGGCAAGGCCTACCACAACCGCAATCCCAATGGTGTGAGCGGCGAGGCCGTTCAGAGGAATATCGAGGATCTGCGAGCCGCCCTCCATCATGCTGAAGACGCGGGCCGAATCACGGTCCCTAAGATTCATTCGGTCCATAGGAACTTGCGTTCTGCACCGCGCAGTCGGGTGCTAACAGCGAAGGAACTTGGCGCCATGCTTGGCTACGCGGCGGAAGATCTCGGAGCCTATCGCTGGATCGCGCTCATGATCGCGACAGCGTCGCGCCCGGGACCAGCTTTGGCATTTGACCCTGCAAAGCAATGGCTAGTCGATATAATCGACCTGCATCCGGACGGAGCTGCCAGGACCGATAAACGCAACGCGGTCGTGCCCGTGATTGAGCCCTTGGTACCAATCTTGGAAGATTGGGTCCGCAATCCCCACGAAGCGGTCAAATCTAGAAAAACATGGTGGAGGAATATGCGTCGAGTTCTCGGCCTCGGTGACGACGTGAATCCCTATACCATCCGTCACACAGTTGCGACCTACATGGACGACGAAGGCGTCCCTGGATCGCAATTGTCAGCAATCGCCGGTCACTTGCCCAGCCACCGGGGACTCGCTCGGACAACGAGCCGTAATTATCTTCACTACAACCCGCGTAACTGTCCAAAGGCAAAACGGGTGTTGACCAAGCTGTTCCGTAGTGTAGAGGACGGCGCGTCGAGATGGTCTGCGGACCATCTGCGGACCACGCCGATCCGAGGGCACCCGATAGCACTTACGAAACGTAGTGATTGTCGTTAGTTTTCAAGGAATTCGGTCAAATAGGGCGGTTAGCTCAGTTGGTAGAGCATCTCGTTTACAC
>JARLJB010000228.1 GCA_031291415.1 Telmatospirillum sp.
GATCAGAACGGAAACTGGAGCGAACCGATCACCACCACGGTCGATAGTACCGGGGATATCATCGGATCGGCGACGGCCGATCTGGCCTCCAAGCTTTACGGTATTCTGGGCGGTAAGAACCTTGTTATCAGCCTGTCGGCCTCGGCCCTGGCGCAGGCGCTGCAGACCCAGGCGTCTTATGCGGCCAAGGGACCGAACGCCGATACGACGTCCAAGGACCCCGGCTTCGCCGTCGATTATATGTCCGCGTTCGCGACGGCGCTCGTCGACGCCGGTCTGAACAGTCTGATTTCCGACATGAAACTGGGGTCGGTCGGGACCGCGGCGGTCAACTCCGTTGCCGACATGCTGATCAACAAGGCGGTCAGCAAGGTGACGTCGGATATCGTCGACGATGGTGTCACCGATGTCTCCAAGCTTCTTTCCGATGCGGCCGAGTCCTACAGTAGTCTCGGCGCTGCCGACTTCGAAAGTCTCGGCGTCAATTTCGCGGTGTCGCAGGTCATCGACGCCATCGCCGGCAATGCGCCCAACGCCCAGGACATCCAGATCGGCCAGGCCATCGGTTCGACGGTGGGGAGCGTCGCCTGCACGATTTGTTCCGCCGAACTCGCCGCTCTTGCGCTGGAAATGGGAGTGACGATAGGGAGCAGCGTATTTCCCGTGATCGGTACCGCCATCGGCGCCATTGTCGGTGCCATCGCCGGCAGCCTGTTCGGCCCCAGCTCGCCGCCGACCGAGACGGCCAGCGCCTGGTCCGACTGGGACGCGGCCAGCGGCGCTTTCGTGGTGAAGGATGCCTATGGCTACAAGGGCGCCTCGACCGCCAGCTCGATCGCCATGACCCAAGCCGCCGCCCAGCTGGAAAACGAAGTGCTGCCGGTGTTGGGCGGCACGCTGGCCAGCACCGTCAATACCAACTTCGGCTGGTATATGCGTGGCAACAACTTCAAGAACAATTCCTATTTTGACAAGATCGACGAGGATGATTACGAGAACGGCGCTTTCCATTCCGCCGATTCCTCGGCGGTGATCAATCAGGGCGTGATCCGCGCCATGCAGCGCACCGTGCTGTCGGGCGGCGATCCGATCCAGAAGTACGTGCTGGCCCATGCCAATACCAATGTCGATGCGGCATCGGTCGTGAAACTGCAAGGCGATCTGCAGGTGGCGGCCGATTACGGCAACTACCTGACCGATCCGGCCCTGGAAGCCGCCGTCGCCGCCGGCAGCACAGAGGGCGGTTCCAAATGGACCACGGAACTGACGCAGGCCGCGCAGTTGGGGGTGACGGCGGCCCACGCCGCCGGAGGACAGATCTCCGCCACGGTCAGCGACATCTTCGGGAACCAGCCGACCGACACCGATGGCGATAGTGGATGGAGGTATCGTTACGGCGAGGCCCTGACCGCCAGTCAGGTGACTGAGACGTTCCAGTCCATCCTGGGGCGGAACCCGTCGGCCGCCGAACTGGAAAGCTGGCAGATTCCGAGCAACGGCTCGACCGACTATCTTGCCAGCCTGCTGGTCGCTTCCAACGAATTCATCGTCAGGGTCGAGAACACCTATCAGGCGGTGCTCGGCCGCGCGCCTTCCGGGGATACGAGTTTCCATTACGACGACCAGGGCAATCCCTATTACGTCAATTCCGGCGAACTGCAGCAAAGCATGCAAGATGTGCTGTCCGGCGGCTCCTTTGCGGCGGTCGTGGCCGGACTGGTCAAGAGCAGCGAGTTCATCGCGGACGTCAACACGGTCTATCAGACGATCCTCGGCCGCAATGCCGATGCCGACGGTCTGGCCTATTGGCAGTCCCAGGTGGCCGGCGGTCAGGCGACCTTGTCGTCGCTGTGGACCGGGGCGGCCTCGTCGGCGGAGTTCCAGGCCGACGTCACCGCCGCCTACGAGGCCGTTCTGGGCAAGGCCCCGACCGCGCTGGAGCTGCAGAACTGGCAGAATAGCGCCGCCGCCGGCGTGCCCTTTGGCGGCTCCTCCGGCGTGAGCTATGTGCTCGCCCATTCGACCGATTACTCGACCCTGGTTCGGGAACAGTACAAGGGCCTCGTGGACCGGGCGCCGACCGCCGCCGAACTGGCCCGGGCCATCTCGGCACAGAATATCGGCGTCATCACCCAACAGGTGACGGCGACGCCGGAACACGCCATCGCCGTGTTCACCCAGTCGATCGCCCAACTGGAGACCAGCCTTGGCGCCCTGAAGACCCAGGTGTCCACCAGCGTCTCCACCGAGGCCGCCCTGAAAGACTCGGCGACCGCGGCGGCGACCAAGCTGGCCGGCGTCGCGGCGGCCATCGACAAGGCGAAAGCGGCCATGGCCGCCATGACGCAGCAGGTGGCGGCCGGCGCTTACAACAGCATCGCGGCGTCGAGCGCCGCGGCGCAACAGGCCAGCGCTGCCGATGCCACCATTGCCAGCACTGTCATGAACGCCATCAAAAGCGCCAGCTACGCCTCCGGCGACCTGGTGCTTTTGCAGCGCATCGAAAACAGCGGCGCCACCACGCTGCAGGCGGTGGCCGCCGCCGTCAGCAACGCCGCGAGTTCGGAATACACCAAACTCAACACCCAGGTTCAAATCCTGCAGCAGCAGGTGGCCTCGGGCGTGGTGCCGACGTCGGCGCCGCCACTCGCGACCCCGGCGGAAACTATCACCGCCGCCTATCACTCTGCGCTCGGCCGCGACCCCACCGGATCGGAACTGGGCTATTGGGAAAACAAGGTGTCGACAGGTGCCGTCGCCATTGGATCGATTACCAGCCGGATCGGCCCCTATTCACCCGCCACGATCATCACGGGATATTACCAGACCATTCTGGGGTATGTTCCCGGCGCATCGCAGGTCGCCGACTACGGCGCATGGGTCGACAAGGCGTCCAGCACGTCGATGACCGACATCGAGCGTGCTTTCTTCAATCAAGTGACGATGAAGGACCACGGTCAGAACATCACCGCCGAGGTGACGCTGCTGATGAAAGACGCGCTCGGCGACGATGCTCCGAGTACGGCGGACATCAATTTCTTCGTCAACCGATACAATTCCGGCGGCATGTCCTGGTCGCGGATCGTCGACATCGCATATGCCATCGGAGAATCGGCCCCGCTCAACACCACCCTGGTGTCCTATTACAACGATATTCTGGGACGGGCTCCCGATCAGTCCGGGTATGACTGGTGGATCGCCAAGATCGGCGGCGGCATGTCCATGCTTTCCGTGCAGGCGGGATTCCTCGACAGCCTCCAATTCCACCAGGACTACAGCAGCAGTAACGCCACCCTCGTGCAAGCTCTTTACAAGTTCGTTCTTGGCGATCTGCAGCCATCGGCGGCCGACGTGCAGTGGTGGGTCAACCAGATCAATGGCGGCATGACCTTCACCACGGTCGAGGAAAAATTCTACGGATCCCCCGAATACCAACAGAAACATCCCGGTCTGACCGCGGCGCAGATCACCGCGCAGGTGCAGGCCGGTGTGAACACCGGTCTCGGCGATCCCCTGGTGATCGGGGCGCCGGGTCTTTCGCTGCCGGCGATGACCGGCATCGCGTCGGGGGCGACCTATTTCGACACCGGCAGCGACGGGCAGAAGGTGCTGACCGGCTGGACGGCCGGCGGATCGGGATTCCTGGTGGCCGACACGGGCGCCGGCGGCATCACCATGCTGTCGCAGATGCTGCCCGACGCCGCCAATCCAAGCGCCGGAAACACGTTCGCCGCTTTGTCCCAGTATGGGGTGAACGGGCGGATCACCGCCAACGATCCGGGCTACAACCAGGTCGAGGTCTGGACCGACAGCAACGGCAATGGCCAAGTCGATGCCGGCGAGCTGCACAGCCTCGCCAGCCTGGGTATCGCCTCCATCTCGACGGTGCCCACCGCCGCCCTGGTCAACGACGCCGGCAACCTGATCACCTTCGAGTCGACCTACACCACGACCTCGGGCCAGACCGGGGTCATCGCCCAGGTAACCCTGCCTTTCGGCGGACCGCACAGCAGTCCCTCCTTCACCTCGACGGGCAGCAGCTTTACGACGGCCAGCGGTGTCCAGGTGGTCCTGGGCGACGGCGGCCATGACCTGTTGTCGACCAGCGGTTCCAACATTTTGTTGGACGGCAACGGCGGTTCCAACCTGATCGTCGATAATGGCGGCAACCATAACGACCTTTACGGCGGCAGCGGCGATTCGACGCTGATCACCACGGGCAGCTACGATCTTTTGCAGGGGGTCACCGGCAACGATCTGATCAAGGACAACGGCGGTTCCTTCAACGTGCTCGATTCCGGCACCGGCAGCAGCATCCTGATCACCACCGGTTCCAACGACACCCTGATCGGCCGGGGCGAGCTCGAGATCCTGATCGACAACGGCGGTTCCCGCAATCTGCTGGTCGACGTGGGAAGCGGCAGCGACTGGCTGATCACCTCGGGCAGCGGCGACACCCTGGTGGCCGGCTCCGGCAACGACATCCTGCTGGATTCCGGTCATGGCAACACGCTGATCGGCGGGGCTGGCAACGATACCCTGGTCACCAGCGGCAGCGGCGCGCTGTTGATCGGCGGTTCGGGAACCCAGTGGCTGTCGACCAGCGGCAGCGGCAATACCCTGGTCGGCGGCTCGGGCAGCGATGTGCTGACCGATGTGGGCGGCAGCCACAACACCCTGGTCGCCGGGGCGGGAACCGATACGCTGACCACCAGCGGCAGCCAGGACCTGCTGCTGGGCGGGGCGGGCGCCGATACCCTGATCGACAACGGCGGCAGCTACAACACCTTGGCGGCGGGCAGCGGCAGCAGCACGCTGATCACCACCGGCAACCACGACATCCTGGTGGGCGGGGCCGGCAGCGCCACGCTCTCCGACAATGGCGGCAGTTACAATACCCTGATCGGCGGTTCGGGAACCGCGACCCTGACGACCAGCGGCAACCATGACCTGCTGGCGGCCGGCGACGGAACCACGACGCTTGCCGACAATGGCGGCAGCTTCAATACGCTGCTGGGAGGAGCGGGGGCCGACATCCTGCTCACCAGCGGCAGCCACGATCTTTTGAGCGCCGGCAGCGGGGCCACCACGCTCTCCGACAATGGCGGCAGCAACAACACGCTGCTGGGCGGCTCCGGCGCCGACACGCTGATCACCAGCGGCAGTCACGACTTCCTGGTGGCCGGCTCGGGCGACGCCACGCTCTCCGACAATGGCGGCAGTTGGAACACGCTCTCGGCCGGCAGCGGCACCGATACCCTGGTTACCAGCGGCGCCAACGATCTGCTGATCGGCGGGACGGGGGCGGTGACCCTGGCGGACCAGGGCGGCAGTTCCAACACCCTGGTCGGCGGCGATGGGGCCAGCACCCTGATCACCACCGGCAGTCATGACATTCTGGTGGCCGGGGCCGGCGCCGCCTCGCTTTCCGATCAGGGCAATGGAGCCAATACGCTGATCGGCGGCACTGGCAGCGCGGTGCTCGCCACCACGGCCAGCGGCGATCTGCTGATGGCCGGGTCCGGCAATGCCACTCTGTCGGATCTCGGCGGCAACCGGAACACCCTGATCGGCGGCGGCGGGCGGGATACGCTGACCACCACCGGCACTCACGACGTCCTGCAGGCCGGCAGCGGCGACGCCACCCTTGCCGACAACGGCGCCGGCTACAATACCCTGGCGGGCGGCGCCGGCAACGACCTGCTGGTCACCAGCGGCAGCCACGATCTTTTGAGCGCCGGCAGCGGGGCCACCACACTCTCCGACAATGGCGGCAGCAACAACACGCTGCTGGCCGGATCGGGCGCCGACACGCTGATCACCAGCGGCAGCGGTGACCTGTTGCTGGGCGGCGGCGGAACGGCGGTGCTTTCCGACGTCGGCGGCCATGGCAATACGCTGGCGGCGGGCAGCGGCGCCGCCAGCCTCGCCACCACCGGCTCGCAGGATCTGCTGTTGGGCGGCGCCGGCGCCACCACGCTCTCCGATAACGGCGGCAGCCATAACACGCTGGTCGGCGGAGCCGGCACCGCCATACTTTCCACCACGGGCAGCAACGACATCCTGATGGGCGGGACGGGCGATGCGACCCTGTCCGACCTCGGCGGTCACGGCAACACCCTGGCGGCGGGCGGCGGCACCGACATCTTGATGACCAGCGGTGCCGGCGATCTGCTGGCGGCGGGATCGGGCAGCGCCACGCTCTCCGATCTGGGGGGCAGCCACAACACCCTGATCGGTGGGACCGGGACGGCGACATTGACGACCACGGGGTCCGCCGATCTGCTGATCGGCGGTGCCGGGGCGGCGGTCATCGAGGACAATGGCGGCCAGGGCAACACCCTGGTCGGCGGCAGCGGCGCCAGCACCCTCATCACCTCGGCCGTCGGCGACATGCTGGCGGCCGGCAGCGGCGACGCGACCCTCACCGACAACGGCGGGCATGGCAACACGTTGATGGGAGGTGTCGGCAAGGACACGCTGTCGACCTCGGGTCACGATGACCTTTTGTCGGCCGGCTCCGGCGACACCACCCTGGTCGACAATGGCGGACGCAACAACACTCTCTCGGCCGGCAGCGGCAGCGATACCCTGATCAGCACCGGCAGCGGCGATCTGCTGATCGGCGGCTCGGGCTCGGATGCGATCATCGTGACCGGCGATGCCGATACGGTATCGGGCTCCAGCGGCGATTACCGGATTACGGTGACCGGCGACGGCGCTTCGGTCACCGTCGGCGACGGCACCGACCAGATCACCGTCACCGGCCACAATGCCTCGGTGAAGGCCGGCAGCGGGCGGGACACGGTCGCGGTGACCGGTGACGGCGCCAGCGTCACGGTCGGCAGCGGCCGCAGTCAGGTCAGTATTGCCGGCAACGGTGCTTCCGTCACCGCCGGCAGCGGCACGACCGTCACCCTGACCGGCACCGGCGCCACCGTGGCGATGGGCGACGGCTGGCTGAAGCTGGCCGACAACGGCCAGGCGACGCTGACCGGCACCGGCAACCAGGTCGATCTGACGACCGGCGACAGTGTGACGGTGACCGGCTATTCGACCACCGTCTATGCCAAGGGCGCTGGCGACGCGGTCTCCCTGTCGGGCGGCGGCTCGGTGCAGATGTCGGGCGGCACGCTCACCCTGGCCGACAATGGCGAGGCCATCCTGACCGGCAGCAATGACTCGGTCACGCTGGGGGCGGGGAATGCCCTCGACGTCACCGGCGCCGGCGAGACCATTACCGCCACCGGAACGGGCGACGGGGTCAATCTGACCGGCACCGGGCATAGCGTGCAGATGGCAAGCGGTTCTCTGACCCTCTCCGACGGCAGCCAGGCGACGCTGACCGGCGGCAGCAACAGCGTCAGCCTGGGCAACCGGGACAGCCTTTCGGCCAGCGGTTCGGGCGAGACCGTCGCCGCCTCGGGCACCGGCGATGTCATCGCCTTGTCCGGCGGCAACGATTCCATAGCCATGAGCCAGGGGACCCTGACCCTGTCCGACGGCGGCCAGGCGGTCCTGAGCGGCAGCGGCGATGCGGTTGCTATTGGCGCCAATGACAGCCTGACGGCATCCGGCTCCTCCGACACCATCGTCGCCGGTGGTGCCGGCGACGTGGTCGGTCTTTCCGGAAGTGGCGATACGGTGACCATGAGCGGCGGTTCCCTCGGCCTTGCCGACGCGTCCTCCGCCGCGCTTTCCGGCAGCGGCAACTCGGTCAGCCTGGGCGCCAAGGACGGTCTGTCGGTCGTCGGCGGCAACAACACCATCCTGGCCAGCGGCGCCGGCGATGCCGTCGCCCTGTCCGGCCAGGGGAATGCCCTGTCCATGAGCGGCGGCAGCCTGACCCTGGCGGATGGAGGTTCGGCCGGCCTGCAGGGCAGCAATGACACGGTAAGCGTCGGCGGCAACGACATCCTGGCGGTGTCGGGTGGGTCCGACAGCATCTCCGCCAGCGGCAGCGGCGACCAGATCGGTCTTTCCGGCAGCGCTTTCACGGTGGCGATGAGCCACGGCACTTTGTCGCTGGCCGACGGCGGCTCGGCTGCCCTGACTGGTGACGTCAATGCCGTCGCCTTGGGGGCCAACGACAGCCTCGCCGCGACCGGTGCTGCCGACAGCATCGTCGCCGGTGGTTCGGGCGACGTGGTGACGCTGTCCGGCAGCGGCGCCGCCATCGCCATGAGCAACGGCGGCCTGACCCTGGCCGACAACGGTTCGGCCGGACTGTCGGGCAGCGGCGACCGCGTGACCCTGGGGGCTGGCGATACCCTTGGGGTGAGCGGTGACAACGACAGCATCGCCGCCACCGGCAGCGGCGATGCCATCAGCCTGAGCGGCACCGGCCATTCGGTCACCATGACCGGCGGGGCGCTGTCGTTGACCGACAACAGCCAGGCCACGCTTTCCGGCAGCAACGACGCCGTCACCGTGGCCAGCGGCGACTCTCTTGCCGTGACCGGCGGCGATAACGTCATCAACGCGTCCGGTTCCGGTGACGCGGTCAGTCTGACCGGCCGGGGCAACTCGATCGCCATGAGCCAGGGCCGCCTGACCCTGGCCGACAACAGCGGTGCACTGCTGGCCGGCGGCAATGACAGCGTCGTCCTGGGGGCGAACGACAGCCTCGCGGTATCCGGTTCCACCGATGTGATCAGTGCCGCTGGCACCGGCGATGCCGTCAGTCTGTCCGGTAGCGGCCATACGGTGGCGATGGGCGGCGGCAGTCTGACCCTGGCCGACAGCAGCGGCGCCGTTCTTGCCGGCGGCGGCGACACCGTCACCCTGGGCGCCCATGACAGCATCACGGTGACCGGCGCCAACGATGCGATCACCGCCAGCGGGGCCGGCGATGCCGTCACCCTGGATGGGACCGGCCATAGCGTCGCCATGAGCAACGGCGGCCTGTCGCTGACCGACAACAGCCAGACGAGCCTCGCCGGCAGCGGCGATCTGGTGACGCTCGGCAAGGGCGACAGCCTGTCTGTCAGCGGTTCGAACGACATAATTGCCGCCTCCGCCACCGGCGATGCCGTCAGCCTGTCCGGTAGCGGCCACATGGTGACCATGTCGGGTGGCGCCCTGTCGCTGGCCGACGGATCCTCGGCCAGCCTGCTGGGCAGCGGCGACGTGGCGAGCCTGGGGACGGGCGATACTCTCCGTGTAACCGGCAACAATGACGCCATCACCGCCACCGGCACGGGCGACGCGGTGTCGCTGACCGGCACCGGCCATACGGTTTCGATGAGCAACGGTAGCCTGTCGCTGGCCGACAACGGCTCGGCAGCGCTTTCCGGCAGCGGCGATGCCGCGACCATCGGGGCGAACGACGCCCTCAGTGTGACTGGCGGCAATGATACCGTTACCGCCACCGGCAGCGGCGATCAGGTCAGCCTGACCGGCACCGGCCATACGGTGACGATGACCGGCGGCAGCCTGTCGGTTGCCGATACCGGCGGCGCCAGCCTGTCGGGCAGCAACGACAGCGTCAGCCTGGGGGCGGGGGCGACCCTTACGGTGACCGGCGCCTCGGACGCCATCGCCGCCGGTGGCGCGGGCGACGTCGTCACCCTGTCGGGCACCGGCCATGGCGTGGCGATGAGCGGCGGATCGTTGACCCTGGCGGATGCCGGCGGGGCGGCGCTTTCGGGCAGCAACGACAGCGTGGCCCTGGGGGCCGGCGGAACCATCAGCATCACCGGGTCCTCGAACGCCGTCACCGCCTCGGGCGCCGGCGACACCATCGTGCTGTCGGGCAGCGGCGACACGGTCACCGCCAACGCCGCCACGGTCGGCCTGGTGGATGGCAGCGACGCCTCGGTCACCGGCAACGGCAACTCCGTGCAGATGGAGACGAAGAGCAGCGTCAAGGTCAAGGGCCAGAACAACACGGTCAGCGCCGGCGGCGAGGGCGACGCGGTCGATGTCGACGGCACCGCCCTGCTCGCCATGAGCAAGGGCCGCCTGACCCTGGAGCGGGCGGCGCAAGCCACGCTCGCGGGCAACGCCAACTGGATCGCCATGTCGGTCGGCGCCGCCCTGATGGTGGCCGGATCGGACGAGGTGATCGCCGCCAATGGCGACGGCACCGCCGTGACCGTCGCCGGCATCGACGAACAGGTGAGCATGGACAACGGCAGCCTGACGGTGACGGACGGCTCCCAGGCGGCGCTGACCGGCGACGGCGACGCGGCGACCTTGGGCGCCAACGTCAGGCTCAGCGTCACCGGCGCCGCGAACGCCATCACCGCCAAGGGCCTGGGCGACCAGATCACCCTTTCGGGCACCAATGAGACCGTGATCATGAACGGCGGCATCCTGGTCCTGGCCGACGACAGCGGGGCCGCGGCCAGCGGCGACGGCAATGTCGTGGGGCTTGGCGCCAATGACGCGCTCCGGGTCGCCGGCAGCGGCAACAAGATCACTGCCGGCGGCGGCGGCGACAGCGTCGAAATCGACGGGACGCAAAACACCCTGGCGATGACCGCCGGCAATCTGACGGTCGACGCCGGCGCCGCGGTCACCCTGACCGGCGCCCAGAACAGCGCCGCCATCGGCTCGGGCGGCAGCTTGACGGCCTTCGGCTCGTCCAACCTCATCACCGCCACCGGCGCCAACGTCACCCTGGGACTGGCGGGCACCAACGAGACGGTGACCATGGCGGCCGGCAATCTCACCTTGGCCGACAGTGGCCAGGCCAGCCTGACCGGCGGCGGCAACAGTGTCGTCATCGGGGCCAAGGCCATCCTCGCCGTCAAAGGCGTCGCCAACAAGGTGGCGGCGGCCGGAGCGGGGGCGGCGGTGTCGGTCGACGGGACCGGCGAACAGGTGGCGATGACCGCCGGTAGCCTCGGTCTCGCCGACAACAGCCAGGCGACGCTGACGGGCAGTGGCGACAGTGTGACGGTCGGCGGCAACGGCACGCTCGCGGTTACCGGAACCTCGGACCGCGTCACCGCCAGCGGCTCTGGCGACAGCATCGCGGTCACCGGCAGCAACGACAGCGTCGTCATGAGCAATGGCGCCCTGTCGCTGGCCGACAACAGCCAGGCGACGCTGACGGGCAGCAACGACAGCGTGACCGTCGGCGCCAATGCCATCCTGTCGGTGACCGGCGACAACGATGTCATCACGGCGGGCGGCGCCGGCGACCAGATCGCCCTGGCCGGCGTCGGGACCCATGTCGGCATGAGCCACGG
This sequence comes from Telmatospirillum sp., assembly GCA_031291415.1. Lineage (GTDB taxonomy): Bacteria > Pseudomonadota > Alphaproteobacteria > Rhodospirillales > Magnetospirillaceae > Telmatospirillum. Next base: position 11,199 of record JARLJB010000228.1, read on the forward strand.
GCGTCTGGTCATGGCCGACAACAGCCAGGCGGCGCTCGCCGGCAGCCAGGATCAGGTGGTTCTGGGGGCCGGTGACAGCCTGTCGGTGACCGGCAACGGCAACGCGGTCGCGGCCAGCGGCGCCAATGACACGGTCAGCCTCGACGGCACCGGCAACACGGTGCAGATGAGCAACGGCAGCCTCACCCTGGCCGACAATGCCCAGGCGACCCTGGTCGGCGGCCAGGACGGCATTTCCCTGGGCCGCAACACCGCGCTGACCCTGGAGGGCAGCGATGAGACCATTACGGTGGCCGGTGCCGGCGTCAGTCTGGCGCTGTCGGGAACCCATAATACCGTCGCGATGAACAATGGCGCGCTCGGCCTGACCGACTCCAGCCAGGCCAGCCTGACCGGCAACGGCGACATGGTGGTGGCGGGGACGGCAACCGTCTTCGGCCTGACCGGATTCTCGGATTCGATCTTCGCCGGGACCGGCAGCAAAGTGACCGTGTCCGGCGGCGGCGATCTGGTCAAGACCAGCGGCAGCGCCGTGTCCCTGGCCGCCAACGGCGGCCTGCTGCTGTCCGGCAACAACGACGCCGTCACCCTGGCGGCCAACGGTTTGCTGGGACTGACCGGCTTCTCGGACAGCATCATCGCCGGCTATGGCAGCAGCCTCAACATCACCGGTGGCAACGATACGGCGCAACTGAGCGGCGGCGTTTTCAGCCTGGGAAGCGGCGGCCAGGCCAGCCTCGGCGGATCGCTGAACGCGGTGGTGGCCGGGGCCAACAGCACGTTGGCCGTCACCGGTTCGTCCAACAGCATCAGCATGACCGGAACCGGCGGCACCCTGGTGCTGAGCGGCACCGATCAGACGGCGTCCCTCAGCAACGGCACGGTGGTGTTCGCCACCGGCAGCCAGGTCGGCGTGACCGCCCAGGGCCTGTCCGTGGCGGCGGCCGGCCTCACGGTCAGCGGCGGCAACGACACCCTGATGCTGAACGGCGGCGGGATCACGCTGGCCAACAACCTCGCCCTGTCGCTGACCGGCAACGGCAACAGCCTGGCCGGCGGCGCCGGCGACAGCCTCAGCCTCAACGGGGCCAACAATGCGGTGGCCTTGAGCAACGGCACGCTGACGCTGGCGGCCAACGCCAGCGTCAGCCTCACCGGCAACAACGATCACGTCACCGGCGCCGCCGGCGCCACCGTGCTGGTGAACGGCCGGAACGACAGTGTCGCCTTGAGCGGCGGCACCGTCGGTCTTGCCGACGGATCCTGGGTCTCGCTCTCGGCGGGCGGAATGTCGGCCTCGGGCGGCGTGACCGTCGCGGGCGGCAACAACCTGCTGGCGCTGAACAACGGCACCATCACGGGAACCGGCGGCAAGCTCAGCCTGTCGGGCAGCAACGACACCCTCGATGTGGCCAACGAGACGATCAGTCTGGGCGCCAACAGCAGCGCCATTCTGGCCGGCTATGGCAACAGCCTGACCGCCCAGAGCGGCGACGTGGTGGTCCTCAGCGGCCAGTCCAACCAGGCCGCCATCAGCAATGGCACGGTGGTTTTCGGCACCGGGTCGCAGGTCGCGGTGACGGCGTCGGGGATGACCGGTTCCTGGACCGGATTGTCGGTGGCCGGCAGCAACGACGTTCTGATGCTCAACAGTGGCGGCATCACCCTGGCCAATGGAGTCAGCCAAACCGTCACCGGCGACTACAACCGCGTCAGCGGCGGCTCCGGCGTTTCGCTGACCGTGAGCGGTGCCTGGGAACAGGCCAGCCTGAGCGGCGCAGCGATCACTTTGGGCAACGACACCCAGTTGGCCCTGAACGGGAACAACAACAGCGTTGGCGGCGGCGCGGGCGACAGCGTCACCTTGTCGGGAAGCAACACGACAATCGGCTTCAGCGGCGGCAACATCGCCATCTACGGTGGCGGCAGCGCCACCGTCACCGGGTCCAACGACAGGGTTTCGGCCTATGCCGACAACGCCCTGACGCTGACCGGTGCCAACACGACGGCGACCATCGATTCGGTTCATGTCACCCTTGGCGACGCCGTCTCGGCGACCGTCGACGGCAGCAACAACACCGTCGCCGGCGGCAGCGGCGACGCGGTCTCGCTGAACGGCTGGAACAACACCGTCGGCTTCAGCGGCGGCGCTGTGCAAATGACCAGCAACAGCGGCGCCACCGTCACCGGCGACAACACCGCGGTTACCGGTGGGACCAACGACTTCGTCACCTTGTCGGGCAACCACGACAGCGCCGCCCTGACCGGCGGCACCGTCACCGTCGGCAACTCCGTTCAGGCCAGCGTCAGCGGCAATGGCAACACCATCCTCGGCGGCAGCGGCGCCACGCTGGCGGTGTCGGGGACCAACGACATCGTCGGCGTCAACAGCGCGACCGTCAGCGTCGCCGACCATGGCAGCATCGTCCTGACCGGGCGGCATGACACGGTCACGGCCGGTGGTACCGGCTCGGGCGTCAGCGTGATGGTGGCCGGGACCAACGACACCGTGGCGGTGAACAATGCGACGGTCGGCCTCTACAACGGCTCGCAGATCAGCGTGACGGCGGCCGGGGCCAGCGTCGCGGCCAGCGGCACCAGCATCACCGGGACCAACGATACCCTGGCGGTCGGCAGCGCTTCGGTCAGCCTGGCCGACCATGCGGCGGTGTCGCTGTCGGGCGATTGGAACCGCGTCAGCGGCGGGACCGGCGACAGCGTGAGCCTGAACGGCGTCGGCAACAGTGTCAGCGCCACCGCCGGCACGATCACCCTGGCCGACAACAGCAGCGTGACGGTGAGCGGCGCCAACGATCAGGTGACCGGCGGCAGCAATGACGTCGTCAGGTTGAACGGCGGCAACGACAGCGTCACGCTGACCAACGGCGCGGTTTCGCTGGCCGACACTATTCAGGCGACGGTCACCGGCAGCGGCAACGTGATCACCGGCGGGGCCGGCGATTCCCTGTCGGTCGGCGGCAGCGACCAGATGGTCGGGCTCAACAATGCGGCGGTCAGCGTCGCCGACAACAGCAGCGTCACCGTCAGCGGCCGGAACGACACGGTCACCGCCGGGGCCGGCGACAGCCTGACCTTGAACGGCGGCAACGATCAGGCCAGCATCAGCGGCGGGACGGTCGGTTTCGCCGACGGTACCCAGGTTGCCATGACCGCCGGCGGCATGACGGTCGCCTCCCGCGGCCTGACGGTGACGGGAACCGGCAATACCCTGGCGCTCGATGACGGCAGGGCGACGTTGGGCTCCAACATGCAGGCCGCGATCAGCGGCGACAACGATCTGATCACCGGCGGCACCGGCGACAGCCTGAGCGTGAGCGGCACCGGCGACGACATCGCGCTCGACAATGCCGATATCACGCTGGCCGACGACAGCGAGGCCAGGCTCTCGGGCAGCGGCAACACGCTGTTCGGCGGCTTCGGCGATACCGTGCTGATGGGCGGCATCAATAACGTCGCCTATCTCAGCCATGGAACGGTGATCTTCAATGCCGGCACCAAGGTCAATGTCACGGCGACCGGCTTCACGGTGGTGTCCAGCGGCTTGTCGGTGGTCGGCAGCGACAATGTGCTGATGGTCAACAACGGCACGGTGAGCCTCAGCGACAATGTCCAGGCCTCGTTGACCGGCAGCAACGACAGCGTCACCGGCGGCATCGGCGACACGCTGGCCCTGACCGGCAGCGGCGACAGCGTCGGCCTCAGCGGCGGCACCGTGACGCTGGGCGACAATTCCAGCGCGACCGTCACCGGCGCCAACAACGCCATCACCGGCGGCAGCGGCGACAGCCTGACGCTGACGGGAAACAACAACAGCGCGGCGTTGAGCAACGGACTCGTCACTCTTGGCAGCAATCTCCATGCCTCGGTCAGCGGCACCGACGTTACCTTGCGGGGCGGCAGCGGCGACAGCGTGACGGTGGGCGGCGCCAATATCAGCGTTTCGCTCAATTCCGCCTCGGTCATCCTGGCCGACGACAGCAGCGTCAAGGTGACGGGCCGGAACGACACGATCACCGGCGGGGCGGGTGACAGCCTGACCCTGGGCGGTTCGAACAACACCGCCGTCCTCAGCAATGGCACGGTGTCCTTCGCCGACGGCAGTCAAGTCGCGGTCACCGCCGCCGGCGTCACCGCGTCGGGCGGTCTGTCGGTCACCGGCAGCAACGACACGCTGGGGCTCAGCAATGGCCGGGTCAGCCTGGCCAGCAATGTCCAGGCCAGCCTCAGCGGCAATAACGACAGCGTGGTCGGCGGCAGTGGCGACAGCGTCACCCTGTCGGGCGGCAATTTCGCCGTCGGCCTCAACAACGGCGCGGTTACTCTTGGCGCCAACAGCCAGGCGGCGATCACCGGCAATGGCGTCGCCGTTTCCGGAACCGCAAGCGACACGGTTGCGGTGGCCGGGACCGCCGACACGGTGACGCTCTCCGGCACCGGCGGGACGGTTTCCCTGCAGGGCACCGGGAACGCGGCCAGCGTCAACGGCGCGACGGTCAGCGTCGGCGCCTTCGGCCAGGCCGCCGTCAGCGGTGACGGCAACGCCATCAGCGGCGGCGTCGGCAGCACTCTCGCCGTCGCCGGCCAGGGCGATACCGTCGCGGTCAGCCTCGGCTCGGTGAGCGTCGCCGACAACAGCGGCGTCACCGTCGCCGGCCATTTCGACAGCGTCACCGCCGGCAGCGGCGATGCCCTGACCCTGCTGGGGTCGAACAATCAGGCGAGCATCAGCAACGGCACGGTCGGGTTCGCCGCCGGCAGCGCGGTGAACGTCGGCACCAACGGTCTGTCGGCCTCGAACGGCATGACCGTCACCGGCGTCAACAACACCGTGGCCCTGACCAACGGTTCGGTCAGGCTGGCCGACAACACCCATGCCGGCGTCACCGGCAGCGGTGACAGCGTGACCGGCGGGACCGGCGACAGCCTGACTCTCGCCGGCAGCAATCAGACGGTTGCTCTCAGCAATGCGACGGTCAGCCTGGCCGACAACAGCCAGGTCACCGTTACCGGAAGCAAAAACACCGTCACCGGCGGCGTCAATGACGCGGTGACGCTGACCGGCGGCAACAACAGCGCCTCGCTCACCAACGGCACGGTGAGCCTGGGCAGCAATGTCGCCGCCAGCGTGACCGGCAGCGGTGTCACCGTGACCGGAGGAACCGGCGACAGCCTCAGCCTCGGCGGTCAAAATCAGGCGGTCGGGCTGAACGGCGCCGCGATCACTCTGGCGGCAAACAGCAGCGTCACCGTCAATGGCGCCGCCAATGCCATCACGGGCGGCACCGGCGACGCGCTGACGCTGAACGGCACCGGCAACAGCGCCACCCTGACCGGCGGAACGGTGACCTTGGGCAGCGGCATCCAGGCGACCGTCGGTGGCAACGGCAACAGCGTGACCGGTGGCACCGGCGATCATCTGGCGTTGAGCGGCAGCAACGACAGCGTCGCGCTGAATGGCAGCACGGTGACGGTCGCCGACGGCACCACCACGGCGGTGAGCGGCACCGGCCTTACCGTCCAGGGCAGCAATGCGACGCTCGGCATCGGCGACAACAGCGCCGTCGCCGTCGAGGGCAACAACGACACCGTCACCGGCGGGGCAGGCGATAATCTGCTGCTCGGCGGCAGCGGCACTCAGGCGAGCCTGAACGGCGGCAAGGTCAATCTGGCCGACAACAGCAGCGCCACCGTGACCGGCAACGGCAACCAGGTGATCGGTGGAAGCAACGACGCGGTGATCGCGGTGGGCGGCAACAATATCGTCGCCCTGAACGGCGGGACGGTCACGGTGGCCGGATCGGGGCCGGCGGCGGTGACCGGCGACAACAACGCCATCACCGTCGGGGCGGGCGTCACCGCGACGGTGACCGGCGCCAACGACAATGTCACGTCAACGGCGCCGACCGGCGGCGTTACCGTCAACGGAACCAATGACACGGTGAACGGCGCCATCTCGACTGACGCATCCTATCTGAACCTGGTCAACGCCATGTCGGCCTTCGCGCCGGCCGACACCGGCTCGGCCAGTCTGGCGACCACCCAGGTCGACCAGACCCAGACCCTGATCGCGGCCAGCAACCATTGACGAGCGAAGGGCTAATACCGGCGAATTTCTGATTTTATCTGTTCGCCTGTATTAGCCGGGATCGCCAACGTCTTTATTCCCTGTATTTCAGAATCTGTTCTCTGGTCGGCAGCGAGGTAATCGCCCCTTTTGTCTGTACGGAAAGACATCCGGCGATATTGCCGTATTTGGTCGCCCGCAAGACCATTTCTTCCGTCAGATGGTCCGCGCGCGTCACGCCGTCCAGAAGCAGGCTCGACAGAAAACCGCCCCAGAATGCGTCGCCGGCGCCGGTTGCATCAATGGCCTCGACCTGATGTCCGGCAACCGAAACCACCGATTTTCCAAAGTGATAGGTCGCCCCGGACGCTCCTCTGGTCACAACGACCAGGCAAATCCGGGCGTCGTCCATGAGACGGGGAATGTTGGTCTCGCCACCGACCAGATCGACCTCTTCCTCCGAAATCTTCAGAAGATCGACATATTTGAAGACAGAGGAAATCGTTCGGGCGGAGATCTCCTGGTCGCCGTTCCACATGAGAGGTCGATAATTCACGTCGAAGGAGACGATCTTTCCTTTCTCATGGGCAATCCGCAGCGCCTGCCGGGTTGCCTCCGCCGCCGGCGATTGCGAAAGGGAGCATGACCCGCCGTGGACTATTCTCGTCCGGTCGATGACGTCATCTTTGATGTCATCCCTGGACAGGAACATGTCGGCACCCGGTTTGCGAACGAAGGTAAACGTGCGCTCTCCGCCTTCGTGCAAGGTTACGAAGGCCATCGTCGTTACGGCATCGGCTGTCGGTTCGGTACAGACGTTTTCGACACCGTTCGCGGTCAAGGTCGACACCAGGAAGCGTCCGAAATCATCGCGGCCGACTTTGCCGATAAAGCCGGATTTCAACCCGTTGCGGGCCACCGCGATGGCGACATTGGCAGGCGCGCCCCCGGCGTTGCGGATGTAGCTTCCCGGTTCGTTGCCAGGCAGGAAATCGACCAGAATTTCACCGATACAGAGTACGTCCACCACGATCACCTTTATTCACCGGAGGCCGGGATATCGGCCATCGCCAGACATCTTCGGTCATGCCATTTCCCCATCTATTTCGCCAGCGGATATTCCGTGCAGAGCAACCGGTAGGGCGGTTCGTCTTCCTCTATCGTCGGAAATCTTGCGAATTGGTCCAGAAATCTGTTGTCGGCGTTGTCGTCATTGCACATCGACACTTCGCCAAGCAGGACGGTGCCGGTTCCTGGTTGCCCAATGAATTCATGATACTGGTAGGGCCGGAGGGTCAGGCTGTCTCCTGGTTTCAATATAATATCGACGCCGGCGGGAGCCAGGTATTTCCTGCCATCCTGGTTGATCTCCACGTCCGTGCTGTCCAGTTTTCCATCTTTGGTGGCATTGTGAAGATGAAAAATCACATTTCCGCCGCCGCGGTTGATAATATCTTCCATCTTCTTCCAATGAAAATGCATCGGAGCGACTTGTCCTTCTTCGATCATGATCAGCTTTTCGGCATAGGTCTTCGGGTATTTCGCATTTTTTGCATTGCCGTTGCGCAGGGTAATCAAAGCGATCCCCATTTCGGCATAGTTGCCCATGCCATAGTCCGTGACATCCCAGCCCAGCATGTTGTCGCGGATCTCGTCATAGTCGTGGCCTTTCTCACGCCATTCCTCCGGTGTCCATTTCAAGAACGGTGGCAATTGAAAGCGGAGCTCGTCGACCAGTTTTTCCATTTTTCTGATCACGGCATTGATATGCGATCTCTTCATGATTCGATTCCCTATCTGGGCGTTCGCGAAGCGACACGATCGCCTGCGGCATATCGCCCGTGATCCTGTCGCCCCCAAGTCTCGATGAGCGGACTCATCCGGGACTTGGGGGCATTGAGTGGACCGCGATCTACTTGGAACTCCAGCCCTTGTAGGAGGAAATGTTGTCACGGGTGATCAGTTCGACCGGAATGAGCGTCGTCGGATTGGCCGGCGGGTGACCCTGCATGATCTGGTAGCCGACTTCGACGGCCTTTTTCGCCATCGCAAAGGGATCTTGCGCCGCCGATGCTTCGATCAGGCTGTTCTTGTCTTTCAACTGTCCTTCGATGTCCGGTGCGCCATCGACCGAGGTGATGAACAGATTGGTGCGGCCCAACTGCTTGGCGGCCAGATCGGCGCCGATCGATTGCGGGTCGTTGATCGAAAACACCGCGTCGATATTGTCAAAGGCGGTCAGCGTGCCGACCATGACCTCGAGTGCTCCTTCACGGGATCCCTTGGCGTTCTGATTGTCCGACAGGATCTTGATATCGGGCGACTTGGCCAGCACGGACTTGCAACCGTTGACCCGATCGATGACCGCGGAGACCGGCGGGCCGTTCAGGATGACGACGTTGCCCTTGCCCTTCAGTTTCTCGACGATGTACTGACAGGATTTTTCGCCGGCTTGAACATTGTTGCTGGTGACCGTCGCGTCGGCGCCCTTGCCGGAGACGTCAACCGCGACGGCGATGATGCCGGCATCATGCAGGCGTTTCATCGCCGGTTCGATCGCCACCGGATCGACGGCATTGATGAGAACCATGTCGACGCCGGCGGCGATGAAGTTGTCGATCTGCGTGAATTGTTTGTTGAGGTCGTAATCGACGCCGCCGGCGATGACCTTGACATCCTTGTTGATGGCTTTGGCCCCCTCCTCGGCGCCCTTGACGACCTGCACGAAGAAGGGATTGCCCATGTTGCCGACCGAAACGCCGATCGTCTTCAGATCCTTGGCCGTCGCCGGTGCCGCCAGGGCCAGGGCGGCGGCCGAAACCAACAGAAAGCATTTCTTGAACATTGCGGTTCCTCGTTTTCTTGGTTGCGGATCTCCACCCGCGGGGCGGGCCGGAGCGGGGGCGCGGCGGTCAGGTCCGACCGCTGCGGGAATTGCGATATTTGTCGAGCGACACGGCCAGGATGATCACCAGGCCTTTGACGATCAGCTGCCAGATTTCCGAGACATTCATCAGGATCAGGCCGTTCGACAGCACGGCGATGATAAGGGCGCCGATCAGCGTGCCGAAAATGCTGCCGATGCCGCCGACAAAGCTGGTTCCTCCGAGAATGACGGCGGCAATCGCGTCGAGTTCGTATCCCATGCCAAGCTGGGCGCCGTTGGCCGACAGGGTACGCGCCGCCGCCATGGCGCCGGCAAGTCCCGCCATCAACCCGGCCATGCTGTAGGTGAACAGCAGCACCGACCAGACTTTGATGCCCGATAGCCGCGCCGCGTCCTCGTTGCCGCCGACGGCGTAAATGCGCACGCCCAAGACGGTGCGACGCAAAATGAACCAGCTGATGGCGATCACCACCAGGGCGATGACGACGAGATAGGGCACGCCGAGCACCCGCTGGTTGCCGACCCAGGCGAACGGCAGGACCGGGTTGAAAACAGTCGTGTCATTGCTCAGCAAGCGGGCGACACCACGCACGGCGGTCATGGCGCCCAGCGTGACGATGAAGGATGGCAATTTGACGAAGGCGACCAGAGCGCCATTCAACGCGCCGAATCCCAGTCCGACCAGCATGGCGAGCGGTATGGCGAAGGCACTCAGGCTGGTCAGCGACAAGCTGACCGCCGCGACCGCCGAAACCGCCAGGATCGCCCCGACCGACAGGTCGATGCCGCCGGTCAGAATGACAAAGGTCATCCCGGCACCGAGAACGATGTTGATCGCCGATTGTTGCAGAACAATCGCCATATTGCCGGTACTGAGAAATTTGCCGGTCGCCAGTTGGAAGCCGACGCAGATCAGGATCAGGATCGGCAGCATTCCGACGACTTGAACGACTTTGCCGATTGCCTGCTTGCGGGTGTTTCTCATCGATGCGGTCCCCTGCGGCGCATTGGACTCGAGTGACAGGGGTTTTGTCGCGTTCATCGCCAATACTCCTCCAAGTGTTCTCAATCGGCTTTTGCCGCGATGTTTTTGTGGTCGGCGTTGGGCGAGGCGCGTTCAGAGCTCGACGCCGGTGGCGTAGGCCATGATGTTTTCCTGGGTGATTTCTTTTCCGCCGCCGCCGCCGACCTCACCCTCGATGCGGCCTTCCCGCATGACCAGGACGCGATCGCAAATGCCGATGATTTCGGGCAGTTCGCTGGAAATCACCAGAACGCCCACTCCGCGCTCGGCAAGCTGGTCGATCAGCCGGTAGATCTCCTGCTTGGCGCCGATATCGATGCCGCGTGTCGGTTCATCGAGGATCATCACCCGCGGGCCGACCTCCAGCCATCGGGACAGCAGCACCTTTTGCTGGTTGCCCCCGGACAGATGGCCGACATCCAACGTCGGCGTCGCGCCACGGATGGAGAGGAGCGAGAGTGCCGATATCGTCCGTTGCGACGCGCGGGCCCGGTTCAGCACGCCACCGGTGAAGGCGTCGCGGTCAATGACACCGAAATTGATGTTGTCGTGACACGACATGGCAAGAAACAGCCCTTGCGCCTTGCGGTCCTCGGTCAGATAGGTGATTCCTGCGGTCAGAGCGTCGCGCGGCGAACGGATATCGAGGTCCTTGCCGGCCAAAGCGATGGTCCCGCCGTGACGTTTGTCGGCGCCGTAGATCAGACGCGCCAATTCGGTCCGGCCGGAGCCGACCAGGCCGGCGATGCCCAGGACCTCGCCCTCATGAAGGGTCAGGCTCGATGGATGCACCCGCCGTCCGCCGTCGGTGACGTCGTGAACCTCCAGCACGACCGGACCCAAAGGGCGCGCCGCCCGGTTCTCATGTTTGTAGAAACTGTTGATTTCGCGGCCGACCATCATCCGGACCAGCCGGTCGGCGGCGATTTCGTTCTTCTCCAGCGTTCCGACATAGCAGCCGTCGCGCAGAACCGTCACTCGGTCGGATAATTCGTAGACTTCGCCCATCCGATGACTGATGTAAATGATCGCCAAACCTTCGTCGCGCAGTTGTTTGATCAATGAGAAAAGACGGTCGGTTTCGCGGGCCGACAGCGCGGTGGTTGGTTCGTCCATCACCAGAATTCGGGATTTTGCGTGAATAGCGCGGGCGATTTCGACCATTTGACGCTCGGCGATCGACAGGGTCGAAACAACGGTCGTGGGCCCGAAATCAGCCCCAAGGCGTTCGAGAACCGCGCGGCAGCTCTGTTCCATTTCCTTGCGGGAGATCAGCCCTTTGTGCGAGATTTCACGGCCGAGATAGATGTTTTCGGCAACCGTCAGATTGGGAGCCAGGCTTAACTCCTGGTAAATGATCGATATCCCCAGTTCGCGGGCGACCAGGGGACTGGTGACGTCGATCTTCTTGCCGTCGACCAGAATGTCGCCGCCGCTGTCGGCCTGATAGGCGCCCGACAGCACCTTCATCAAGGTGCTCTTGCCGGCTCCGTTTTCCCCCATCAGCGCCAGGATCTCGTGGCTCCAGGCCTTCAATTCGACGCCGTCGAGCGCTTTGGTGCCCGGAAACGTCTTTGAGATTCCCCGCATTTCGAGAATTGGTTGGCTTCTCTCCGGCATTGCCGATGACAGCATCCGTTCCTCCACCTTTTGTGCTTGTCGAGATCCGGCCGCCAGGCCGTTTTTTACAGGCAGTCTTTGGTGCTTAAGTCGAGGTACCGTATAAAAATTGAATGTGGGGTCGGGTTACCGGCAACCGCAAGAATTGCGGATGACCAGCGACGCCGCGAGGCGCAACGTGCGGCGTTTCCCGTCATAATCCTTGATGCGATCCATCAGCAGCGATGCCGCATGCCGGCCAATTTCCTGGCACGGCTGGGCGATCGTCGTCAGCCGTGGTTCGAAATAGTCGGCCCATTCAAAGTCGTCGAAACCAATCAGGGCCATGTCATCGGGAACGCGTAGCCCGGCTTGGCGCAAGGCGCGCATCGTTCCAACCGTCGCCAGATTGTTTCCGGTGGCGATGGCCGTCGGCGGCTTGGGCAATGCCAGCAATCGGAAGGCGGCGGCGGTCACAGCGTCCAGATCGCCGTTGCCGACCTGGAGCAATGCCATGTCGTCGTCCAGGCCGCGGGCCAGGACGGCATCGCGAAATCCCTCCGCCCGTTCCAGCGAGGTGGCAAAGCCGGGTTGTCCGCCGACAAAGCCGATGCGCCGGTGCCCATGACCGGCAAGATGCTCGACGACCATCGCCATCGCCCGGGCATTTTGCACGCAAACCTGGTCGAATTCGGGCGATCCGGCGCGGTCGACCAGAACGCAGGGAACCCGGTTATCGCGCAGATAGTCCAGGGCTCGCTGCTCGGAGGTGGCGGCCGGCGCCAACAAGACGCCGTCGACGCGCCGCTGGTGCAACCCACGGACAACCTGCAGCTCATGCTCGGGATCGTCATGGGTGTCGCAAAGGAACACCATCAGTCCCAGGCGGTCGCATTCGCGTCCAATGGCACAAATGATATCGCTGAAATAGGGGTTGGAGATCGCCGAAAGCGCGATACCGACACTGTTGGTGGCCGACCGCGCCAGGGACCGGGCAATGGAATTCGGGGTGTACCCGGTCGCGGCGATCGCCTCGGCGACCAGACGGGTTGTTTCCGGGCTGACCGTTCTCGTCGCATTGACAACGTGAGAGACCGTTGAAACCGACACGCCGGCGCGACGGGCAACATCAATAATGGTCGCCATTTCGCTCCCTCCCACCGGCCGTGCCACGCGGGACGGGGCCGTCAACGGGTGCGGCGGGGGATATCACGGCTGATTGGTGCACGACCCAACGGGTCGTACAACGACCTGGATATTGCATCGGACATCTTCCTCACCCGCTTACGCCTTTTGGGTTATCTGTCGAGATATCAGGCGTCTTATGCGTGTATTTTCGTTGATGATATGCCGTCGAAACGTTTGCGCAAGCGTTTTCCTTTCGGAATTTTGAGTTATTTACGAACTAACGGTTGTCCTACCGGTTTCCCCGCCTGGCTGTGACGGCCATCCCTTGACGTGTGGTTCAGTTCGCGTTCACGCTGGCGGGAGCCGACTGGATTGCGGACGAGGGTGACTATGGATTTTGATACGGATCGGATCGACGACGCCGTCCTGGCGCTGCTTTTCCTTACGTTGGATCAAGACGGGCGGGCATGGAAGTCGTTCGACTGGAACGCCATGAATCGCCTTCACGAGCAGGGTTATATTCTCGATCCCGTTAACAAGGCGAAGTCTGTCGTCGTCACGGAAGAGGGCGCCCGCCGGGCAGAGGGTCTTTGCCGCAAGCTTTTTGGTCGCTGACGCGTTCGCAATGAACATGGAATAAAGGGCTCGGTGTGGCCTTATCCCGTTGTTTCCTGTGCCTCGATTACACCATCTTGTTGGCTCAAAATATTGTGAGTAAATCCACCACGGAGGCACAGAGAACACGGAGAAAAGATGTACGGAGTACAATGCGTAATATTAAATTAGAATACCTCGCCACCGCCGCGAAAGCGGGAGTCCAGCCGGCAGTATGGATCCCACTTCCGCGGGGATGGCGAGGTGATTAATTTACTTCTGCGGAACATCTTAGACTCGGTGTTCTCCGTGTCTCCGTGGTGAATGAAAAACTAAACAGACGTCTCGTCTGCGGCTATCAGTCCTGATCGAAACCGTACACCTCCGGCAGGACGAAAATCGCCGTCAGCAAGCCGATCAAGGGAAAGATCGCCACGAAGAGCGTGGCGCCGGCCTGGCCGATGGCGGTGAACAATGTCGGGAACAGGAAGATTGCCAGGAAAGATGGCAGTTTGACGAACATATAGGCGAAACCGCTGGCCGTTCCGCGATATTCCGGCCGGGCGACGACCGTCGGGATGGTCATGCAGTTGGAGGCGTCCCAGTAATGCCCCCACAGCATCGTTGCGCAAATGAAGGGCAGTACACCGGGGTGGTCGGTATAGATGGCGGCGGCGGCCACCAGCAGGGAAACCAGAACGATGCCGAACCCCCAGATGCTGATGCCGCGATGCCCGATCTTCGGCGTCAGCATCGGGCCGACCAGGCCGGAGATCCCGGCAATCGTGAAAAGCGCCATCGTCACCAGATCGGTTCCCAAGATGGAACTGACTCCGAGCGAGACGAACAGCACGGGAATATAGAAGGCGAAGGTCGAGAATTCGCTGCTTTGGCAAAAGCACGCGATATAGCCGTAAAGCGTGGCCCGCCAACGGATCGGATCCTTGCGGAGGTCGGAGAGAAAGCCGGTCAGGCGCGGTTTCGGAACCGTCACGTCGTGGTCGGGCAACATGTCAAGCCGGTCGCCGTACATCTGCATGGTGACCTTCTTGGCTTCCACGAAGCGGCCGCGACGGACCAGCCAGACCGCCGTTTCCGGAAGATCGAGCCGCAGGAACAGGATGATCGCGGCGGGGACGGCCCCCAGGGCAAGGGTGATCCGCCAGATCCACTCGTGCTGCATATTGGAGACGATGAAGACGGCGATGACCGCCAAGGTCAGCACTTCGCCCACCGCGAACATGAACTGCCAGCGATTGCCCATGATTTCGCGCTTACCCTTGGGCATGGCTTCCATGATGTAGGTGTAGCTGTTGGAGATGTCGCTGCCGAGCGGGACGCCCAGAATGAAGCGGACAACCACCAGCCAGCCGACGTTGGGCACGATTCCCTGCAACAGGGCAAAAACGATAAACATGAACATGGTCGACAGAAACATGATGCGGCGTCCGATTTTGTCGGACAGCCAACCGCCGATCAGCGCTCCGATCAGCGCGCCACCCTGCGTTCCGGCGGCAGCCAGGCCGAGCAGCAGTGGGTCGGGACTGAACTGTTCGCGGACGAATACCAGAACGAAAGCGATCGAGTAGAGGTCCCACGCTTCCACCAGGATGGATGACATCATCAACCAACCGGTCCGATTGCCTTTGGGACTGTATTTGCCAACCAGATGTCTGGTTGCCGCGTCCATCGCGGTTTGTTGCGATTCTGTCAGCGCCATGACGCCCCCCTCTCGTTTGTTTATTCGCGGCCGGCATACCGATCGCTTGGATTGGTCGGGAAAAGCCGTTGCAGTACGTAACCATCAGGCATGTCCGCCGTAGGACCAGACTGCGGCTGAGCATCGGGATGGTGGGTTCCCATGCCGGACCTCGATTCCATTAGTAATTCGTATCAGGTATGATCTTTTGTGTAAAGACGCGCCGGATATCCGCGCCTCGCGGTGCGCGGGGATCAAGTTTTGGGCTTATTCGCTGCGGTGCATTCCGTCACCTTGGTGACATCGTGTCGTGGTGGTTCGGGATATCTTTAGTGAAGTTCACCACGGAGGCACGGAGAACACGGAGTCAAGTATTCCAAAACTTCTCCGTGTTCTCCGTGTTCTCCGTGCCTCCGCGGTGAATAAAAATCAAATGTCGGTCGTGACGACAAAATCCTCATCAAGACAACCCGACAGGTCGGCGATCGTCTTGTCCTGTCCCCAATGGCGCGAGCCGGATGACTGGCGGTCGATCAACACCGCCCGCAGGCCGGCGTTTTTGGCGCCGACGATGTCTTTTTCCTCGTTTCCGACATAGGCCGCTTCGGCCGGCAAAACGTTCAGATCCTTGCACAGGCAAAGAAAACCCTGTGGGTGGGGCTTGCGATAACCGATCTGGACCGACGTGCGCCAAAGGTCGAGCAGGTTCAAGAGTCCGGTTTGGCGCAGATCGTCCTCGACGAAGCGGTCAGGCATTCCATAGGCGACGTCGGTCAGGGCGCCGGTCTTGATGCCCCGGCATCGCAGGGTCGACAGCACATCGCCTGTCTCCGGATAGGGGCGGAGCGACTGTCGAAAATGGCCAAAGAAGGCATCGACGATACCGTCCCGCAGACCGCCGTCAATTCCAAGAGTGACGAGTGCGCCGCCGAAAATGTGGTCGGCGTCGAATTCCCGCTCGCGGGCGACCAGTCTCGTATTGAATTTTTCCATGTGGCTGGCAGCCAGGCGGAGATTGTAGGCGCCCGGGTCGAGCCCGACGGCGGTCAGCGCATCGGACCATGCATCGAGATAGTGGCCTTGCCAACTGAGCGGCAGGCCGTCATAGGTGTAGAGCGTGTCGCCCAGATCGAACAGCATTGCTTTAACTGCCATGGTGCTGATGTCCTTTGTCGCAATCAGTCTCGCGGCAGGTCGTTGATTGCCGTGGAAAATGCGATTTAATACGAGTGCTTTTGGTCGTTGTCCAATTCGCCACCGGCTGAGGTTTGTCGAAATGGCCCTGCGACGCGCCGTCTACGAAATGGTTTTGACGACGAAGTCTGTCTGACCGCGCGGACTCCGCGTTTTCGAAACACCGACAATGATCGGGATCATCCGGAAAACATGGCGAAAGTCGTGATTCTGACGCGGTTCACAAATATTTAGACATACGCCAAAATGGATAGAATGACGTTGGGAATTCAATTTTCCGGAACGTGGAGTATGTGCATCTAATTGCGACAAAGTAAATATGCATATTATTATATGCGTACTACTGTATTTTTGCTAAAATACTTGAGATTTAATGATTTTTTAATAAATAATACTAAATATAGTGTGCGAAATATGAAGATTTTTATCAATGTGTATGGTGCTTGATTGAATAGTATCTTAGATGATACGTTATTTTTAATATGAATTGTTGTAATTCGATTGGGGTTTATCGTGCCGTCATTTAAGAACATGAAGATCGTCTATAAAGTGGTGTCGCTTCTGGGGCTGCTTGGACTCGTCGCCGTGGTGACGACGTTCTTCGCCACGACCAACATGCACGGCATCGATTCGACCTATACGACGTTGATCGACGGTGACGCCAAGGGGGCGGTTGCCGTTTCTCGCATCAACACGCGGGTCATCGACACCGGGCGATTGAATTACCAGATGATCGCCGAGTCGGACCCCGCGAAGATGCAGGCCGTCAGCGCCGAAATCGATGCGAACCGCGAGTCGCTTCTCAAGCAGGCCCAGCAGGCAAAAGCCAGATTGCCGAGATGGAGCAGCGAGCTGGCCGAAATCATGTCGGACTATGATGCGGTATTCCAGATATCCAAGGAGATCAGGGACATCGCCGCGACCAATGACGACGCGAAGGCCTTGGCCGTGACACGGGAACGCTTTCAGCCGGCGATGACGGCGCTCAGGACCAAGACGAACAAATTGGTCGACGGGGTAGGTGCCGATCTCGACAAGGTGTCGGCCGACGCTTCCGAAACCACCAAGGTCACGGTTTATGTCACCTACGGAGCGGTCGGCGCCGGTTTGGTTGCCGTCATGGCACTGGCGGTTTTTCTCACCAACACCGGGGTGGCCCGGCCGATCGTCGAGATCGACGAGGTGATGCGGCGTTTGGCCGACCGCGACTACACGGCCGAGGTTCGAGGTCTCGATCGCCACGACGAGGTTGGTGCAATGGCCAAGGCGGTGCAGGTCTTCAAAAGCAGCATGATCAAAGCCGATGAGTTGGCCGCCAAGGAGGAACAGGCGCGCCGGGAACGCGAACAGCGGACTCGCCGGATCGAGGAATTGACCAGGGATTTCGATGCGGCCGTCGACGAAATGCTCAATTCCACCAGTGTCGCCGCCGGGGAGCTGCAAACCACGGCGTCCAGCATGTCGGCCACGGCCGAGCAGACGATGCAGCAGGCCGGATCGGTTGCCGCCGCAGCCGAACAGGCGTCGGCCAATGTGCAGACGGTTGCCGCCGCTTCCGAAGAACTGGCGTCGTCCATCAATGAAATCAGCCGCCAGGTGACGCAATCGAGCAAGGTTGCCGCTGATGCTGCCATCCAAAGCAAACGGACCGACGACATGGTCCAGGGGCTGGCCCAAAGCGCCCAGCGGATCGGCGACGTGATCAAACTGATCAATGATATCGCCGGGCAGACCAATCTGTTGGCCTTGAACGCCACCATTGAGGCGGCGCGCGCCGGCGAGGCCGGCAAAGGTTTTGCCGTCGTCGCCGGCGAGGTCAAGAATCTGGCCAACCAGACGGGCAAGGCCACCGAGGAGATCGCCCAGCAAGTGTCCGCCGTGCAGTCAGCCACACAGCAGGCCGTGCAGGCGATCCAGCAGATCGGCGCGACGATTTCCGAGATCAACCAGATATCGACCACCATCGCTTCGGCGGTGGAGGAACAGGGCGCGGCGACTCGCGAGATCGCCCGCAATGTCAATGAAGCCTCGGTTGGCACGAACGAAGTGACGAAGAATATCGGCGGTGTCACGGATGCCGCCGGAACCACCGGCCGGGCGGCCACCGATGTCTTGGCGACGTCGTCGAAACTGGCCGGCCAGGCCGATAAGCTGAAGCAGGTGGTTCAGGCATTCCTGGAGGGCGTGCGGACGGCCTGACTGCGGCCTGGCGGTGGAATCTAACACTCGGTGCTCTGGCGAGTGGGGGCGGACATATTGCCCGCCTCCGACGCGAAAGCGGTGGAAATGCTTGGCTTCCGGCTTCACCGGAACACGGGCGAGACGCCCGCGCCACTCGACTTTCTTATTTTTTTACAAGCTCAGATGCCTGCCCCACTCCCGGTCTAAGGACGCATCCGTCAGATTGTCACCACTAGAATCCATATCCTGGCCACCCATAGTGGCTGTGGAGTTTCTTCTCATAGGTCTGGTCGGTCGTATGGATCGGATCCCAGGGTGGACAGGACTTGACCTGGTCGCGAGTCACATCGAGACGGATTTGGCGATCGGACCATCTGATCTTTTGTACCGCGTAGGGCGACACCAGAACATGTTGTCCAAGCCACCAGTTCTTGGTGTCGACGACAAAATAGCGAATACCCCAGGAGGCCGCGTCGATCAGAAAGCTTTCGACATGGCCTATATCGCCATCGGTTCCGTGGATATGGTAGCCCGTCACGGAAGTCATGCTGTGCAGGTGCTGATCTTCCTTTTCCGGGTGCGGGTCGACCCTGATGTCCTCGGGCGACGGAGCACCGAAGTAGGGCTGTGATGCCAAGGGCGAGCCATTCGCCCCGGTTCCGAAATAATTGCTTTCCCAGTCGTGGTCGCATCCGTAATAACCAAAGAGGTGCGATTCCATCTGGCTTGATATTGGCTGGTCCCGAGAGATAAGGGGGCTTCCTTCGACCTGTGCCTTCGTCAGGGCCAAGGCAAGTGTCTGGCGAACATTGTCGATATGTCCGATCGCCGACGGGTGGAGCAAGACCTTGCGCCCAGCCAACCATGCTCCCGTATCGACGACCAGCCAACGGATCATCCAGGTCTCGTCATCGAACAAAAAGTCGCTGACCTTTCCAAGCCTGCCGTCGCTCGCCTCGGTGGCATAGCCCTTGAGTGCCGATCCAACCAGCAGCATCACATGACTCCTTCCGAAGCGGTCGTTCGGAAATCGGGTGTTTTTCTTTCGTGTAAACATAGTCGTCGGGCAAGCACGGGTAGTAGACTCGGAAAACACTCAACCCTTTCGACCCGGTCTCCATGTGGACCTGCTCAGACGCCGCTCGGGCTTAGTGCCCCGAATTCTGCGAATGACTGAGCGCACCAGCGTCGCGCGATTCGCCCATGTAGGTAATATCCGAGTCTGCTATCTATCGATTCCAGCCGGTACTCTTTGCCTCGGATATCTATCACCGGAGGAAAGACGAGGATGTCTGGAGGCGTAACCCAGGAAAATAGAAGAGATGTTCGATATGACTCTCAAAAGAAGGTGATATTTACGACGATGGTTGGCATAAATTATCTCTGCCTGATTCGCAATGTCAGTAAAAGCGGAGCTTATTTGGCTGCCATTGGTTCTCATAATTCCTTCGAATACGGACGAATAGGACTGTCCGTTCGTCGTCCGACATTTGCCAGTTCCGTCATCGAGAAGGACAATGAGGGCATTCACTGCAAGTTCGATTCGCCGATTGGCGAGAGTGATCTGGAGCAGTTTTTACCGGACGGCGCGGGCGGCGGGGAGATCACTTCCTATCGGCCCTCGATTCTTCTTCGAGGCGCGTTGCGACCGGCCAGTTCGATGACCGTCAACGGTTCGGGATCGCAGGTGCTGCAAAGCGCGCCTGGATTGTCCCATTCCTTCCGAACCTACGGCGAGGGGTGGGTGGCCGGGCGCAACTATGTCGATCCGCTGGTCGATCTTTTGGGCGCCACGATGACCGCCCTCAATCCATATCGCAGGCAGCCGGAACGCGACCACTGGATTGCCGGGTTCAATGATGGTCTGACGCTTGCCGCTTGGCTCAGACCCTATTGCAATTGATCGGAGGAATGGTGGGCGCTGCAGGGATTGAACCTGCGACCCCGTCCGTGTGAAGGACGTGCTCTCCCGCTGAGCTAAGCGCCCATTCCATAGAAGAGGGCCGGTTTATACGGGTCTCCGTCGGCTCTGTCAAGCCTCGGACGATAGCGACCAGGGCAACCAGGACGATCGGCCTCCTCTAAAGATGGCCGGGCATTGTCATGCTGACGATGGTCAGGACGATTTCGATGACAATCAGGATGACGACGTACCATTCAACCCGCATGCTGCGGCGGTTCTGCATCAGGTCGAGCAATGTTTCGCTGGTCCGGGCGATCAAGTCGAGCTTGCGGTCGAGCACGCGGCCGCGCTCGCGCAGTTCATACTCATCCTCAAGGCGCAGGTAGAAGCGTTCGAGCGACGGGCGTTCCCACAGAACTTCCGGCTTATCCAGGACTTCGACGCGTCCGACCATGCGCTGCTGGGTCAACAGCACGCCGCCGATCTGCTGCAGGAGCTCTTTGCCCTGCGAGCCGAAATCGCCTTTGCGCTGCAAGGTCGCGGCCAGCGGGTCGATGCGGTCGAAGACTTCGGCGACGCGGTGTTCGTAGTGGTCGAGAACGGCGTTTTTGCCCAGAATGTCGGCCAAAAGCTGCAGCCGTTCCGGCGTCGGGTCGGACAGGATGATGGCGCCCGAGTGTTCGACCCGGTCTTCGCCTTCGGGATGCAGATGGATCCTTATTTCCTCGGTTTCGGGTGGTTCCACCGGTTCGATGACCAGCCGCCGCAGCGAGGCGAGAAAATCCACTTCCTCCAGCGGATCGAGATCGAACAAAATCGCCACGCCATAGCGGAACAGGACCGCCCGGCCACGGCTGCCGGCCCGGATGGTCAGCGGCGAGGTGGCCAGCACTGAGCCTTGTTCGAGATTCTTGGTGTCGATTCTCTGGCCCAGCAGGAATGTGCGAACCGAGATGGTCTTCAGAGTCGTGGGGGCAGGGCTATCGGAAGCTGTCACAATCGTCTCTAAAGGCATTGACGAGGCAATCATCCTAACATCGTTTGGCGAGCCGGCCATGATCGTTTGCGATCATTTCACGTCCAGCGGTCTGTGAAATTATGTGCAACAAAGATTGACTTGGCCTTGCCGGCTCGTTTGTGGCAACGTCCCGCTGTCCGGCAACGTATAGTTCATTTTCATCCACGGAACTTCATGGCCCAAGATCAAATCGCTGTCATCGTGCTCGCCGCCGGGATGGGCACGCGCATGAAATCCTCCCAGCCGAAGGTGATGCATCGCGTCGCCGGCCGGCCAATGGTCAACCATCTGCTTGATACCGTCTCGGCATTGGCGCCCTCGCGGGTCGTTGCGGTGATCGGTCCCGGCATGGATAGTGTCGCCGCTGCGGTGGCCCCGCATCTGACGGTCGTGCAAACCGATCGTCTGGGAACCGGTCATGCGGTCGCCCAGGCAAAGACCGTCTTGGCCGGTTTTTCGGGAACGATTCTGGTTCTCTACGGCGATACGCCGTTGATTACAACTGAGAGCCTTGAGGCGATGCTGGAGTGTCGGCGCGGCGACCGCCATCCCGCCGTTGTCGTGCTGGGCTTCCGGCCGGTCGATCCGGGACAATACGGACGTCTGGTCGAGGGTCCGCAAGGGCTGGAGGCGATCGTCGAATTCAAGGACGCGACGGAGCAGCAACGGGCGATTGGCCTTTGCAATTCCGGTGTCATGGCGGTCGACGGCGCACGGCTGTTCGGTTGGATCGACCGCTTGTCCAATGACAATGCCAAAGGCGAGTACTATCTCACCGATATCGTCGGCTTGGCGCGTGCCGACGGTCAAGCCTGTGGCTTCGTCGAAGGGGCGGAAGAGGAATTGCTGGGCGTCAATTCGCGGGTCGAATTGGCGGCCGCCGAAGCCATCGTTCAGAATCGCCTGCGCCGGGCCGCCATGGAAAACGGCGCAACCCTGGTCGATCCGGACAGCGTCTATTTTTCCTGGGACACCCGGCTTGGCCGCGATGTCGTCGTCGGTCCCCATGTGGTGTTCGGTCCGGGCGTTTCGGTCGGCGACGACGTCGAGATCCGGCCATTTTGTCATCTGGAAGGCGCCGTGGTGGATAGCGGCGCGCTCATCGGCCCGTTTGCCCGTTTGCGGCCGGGCGCCGTGGTCGGAGTCAAGGCCCATGTCGGCAATTTCGTCGAGATCAAAAAGGCCACTGTCGAGGCCGGCGCCAAGGTCAACCACCTGACCTATATCGGCGACGCCAGGATCGGGGCCGGCGCCAATATCGGAGCCGGAACCATTACCTGCAACTACGACGGCTTCGGCAAGTTCTTCACCGACATCGGGGAGGGCGCCTTCATCGGGTCGAACAGTTCGCTGGTCGCCCCCGTGAAGATCGGCGACGGCGCGATGGTCGGCGCCGGCTCGGTGGTAACCCGTGACGTGGTGGCGGGAGCCTTGGCCGTCGGGCGCGGCACGCAGGTTGAGCGGGCCGGTTGGGCCGATCACTTTCGTTCCCTCAAACAGATCGAAGCCGCTGGCAAGAAGAAGGAATAACCGGTCATGTGCGGTATCGTCGGAATCATCGGCAAATCGAAGGTGGCGCCTCTGTTGATCGAGGGGCTGAAGCGGCTGGAATATCGCGGCTACGATTCGGCCGGCATCGCCACGCTGGTGAATGGTCACATCGAGCGTCGGCGGGCGCAAGGCAAGCTGGTCAATCTGGAAAAGCTGCTGGTCGAACAACCGGTGGAGGGCACCATCGGCATCGGCCATACGCGCTGGGCCACCCATGGCGTGCCCAACGAAACCAACGCCCATCCACATGCGACGAAATATGCCGCCGTGGTGCACAACGGCATCATCGAGAACTTCCTTGAGCTGCGCGCCGAACTGACCGCCGCCGGACACGTCTTCGAGTCCGATACCGATACCGAGGCGGTAGTGCAATTGATCAGCCACTATCTGGCCGAAGGCGACAGCCCGGAGGTTGCCACCGCCAAGATGCTGAAGCGGATCGAGGGCGCTTTTGCTCTTGGCATCATCTTTGCCGGGCGTTCCGACCTGATGATCGCCGCCCGGCGGGGAAGCCCGCTGGCCATCGGCTACGGCGACGGCGAGATGTACCTGGGATCGGACGCCCTCGCCCTGGCGCCGCTGACCCAGAAGATTTCCTATCTCGGCGAGGGCGACTGGGCGGTGCTGTCGAGCGATGGCGTGGTAATCCACGACAAGGACGATCGCGTCGTGACGCGCGAGGTCAAGCAGACGGCCTTTTCCGGGGCGATGATCGGCAAGGGCGAACATCGTCATTTCATGCACAAAGAGATCTACGAGCAGCCGCAGGTCATCGGCGACACCCTGAACACCATGTTCAACCCGGTGACCCGGACCTTTACGCTTCCGGCTCTGACGTTCGAGCTGGCCAAGATCGAGCGGGTCACCATCATCGCTTGCGGCACCTCCTTCTATGCCGGCATGGTGGCAAAGTACTGGATCGAACAGATGGCCAGGATTCCGGTCGAGGTCGACATCGCCTCGGAGTTCCGCTACCGGGCGCCGTCGATGCCCGAGGGGGGGCTGGCGCTGTTCATATCGCAGTCGGGCGAGACGGCCGATACATTGGCTGCGTTGCGCTATTGCCGCGAGCAGAGGCAGCATATCGCCTCGCTGGTCAATGTCCCCGAATCAACCATGGCCCGCGAGTCCGAAGTGGTTCTGCACACGGTGGCCGGGCCGGAGATCGGCGTTGCTTCGACCAAGGCCTTCACCACCCAATTGACGGCGCTTGCCTGTTTCGCGCTGGGAATGGCGCGCGCCCGGGGAGCCATCGACCATGAGACCGAGGCGCGCCTGTCGAAAGCCCTGATCGAGGTGCCGGCGCGGGCTGCCGAAGTGCTGGCCCATGACGACCAACTACGTGAAATCGCCGAAGACATCATGGATGCTCATGACGTTCTCTATCTGGGGCGTGGCACCAGCTATCCGATCGCCCTCGAGGGAGCACTGAAGCTCAAGGAAATCAGCTACATCCATGCCGAAGGCTATGCGGCCGGCGAAATGAAGCATGGGCCGATCGCCCTGATCGATGAGACCGTTCCCGTCATCGTCATCGCGCCGACCGATGAGCTTTACGAAAAGACGGCTTCCAACGTGCAGGAAGTGGTGGCGCGCGGCGGGCGGGTGATTTTTCTGTCCGACAAAAAAGGTGTCGAACGGTTGGGGGCACGGGCAGTGACCGTGGCGCTGCCGAGTGTCGACCCCTTCGTGGCGCCAATTCTCTACGCCATTCCGGTACAACTGTTGGCCTATCACGTCGCCGTCGCCAAAGGGACCGACGTCGACCAGCCGCGCAACCTTGCCAAGAGCGTTACGGTCGAATGAAGAGCAAAGCGTCGCCACCCTGGCTGAAACCCACCGTCGACTATGTGCCGCTGGTGGTCTTCCTGGTTGCTTACGAGACCCGGGGACTGATGGTCGCCACCGGCGCCTTGATGGCCACCACTCTTGTCGCCTTGCTGCTGTCTTTGGTGGTTGCCCGGCGCCTGCCGATGGTGCCGCTGGTAACGGCGGTGATCGTCGGCGTGTTCGGCGGATTGACCCTGTGGTTCAACGACGACACTTTCATCAAGCTGAAGCCGACCATCATCTATTGCCTTTTTGCGGCGGCTCTTGGTATCGGGCTGCTGCGCGGCAAGCCTCTGCTCAAGGCGGTGATCGGCGACGCCCTGCCTCTCGACGACGATGGATGGCGCAGCCTGTCGCTGCGGTTCACCTTCTTCTTTCTGGCGATGGCCGTGGCCAACGAGGTGATTCGCCGAGTCCTGACCACGGAGATGTGGGTCCTGTGGAAGGTTCCGGGCAGCATCGTCCTGACCTTCGTATTTATCCTTACGCAGACGGGGCTGATTCGCCGGCACCGGCTGCCCGATGGCGAGAAGGCCGACTGAGACCGCCCGCCGGAGCGTTGTGCGTCAAATCTGACGCGGCCCCGCTTCCTGCGGCCATTGAGGCCGCGGCCAAGCGCGCGGAGGCGCGCGCCCGGCGAGGGACATAAATCATAACTGGAGCGTGATGCAGATTTAACGCATCACGCTAACGTCCGAACTTTCGCCGAATCGCTTCGATGTCGCCGTAAAAAT
This sequence comes from Telmatospirillum sp., assembly GCA_031291415.1. GTDB lineage: Bacteria > Pseudomonadota > Alphaproteobacteria > Rhodospirillales > Magnetospirillaceae > Telmatospirillum. The sequence continues at coordinate 36,626 of JARLJB010000228.1, forward strand.
AGGTCGGGTTGTGCTCGGGTATTTCCAGCAGACCGGCCTCCAGGCCATCCAGATGGACGCCGAGGCTGGTCAACGCCGCCTGTGTGTCGTGGTCGCGGATGGCGTAGACGATGGCGGCATGTTCTTCGACCAGGCGGGCCATGCGGCCCGGCTCCGGCAAGGTCAGATGCCGGTAGCGATCGACCTGTAATTTGACCTGCTGAACGACTGTCCAGATGCCAGGGTAGCCGGCCGTTTCAGCGATCGCCCCGTGAAAATCCTCGTCGGCGTCGTGGAAGCCGTCGCGGTCGTCGATGGCCACCGCTTCGCGTTGGCGTTCAAGATTGGCCTCCAGCAACGCCACCTGGCTGCGTGTCGCTGTTCGCGCTGCGGCTCCGACAGCCACTTCCTCAAGAGCCCTGCGGATGACCATGGCCTCCGGCAGCGCGTCAAGCGGGATGCGGGCAACAAAAGTGCCCGACTGCGGGACAACTTCCACCAATCCTTCGGCCGCCAGTCGCAGGACGGCTTCGCGGATCGGTGTGCGGCTGACTCCGAAAATCGAGCCCAGATCTTTTTCGACGATCGGATCGCCTGGACGGCGCTGCAGGCAGACGATCTCGCGGCGCAGAGTCTGATAGATGAGAGATGCCGCGCTATTGCCGGTGCCGCCGGGCGCCGGGCGCAAAAGGGCCGGGCGGGCGTTACGGGTTCGTGGTCGCCGTCCGGCGGGCGCGTCGTCGGTTACGGTCGTGGAATCGGGATCGTCCGGTGTTGCCGCCATCTGGGATCACCATCGCTGTTTCGGGGTGGGGGAAGACGAGGCGCCGGCTTGCGCCTCGCCTCCCGTCAACAATGTCGATCGTCTTTCTAGAGGTCCTTCTGAATGAGATAACGCTCTAGAGCCTGTCGTCAGCTACGGTTCTTCTGTCACATTTTCCCGTCATTCCCGCGAAAGCGGGAATCCATGCCACAACAACTATCTTTTGTTGTATGTCCATCGTTTTTTCCAACCATGGATCCCCTCTTTCGCGGGGATGACGACTGCAAAATACCCGCAGACGAACCTTTGACGTAACTGACGACACACCCTAGCGGAGGTCAGGAACCTTCACGTGATCCATGTCGTCGAAAACCTGATTTTCGCCGACCATGCCCCAAATGAAGGTGTAGGCCTTGGTGCCGACGCCGGCGTGGATCGACCAACTGGGAGAAATGACCGCCTGCTCGTTCTGCACGACGATGTGCCGCGTTTCCTGCGGTTTACCCATCATATGGAAGACGACATTGTCGGAGTCCATGTTGAAGTAAAAATAGACCTCCATGCGCCGCTCATGGGTGTGGGCCGGCATGGTGTTCCACATGCTGCCGTCTTCGAGCTTGGTCATGCCCATCGACAGCTGACAGGTCGGCAGAACCGAGGGGACGATATATTTGTAGATCGTCCGGCGGTTGGCCGTCTTGGCGTCGCCCAAAGTCGAGGGGGACGCATCGGCCAGCGTGATCTTGCGCGTCGGATAGGTCGTATGGGCCGGTGCGGAGTTGTAATAGAACTTCGCCGGAGATTTGGGATCGGTGCTGCCGAAGCTGATCTCGCGGGCACCCTGGCCGACGTAGAGGGCTTCTTCGCGAGCGATTTCATAGCGCGTGCCGTCGACGGTCGCCCAACCGGCACCACCGATGTTGATCAGTCCGAGTTCCCGGCGCTGCAGGAAAAAGTCGACGCCGAAGTTTTTGCCCAGCGAGTCCGCAAGCGTGATTGCCTTGGCGGCCGGCATGATCCCGCCGAAAACGATGCGATCGATGTGGCTATAGGTCATGGTCAATTCGCCCGGGCGGAAGATCTCTTCGACCAGGAATTCGCGACGCAGCCCTTCAGTGTCCAGCGTTTTCGCATGGTCGCTGTGGATGCTTTGGCGGGTTTCCATAAAACTCTCTCCTTCTTGAGACTGGGCTGCTATTCCATCGCGTTGGTTGTGCCGGGGGCAGGGCCAAGGCTAGGCAGCAGAATGAAAATGAACCATATTACAGGCCCGTCGGCAGACAGGACGTCGGGATGATAACGGCGGCAGTCCTCGCCCGGAGGCGGCTGCCGGTGTCGCCGTCGCTGTGGCGGGAACGCAAATGATGGAACAGGGCCCCGGCAACGGCGAAGCAGTCACCATCTTCCTAGGCCTCTGTCAAAAGTGCGTTCGATCGTCATCCGTACCCGCCGCCCCACTGGAGAGCGAGGCTAACTGCTATTTTTGCAGTGTCGCAGAGGTATCTGATATATCAGATATATAAAAATGTCAATGCGGAGGGTTGGTGGTCAGTTCATGCTTTACGATCTTCCTCTTTATCGGCCGCCTTCGGAAGGTGACAATCTTATCGTCCAGGTGACGCTTGGTTGCAGCTACAATCAATGCAGCTTCTGCGCCATGTACAAAGACAAAGACTATCGGGCGTTGCCGCTACCGGCCGTATTCGCGGACATTGACCAACTGTCTTTGCTGTATCCGCAGGCGCACAGGGTTTTTCTCGCCGATGGTGACGCACTGACCTTGCCGACTGACCATCTTCTGGCGATCGCCGATCGCTTGGCGGCACGCTTTCCCAATTTGCAGCGCATTTCGACTTATGCCACGCCGATTGGTCTGCTGCGCAAAAGCGACGACGAGTTGGCCCGCCTTAAAAGCAGGCGTCTATCCCTCGTCTATGTCGGGATCGAGTCCGGATCGGCCGAGGTCTTGCGACGGATCGCCAAAGGCGTGAGCGTTGAAAATCTCGTCCTGTCCCTGGTCAAGGCGCGCCGTGCTGGACTGAAGATTTCGGCGACGGTGATCCTCGGTCTTGCCGGCAAGCGGCTGGCCGACGAGCATATCCTTGCCACGGCCGACCTGATCAACCGGGCACCGCCGCATTTCCTGTCGACTTTGCAACTGATCCTGCCCGATACCGTGGCAGCCGGTTTCCTACGCCGTTGGGAGGGCGAGTTCGTCTTTCAGGACGATCGGGCCATTTTGGCCGAGCAAAGGCTGCTTATCGCGTCTCTGTCGCCTCCGCGGCCGGTGATCTTCCGTTCGAACCACGCCTCCAACTGCCTGGCCCTCGAGGGAACACTTCCGAAGGACCAGACCCGGTTGTTGACGGAGATCGATCAGACGATGGACGGCGACCTGCGACCAAACTGGATGCGAGGTCTGTGACATCGATCTTTTCGCTTTAGCGAACGCGCCGCCGGGCGACCGACCGGGGAACTCTGGCAAGACGGGTGCGCAGGCCTGATCTCGGTTTTTCGCGACGGCCTCGGTTGAGCAGGTAGACCACCAAGACCGGCGGGACAAGAATCAAGCAGACTTTCTCCGTCCAGATCAGAAAGCTGTCGTAGCCTTTGGCGATGATGATTGCTTCCTTGCAGTCGTAGCGCTGCTGGAAACTGCCGCCGCAAGACTTCATCTGGCTTTCGACGTCGGAGGAACGGAAACCGAATTGATCCGGATCGACGTCGAGAAATTCCAGATAGAACGTCGCCCCCATCCAAATGGCGCATGCAAGCATAGCAAACCATCGAAGCATCGTACGGATGTTGGTCGTCTGCACTGTCATGGTCTTCTTCTCGGTTCGGATTCCTGCGGTGCCGAAAAGGTCTTGGCAAGAATACTAATTCATCAGTTCGCAATTCTATCATAGGACGCGATCCCTGCGGGAGTGATGTCATTGCGGACGTCAGGGCAAACGGGTGAAACGCAGGTTCCTGTTATCGATGCCGAAGGCCCCCGGAATATGAAGAAATTGCCCGCGGTTTGTCCGCGCCGGTCGTCCTGGCACTGGCAATCATCTAATTGAGAGCGTATATCGGGGGCTTTCCCACGTTGTGTTGCCCATCGAGGATCTCAAGATGGCCGAGAAATGGACCCCCGAAAGCTGGCGGAGAAAACCAATCCAGCAGGTGCCCGATTACCCCGACGCCGCCAAGCTCGCGGCGGTTGAAGCGCAACTGGGAATCTTTCCGCCGCTGGTGTTTGCCGGCGAGGCGCGTCAGCTCAAGAGCCAGTTGGCCCAGGCAGCGATCGGCAAGGCCTTCGTGTTGCAGGGTGGCGATTGCGCCGAGAGTTTCGCCGAATTTCATCCCAACAACATTCGCGACACCTTCCGCGTGCTTTTGCAAATGGCCGTGGTGCTGACCTTCGGCGCCGCCTGTCCGGTGGTGAAGATCGGTCGCATGGCCGGCCAGTTCGCCAAGCCGCGTTCGGCGCCGAACGAGACCATCAATGGCGTGACCTTGCCGTCTTATCGCGGCGACATGATCAACAGCATGGAGTTCACCCCCGAGGCGCGGATCGCCGATCCGGAGCGGTTGGTGCGGGTCTACAACCAGTCGGCCTCGACGCTCAACCTGTTGCGTGCCTTCGCTCAGGGCGGCTATGCCGATCTGCACAAGGTGCATCAGTGGAATCTGGGTTTCGTCGCCGGCAATTCTGGTGCGCGCTACATCGATTTGTGCGCCCGGCTGGACGAGACCTTGGCATTCATGGAGGCCTGTGGCCTGACATCGGAAACAACGCCGCAGATCCGCGAGACCAATTTCTTCACCTCGCACGAAGCGCTCATTTTGCCGTATGAACAGGCTCTGACCCGGGTCGATTCGACGACGGGCGACTGGTACGACTGCTCGGCGCATATGCTGTGGATCGGCGACCGTACGCGGCAGCCGGACGGCGCGCATGTGGAGTTCATGCGTGGCGTCGGCAACCCGATCGGCTGCAAGGCCGGTCCGACGACGCCGTCCGACGATCTCTTGCGATTGATCGAGACGCTCAACCCGAAAAACGAGCCGGGTCGTCTGACCATCATCACCCGCATGGGGGCCGATCAGGTCGAAACCAAATTGCCGCCGCTCCTGCGTGCCGTGAAGAGGGAAGGCCGCTCGGTCGTCTGGCTGTGCGATCCGATGCACGCCAATACGGTGAAAATGGGCGATTACAAGACCCGTTCGTTCGACCGCGTCCTGGCCGAGGTCCAGGGATTCTTCGCCGCTCACCGGGCGGAAGGCACGCAATCGGGCGGCGTCCATTTCGAAATGACCGGCCAGGACGTCACCGAATGTGTCGGCGGCGCCCAGGCGATCACTGAGGCCCGTCTGGGAGATCGCTATCATACCCATTGCGATCCCCGGCTGAATGCCACGCAGGCGCTCGAATTGGCGTTCCTGATCGCCGAAACCCTGAAAGACGAACGTGCGGAAGCGCGGAGGCAGGCTCGTGCATCATGAGTGGCAATGCCAGTGACGATGCACCGGTGACGCCGTCAGGCGAGGATATTCCTTGCCTGACCGACCACTATTTCCTGCGGACCAAGGAGATCGTCGGGCGTTACGGCGACTGTCAGGTGACCTATGCGGTTTTCATGCGCCGGCCAGTCTTATTCACGCCGCGACTCGCTGTCGAATGGCTCCAGGCCGTGGCACGGGAACGCGGGACGCAATTCCAGATCGACCTGAACTATCAGGAAGGCGATTGGGTCGGGGCTGGCGAGCCGATGATGTTCATCACCGGCTCGTTCGTCCATCTGGTCGATCTCGAAACGCTTTATCTGCAAAAGCTGGGGCCGGCCTGCGTGGCTGCCTACAACGCCTTCACCATGTGTGTCGATTTGCCGCAGGTGGCCTTTCTTGCCATGGACGCGCGTCACTGTGCCGGCGCGGAAATGGCCGACATGATGGCCTATGCCGCGTCGGTCGGGTCGGCTGCTGCCCACAAGGCCAACAGTGCGACGGGTTTCGTCGGCAATGCGACGACGGCCACCGCCCATTATTTTGGCAAGGAGCGCGGTCTCGGTACCATGCCGCACGCGTTGATCGGCTATGCCAACTCGACGGTTCGGGCGGCCGAGATGTACCACGAGAGTTTTCCCGCTGACGACATTGTCGTTCTGGCCGACTATTTCGGTCGTGAAGTGACGGATTCTCTCGATGTCTGCCGCCGCTTTCCAGACCTGGCCAAGGACGGGCGACTGGGACTTCGCTTCGATACCCATGGTGGACGTTTCATCGAAGGTCTCGATCCACAAAAATCCTATGCCGTGCTGGAGCGCCACTCGCCGAAGGCGGTCCGCGGTTATCGGACCGATACGGAGTTGCGCTATCTGGTCGGTACCGGGGTCTCCGCCGCCGCCTTGTGGTATATTCGCGAACAATTGAACCACCATGGCTTCGATAAGGTGAAGATCATCGCGTCGTCCGGCTTCACGCCGGCGAAGTGCAAGGTCATGGCCTTTTCCCATGCACCGATCGACGTCATCGGCACCGGGTCATTCCTTCCCGACAGTTGGGGCGAGACCTATGCGACCGCCGATATCGTCGCCTATGATGGAGTACCTCGGGTGAAGCTCGGCCGGGAATTCCTGCTGCGCCGAAAAGATCAGTAGCCGGTATCCCTATTTCCCGGGTGGTTGGCCTTGCCTGCGCTCAGCGGTCGGGATAGCCTGTGCCCTGATCTCGCCCTGGCATTCGCAAGAGGGACCGTTCCATGGATCTTAAAACGAAATATCTCGGGCTCGACCTGATCAATCCGTTGATCGTGTCGGCCTGTACGCTCGGTCATACCGTCGACAATATCCGTCGTTTGGAGGACAACGGCGCCGCCGCCGTTGTATTGCCTTCGATTTTCCAAGAGGAAATCGAAGGGCAAATCGAGGATGTGGAGGCCATTCTGGCCGAAAGCGGGGCTGAGGCCACGACCTATATGCCTCCATCGATCGCCGATCGCTCCGGTCCGCAGAACTATCTGGACCTTATTCGCAAGGCGCGGAGCTCCGTCGATATTCCGATCATCGCCAGCCTGAATGGCGTCAGCCTGACCGGTTGGACCGATTATGCCAAGCAGCTCGAACAGGCCGGGGCGAACGCCATCGAGCTCAACGTTTATTTCCTGCCGACGGATCTCTCCCTGTCGGGTCAGAAGGTCGAGCAGCGATATCTGGAAATCCTGAAGGCCGTCAAAAAAACGGTGAAGATTCCCGTGTCGATGAAGCTCAGCCCCTATTTCAGCTCGCTGGGCGACATGGTTCATCAGCTGGACGAGGCCGGTGCCGATGGTTTCGTGCTGTTCAACCGGTTCTATCAGCCCGATATCGATCTTGAGGAGCTGACGCTGCAGCGCGACCTCAACCTCAGCCACCGTGGTGAGATCCGCTTGCCGCTGCTGTGGCTGGGCGTTCTATCGGGTCACGTGAAGGGGTCGTTGGCGGCCAGTTCCGGCGTGCAGACGGCCAAGGAAGTGGTCAAATATCTTTACGTCGGCGCCGATGCGGTGATGACGGCTTCAGCGCTGATCCGTCATGGCGTCGGTTATATGAAGACGTTGCTTGACGGATTGCGGGTTGAGCTGGAACAGCGCGAGATCGAGTCGGTGTCGGCCATCCGCGGCAAGATGAGCCGTCGCGCCGTCGATGATCCGACGGCCTTTGATCGTGCCAACTACATCAAGATTTTGCACGGCGCTCCCCGCGGCTGATCTGAGCCGTCGGGTATAAGGGCCTGGACCCGGCAGGATGAAGACGGAGAGGCAGTGCGAAGACCGCCTCTCCGTCGCCTTTGTCGACGGGCAGTCGTTGACAGCCGGGGCCGTGCCGCATAGCTTGCGACACATATTTGACACGTCCGGTCGGGGGGCTTGCCCCGGGTACGACCGGCGTTGTCTTGTCGTCAATGGTTTGACCGAAACGATTTGATCCCATGTCCGTCACGGTTCGCTTTGCTCCCAGTCCAACCGGCCGCTTGCATGTCGGCAACGCCCGGTTGGCCGTCATCAATTGGTTGTTCGCCAAAAAACAGGGCGGACGTTTCGTTTTGCGCATCGATGACACCGATCGCGAACGCAGCCGTCACGATCACGAAGTGGCGATCGGTGAAGATCTGGTCTGGCTGGGTCTCGTCTGGGACAGCAAGGTCAATCAATCGGACCGCTTCGATCGCTATGCGCTGGCGGCCGAGCGCCTGAAGGCGGATGGCCGGCTCTATCCTTGTTATGAGACGCCGGAAGAGCTGGAATATAAGCGCAAACGGCAGTTGGCCCGGGGCGCGCCGCCGGTCTACGACCGCGCCGCGCTGTCCTTGACGGATGCCGAGCGGCAGGCTTTCGAGGCCGAGGGACGCCAGCCGCATTGGCGCTTCAAGCTCGACGACAGTGACGTCCGCTGGGACGATTTGGTGCGCGGCCCCTGTCATTATCATGTGTCGCATCTCTCCGATCCGGTGCTGATCCGTGGTGATCAATCGCCGCTTTACACGCTGCCGTCGGTCGTCGATGACGTCGAACTGGGGATTACCCACGTGATTCGCGGCGAGGACCATGTCACCAACACGGCGGCACAGATTCAGATTTTCCAGGCACTGGGCGCCGCGGTGCCGCAATTCGCCCATTTGTCGCTGCTGACCGACGCATCCGGGCAAGGGCTCTCAAAACGGCTTGGAAGCCTGTCGCTGGGTGAGCTGCGGGCCGGCGGCATCGAAGGCATCGCGCTCGACAGCCTGCTTGCCAAATTGGGCACCTCGGACGCCATCCAGCCGCGCCAGTCGCTGGCCGTGCTGCTCGACGAATTCGACATCAGCAAGTTCAGCCGGGCGACGCCGCGTTTCGATCCGCAGGATCTTGAGCATCTGAACGCCCGTCTATTGCACGAAATGGCTTTTGCCGATGCCGAGCCGCGCCTGAAGGCGATTGGATTGGTTTGCGACGAGGCGTTCTGGCATGCCGTGCGGGCCAATCTGAAACAGATCGCCGATGCCCGGGATTGGTGGCATATCTGCCGTGAGACGGTCTCGCCGGTGATCGAGGATCAGGCTTTTGCGACGCAGGCTGCCCAGCTGCTGCCGCCCGAACCCTGGACGGCGGAGACCTGGAAAGACTGGACGCGCGCCGTTCAACAGGCGACCGAGCGAAAGGGGCGCGAACTGTTTCATCCCTTGCGTTTGGCCCTGACAGGGCGGGAGAATGGCCCGGAACTCAAGACCTTGCTTCCGCTCATCGGTCGAGCGCGCGCGGCGGCGCGGCTATGCGGAAACGCCGCCTGAAGCATGACGCGGATGCGCGATACCCAATCGGCTGGACCAGGCCCCAAACATGAGGAAACGTTGAAACCATGGCGCTCGCTTTCTACAACACGCTGACACGACGCAAGGAACCCTTTGTTCCCCTCGATCCCCTGCGTGTGGGCATGTATGTCTGCGGGCCGACCGTTTATGACCGGGCGCATATCGGCAATGCCCGGCCGATCATCGTTTTCGACGTTCTTTACCGGCTGCTGAAGCGCCTTTATCCGAAAGTCGTCTATGTTCGCAACATTACGGACGTCGATGACAAGATCAATGCACGGGCCAAGGAAAACGGTGAACCGATCGCGGCATTGACGGCACGGACCACCGAAGCATTTCACGCCGATATCGCGGCTTTGAATGCGCTTCCTCCCGATGTCGAACCTCGAGCCACCGCGCATATCGCTCAGATGATCGCCTTGATCACGGCATTGCTTGAGCGCGGACATGCCTACGAGGCCGAGGGGCATGTCCTTTTCTCGGTTCCGTCGATGCCCGATTACGGCAAATTGTCGCGGCGTAATCAGGACGAGATGATCGCCGGGGCGCGGGTCGAAGTGGCTCCCTACAAAAAGGATCCTGCCGATTTCGTTCTGTGGAAGCCGTCGTCGGACGATCTGCCCGGTTGGGACAGCCCGTGGGGCCGTGGTCGTCCGGGCTGGCATATCGAATGTTCGGCGATGAGCCGGGAATATCTTGGGGTCACTTTTGATATCCATGGCGGTGGGCAGGACTTGGTGTTCCCTCACCATGAGAACGAAATCGCGCAGAGTGTCTGCGCCAATGGTCAACCTTTCGCCCGTTACTGGCTGCACAACGGCTATCTGATGGTCGAGGGCGAGAAGATGTCGAAGTCTCTCGGCAACTTCTTTACCGTGCGAGATCTGTTAGCCCAGGCCCCCGGCGAGGCGATTCGCCTGGCGATGCTGACCGCCCACTACCATCAGCCGTTCGACTGGACGGCCGAAGGGTTGAAACAGGCGAGGACCGCGCTCGATCGCCTGTATCTGGCGTTGCGTGGCGTGGCCGACATTCGGGCCGTCCACCGTGATCAGGTTCCCCTCGACGTCCTGGCGGCTTTGGAAGACGATCTCAACACGCCCTTGGCGATTGCCCATTTGCATGAGCTGGCCACCCAGCTGAACAAGGCGGAAAACGACGGGGAAAAGGCCAAATGGAAGGGCGCCTTGTTGGCTGCGGGCGATGTTCTCGGTGTCCTGCAACAAGACGTCGAGGCGTGGTTCCGCTGGGTTCCTGAAGGCAGTGACGGTCTTAGTGATGCCGATATCGACGCGTTGATCGATCAGCGTATCACGGCGCGCAAAGAGAAGAATTTTGCCGAGGCCGACCGGATTCGGAAGGAACTGGCCGAGCAGGGCGTTCTTTTGGAAGACAAGGCTGGAAGCACGAGCTGGCGGCGCTCGTAAAATCGCGTTCTCGTCTCTAGAAGACGGCGTGTCCGGATAGAATTAGAGCCGAATGCATTCGATGCATTCGGCTCTAATCGTGTGAGGACCGCTCTACTGGAACAAGTGTTCCTTGACGTAGTCGAGCGGCATGTCTTTGCCGGTCCACATCTTGAAGGATGCCGCCGCCTGGTGAAGCATCATGCCGATGCCGTTCATGTATTTGCACCCGGCTGCCTCGGCTTGTTCCAGCAACCTCGTCTTCAGGGGCGAATAGATGGCGTCGGAGACGAACAGATCCTTGCGCAGTACCGAGACGTCCGGTAGCGGAGATTGCCCCTTCATGTCGGCCATACCGACCTTGGTGGCGTTGATGAGAATAGAAGACTTGGCGACAGTGGCACGGAAGGCATCGACGTCGTGGAGATCGGTGAGCGTCGTCGTTACCGACGTCTTGTCTCTGATCTTCTTGACCAGTTTCTCGGCGCCGGCGCGGAAGCCATCGGCGATATTGAAAATGTGGAGTTCCTTCACGCCTTCGAGCGCCAACTGCGCGGCGACGGCCGATCCGGCGCCACCGCATCCCATCAGGGTGACGATACGGCCAGTGACCTCCTGGCCCTGCTCGCGCAAAGCCGCAACCTGACCGATGCCGTCGGTGGTTTCGCCCGTCAACACGCCACTGTCATTGATGACCGTGTTGACCGCGCCAGTGATTTCCACTGCGGGGGAAATCTTGTCAAGATACTGAACAATCGGAAGTTTGTTCGGCATGGATACGTTGCTGCCACGGACCTTGAGGGTACGCAGGGCCTCAACGGCGCCTTTTAAATCCTCCTGCCCAACCTCGAATGCGAGATAGGCGTATTCCAGCCCAAGCTTGGCCAGTGCGAGATTGTGAACACGGGGGGAGCTGCTGTGACGGATGGGGTAGGCGATCAAGCCAAGCAGTTCAGTGTGGCCGGTAATCTTGAGGGGGATTTCCTCGGACATCGTATTATCCTTCTTGAAAGAGAGCAGGCACGCACTGTCCCGTTCACCAGTGGGGGCCACGGTGCTGCTCAAGCCGACGGATCGATTTTGTTAGGGTCGCGCCATTTTCCGCCGGCCCACCGCCATCGACGGGCCGGCAAAACGAAAGAGGTGCCGCGACTACTTCTTGTCCTTCAAAAGGAAGGCCATGTGACGCATGGCAAGCGAGTAACCATGCGTACCAAAGCCCGCCATAACGCCCGTGGCGACTTTGGAGACATAAGACAAATGTCTGAATTCTTCGCGCTGATGGACGTTGGAGATGTGAACCTCAAGGATGGGACAGGAGCAGGACTTCAGCGCGTCCATAATGGCAATGGAATAATGGGTATATGCGGCCGGATTGAAAATAATTCCGGCAGCTTTTGTCCGAGCTTCCTGGACCCAGTCCACCAAAAGCCCCTCGTGATTAGATTGCCGGAAATCAACTGCAAGACCAAGTTCCGCGCCGAGGGCCTTGCATTCATTTTCAACGTCTTTAAGTGTCGTATAGCCATATATTTCCGGCTCGCGAGTCCCGATCATATTCAGATTCGGACCGTTTAAGACATAAACCAAAGAAGACATGACACGAACTCCGCGATCTGCGGGCCACGGCTTTCCTGACCGTGCCGCCGGCCCAGATACCTCACATTTAATGTGGAAATAATGTACGAACTAGTACGTACATGTCAAACGGAAATCGGGAGAGTGGCAAGATGCGTCGGTTCGCGGCGCATTCATACCGAGCTGCGGTGATCGGTTCCGATCACCGCCACTTCGTATCAGACGGCGGAAGCTGCCGGCTTCTTGAGGAAATCGATGATCATGTCGGCAATCATCTTTTTGTGTTTTTCACGTATCTCCGGCGCGCCAAGATCTCGTCCGAAAATGGCGCCGAACGTGTGGCGATTGGACACTCGGAAGAACGAAAATGCACTGATCATCATGTGCAGGTCGATGGGGTCCATGGGATTGTGAAACGCCCCGCTCTTGTAACCGCGCATCAAAATCGCTTCGGTGGTCTCGATGATGCGCGCATTCATCGTGCGGATGCCTTCCGATTCCTTAACATATTTTCCGAAGTGAATGTTCTCGATGCTGACGATTCGGATGAAATTGGGGTTTGCGTCCTGGTAATCGATGGTGAAGTCCACCAGTTTGCGGACAGCCTGTTCTGCATCCAGTTCTTTCAGATGCATGTTGCTTTCGATGTCGCGGATACCGCTATAGGCTTTTTCCAGAACGGCTATGTAGAGACCTTCCTTGCTGCCGAAATAATAATAAATGGCGCGTTTTGTTGTCTTTGTCTTGGCTGCGATGGCGTCGACACGGGCGCCTGCAAACCCGTAGGCGGCAAATTCTTCTGTAGCCACCTGCAGGATATCTGATTTTGTTAATTCGGGATTATTTGTCCGCTGAGGCTTATCAGTTTTTTCTTTTGAAATATTGTCGGCTTTGTCGATCACTGGGCAAGCTTTCCTAAAGGTCGGTTTTTGTCGATCGTTCTGATTCTTCGCGTCATGGTCGGAGCGGGCTGGCGGCTATGCCATACCCGTTTCCAGCGTGACGGCGGAACAAGGGTAGCCGAGCCGCCGCTTCCGGTCCAGATCGACCCTTGGGCGAAGTTGCTTCCGTCGGCCGCTGTTCCGTGGCCGTGGCCCCTTGGATTGTCCGGTTTCGTCTCGCCGTGGGATGTCGACCATCATTCAGTCGCATGTGCCAAAACGATCTTGACGACTGAAATGGAATAGTATTCTAGTACGGAACGACTTCTGTCGGACTGCGACGGAGGCTGTCGTTGGAGATGTCTCGGACGCTATCGCCGTCCGGGCGGGGCGCCTTGATATCAGACCAGAAAGGGGCGGCGTAGGCGAAGACAGTGTTTTGATGGTCGTGCCACCTGTCTTTTGGAAGCGGAAATAATTCTCCATCAAAGAGAACAATTCGCTCGATCCGCTGTCCGTTTGGCAGCGCAATTCCGGGTATTTTGCGCGATTGTCTGTCTTCTTCAGCGTCTGGTTGTTCAATTTCATGGCGATCTCGACAGTATTAGTTATGAATATCGAATAGGGGACATAAATGACAAGTATAGCGTCGGGAACGTCAAAAAATATATATTTTCCAATGGCCATGTGCTTGTATGTAAGTTATTTCGTTCACGGAATGGGCGTTATAACATTAGCGCAAAACATGAGCTATTTGATGGCTCGTTACGAGACGGACGCGGCTGGTATTGCCAGCGTTATTTCGTTTATCGGTATTGGCCGGCTCGTCAGCTTATTTTTCTTTGGAGATATGTCCGATCGATTCGGGCGTCGGCCGATGTTCGTCATCGGTGCGGTTTTTTATGTGATTTTCTTCTTGGGCATTCTCGTCAGCCCGAATATTCCGGTGGCGTGCGCAATGGCAGTGTGCGCTGGCGCGGCGAATTCGAGCCTTGATACCTGTTGCTATCCGGCGCTCATGGAGGCCTATCCCAAAGCCACGGGAACTTCCGTCATTCTGCTGAAGGCGTCGGTGTCCCTCGGGCAGATGCTGTATCCCTTTATTGTCGGCTATCTCATGGTTGAAAAGCTGTGGTACGGCTATGCGATGCTGATTCCCGCGGTCATTCTCTTCCTCACTGCGGTGGTGATCCTTGGCAAGCCCTTTCCGCAGAATTCCAGCAGAGCGGACACAAGTGACACGCTCAAAAGCGAAATCGCGGTTCTGAAGGTGGCGCCCAAGATCTGGCTTGAGGGGACGGCGGCGGCTTTGTTCGGTTATACGGCGTTCGCCGCTTTCTATATTGTTGTTGTCTGGATGCCGAAATATGCGCAGCAGTTTTCGGGAATGGCGGAACCTGCCGCGCTGAAGACGATTTCGTACTACAGCCTGGGATCCTTGATCTGCGTATTCATCTCGGCGTTCCTCGTCAAGAAGTTGGTCCGTCCGGTCCACCTGATGTTTCTTTTCTCCGTCTTGGCGGGTCTCATGGGCTTGGCGGTGTTTGCCAATCCAACGCCATTGATGTGCAATCTGGCCGCCTTCGTCATCGGGTTCACGGCGGCGGGTGGCGTTTTGCAACTCGGCGTCACGCTGATGTCCGAATTCTTTCCCAAGAGCAAGGCTCGCGTGACCAGCATATTCATGATCTTCGGCAGCGTGTCGAACTTCACGATTCCGTTGATAACGGGAGCCATCTCCAAGGTAAGCATCAAATACATCATGCTTTTCGACGCTGGAATGGCATTCGCCAGCGCGATCCTGAGCTTGATTATGTTGATCAGGTTCTACCAAACCTTCAGCATTCCCCAGGCCGATAGACGGTTGGGGGAAGGCCGGTCGAGGTAACAGCTGGAACAGCGGAAAGCAGAGTCCCCGGGCATCGCCGACGCGGACTCTGCTTTTCACCCCATTATCGACAACACCGCAATTCCATATCGGGGTGGAGCGTCCTTGCAAGAGTGGGGCGTCGATATCCACTGAATGCCCATTCGATAGCTGACCTTGCGTTGGCCCGCCTATTTCCCGTCTTTTGAGAAACAAAGACCGTCAGAACGAAATTGCGGCGGGCGATGCATCGTGGGGATATTTATGATGTCGTTACGTTATGCACTGTCGATAAGAACGATTTTGGGACTTTTGGTTGGGCCGATGGGGCTTTTCCTTGTCGCGCTCAGTCTGGGGTCTCTCAAGGAAGCCGCGACAAGTTGGGAGACAGCGGACCGGTTGACATCGCTTACCCAGGTCAGCCGCCAGCTGTTCGATGCGATCTTCAGCACCCGGATGGAGCGTGGCACCGAGGTGGCGGCACTGCTGGCGCCCGCAAGCGCCGACGGCAAAACGCTGACGCGGATCGCCGACCATCGGCGAAAATCCGAAGTATCCTACCAGCAGAGCATCCAATCGCTCGCCACGGTTAGCGTTCCGGGGCAGCAAACGGTTCTCGACCGCTTGAGAGCGACCCACGACGCGATGGCAGCGTTGCGACCGAAGGTCGACGTGGCTGTGACCCAGCCGAAGGAAGGCCGGGATACCGATCTCACGCAGAATTTTCCGAAAGTGGCGACCGCCTATCTTGATGCTTTGTCGGCAACCACGGATTTTCTCGATGCCTCTTTGAAAATGACGGACCCGATCGTCGACCAGTATCTGTCGGTCAAGCGGGCAGCCTGGATTCTCCGAGGTTATGGCGGATTGATCGCCGTTCGCATCGAGAACGCCGTTGCTGCCGGTCGGGCTTGGGAGGCGACGGACGTCGCCGCCTGGGCCGAAGACCGCGGCCAAATGTCCTATGCCTGGATGTTGGTGTCCGAGGCGGCCGCCCGCCATGATGCGTCCAAAAGGCTGGTCGATGCTGCTGCCAAGGCCAAGCAGTATTTTTCCGGGCCGATGGCCGAAGAAAGAAAAGCCCTGATCGACACTTTGAGCGGTGGCGGCACCATCACCATGACCATGAGCGTTCTGCAGGAACGTGACACGGCCGAGCTCATCTTCTTTGCGGACCTTGTCAATGTCGCGCTCGACGAAATGATCGCGCGGGCCGACGATAACCAATACGAAACCAAGAAACTGCTGATCTTCAGCGCCCTGCAGTTGTTGATTGCCATCGGCCTGACGGTTGCCGGCAACCTGGTTGTCTATCGCTGGGTCAGCATACCGATCAAGAGGATGGCCAAGGTAATGCGCCTGTTGGCCGAGCATGACCTGTCGGTGGAAATACCATCGACCGGCAACGTCATCGAAATCGATGCGATGACCGAGGCGGTCCAGGTCTTCAAGGATAACGCCATTCGTGCTGATCGTCTGGCTGCCGAGCAGGCGACTGAACAGGTGGCGCGTGAACAACGGGCCAATACGATCCAGCGTCTGACATTGGATTTCGATCAGTCCATTTCCGCCGTTTTGGATCGAACGGCGACGGCTGCCGCGGAAATGAAGGGCGTTTCGACCGAGCAGGCATCTCTATCGGAGCAAAGTGGGCAAAAATTGACGACGGTGGCGGCGGCGCTGGGACAGGCGACATCGAACGTGCAGACTGTCGCGTCGGCGGCCGAAGAACTGTCGGCCTCAATCTCCGAGATCAGTCGGCAAGTAAGCGATTCCGCGCGCATTTCGGCGACTGCGTCGGAAGAGGCCGCTCGGACGAATGCAATCGTCCAGTCGCTGACGGAGGCAGCCGATCACATCGGCGAAGTCGTCAATTTGATCAACAGTATCGCCAGCCAGACCAATCTTCTGGCTTTGAATGCCACCATCGAGGCGGCCCGGGCCGGAGAAGCCGGCAAGGGGTTTGCCGTGGTGGCCGGCGAGGTCAAAAACCTCGCCAACCAAACGGCGAAAGCGACGGACGAAATCCGTGCGCAAATCGGCAATGTTCAGGACGAGACCCGGCGCGCGGTCGAGGCGATCAAAACCATCGGCACCATTATCGACCAGGTCCAGGAAATTTCTTCGGGTATCGCCTCGGCCGTCGAGCAACAAGGTGCGGCGACCAGGGAAATCGCCCGGAACGTACAGGAGGCCGCGCACGGCACACAAGAGGTGTCGCGCAACGTCACCGGTGTGGTGGATGGAGCCGAGGACGTTGTTGTTCTTGCAAAAAAGACACGCTCCTCGGCCGAAGTTCTGGCGCGGGACGCCGACAGTCTGCGCGGCAAGGTCGCCGCTTTCCTCGATGGCGTCCGGGCGGCGTAATTCGCGGTTGTTCAGTCACATTTTCCCGTCATTCCCGCGCAAGCGCACGCACACATCTTCGGTTTCTCGTCCCTCGCCCCCGCGTCGGGTGGGAGGGTGAGGGGATATCGTATAACGTCATGATATTATAGTTATTTTAAACGATACATCATTGTTTGAGATCACCTTTCCCCTCACCCTCCCACTTCGCGGGTCCCTCCCTCTCCCGCCAAGCGGGCGAGGGTCTATATCATTGATGTGACGGGGATATTCTAGATGTGTGCATGCCCTGGCACTTTCGCGGGGATGACGACGACAAAATACCCGCAGACGAACCTTTGCAGTAACTGACGATACGCCTCAGTTTTCCAGTGCCTCGTAAATGAAGGGGGAGCGGCCTGCGGCCTTAAGCTGCGCGGCCAGGCGGACTGCGGCGTTGGCGGCGCCATACTGTTCATAGTTGTTTCTCTGGACGATCTCGAAGACGAAGCGCCCTTCAAACGACTCTGTATAGGCCTGCAGGAACTCCCCCCCATTTTTGTCGCAGTCGTAGAGAATATTGTTCTCGGAAAGACTGAAAACAAAATCATCGGAGAGCGAAAAACGACCGGACAGTTCGGCGTAATAGTTCTGCGGGATCTCCAGTATCGCAATACCTCTGCTCCGCATGGCCTGGACAGTGGCGAAGATATCGGAGGTCGAGAACGCGATGTGCTGCACTCCAGCGCCGCCATATGACGACAGCGATTGTGCCGTCGCGGTGTTAGGGCCGATCGAAATGTTGAGTGGCAGGCGGACGTGACCGCCAGCACTACGTACGGCCCGGCTGCGGACGATGCCATAGGGGTCGGGAACGTCCCAAGTGTCGTCGGCGGAGAAATCCAGGACGGCTTTGAAAAACAGAAGCCAGTTGTTGAATTGTCCTTCGGGAAGCCCAAGCGACACATGGTCGATGCGTTCGAGATCGGGCGTCGGCGCCGCCGGGCCGTCAACCGGGAGAAAATCCGTTTGATAGATGCCGTCTTTGTCGGTGACGAAGGAAACCAGGCTGCCGTCGGGAGCGCAGATGGCCGGTATCCGGCTTTCTTTCGGGCCGATTCCTCCCGAAAACGGCGGAGTGTGGTAGGCGCGAGCCCGCTTGATGGCGCGATCGGCGTCGTCGACATTGAGCGCTATGTTGCAGACGGATGCCCCGTGCAGAAGGAAAAAGGCATGGGCAAAGGAATGTGGTTCGGCGTTGAGGATCAGGTTGATTCCGCCCTGCTGATAAAGGCTGACGTTTTTCGTACGATGCTTGCCGACCAGCTGGAAACCGAGCTGTTCGAGCCAAACCGACAGTTTGACGCGGCCGTTCTCGTCGCAGGCAAACTCCAGGAATTCGAAGCCGTGGTAATCGCAGGAGGCCGGCGGGCTGAACAGGTCCAATGTCCTCTTTTGCTCACTGTCGGCAAGAATTTCGGAGGTCTTTTCCTCGAGATAAAGGAGCGAACGCATTCCGTCGGCGGCGATAGTGCGCGGCGATGCCGTGCGGAAGCCATCGTTGAACACCTCGAGCGAAATCGGTCCCGCGTAGCCATTGGCCAGCAGAGGGGCGAGGAATCTCGGCAAGTCGAGATCACCCTGTCCGGGGAAGCAGCGGAAATGGCGGCTTTGTTCCATGGGCGGCAACGCCAGCTTCGGCGCGTCGGAAATCTGAATGAACGAAATGCGTTGGGAAGGCAGCGTCTCCAGGCCGACCCAGCCTTGCCTCTCCGTCATGACGTTGAAGCTGTCGAGGACCAGTCCGAAGTTCGGCAGGTCAATCTGCTCGACAAGCTTCCTGGCATGTCGCCAGGACTGAACATGGTGAGCCCAGGAAGGGGCTTCATAGCCGATGCTCAATCCCCGAAGTGCGGCCCGTTCCGCCAGCGCCGCCAAATCCTCGGCGATCAGGGTGTCGTCGGTGGAGGATTCGGGCATCATGTTCGAGACGACCAACATCAGGGGGGCGCCGAGTTCCGCCATCAGATCGAATTTGCGTTCCGCCCGATCGAAATTCTTGGCCATCAAGGGCCGCGGGGCACCCTCGAAATCACGGAACGGCTGGAACAGCATCACCGAAAGGCCGTGATCGTCGGCAATTTGGCGAAGCAGCCGCGGCGTGCCGTCGAAATAGAGCAGGTCGCTATCGAAAATCTCAACACCGTCAAAATGCGCGGCCGCGGCGGCCTTGAGTTTTTCCGGCAAGGTGCCGTTCAGGGATGCGGTCGAGATCGAACGTTGCATGGTGCTCCTCCACAAAGAGCTCGACAGATGCGGTGAAACCCCGCGCCATAAAGGAACGCGGCCTGTCGAGTTGCAGCCGATCCGCTTGTTTCGCGGTTCTTGACCGCGGCGCGATTTTAGCTCGACCGGCGTTTGTCGCTATATATCAAGTCATTCATCATCCATAACATCATGGTATGATTACCGTGACATCGCGTCGGACCAGGCTCTATGCGACGCCTTCGCCTTCGCCTCCGGCTTCGGCGGGCTCAGACGCCGCTCAGGCTCGACGGCACGTTTCAGTTAAGATGAAACGTGCCACTAGAATTGGTAGAGAGATGAATCTGCGGCAAATCGAAATTTTCCGGACGGTCATGCTGATGGGAAGCATCAGCGACGCGGCGCGTCATCTCAATGTCTCGCAACCCAATGTCAGCCGAATGCTGCGGCATACCGAAGATCGCATGGGATTTCGGCTGTTCGAACGGATCAAGGGGCGCCTTTATGCGACGGACGAGGCGCGGGCGCTTTATGCCGAGGTCGAAAAAGTTTATCGGGACGTTCAAACCGTCGATGCCGTGGCGCGGGACTTGGCTGAGAGCAAAAGCGGACGACTGCGTCTGGCGTGCAGCCCGAGTTTGGGCGTTGCATTGGTACCCGAGGCGATCGCCCGCTTTTGCCAGGGCCGTGAACGCCTTCGGATCAGCCTGGAGATACTGCCCCAGACAGCGCTTATCGAACAGGTTCTCACCCATCAGAGCGACCTCGGAATCTCGATGTTCCCTGCCGATCATCCAACGCTTTCGGAGGAAAAACTGCGGCGGGGACGATTGGTCTGCGTCATGCCCAAGGGACATCCGCTTGCCGGGCTTCGCGTGGTGCGTCCCCGGGATATCGTCCCTTATCCCTTCATTGCCTATGATCGGGGATCGTCGCAGGGTGCCATGGTCGACAGCTTGTTCAGCGGTGCCGAGGTGGTTCCGACGACGGCGCTCGAGGTTCGATTTGGGCAAACGGCCTGCACGCTGGTCCAGGCCGGTGCCGGCGTGGCGCTGGTCGACGAATTCAGCGCCATGGGGGGCGGCTTCCCGAATTTGGTTTTCCGGCCGTTTCTGCCGGAAACCTGGTTCACCGTATCAATCATTCGGGACCGCTTGCGCCCGCTGTCGACGCCCGCTCAAAGCTTCGTCGAATATCTGCGGGCCGCCGCCGCCCAGTCCGGGACCGATGTTCCGCTCATTCCGGAATAGTGGCACGTTTCATCCCGACTGAAACGTGCCATCCAGCCCGAGTGTCGCTAAAGCACGCCCGGACTGCGGTTGCGGTCGGCAAACGATGGAAGGCTCGGGCTGATCGACGACAGTTCGGCGGCGCAGTTCAAAAGGACCGGGGTAAGCTCTCGCATGCGTTCCTCGGTGAACCGGGCATTGGGACCCGATACGCTGAGAACTCCGATGACCTGTTTGGTGATGGCGTGATGAATGGGGGCCGCCGTCGCTGCCGTGCCGACGATCGCTTCCGTCAGGATGCTATAGCCGCGTTCACGGGTCAGGTGCAGCTCGTCGAGCAACGATGGAATGGTCTGAGCCGCCTTTGGACCAACAGTGGTTCCCCGATTTAATCCGCCCTGCTTGAGGACCAGTTCGATCGCTTCCTCGTCACTCAGGCAGGACAGCCAAGCGTGTCCAGAGGCCGTGCAGGACAGCAGCGCCTCTCGTCCCATATCGGGATCGTATCGCAAACCGGACGGCGCCCCTTGGGCTTTGGCGACCCAAACGAGCTGTTCGCCGTCGATAATGCCTAATCGCGCCAGTTCGCCGGATGCGCGGGCGAGGCGTTCGAGAATCGGTTGTGCCGCGTCGGTCACGCCACTTCGCGAAAGATGGGACAGGCCAAGAGAACAGAGCTTCATCGTCAGAAGATATTCGCCTTGTTCTTTTTCCTGGCGGACGTAGCCGTGACGGATCAACTCGGCGAGCAAACGATGAGTCGCGCTCCGGGGAATGTTTAGCCGATCAGCGATGATGTGCATCGGGAGGCCAGGAACGCTCTCCGACAATATTTCAAGAATTGCGAGTCCTCTGTCAAGATTTCCTGTCGTCACTATCAGTTTCTCCTTTAAGAACTAACGAAAATAGTTCGATTAATTTCCAGTATTATGACAATATTTCAACAAATTACCGTGTTGTTAATTCTGGAAATGCCTATTCATAGAAACAATATTGCCACATCCGGTCGTCGTCCGAACCATCGGCACGGCAGACCTGATTGTCAGGAAAAGACAACCTTTCATTATTAAACAATAAGATAAGCCCATTTTGAAACTCAATTCAATCTTTGACGCACTTTTTCAAGTCGTCGAATCATACCTGTTCTCGGCGATCGGTCCCGATCGCCGCTCCCACGAAACGCCGAGCGGGTTGCTCCGAAACCGTCGCCATGCTCGCAGCGGCATGTTGCCATCTGTCATCGCGGATAGGAATAGACTTGACGGCAAAAACGGAACATGGTTCCATTTCTGAACGTTAAGGGTTCTAGGGGAAAGAGGCGTCGGCCACAGTGCGTTCGGTACTGGGCATCGCAGATCCAATCGTTGCTCTTGTCATCAAAGGGGGCGTTTGTCCCCGGTTTCGTGTCGTCCTGAACAAGGGTGAGCGTGACGGCCGTCCGATTACCGTCCCGGATTACAAATACAGTTGATGCATAACGTGACAGGTTGGAATAGTTAAATGCGATTTTATTCGTCGACTTCTCCATTCTGAGCTTATGCGGAAGCGTGCAATATTGGAGATAAGTTATGGATTTTGGTCTTAGCGAAGAACAAAAAATGATCGTCGGGACCGTGCGCCGATTCGTCACGACGGAGTTGCGGCCGCTCGAAGACGAGATCGCCACCAGCGGTCATCTCGACCCCGACAAGGCAAAAGAGATTTTCAAGAAGTCAAAAGAACTCGGCCTGTACGCGATGAACATGCCCGAGGAACTGGGCGGCGGCGGCCTGTGTGCGGTCGACACGATGCTGGTCGAAGAACAGTTCGGCCATACCAGCGACATCCTGATCCGCAGGGCTTTTGGCAATGTCTATGAGGTCATGCTGAAGTGCAACGAGGAGCAGAGAAAGACGTGGCTGCTGCCGTCGATTCAAGGCGAAAGAACCGGTAGCATCGCCATTACCGAGGCTGGTGCCGGTTCCGACGCAGCCGGTATTTCGACCCGTGCCGTGAAGGACGGCGACGGTTGGAAGCTCTCGGGGCAGAAATGTTTCGTCAGCGACGGCCTCTATTCCGATTACTTCATCGTGTCCGCCGTCACCGACCCCGACAGCAAGCCGAAGGGGATTTCCCTGTTCCTTGTCGACAAGAACATGCCGGGCGTCACTGTCGGACGCGATCAGCTGATGATGGGCCTGGTGGGATCATCGCACATCGAACTTTTCTTTGACGATGTGAAGCTCGGCCGCGAACATCTTCTGGGACAGGAAGGGATGGGGCTGCGCCATGCTCTCGAGACTCTGGGGCGGGTTCGTCTGGCCCAGGTCGGGGCGCGGGCCATCGGCAAGTCGACGCACATTCTCGAACTGATGACCGACTATGCCCGCGATCGTCGCCA
Organism: Telmatospirillum sp.; assembly: GCA_031291415.1. Taxonomy (GTDB): domain Bacteria; phylum Pseudomonadota; class Alphaproteobacteria; order Rhodospirillales; family Magnetospirillaceae; genus Telmatospirillum. Next base: position 59,612 of record JARLJB010000228.1, read on the forward strand.
GTTCAACAAGGCGATCGGCGAATTCCAGCTGGTTCAGCAGATGCTTGCCGACAGCGTCATCGAATTGAACGCCGCTCGTCTGATGGTCCTCAACGCAGCTTGGGAGATCGATCAGGGGCGCGATGGGCGCGATCAGATCGCCATGGTGAAGGTGCACGCCGCGGAAACCTTGGGGCGTATCGCCGATCGTGGAGTTCAGGTCTTCGGCGGCATGGGCTTTTGCCGAGAACTGCCGATCGAACGCCTGTATCGCGATGCCCGCGTCTATCGAATCTTCGACGGCACCTCGGAAATCCACCGGACGGTCATTGCCCGCAGTCTGTTGAAGCGCGGCAAGGTCCTGTTCGACGTACCGGCGTGACCGCGAAATTCGGAGCAAAAAAATGATGAATAAATTTATGTCCGCGGAAGCGGCCGCGGCACTCGTCCAGGATGGCGACACGGTCGGCCTTATCGGCGGCGGTGGTGGTCTTCTGGAAGCGGCCTGCCTGTTTTCCGCGGTCGAGCGCCGGTTCCTCGAGTCGGCACATCCGCGCAATCTCACTTTGGTCCACTCCCTGGGCATCGGCGATCGCAAGGCCAGAGGGCTGAACTGCTTCGCTCACGAGGGGATGGTCAAGCGCGTGGTCGGTGGCCACTGGGTCTGGTCGCCGACCATGCAGAAACTGGCCGCCGACGAAAAAATCGAAGCCTATATCCTGCCGGGCGGGGTCATCACCCAGCTCTATCGGGAAATCGCCGCCCATCGGCCGGGTCTGTTCACGCATGTCGGTCTGGGGACCGTCGTCGATCCCCGCTTCGGCGGCGGGAAAATGAACAAATCGGCGAAGGATGATCTGGTTGACGTCATGGAAATCGATGGTCGCGAGCTGTTGCGCTATCGCACCTTCCCGATAAACGTCGCGCTGATCCGTGGGTCCTTCGCCGATTCGCACGGCAACATTTGCATGGACCAGGAGCCGACCAATCTCGAGGCTTATGCGATTGCCTTGGCTGCCCACAATTCCGGCGGAAAGGTGATCGCCCAGGTGCGGACGGCCGTCGACGTCGGAACGCTGAGCTCCCGTCAGGTGCGCATTCCCGGTGCGATCGTCGATGCGGTCGTCGTCGATCCGGACCAGAGCATGTGCTACGACCTCGTTTACGATCCGACCATTTCCGGTGAGATCCGGGGGCCGGTGCAGCCGGAGGCGGTGCAACCGTTCACCGAACGTCAGGCGGTGGCTCGTCGCGCATGGGAAGAGCTGCGGGACGGGGCGGTGATCAATTATGGCTTCGGCATGCCCGACGCTGTCGCTAAAATCGTCGCCGTGCGTGGCGATCAGGACCGCTATTACCAGACCATCGAACATGGAACCTATGGCGGGTCGTTGCTGGAAGGCATGTTGTTCGGGTTCGCCCGTAACGCCAGCGCGATGATCGATGCGCCGTCGCAGTTCGACTTCTATGCCGGCGGCGGATTGGACATCACTTTCCTCGGCTTCGGAGAGATCGACGCCAAAGGCAACGTCAATGTCTCGAAGCTCAACGGTCGCACCGTCGGGCCGGGCGGTTTCATCGATATCGCCCAGAACGCCAAGAAGGTCGTTTTCTGCGGTACCTTCGACGCCAAGGGGACGCAGCTCAAGACCGGCGACGGCAAGATGCAGATCGTCAAGCATGGCGAGATCTGCAAGTTGGTGAAGGACGTGGAACAGATTACCTATTCGGGTCCGCAAGGACTCCGCCTGGGTCAAGAGGTTCTCTACGTCACTGAGCGGGCCGTTTTCCGTCTGACCCCCGAGGGTGTCGCCCTGACCGAGGTCGCGCCGGGAGTAGACATCCGTCGCGACGTCCTCGATCGGATGGCGTTCACTCCGATCATGACCTCTGATCCGAAGGTCATGTCGTCGCACTACTTCATGGACACAGCCAAAGCCTGAACCTTAACGGGCGTTTGTCAGGACCCTCCGGGAGGATGAAACCTCCCGGAGGGTGGCCTCTTATACCGGCGAACCTTTGATATGACTCGTTCGCCGGTATCAGCCGCCATTGCGGCGGCGGCCAAGCGGGCGGATGCCCGCGCCCGGCGAGGGCTTTATGGGCAGGTCAATTCATTGGCCTGCCGGTATTAACCGGGCTTACAGGCTGATCTTGTGTATTGGGGACCGGACGGGAAAGCTGATGGAACGGGAATCGATGGAATTCGACGTGGTGATTGTCGGTGGGGGACCGTCCGGTCTTTCCGCGGCGATCCGTTTGCGTCAATTGGCGGCGGCGAGCGGTCGTGAATTGTCCGTCTGCGTCGTCGAGAAGGGAGCCGAATTGGGGGCGCACATTCTGTCGGGCGCGGTCATGGAACCGCGTGCTCTCGACGAATTGCTTCCCGATTGGCAGGCCAAGGGAGCACCGCTTACGGTGGCCTGTGCCGACGACAATTTCATTTTTCTAACAGAGCGTCGGGCCGTCGGGCTGATGGCGCCGCCGCAAATGAACAACCACGGGAACTATATCGTCAGTCTCGGCAACGTTGTCCGGTGGCTCGGCGTTCAGGCCGAGGAAGCGGGCGTCGAGGTGTTTCCTGGCTTTGCCGCAGCGGAAGTCCTTTATGATCCGTCTGGCGCCGTACGTGGCGTGGCGACCGGCGATATGGGAATCGGCAAGGACGGCAAGCCGACGGAAAATCACACGCCTGGTGTCGAGCTTCTGGCGAAGCAGACGATCTTCGCCGAAGGGGTGCGGGGCTCTCTGACCAAGAGCCTCATCTCGCGGCTTCATCTCGACAAGGACTGCAATCCGCAAACCTACGGCATCGGCATCAAGGAACTGTGGGAAGTTGATCCATCGCAACATCGGCCGGGACGGATCGAGCACACGGTCGGATGGCCACTGGACCGGGAAACCTATGGCGGATCATTCCTGTACCATTTGGACAACAATCAGGTGGCCGTCGGCTATGTCGTCGGACTTGACTACAAAAATCCCTATCTTTCGCCTTTCGAGGAATTCCAGCGGTTCAAGACGCACCCTGCAGTCCGTCGCATTTTCGAAAGTGGCCGCCGTCTGTCCTATGGGGCGCGGGCCCTGGCCGAGGGCGGATTCCAGTCCATTCCCCGCCTGACGTTCCCCGGTGGCCTGCTGGTCGGCGACACGGCTGGTTTTCTCAATGTTCCCAAAATCAAAGGCATCCATACCGCCATGAAGAGCGGCATGGTGGCTGCCGAGGCGATCTTTGCGGCGCTCGAAAAACCAGCATCCGGCGCACTGGAGGTCACCGCCTATCCGGCGATGCTGAAAGCCTCCTGGGTCTGGAAAGAGCTTTATCTGTCGCGCAATATCCGCCCCTCATTTCATTGGGGTCTGTGGGGCGGCATCCTTTATTCCGCTCTCGACACCTACCTTTTCCGTGGGCGCGCGCCCTGGACCCTGAAGGTCCACAGCGACCACGACCAGTTGCGCGATGCGCGCGACAGTGTGCCGATTGCCTATCCCAAGCCAGACAACACCTTGACATTCGACCGGCTGTCGTCGGTCTTTCTGTCCGGCGCCGTGCATGAGGAAAACCAACCCTGCCACTTGCAGCTCAAAGATCCGAGCATCGCGTTGACCGTCAATCTGGCCCGCTACGATTCCCCCGAGCAGCGCTACTGCCCGGCGGCAGTCTACGAAATCGTCACCGAGGCGGGCGACAATTCGTCGCATCTGCACATCAGTGCGTCGAACTGCCTGCACTGTAAGTCCTGCGACATCAAGGATCCGACCCAAAATATCAATTGGGTGGTACCGGAAGGCGGCGGGGGGCCGAACTACCCGAACATGTAGTCGGGGAGATGCGTACCCTTGACTCAAAAAGTGGAATATGATTCCATAATGGAATTGTGGAATAGGCCTAGCGCAGGGATGCCGGTCGCGTCTTGGGCGGGGCGTTATGTTTTTGTATGATTCTGGAGGCTCTATGAAAGCCCTCGTCGCTGTTAAAAGGGTAGTCGATTACAACGCTACGATCCTGGTGAAGGCCGATGGATCTGGTATCGACACCAATAATTTAAAGTTCTCGATCAATCCGTTCGACGAAGTCGCCGTCGAGGAGGCCGTGCGGCTCAAGGAAGCCGGGATGGTTTCCGAAATTGTCGTGGTGTCGATTGGCCCGGCGCAGGCGCAGGACACGTTGCGCAATGCCCTGGCGATGGGGGGCGACCGCGCCATTTTGGTAACGGTCGACGGTGACGTCGAACCGTTGGCCGTGGCCAAGCTCTTACGTGCCGTTGTCGAAAGCGAAAAGCCCGACCTTGTCATTCTGGGCAAGCAGGCCATTGACGGCGACTGTAATCAAACCGGCCAGATGCTGGCGGCGCTGCTCGGCTGGCCGCAGGGGACCTTTGCTTCGGCATTGGCGTTCAAGGATGGCGAGCTCAATGTCATCCGCGAGATCGACAGCGGCAACGAGACCGTATCGTTGCAGTTGCCGGCGGTGATTACCGCGGATCTGCGACTGAACACGCCACGCTACGTCAGCCTTCCAAATATCATGAAGGCCAAGAAGAAGCCGCTCGCGACCACGACGCCGGCGACGCTCGGTGTCGACGTCGCTGCCCGGCAGCGGGTTTTGAAGGTGGAGCCGCCGGCCAAGCGAAAGGCCGGCATCAAAGTTGGGTCGGTGGCGGAGTTGGTCGCCAAGTTGAAGAACGAAGCGAAGGTGATCTGAGATGGCTCATGTTCTTGTCATTGCCGAGCACGACGGCGCCGGCCTTCAGGCGGCAAGTCTTTGCACGATTTCCGCGTCTTTTCAGCTCGCCAAGGCGCAAGGGGGCGAGGTTCATGTTCTGGTCGCCGGCGGGTCGGCACGTCAGGCTGCCGAGGCTGCCGCCAAGATCGATGGCGTCGCCAAGGTGCTGCTGGCCGAAGGCGACAGCTACGCCCATGGCTTGGCCGAGCCTTTGGCGGCCCTGGTCGCCGAGATCGGGGGCGGCTATGGTGCGATCCTCAGTCCGGCGACATCCTTCGGAAAGAACCTGTCGCCCCGTATTGCCGCCTTGCTCGATGTTGGACAGCTTTCCGACATCATTGGAATCGTATCGGCAGACACTTTCATTCGGCCGATCTATGCCGGAAATGCCGTGGCAACGGTGCAGTCGTCCGATTGTGTAAAAATGGTGACCGTCCGCGCGACGGCTTTCGAGCCGGCAAAAGCCGACGGCGGGCATGCCGTCATCGAAGCGGTATCGGCTGCTGTCCCGGATGCGAGATCCCGGTTCATCGACCAACAGCTGTCGAAGAGCCTGCGTCCGGAACTGACGGCTGCGCGCGTCGTCGTCGCCGGCGGCCGGGGGATCGGCTCGGCGGAAAATTTCAAGACTCTGATCGAGGCCTTGGCCGACAAATTGGGTGCAGCGGTGGGGGCAACCCGTGCCGCCGTCGATGCCGGATTCACTGCAAACGAACTGCAGATCGGTCAGACTGGCAAGATCATCGCTCCAGAGCTCTATATCGCGGCCGGCGTTTCCGGAGCCATTCAACATGTTGCCGGTATCAAGGACAGCAAGGTCATCGTCGCCATCAATAAAGATGAGGAGGCGTTGATCTTTCAGGTTGCCGACTATGGTCTCGTTGCTGACATAAATCAGGCACTACCAGAACTATGTGCCGAACTATCGAAGTAATAGTCTATTAATAACAGTAATATATATTTATGTAGTCATAATGTTCCTCCCTTACTTAACCTTGCGCTTGTCGTAATCACATCTAGTGTCAATTGTTCTGATGTGGTGCGCAAGCGCAAGGACTTTGTTTCCCCTAGTTTTTTGTGAAAGCGACACCTATGTTGGCCGGCTTTTCCGGCGGCATTTTCTTGTCGTGAAGTTCCGGATCCGGCGCCAAGAACCGCAATAAATACTAATTCGGGAGATGAGAAGACGTGGAGGGAAAAGCTATGTCGCAATGCACGTTATTTGCAAAACAGAATGATATTTCCTATCGGGAAAGTGAAGATTTAAGAACAAAGGCCAGATTCGTTATCCTTATTCTTGTTTCATCCGGTGTTCTCACCAATTACCTGGATCGAGCCGTCGTTGGAATTGCCGTGCCGGCGATGCGTAGCGAACTGAATCTCGATCCGGCCTTGATGGGCGTCATCTTTTCGGCTTTTTCCTGGACGTATTTTCTTGGCTGCATCCCTTCGGGTGTGATTCTCGATCGCTTTGGCACCCGGACGATCTTCTTCATCGCCCAAATCGGTTGGTCGGTCGTCACCGTCCTTCATGCGATAGCAACGTCCTTTGGATTTTTTGTCGGTGCGCGGTGTCTTCTTGGTATTGCCGAGGCACCAGCGATCCCCTCCTGCAACAGTGCCGTCGCGTCATGGTTTCCGCGTAGCGAAAGGGCGAGAGCGATCGGTGTCTATACGGCGGCGGAATATGTCGGACTAAGTTTTCTCAGCCCATTTCTATTTTTGATTGCCAGTGAATTCGGCTGGCGCGCGCTTTTCCTGGTGGCGGGCGGTGCCGGACTTCTTTCGGCTTGCGCATGGTACATAATTTATCGTGAGCCATTTGATACCCACCACGCCAACAAGGCTGAGCTGGACTATATTCAGGCCGGTGGCGGGGCGGCTCGCAAGACAGTGCAGGGGAGCGCGTTCGAGTTCGGCTCCATTCGTCTATTGTTCCGTCATCGGCAAATGTGGGGATTGTGCCTGGGGCAGTTCGCGGTCAACTCAACCCTCGTTTTCTTTCTCACCTGGTTCCCGACCTATTTGGCGACCGAACGCCATATGGGATGGGTGAAGGTCGGCGTTTTCGCCGCCTTACCTTATGTCTTTGGCTTCTTCGGGATCTTGTTTGCCGGGTCGCTATCCGATTGGATGCTGAAAAGGGGCGTGTCGTTGAATTTTGCGCGCAAGGCGCCGGTTATCTGCGGCCTTGTCGGCGCCTCTTCGATCGTCTTGGCCAACTGGATTGAGAACGACCACCTTGTTATCGCCATCCTGTCGCTATCGTTTTTCGCTCAGGCGATGTCGTCGTCCGGTTGGGCTGTGCTTCCGGAAATTGCGCCGCGCGGCATGCTCGGATTGGTTGGTGGCCTTTTCAACGCGTCGGCCAATCTTGCCGGCATTATTATTCCACTGGCCATTGGTTTCATCGTGCAGACGACCGGGTCGTTCGTCATGGCCCTTAGCTTCATCGGCATCGTGGCGATCTTGGGAGCGGTGTCCTGGATCTTCGTGGTGGGCGATATCCATCGACTGGAACTGGATGGCAAAGACACGTCGACCGCTGCGCGTCAGGTTTGACACAAGGTCGCCCCAGCGGTCGCTCCTCAGCGGGACTTGTTGTTGATCTGCTCCTTCGTCTCCTCGATCAGCCGCAGAAGTGACGACAGAGGAATGTGGTCGCTGGCCAGCAGCGAGCCGAAGATGCCATCTGCCAGCATCTCTGCCAACGGCGGTTCTCCGTGGCAAAACACGGAATCTTCAGCTTTGTGTCCATGGTTCATGGCTGTTGTCAACTCCGACAATGGTGCCGACGAGCTTATTGTTGACTCATCGACCGGACAGATGCATTCGCTACAAGATAAATATCGTATAAATAAGTGAATAACATAGTCGTTGGAAGAACATATAGGACTTATATTGTTAATATGGGGTAAAGGGGGCGACGCGCAAATATGAGGCTCGCGCCGCGCGTATGGTCATTCAGATGCGAGAAAGCTGTTGTGGACGAAGACGATGACGCTATGATGTCGGCAAAATCTCATTGTATGACAGGAAGCCGGTTCTTTGTTGCACGTGTTATCTTGGAAAATTGGTCACGCAGGTCGCTGGGCTTGCATCTTACTCCCTTCACGGTTGCCGAAGAATAACCTCAGTCCCTTCCCACTGAGGTGATGTTGGCGCTTTCTTCCGTCGAAAGAGCGTGAAGATGAAGCCACTTGTAACGAAACCGGCAAACCTTTGAAATATTCCGGAAACAGACCGAATGCATTCTGGTCTGGTCGTTTTGCACCGGGGGTGGCAGATGCCATGCCTCCGGGTCCACCTTTTGCGATCTGTGTCGATGGCGCGGTCGCTTTTTTGAAAGATGTCGGCTTGGTGCTTGAAAGAGGACGTCGCATGACCAATTGGTTTTGCTCTCAACGGAATTCCGAACAGGGGCAAATCGATCACGACTATCAGGTGATCGGCCTTTTGGGCGGGACGCTTGCCGCCTTTGGAATCATCGTCTTGGTTTTTGCCGCGGCGTCGTTTGCCGCGCAATGACGGATCACACTCCAGCTTGTTTATTTAGCCCCCCGGCCGCAGCCAAGCATGCGGATGCGGCGGAATCCCAAGCGGACGGATGTCCGCCGCCCGGCGTTTGAGGGGCCGAAAATGTGTCAGCATTTTCGGCACTTGGTATTAACGTTCTTTTTTTGCCGGAGCCCAGCGGGCCAGCCAATCGACGATGGCTTGCGGCGTCATGGTGCGGGCATCGCCCAGCGCCGTCAATTCGGTCGGATTGAGAAGTGCGCCATTGTCGGAAAGAATGAGCGTCGTCGGGACGCCGTCCAGCTTGGCAATGCCGAAACGGGCGGGAATATCCATGTTTTTGTCAAAGCGACCGACATTCACCGCGACCGTCTCGAAATTCCGGCTGACGAATGCCTTGGCCTTGGGAATCGCCAGGCTGGCCGCCAGCACGCGGCAATCCGGGCACCAGTTGCCACCTAAAACGATCAGTACCCGTTTCCCGCCATCATGAGCCCGCTGCAAGGCCGCGTCGATGTCATGACTGGCGTCGGCCCGCTCGTCATAAGGTTTTGCCGGTGGTTGAGTTACTGTGGCATTCCTGAGATCGGGCGGCTCCACCGTCGCCAGTGCCAAATCGGAAAACCACAAAAACGCCAGAACCGCTGCCAGCGACGCGGACGCCTTCACGGAAACCACATGCCGACGATGCGCGCCGTATGGGTAACGGCCGGATCATTGAGGTCGAGGGGCGGCATGTTGGCTCCAGTGATCGCTACCAATGCGTTGGACCGTCGCTCGACGGAAGCTAATGTCGGCGGTTCACTGCCATAGCTGATGACCGCGAGGTCTCCCGCTCTCGGAGGCAGTATGGGGTGCACATAGAGCAGCGCCCCGACCGGCACCCGAGGTTCCATGCTGGTGTCTGGCATGTAAAAGGCAAATGCGCCGGGAACATTGGCGATCTGCGGCGGCGCTTCGCCGTTGACGCTTGATTGATCCGTGACGATCGTGATGGTGCCGTTCTGGCGACGTGCCGAGACAATCGTCAAGCTGGCGGCTGTCGGCCGGGTGACGGCGCTGTCGCCGATCAGCTCGCGAACGGCGTCTTTGTCCATCAGGTCTTCCGGCGCGACCTTCAGCGCCTTGGCCAAAACCACCAGATGGTCGGCGCGAACCCGCCGGCTCCCACTTTCAAGTTTGCTGATTTCTGATCGACTGAGGCCGACGATCTCCCCCAATTCGGCCAGCGACATGCGTCGGCGGTTACGCCATTCGCGAATTCGGTTTGCCATGTCAATTGAGCTCATATCGCGATCAGCCAGTCGGTTGCGGATATCAAGACGAGAAGTGGGTGTTGTCAACGGACATATCCAGGCTTCGTCAAAGCCACTCCGTCCAAAATGACGAATGAGAATTCCCTCTTTTTCGACCAGCGTCAAGCAAGCACCTGTGTTTGAACTTTGCGAAATGTTTCTATTATGGATACACAAAAGTGCACATCTGTTGTTGTTCGGATGCAGCCCCTGTTTCCTGATTAACGTTTCATAAGCAATTTTCTCAGCAATTAGAGCGATGTTAGGTCGAAAGTTATATCCAGACTGGATTGTCGGGCGGGACGCGGAAAATGCAAAATGTTGACGAAGAGATCCAAAATGGATACAACCGTGATTGTCAGGGAAAAGGAGCATGGCATGCAAGGGTTCATCAAAGGTGTTGTTTTCGGGATTGTCTTGGTCGGGGGGCTGGTCGCGGCCATCGATCCCGCTCTCGCGGCGGACAGCAGCGGTTCCGGAATTTTCTCAAGTGTCCAGAGTAAGGCGACCGACATTTTTACCAATGTGCGGAACATCTTGATGATCGTTGGCGCAATTGCGGTTCTCGGATTGGCGACGATGGCCTTCTTCGGAAAATTCAAATGGTCGTGGGCCGTCAGCCTTTTGGGTGGATTGGTTCTAATCGCATTTGTTGGGCAGGTTGTTCAGTATTTTATTTCAAGTGCAAGCATTCCAACGAATTGAAATACAGCGGCAGGTGGCGGTGATGAGGACAATGTTGTTGCGAGTTGTGGCTGAACCTCAGCAAATATTTTGGGCGCCAGTTCTTCCGGCAGCAGCGAATGTGATGCTGAACGTATCTGCCATGATGTTCTGTATCGTTTTGTTCAACGTAAATCCTCTCCCGTTTTTTGTAACGTCGTTGGTCGGGCACGCCGTCATTGCCGGCTATGCCGTTCGCGAGCCACACCTCTCGACATTGATCGCGGCATGGATGGAGACACGTCGGAAGACAGTCAACCTGAGGCCAGCCAAAGGGAACAAGTATGTCGCTTGATCCCAGTTTGGCGGCACAGCTCTCGGAGAGCGCAATCCTCGCTTTGACGCGTTCCGTGTCGCCCATGCAGATTGGTGCCGGCGTCGCCGGAGTTTTGGCCGGGGCGGCGGCCTTTGCCGGTCTGACGATCCCCGGGGTCGCACGACTGGTTTTGCCGCCGCCGAAGGAAACCCGTTTGGCTGACCATCTGCCGCTCGACAGGCTGCTGCCCGACGGCAAGACCATCGTTTGCCGGGATGGCACGCTGGTGCAATGCCTGACGGTCGACGGCAAGGACATCATGTTCTTGAGTGCCGCTGAACGGGATTCGCTTTTTCGCGTCAGAAAGAATTGGCTCGATGCCGTGGCGGAGCTGGGTGTCACCGCCCGGATCATGCTGGTGCGGGAGCGGATCAACATCGCAAGCAGCGATGATTTCGATCATCCCCTGCTTCGTGAATTCTCACGTGCCTGGAATAAGTCATTTCGGAGCTCGTTCCACAACAAGCAGACGATCGTGCTTTCCATTTCCGGAAAGGCGCGTTCGGCGGCGTCGCGGCTATCTGAGGCCGTCGATGTTACCTTGCAGATTCTCGATCCCTATCGCCCCCGCCTCATGGTGCAGCCCGGAGAGCCGGAGAGCATTCCCGCCTCAAATCATTTATTGGCCTTTTGGGCGCAGATCGCCAGTCCGCTGTCACGGCCGATTCCGCTTTGCGGCGGCACGGCGATTTCCGAGGCGATTACCGCCGACACCGTCGAGTTCACCGGGGATGAAGGATTGATCGTCTTCCGGCGGGGTGACGAAAAGCTCTATGCCGCGGCAATCGGGATTCGTCGGTTCGGCGACTATGTCGATGAGCAGATGGTCGGCGATTTTTCCAGTCTCGATGGTGAGTTTGTCCTGCTCAATCTCGTCGATCCGTGGAGCAAAGCGGTCGCCGCGCTGAAGATCGCCCAAGAGAACAGAATGAGCATGGTGACGCGGCTCAGCGCGGCAGCAGGTGAGCAATATGATGCCGCCATGCAGATCATCGAGGGACTCGATGAAAACCGGTCGGCCCTGATGAATTACGGGCTGACCTTATTCGTTTTCGGCAAGTCCCCCGACGACATTAAACGGCTCGACAATGACGTCCGGAAGATCTGTTCGGCCTATGGAACCGTTTCCGTGCGCGAAGGTGTCGCAGCGCAGGCCAGTTGGTTCTCGCAGTTTCCCAGCTACGGTATTTGGCCTCGAAGCTTCCGTTTTTTTTCGTCCAATGTTGCCGGCAATGTCACACTCGACAGACCGCCGCCCGGGCTTCCGTCGTGCGATTGGGGCGAGGGGCCGTTGGCGATGTTCCGAACCGCTGGCGGCACGACCTATTCCTTCCAACTCCATGTGTCCGCCGAGAAAGATGCCGTGGCTCATGCCGTTTGCATCGGTCCGACGGGAAGCGGCAAGACGACGGTCATGACCTTTCTTGCCGGAATGGCACTGCGGCACCGAAAACTGCGGGCCTATATCTTCGACCGCTATCAGGGTGCCTATGTTTTCACAACGGCGTTGGGCGGTGGATATCTCAATCTGACCACCGGCGAGACCGCAGTCGGCGCCTGTTGCCTTAATCCTTTCCAATGCGCCGACACCCCGGAGAACAGAGCATTCCTCAGGCTTTGGCTGCGGGCGATTTCCGGATGCGAGGATGCCGATTCTCTTGAGGAGATCGGCCTTGCCGTCCAGTCACTGTTCGACAGTTCCCTGCCGATGGAAAAACGGTCTTTGGAGACCGTATTCGATCCCTGTTTCAGTGCCACCGGCGCCGTCAAACAACAGCTCTTGAAGTGGGTGGACCCGGCTTATTACGGAAAGATGTTCAACGCGAGAAGAGATACTCTTGATATAAGAGAAAATCGTCTCGTTACGTTTGATATGACCGATATATTCAAGGATGAATTGCTGGCTCAGGCGACAATATCCTATCTGATGCATCGCATTCAGGCGACGATCAGCGAATTCAATTCCCCTGCCTTTATCTTTATCGATGAAACCGAACCGATGTTACGGAACCCGATGTTCCGTACCTATTACCTCACCATGTTACAGGAATATCGAAAGCGGGGGGCGGCGGTCATTTCGGCGTTCCAACGGCCGGAAGCCATCGCGCAAGCCGGGATGGGGGAGGCAATTCGGGGGCAATGCCAAACCGTCTTCTTCTTTCCCAATGTCCAGGCGCGCGAGCAGGATTACGCCGATTGGAGTCTGACCGACACCGAATGGGGGTTCATCAAAGGGACCCTTCCGATCTCGCGGCGGCTGAAGAGATCGGTCCTGATCAAACGGGCAAGCGGCGAATCGGTGGTGCTCGACACCGACCTTTCGCCGCTTGGACCTTATCTCCGCATCTTCTCATCCGGACGGGAAAGTGTGTCTTTCGCGACGGAATTGCAACGCAAATTCGGTGAAGACTGGGTGAAGCATTATGTCATGGGAAAATAGCCGATTGTTTCACGGCGGCGTATCGCTGGCGATTTTGTTGCCGCTTGTCATCGCAAGCCCCGGCGTTGCGCATGCGCAAGGCTATCCGGTTATCGATTCCGCGGCCGTCGCAAAGGCGGTCGACAATCTGAACGCGGCGGCACAACAGGTGAAGGAACTGAACGACATGCTCGTTCAGGTTCAGTCCATTGTGCAGACGGTCGGTAAGGAGGGGGTTCCGACGCTGCTGTTCCAGGAGGCTCTTTCGCAAAGCGGAATCAGCCAATATGGCCCGCCGGTCAAAGACCTTTTGGATCAGGCCAACGCCACCTGGGGTACCGTGCAAGCCGGCTATACGGCCGGTCAGCAGACGGTCAAAAGCTTCAAGGACGTCCTGACGGAAGCCGACAAGCTCAAGGGCCAGGCCAACGCGTTGGGCGCCAAGCCCGATTTCTCCAGTTTTTTGGCGACGCAAACCTGGGTGAAGAAGGAACTGACTGTCGCCAAGGATGCCAATCTCACCGCCGTCGATCTGACGCGCAAAGCGCGGACCATGTTGGCCGGAGAAGCGGCGGCAAATGCCTACGCCATTGCTCTCAATGCCCGTCAACAGGTGTCGACGATGGCTGATCGGGCTCAGAAACTGGCACAACAAGCCAACTCGGCGACCGACATGCGGTCGGATGTTGCCGCCAATACGGCCGTCATGCTGGCCATGCACGACGAAATGGCGCAGGTCCAGGCTCTCCTGGCTGCCGTTCTCGAAGTGCAAAGTTCGTCGCGATTGGCTGACATGGATCCGACGGTCAGTACGTCCGCCGCGTCCGGGGGGAGTGCGTCCTCTCCTGCGACCGGTCATTGAGGCGCCGTCATGAGATCTGGTTTCGCCGATTGGATCACCCGTCTCTGCCATCGGATGCAGTCGGCCGGCGGCCCTGGACGCCGTTTCGTGCTGGTCGCCTTCTGCGCGGCACATCCGATCAATCCGCTGTGCTGCCCGACGCCATGTCCGGTCATCGACACGACGAAGGTCGCCGACTTTCTCCAGGAGGCCGAGCAGGTTTGGCAATCGGTCGAGCAATGTCGGCAAATGGCCGATCGTTACCTGACACTCGTCATGACATTCGGCCCGAACGGTCCGCTGGCGACGGAGTTGCGGCGTATTCCCGGCAATGCCACGAATATCTTCAAGACTTTCAAGGTCGAGGTCCCCGGCATGATGAAGACGGGTGATCTCTCAAATCCACGAGCCGTATCGGAAATTCTGAAAACCGCTCTGCTCGATCCCGATTCCCTTTCGGTCAACCAGGTCACCAGTCAGATGTCCCGGGTCGGACAGCGGACGGCGCTGCTGGCCGAGGAGTCTTACAACGGTCTGGCGACCGGCCTGCGCGGATTTTCACGCCTTCCTGATGTCGTTGCCGACAGCGCCAAACAGGGAGAAACGGCGTCGCAGGCGCGAAACGGGCGAACTGATCTGGCCGCGAACGCTTCTGCCCGCCAGGCAATGATCGACAATCTCGGCGGAATGCAGGAATTACTTTCTTTGTGGGCGGCCGGCGAAGCATCGGCCGGGCTGGTCGATCATCCCGCATCTCCCGGGCGCCTGCCTTCGACGACCTCCCAGGCGCAGTCTTCGGCCCTTGCCCTGTCCTTGCGGGCGGCGGCGGTGCAACTCGACCGCGTGAACAGTGTTCGCTCGGCCGTCCATCAAATGGACGAGACGATCTCCGCCCTGACCGCGCTGCACAACGAGCGGCATGCCGCTAATGTCATGATCGCCCAGTATCCCGCTTTGTGGAATACGGTGGCGAGCGAGAACAAAGCCATTCAGTTCCGGGATGCCGACGCCGGTTCGGTGGTCGCATTGCTGTCTCGCGTGTTTTCCGACGGTGGCAAGGCGTTCCAGGCGGTGCAGAGCCAATTGCTGGCTCTCGATAAGACCGGTTGGAAGGATGTCGCCACCAAGACGGATGCCGCGGCATCGGCCGCTGCCGCGGTGGTCGCAGCGATGCAGTCGAACCCCGGTGTTTTCGGGATGCCGATCGACACGCAGTGGGGCACCGCCGCCGATGATAGTGACGGCCACCTCCTGGTCGATGATCTGGCATCTGGTTTTTCGGCTTGGCTGGAAGACGACAAACAGGTGAGGTTTTGGGCTCCGCTCCGCCGGGATGCCGAATCCGCCCTCAGCGGGTTGGACCAGAGAGTCCTGGAAATCAACAATCGTCGAGGTTTCGACATTACGGGCGGAGCCGCGGCCGATCGCGAGAAGACAATTCTCAGCCAGTTCGACCAGCAATTCCAAGCCTACGGTTCCTTGGACAAGCAAAGCCTGGATGTCGGGCAAAGAGGCCAGGCGGCAGCGTCGGTGGCGGCCTTCCAGGAGGCCGCTTTGGCCGCCGCCGCCGACACCGCGGCGAAAACCTTTGTCACTGTTCGGTGGCCGCAATGATCAAAATGAGACGTTTCCGGATCTTGTTGCTTCTTCTGTTCTCGCTGGCGGTGTCCAACGCGCCTGCGGTCGCGCAGCAAGCCGTTTGGGATCCCGAAGAAATCGCCCGTCTGGCCGAAAAGGCGGCGCGAATGGCCGAGGCCCTGTCGCGAGCAACTGAACTGTTGAATAACGTCAATGATCTCACGCGGACTATCGGTCGTTTCGGGACCCTGTCGGTGGCGGGGATCACGCGGTTCGACGTCGTTGAGGGACTGGCCGGAGCAGGACCGGAAATCGGCAGTCTCGCGTCCAATATTGCTGAACTGAAGAATGCAAAAATCCGATCGTTCGATGATGCCTCGGCATTCGTCAAAAAGCTGACCACAGTTCCGCAAGGAACCGCTTCGACGACCAATGTCGGAAAAATCAGACAAGCGATTGACGCCTTGCACCGCAAGGCTCTCGAAGACGGCTATGCGCTTTCCGCTCACACGCGGGAGAGCCTCAGCGTTGCGCCGCAGCGTGCGGCCATTCTTGTGTCGCAAGCATCAACGCCCGCCGACATGCGCGGTGACCTAGGCGCGAATACCGCCGCGTCGCTCGCCGTATTCGAACAACTCTGCAGTACCCGGGCATTGCTGGCGTCTATTCTGGAAATACAGGCGACCAAACGTCTTATGTCGACCTCGTCGAATGACGTCGCAAAATAACATGGGAAATACAGTCATGCTTTTTCAAAATACCGGTCGTCATCATAGCGCTGCATGGCATGGCTTGGAGAAATACATCCGTGTTTCATGTGTATTCGTCGCGACATTGGTCGTATCCGGGTGCGGGAACAGTAATCTCCTTGAACCCATCGGTATCGGTCCCGGGCGCGACGATTTGAAGCGCAGCCCTTGCGCCTGCTACGAGCTGTTGCAGGATTACGGACAGTGGAAACGGTCGTGAGAGCGTTGCGCAACCCTTTCGCGAAGACTGGCATACGGCGGACCGAACCCTCTCTGTCCGGCGCCGTCGTGGGCGACAAGCTGGGAGAGTATCCGGCCGAGTGCGATGTGCCGGCTCTGGAGGGACGTCGGTATCTTTGGACCGCCCGGGCATTCGCCATCGGCATGTTCCTCAGTCTTTGTCTCAATGTCGTGCTGGGCTTCGCCATCGCGAGTCTGACGCCGCTGGTTCGGGTCGAACCGATGTTGCTCAGTTTCAAGGACAGGAGCGAACAGGTCGTCAAGGTCGAGCCCTTTTCGCGCGGAACCCGCGGGTTCGAGCTGATGACGGAAATGCTGGTCCGCGACTATGTGCTGGCCCGCCAGGAAATCGTACTCGATGAAGCGGAGATGCGGCGGCGCTGGGGCGGTGAGGGGATCGTCGCCTTTCGATCTGATGCCGACGAATACCGCCGTTTTGTCGCCGAGATGGCTTCGAAGTACGAAGAGGTGCGGCAAAGGCGATTGGTGCGAACGATCACCATACATCGCACGAGTAAAGTGGCAGAAGGGTATTGGCAGGTAGAATTTTCTGCAAATGACTATGATGGAAATAATAACAAAATAGACGAGTCTCTATGGGTTGCATCTCTCAATACGTCATATGTCACGCGAGAGATAAACTGGGAAGACAGATTCATGAATCCATTGGGATTCATCGTAACCGCCTATTCAGTGACGCCAAAAAAATGAAACAGGAAACCGTTATATTCGCCGGTCTGCTGGCTCTTGGCGTCCTCGGTAGTGCGCCGCTGGCCGCCCAGGTGCCCAATGTGCCCATTCCCAACGGCCGGCAAGCGGGGCAGAGCGTGCCTCCTCCCGCCGCCGCGACGATGGTTGGTGCGCCGGCGGGCGGCGTATCGGGGAGCGGTATGGCGGGGCGCACCCAGCCACAGGCTGTGCCGCCACAACTTCTGAATTCGACGGAAGCCTCCATCGATCAACAGACCCGCGGCCAGTTCCCGACCATGGACCGCAGTCCATCCCTGCCGCTCGGAACATTGCAGCGCAGTTGGGACCGCCCGGCACCGGCGAGTGGCCAGGTGGCGCCTGGTGTCGTTCATTACATGTGGCATCCCGACTTCGTGATGGGCGTGCGGACCCGCGACTTCATGGTTACCACCGTGATGCTTCCGGCCTGGGAACGCGCCAACGAGTTTTACGTCGGCGATCCTGTGGTCTTCGAAGCGAAGAAGATCCGTTCCAACGTTATTGCCGTGCGTTCCCGAAATGCCGGGGCCGACAGCAACCTGACCATCCTGGGGGCCAGTTCGAATGTCTACAATTTCTATTTGCGCTCGGAAACCTGGAACTCGACCCAGGTGACGGATCTCACCGTTTACGTCGATGCACCGAAATCGACCGACGACGGCGATGGACCAACCGGGAGCGGCGGGTCGATCGATTCGTCTGGGGGATCCGATCGTTCCTCCGCCTATGGTGCGGCCATGGGGATGCCGGAATACTTGCGGAAGATAGTATTCAAGCCGGAAGATCTGCGGTTCGATATGAAAATGTTTGTCGATAAGGAAAGTGACACCGATATCGCTCCGGAACGGGTCTTCGAGGATGGTGTCTTTACCTATTTCGATTTTGGTGAACGAAGCGACTCTATCGCCCGTCCGGTTGTCCACCATCTGGTCGATGGCGTTGACTCGGTCGTCAACACGCGAACGGCGGGGCCGCACGGAAATATCCTGATTGCCGAAGCTGTCGGCGATTTCACCCTGCGCAATGGCAATCGGGTCGTCTGCGTCAAACGGTCGGCGTACCCCCGCACCGCCACGCAGATCGACGTTGGTTCGCCGGACGCGGAGCCGCGGCCAGCACCCTCGGGCAGAACAGCAAGCGCCGTCGATCATGTCCAGAGGGGGGGAGAATGACCAACCGGAAGACCGGAGAGCCGGGACCGATGGCCACCGATCTTATGCTGGTCACCGGCTTGATGCTTGGTTGTCTGCTGGCAACGCCTGCCGTCGCGCAAAGCACGGCATTTACCCAGGCTGGTACCGGCGACGAAACCAACGAACTCGTCCTCGGATTTGAATCCCGGTCCAATCGCTTGAGCCCGTTCGAAACAGGGCGTCTCGATCGATTGGCCGGACGGCTGACGTTGCAGGGCGATTACCGTCTTTTCCTTCTCGTTCCGTCGCCGGCCGATCCCGCCTCCCGGCATTTCGTCGACGCCCGGATGAACGTCGTCGAAGAGGAACTGTCGAAACGCGGCTTGGCGGCCGAGACGGTCCATGTCCCGCGCTCCGTGCAGGACGGGAGCACAGTCATTCTGAAGATTTCACCAAAGGATCTGCCGCGGACGCCGGTCGAGGTCCTGCCTGCGCCGGCACCGTCACCGTCGCCAATCGGGACGACGTTACCGGTCGTCGAGACGCCGGTGCCGGTTCAGGTCGAGCAGGCTCCGGTTCCTCTTGTTCCCGATTCGCACGGAGAGGGCACTGCGGCGGCGACTGTACCGGTTGGATCGGTTGCGCCGGATCCCGTTGCCGTGGTGCCGTTTTCCAAAGTGACCGCCGACGAGGACGCGAGCCCGCGGCCAGGCGACACGCCGGCCACGGCCGATGAAATGTGGAGCGCCACGGTCGGACAGTCGCTTCAGACAGTTCTGCGGAGTTGGGGAGAGCGGGCCGGGTGGACGGTGGTCTGGCAATCGGATCGTGAATATCCGGTCGACGCGCCGGTTACGTTTTTTGGCGATTTCACCACTGTGGCCGGCCAGTTGCTGGAAGGATTCGTCACGGCCGTGCCGGCCCCCTTCGCGCATTTCTACAAAGGCAACCGTGTTCTTCTCATTTTGTCGGGAGAGGGCCGATGATCATTCGGGCACCGCGACTGTTGGCCGTCGCCAGCGGATTGATCCTGCTTGGTTGTCAGGCGCATGACGACAGCACGGCAACGGTTCTGCAACGCGCGCAGGAAGCGGAGGCTGCCTTCGACAAGGCGGGGCAGGCGCCAAAAGCGCGAACCGGGACGACGGTTGTCCACGAGGGCGTATGGGTGGGCGGACGAAGCGTCGTCAGAGCCAACGGCGACGCTCTGCCGTCGGCATCCGAAACATCGTCGGCAGTTGTGCTCAACAGTCTCGGCGCGCAACTCGAACTGCGCGAGATTGCCGCGGAGATGACCGCCCAGACCGGCATCAAGGTCGTTCTCGACGAACATCTGGACGGAACGGCTGGCGGCGAGGAGCAGAAACGTCCGCCAAATGCCGGTGTGCCGCCGCCTTTCGCTGGATCAGCCGGTCGAGTCCGAACCGGGATGGCTCTGTCATGGAGCGGCCCGCTGTCCGGACTGCTCGACAGCGTCTCCAGCTATTTCGGTGTGCAGTGGGAATATCGCGGCGGACAGATTCGCATTTTCCGTTACGAGGTGCGGACATTCACCTTGGCGGCACTGCCGTCCAATTCAACGATCCGGTCGGGAGTCAGCACGACCGGTGGTGGGTCGTCATCATCGGGAAGCAACAGTCAGAGTTCGGGAAACGCGACGACGTCCGGGTCGATGATGCAAGACACCGCCAACGAGACCTCCATCAAAGTCTGGGACGATATCAAGGAAACGGTCCAGTCGATGCTGCCGTCCGGCGGCAAGGCAACGATGTCGCCGGCCACAGGCACTCTGACGGTGATCGCGCCCCCCTTGGCGATGCGCCGGATCGCCGCCTTCGTCGAACAGCAGAATGCCCGGATCACCCGTCAAGTCACGGTTTCCGTCAAAGTGCTGCGCGTCGACGTCAACGACACGATGGACCTCGGTCTCGACCTCGGCACGGTTTTTCAGCAGTTGTCCGGTCAGTATGCGATCAATTTCGCCGGACCGGCGCCTCTGAAAGTGACATCCGGCACGCCGGCCAGTTTTGTCGTGCAGTCGATCCAGAACACCAAGACGGGCAAGGGACAATGGGCGACCGGCAGCAGTGCCACGCATGCGGTCGTCGATGCGCTGCAGACCATGGGAAAGGTCAGCCTGATGACGGAGACCAGCGTCACGACGTTGAATGGTCAGGCTGCCCCGCTGTCGGTCGCCGAACAGCAAAGTTATGTCGCTTCGACGGCGACGACCTTGGGCAGTGGCACCAGTTCGACGACGCAGACGCAAGTCACTCCGGCCACACTGGTGACCGGCTTCAATATGCAGGTCTTGCCGCGTGTGCTCGACGATGGACAGGTGCTTCTCCAGTACGGTCTCAGTCTCTCCGATCTCAAGGCTCTCAACGAGTTCGAATCCAACGGCACGAAGGTTCAACTTCCCGACGTGAATATCCGGTCGTTCCTGCAGCAGGCGATCATGCACAGCGGGGATGTTCTGGTGTTGGCCGGATACCAGTCGGTGACGGACGAAGCCGGCGATACGGGCCTGCCAGGTATCGGCGCCTCTCTGTTTGGCGGTAGCGTTCGATCGGTCAAGAGCAAGACCGTTATCGTCATTCTGCTGATGCCCGATGTCCTGGCCCGCCGGTCGGAGGATCTTCCGTAGATGGAAAATTCCGTAGTTCGGATCGGCAAAGAACGTTTTGCGGCCGGTCTGTTCTGGCAGCCGGTTCCGACGGCGGCGGTGGCGGCGCGCGAGGCGCGGATCGTCGCGGCCCGGGCGGAATTGGCCGCGGATCTGTTTTGCGTTCGCCGTCGCGGGGTTGCGCAATTCGGGCTGGCGCAACGTGGCGCCGGCCATCGGCCCGGAATGCGGGCCATTGCCGCCGTCGTGGCGAATTTCCTGAAGGAGACGACCTGGGGCGGCGTGTTCGCCGTCGATGACCGCTGGCTCTACCTTTCCGTCCGCAAGGGAACCGTCATGCCGGACGGCGACATCCTGTTTGATGCCGAAGCCGAGGCGCAGCGCCATCTGCAGGAGGAATCGGCGAGTGGCGGATGGGACGTGGTCTTTGCTCCCGCCGGCTGGCAGGTCCCCGGCAGCCGGTCCGACGACATCGTCAGATTGCTTTCTCCGCTCGCCGATGCCCGACTGAGGCCCGTCGTTCGCAACACCGCGGTTCCGATTCTGGCGGGTGCCGGCTGCGTGGTCGTTGCGGCGGCTTGCGTGTGGTTTGCCGTCATCCCGGCGCGCCAGGAAATCGTCGCGGTCCCCAATGTTCCCGCGGCGCCGCCACCACCGCCGCCACCATGGCAGGGGCAGCCATCGGTCGGCGCGCTGCTTCGCGTTTGTCAGGCGGCAATCGAGAAAACCCGGTTTCTGCCGGGATTTGACGTCGAAGCCGTCTCCTGCGGATCGGGAGGCGTGACCGCCACCTATCATCGGCGGTCGGGATCCATCGATTGGTTGCCGAAAAACAGTCTGATCTCGTCACCCGACAAGGTCGCGATGGTTACCGCTTTGCCGGTCGCGGTTGCCAAACGGCAGGGTCCGGAAACGCCAGGGACGTTGCCGGCGCTTCGGCGTCATATCTGGGGTGCAGCGCAGACCTATTCTCTCGACACCGAGGTTGCCGAACAGGCCCCGCCAGGAAGCGCTGCGCTTCCCGGTCGCGCGGCGGCAAACGGGGATGCTCCCGGCTTTCGTGTCATCACTGTCTCGGTGGGAGGAAAACTGCCTCCCAGCGCTTTGTCTGGCTTATTGGCGGGAATTTCGACTTTCGTGGTCGACGAGGTCGTCTGGCAGCCGATGTCGTGGCGCGTGAAGGGGAAAGCCTATGTCTTCTGATTCGAAGAAAAACAAAGTGTTCGCCCTGATTGTCGTGATGGCCTCGACGGTTGCCGCGGCCTCGCAGGCACAGGTTCCCGATGGTGCCGTCTCCGCGGTCGGTCCGGTGCGAACCGTCGGCGTTCCTGCGCCCCAACCGGTGGGCGGGCCGTCGGAAGCGGCGGCGGTCGATGTTACGCCGCCGCCGGCGATTCTTCGGGAAATCGGCCAGCGGCAGACGGAGTTGGCGATCCTTGAGCTGGATCTCAAACGGGCGGAACTGCAAAAGAAAATGAGGGATCTCGAAGCCCCGCCGGTCAGTGTCCCCCAGTTTGCTGCCGGTACCGCCGCTGCCGCCGGACCTGTTCCGGGCGCCGTGGCGCCGGCGGCGCCGGCCGATTTCGAAAGCGTGGCGGCGCCGGTCGTACAGCGCATTCATAAAGTCGGAGGCTCCTTACATGCCGTGGTTCTGTTGCCGGGCGGCGAGACGAAGGATCTTCATAAGGGAGCTGTGATTATGCCGGGTCTGCGTGTCGTCGAGGTCTTGCCGGATCATGTTCTCGTCCGGCAGGGCGACAAGCAGCCTTACCGGTTGTCGGCCGAGGGATCCCGCCGCCAGGGACAGGGGTCGTGACCCGATGAGAGTGTCGTCCGAGGAGAGTGACCTCATTACCCGCGATGGCGGGCCGGTCAGGGCAAGCGGGGCGTTGCGCGACAAGGTGGCGATCTTTTCCGATGGCCGCTGCCTGGTTTCCCGGTCGCACTCCGACGACGTCGATGTCCTGTCGGTGATCGCTTTGGCGCGGCGTTTGGGGGTCAAGACCAAGGCCCCCGAATATGTCGATCTCGGCTCCTTGCGGAGCTTCTATTCCAGGGATGGGAAGGGTGGGGTCTGGCAAAGTGCCAGCCGATCCGCCAACGACGACACGACGATGCAGCGCGAGGTTCAGGATCTGCTGTCACGGGCGGCGGCGGCGCAGGCCAGCGACATACATATCGTGGTCGAAGGCGAAGCCGCCAGTGTCCGCGTCCGGGTCGATGGCGAATTACGGCCGATGGGCGGTGGGGGAGCTGGGGCAACAGTCCATTGGCGGGCCGATCACGGACGGCAGATCTGCATGACGGCCTATGCCATGGCGGCCGAGGGCGGCACGGCGGACGCAAATTACGATCCCTTCAGCTTCCAGGCCGGTCGCATCATGACCGGGTTGCCGGAAGGCGTGCAGGCCGTCCGTTTGCAGTTCAATCCAGTGGGTTACAGCGGGCGGCATCTGGTCATGCGTCTCTTGTATTGCGGGCACGCAGCCGGAAGTTCCATCCGTGATCTTGGGTTTTCCGCCGCGCATGTCGAGACATTGATCGAGTTTTCCGAGGGCCAGACGGGCATCGTGGTCATTTCCGGACCAACCGGATCGGGCAAGACGACGACACTCGAAAGACTGATGCGGCGAATCGTCGAGAAGAATCCCGGTGAAAGCATTCTGTCGGTCGAAGATCCGCCGGAATACCGGATTCCTGGAGTGGTCCAGCTCCCCGTATCGAACATGCATAACGACGAGGACCGTGATGGCGCCTACACGGAAGCGATCGCCGCCGCTCTTCGAAGCGATCCCGACCGGATCATGATCGGCGAAGTGCGGACGAGAGCCGCCGCGCATCACGCCTTTGAGGCAGCGATGACCGGCCATCAGGTTTTGACCACGGTACATGCCAATGACGCCTTGGGCATCGTCCCCAGGCTTCTCGATATCGGTGTGGAAACCTACAAGCTTCGCGACCCATCCCTGGTTTCCGGACTGGTTGCCCAAAGACTGGTACGGCGTCTTTGCCAAAAATGCCGGCGCCAGACCTCGATCTCTTCCGGCGATCTGCCCGCCGATCTCGCCCTGCGGCTGCAAAGGGTGATCGAGGATCGGCCGATTTGGCTTCCCGGCGCGGGCTGTCCGGATTGCCGGCAAGGGTATGCGGGTCGGACTGTCGTCGCCGAAATCATTCGTCCCGATCAGAAGCTTCTTGATCTCCTCTGCCTCGGAGAACGGCAGGAAGCTCTACGTTATTGGCTGTCGTCGTTGGTGGGACGTCCGTTCTCGCACCATGCTCTTGAGAAGATCTCAGAAGGTCTTATCGATCCCATTCAAGCGGAATACAGAATCGGCAAAATATCGATATGATGAAATATCTTCTCGAAGATTTCGTTGTATTCCTGTCCTCTCTTGATCTTCGCAGGCTTTGGGCGAAGGCCTCGCTGTCGTCACGGAGCCGCCTGCGCCTCTATGGAAAAATCGCCAGTCTTTCGCGGACCGGAATGCCGTTGCCCCGCGCCCTGGATGCCGTTTGGCAGGTTACCTCGGTTGGTGGAAAACGGGCGACGTCGCCGCAGGCTTTCGTCGTCGATGCCTGGCGACGCAAGGTCTACGACGGATATTCCTTCGGTCGGGCGTTGGAGGGGTGGGTTCCCGAGCGCGAATGGACCATCGTCGAGGCGGGCTCCGGCGATCTCGGACTGGCACTTGAGGAAGCGTCCGGCTTGATCGATTCGTCGCAGAAGATGAAGGGCGCGGTTTTTACGGCCATCGGTTACCCCCTGTTCCTCAGCGGCCTCCTTTGTCTCCTCTTGTGGATCTTCAGCGTCGACGCGATTCCGGCCTTTGCGGAAGTCAAGCCGATGGAAAAATGGACCGGCCTGGCGGCAAGCATGGGAACGCTCTCCAATGCCGTTCGGGCCGGGTTGTTCCCGTTCCTGTTGTTCTGTGGCATCGCCGCCGGCGTAGTCGTCTGGTCGCTGCCGCGATGGACCGGAATCTGGCGGTGTCGGTTTGAGTCCTTGCCACCATGGTCGTTCTACCGGCTGGTCATGGGCACCAGCTTTCTTACCTCCCTCGTCGCGCTGTTGCGCTCTGGAATGCCGATTCCCGAGGCGCTGCGCCGTCTGCGGACGACCGCCAATCCGTGGCTTGGCGAGCGGATCGACGCAGCACTCTATTTTGTCAATTCCGGGTATGATCTGGGAGAGGCCCTGCACTTGGCCGAGCACGACTTTCCCGCCCGCGAGATCGTGGAAGATCTGCGTATTTACGCGACTCTGGGCAGCCTCGACGAATCGATGGCGCGCATTGCCGCCGAATGGGTGAAACAGAGTCTCGACAATCTTCGGGCGATCGGCGACGCGATGAAGGTCGGTGGCATGGCTCTGGTCGCGGCGACGATTGCCTGGGTGCAGCTCGGCATCATTGCCGTGCAGCAGCAACTGACCAGCGGTTTTTAGAGTCTCCGATGGCCGCTCTCCTAATGATCGGATCGTTTCTGGCGGTCATCGGATATTATTTGTTTCTGCTGCCGCCCATCACACAACAGGCCAGGGACGCGCTGCCGGCCGAAGTGGTCGCCGGTGCCATGCTGGTGTACCAGAAAGCCGCTGTTGACTGGTGTTTGCGGACGAGTTGCCCGGACGGTCCGGTACCTGTGGCCGAACTGATCTTCCCGCCCGGTTATGGCTCCGCGACGTGGTTGCGCGCGACGGTCACGGCGGGGTTGGTGACGACTTTCGTCACCACTGGTGTCCGCGTTGATTCCTTGAGTATCGCCGGCGCTTTGGGCGATGTGACGACTGGCGGCCCGGGGGCGGGGCTTTCGACATCGGCATCGACGGTCAGTGCCCGCGATTTCCTGTTCGCCAGCCGGGTGCCAGTGCCGATTGCCGCCGGTGTCCCCGCCGGTGTCCCGGTGGTCTCGCAAAAGGTCAGATGATGCGGTGCGACGTCCGAAGGTCGATCGGCGGTGCCGCTCGTTCCGTACCGGCAGGCCAATGAATTGGCCTGCCGTAAATGTCCCTCGCCGGGCGCGGGCATCCGCCCGCTTGGCCGCCGCCGCAATGGCGGCTGATACCGGCGAGTCAGATCAAGCGTTCGCCGGTACCATCCATTCCGTCGCTCCGGCCAATGCCTCTTTTCTGATACGGTTATCATCTACCGGCTTTCGCTTGGGCCATGATAATGTGCCCTCGAGATGGAGGCACGGTGCCGTTGTGGGGAATCAAGAGATGGAGCGGCAGTCTCCGCTGGGTATCAGGGCGTGGCTGATCTTTTTGTCCCTTTTTTCGGCGATTCCCGTCTTCTTTTTTTCCGGCTTCACGATCTACCGTCTGGCTTCCTCCGAGGAGGAGGCATTGGTGTTCGGTCTCACCAATCGCGCTCAGGCGGTGGCGGCGGTGGTCGAGCAGAGATTGGGAGCGATGGAGGTTGCCGCCAGCGTTCTGGCCCAGTCCGATGCCGCCTTGCATGACGATATTCCTGCTCTCCTCGATCAGGCGTCGCGTCTTTTGAAGATCATGCCGGAGGTCCGGATGATCACGTTGATCGGGGGGGATGGGCGGGAAATCTTCAGCACCGCGCCGACGCGTCCCGATACGACGATTCCAGAGGTGACGGCGAAGGTGTTCCGATCGGCTTGGCCGGTGATTTCCGATCTCTACGCAAGCGAGGTGGCCGGCGACCGGGTGATTTCCATCAACGTGCCGGTGTTGTCGGACGGGCGCGTCACCTACTGTTTGCGCATGTCGGTGCTCGCCCAGGCGTTCAATCGTTTGCTGGTCGAACAGGACCCCGCCTCGGAGGGGACGATCGCCTTGATCAGTCAGAACGGCACGATCATCGCGCGCAATCGACTGGACGGGAAGTTCATCGGAACCAAGACCAGCGCGGAGATTGCCGCGGCCATCAGCGAGAACCGGCAAAGCTCCTTCGATTCGGTGACGTTCGACGGGACACAGGTCAAGGCTGCGGTCGCAACGATCGGCTTGGCCAATTGGACCGTGGTTTTCGGCGTGCCGATGGCAACACTTAACGCCAAGCTTAATCGGTCCCTGTGGATCATGTCGATCGGCGGCACATTTCTGCTGTTGATCGGCTTGCTGGCATCGTTGTGGCTGGCCAGGCATTTGGCCGGGCATGTCACCAGCGTGGCAAATGCCTCGGCGGCCTTCGGCGGCGGCGAAGAACCAAAGGTTCGTCGGACCGGTATTCGCGAGTTGGACGAAATGGGGGCAGCACTCGATACCGCTCACGCTCGCGAAGAACGCGTTCACGCAGCGCTTAGCGAAAGCAAGACGATGGAGGCGCAATTGGCCCGTCTGGTCGAGGATTTGCGCCAGTCGAAGGCCGAAGTGCTCGACCAGTCGGCACGGTCGCGGACCCTGTTGAAGATCGCCAGCGACGGCATCCATATCCTCGACCAGCATGGCAATCTGATGGAGGCCAGCGAGTCGTTTCTGCGCATGTTGGGATGTGACGCCGACGAGGCCCGTCGTCTCAATGTAACGGATTGGGACGTCTATTTCTCTGCGACAGAAGTCAAAGAACGAATCCATCGCCTCGTTCGAGAACAAAGCGCGATAGTCTTCGAGACAAAAATGCGGAGTCTTGATGGGTCTGTTTTCCCTGTCGAGATCTCCTGTCGCGGCGTTTTCTTGAACGGGAGTCATTATCTCTACAGTTCGGCCCGTGACATCACAGAGAGAAAAGCTGCAGAGGCACAAATCCAGCAACTGGCCTTTTTTGATACGCTGACTAAACTTCCAAACCGTCGCCTCCTGCTTGAAAGACTGTCCCAGGCGAAAGTGATGTGCCACCGCAATCACACTTATGGCGCGTTGACATTTATTGATGTCGACAATTTCAAAATGCTGAACGATACGCAGGGCCATCGCCTGGGCGATCTTCTGCTTCGCGAGATCGGCATTCGGCTCCAGTCCTGTGTCCGAGAGGGCGACACGGTGGCCCGGCTGGGCGGCGACGAATTCGTCGTGATGATGGAGAATCTCGAGGGCGACGTCGACGGGGCGGGAATGCAGGCGGAAGCGGTTGTCGAGAAGATCCTGGGCGTCCTGGCGGCCCCGTATCTGCTTGAGAATCACCTGCAATACAGCACGGTCAGCCTGGGAATCACCTTGTTCCATGACAAGGAGGTTTCCAACGACGACCTTTTGAAGCAGGCCGATCTCGCCATGTATCAGGCGAAGGCGGCCGGGCGCAATACCAGGCGTTTTTTCGATCCGGTCATGCAGGCCAACCTGGCGGCCCAGTCCGAGTTGGAGTCCGATCTGCGGCGGGCAGTCGGTGGCCACGGACTGTTCCTCTACTACCAACCGCAGATCGATCGCGACGGGCGGTTGGTGGGGGCGGAGGGACTGCTGCGTTGGAATCATGAGAAGCGCGGGCTTGTCATGCCCGACACCTTCATCCCGGTAGCCGAGACCTCCAGCCTGATCCTGGCCCTCGGCGCCCAGGTTCTGGAACTTGCCTGCGCTCAACTGGTTGCCTGGCAGGATGACTGGGCGACCCGTGATCTGGTTCTGGCCGTCAATGTGAGTGCCAGGCAATTCCGTCACCCGCGGTTCGTCGACGAGGTGAAGGCCATTCTCGACGGAACCGGCGCCAACCCGCGGCTTTTGAAGTTGGAACTGACCGAAAGCCTGTTGTTGCAGGAGATCGAGGACTGCGTCCACAAAATGTCGGCGTTGGAACGGCTGGGCGTTTCCCTGTCGCTCGACGATTTCGGCACCGGTTATTCCTCGCTCGCCTATCTGAAGCGTCTGCCTCTCAGCCAGATCAAGATTGACCGCTCTTTCGTTCGCGACGTGCTCCTTGACGGCAACGACGCGACAATCGCGCGGACCATCATCCTGCTCGGCAAATCCCTCGGTTTGGGCGTCATCGCCGAAGGCGTCGAGGAGGAGGAACAGTGGGCGTTTCTCCTTCGCGAAGGATGCGATCAGGCGCAAGGCTTCCTGTTCGGCGCGCCGATGCCGGACGACGCCTTCCTGTCCTTCGCCCGGCATCGCCTCGGAGCTCTAGCCGTCGGCGGTAATGCGGCCGATTAGTTCGGTCAATACGTTGTCGGCCCGCCCGTTGTCGACTTGACAGGTGCCGGCGTTGGCATGGCCACCGCCGCCAAAGGACAAACAAAGAGCACCGATATCGGTGCGCGATGAGCGATTGACGATCGATTTGCCGATGGCGAACACCGTATTTGCTTTTTTGACGCCCCAGAGGACGTGAATCGAAATGTTGCTGGCGGGAAACAAAGCATAGACGACAAATCTGTTGCCGGCAAAGATGGTTTCTTCATTGCGAAGATCCAGGACAACCAGGTTACCGTGGACTTTGGCACACCGTAAGATTTGTTCTTCGAAACGTTCCTGATGTGAAAAATAGAGGTCCGTGCGTTCACGCACGTCCGGCAGGGCCAGAATTTCATCGATGCTGTGTATGGCGCAATAATCGACAAGATTCATCATCAGGTCGTAATTCGACACGCGGAACTCCCGGAAGCGGCCGAGCCCGGTCCGCGCGTCCATCACATAGTTCAGCAGCGTCCAATCCTTGGGTTCAAGGATGTCGTCCGACCGATATTGCGCCGAATCGGCCGTGTCGACCGCCTCCAGCATTTTGGTCCAGGCCACCGGAAAACGTTTGGGGCCGCCGAAATAACGGCAGACGACATGGGCAGCCGACGCCGCATCGGGGTCGATAATGTAGTTGGCAGCCTGACCGGCCCGGATCGTCTCGGACGAATGATGGTCGAACACCAGATGGGCGCCCGGCACATAGGGAAGATTGGTGGTGATATCGTTGGGACCGATGTCGATCAGACCGTCCTGCATATCCTTGGGATGAACGAACTTGATCTCATCAATCATGTCGAGATGCTTCAGCAGAACCGCGCAGACCAGACCATCGAAGTCGCTCCTTGTCACCAGCCGGAATTTCCCGTTCGCCATCCCGCCCTCCCGTTTGTCCCGCATCGGATTGGAAAATCGCTAAAGTTGTCTTGCTGCTAAGATAACCTACCTTGGGTGACGATGTCAGGTTCCGCGCGTCAGTGCATTGACTCATTCGAATGAGCCAATGCACTCGATGATCCGAGGAATGTGCCGGTGATCACGACGGCCATAATTTCGTCACCATTTCTCGGTAGTTTTTGTCCTGAAGAGCGGAACATTTTGATTCCGACGATCGTGACGAGGTCATCATGGCGATCATGCAGGGCAAGACTGTTGCGGGTTTGGTGGCGGCGGCGATGCTGGTTTCCGTTCCCTTAGTGCCGGCCCAGGCAAACGGCGGTCGTCATGCCGATGCCATTGCGCTGGGATTGGTCGGGGCCGTCGTGGCGGGGTCGGTCGCGGCGTTGGCGGCCAATTCTCAACCCAATGTCGTGGTCGCGCCGGCCTATGCGCCGCCGCCGGCCGTCGTTTACGCCCCGCCGCCGCAGGTGGTTTATGAACCGGCGCCGCAGGTGGTTTACGCGCCGGCCCCCCAGGTGGTTTACGCGCCGCAACCGGTCTATATGGCCCCGGCTCCGGTGTACTACGGCTATCCCCATCATCGGGTCTATGGCGGTTACTACCGGAATTACTGAGCGGCCGTCTTCCTCAACACCTGATATATTTTCTGATTTGGCGCCGCGCGGGGTCCCGTGCGGCGCCATTTCCATATGTGTCAAAGATCGCCTTTGCCGCCCAATGGATGGCGTGTGGTGGCACGTTGTCACAGTCGTTATGTTTCCTATTTGGATATAACTGTCAACGTGTGCTAATCTCCATTTCTTCCCAAAAAACGGTTGGCAATGGAGGTCAGGACAATGAGTGCGACAGGGCGGATTAAAGCGGCGTTTTCGGCTGGCAAGGGGCGGCGAACATACGATCTCGCCCGTCGTCATCCGGCCCAGGCCGGGGCGATCGGCGGGCTTTCGGACACCGCTCTGGCGGTCGTCGTCGGCACTCTCACCCTGGTCGGTGTCGTCGGTTTTTTCCAAACAAGCTCGGTCAATGCCAAGACCAACAATGAAGTGGCGAATTTCACCGCCCTGGTCGGCAATATCCGTTCGGCTTATTACGCCGCCGGATCGTCCTACACGGGAATGACCGATACGACCTTGGCCACCAGCCGGATCGCGCCGGCGCCATTGATCCGCGGCGGCAACAGCCTGATGTCGGCCTTCAACCATCCGATCGCCGTGGCCGGGGCCGCCTCCGGGGTGACCTTCACCATCAGCTACAGCACGATTCCCGACGATGCTTGCGTCAAGTTTCTGACGACGGTCTGGAACACCATGTCGGACACCACGGTGGCCGGCGCAACCAGTGTCAACGGTACGGTGGTGGGTAGGTTCGCGATGTCCGACGCGACGACGGCCTGCTCCGCCGGCGGCGCCAATGCGATTGTCTTCACGCTCAGTTGATTGGGCTTCGTCATGGTCAGCGGCATCATGATCGAGTGCGCCGAGAAACAGAGCCGGGCGGCGCGGCGACGGCGATCGCAGGCCGGGGTGATCGGACTGACCGACGCGATGCTGGGCCTTGCGGTCACGGCCATCGCGCTGCCGGGTGTCATCGGCATCATCAATCAGCAAACCCGCGAGACGCAGAACCAGGTGGCGGCCCAGCAACTGCGCGCCGTGGGGGAGGCGACGCGGGGATATGTCCGCGATCATTTCGCGGCCTTGTACGCCGGTATCCAAAACCGCTCGCTCGATGGCGATTTCCTGGAGATCGGCGATCTTGCGGCCACCGGTTATCTGCCGGCCAGCTTCGCCACGAAAAATCCCTTCAAGCAAAGGACGGTGGTTTTGTTGCGCATCGTCGCCGACACCAGTCCGACCTGTCCGACGCCCAATCTCAGCCAGATTCCGGATGGGATCCATTGCAAGGCGTTGCTTGAGGCGATGGTGATGACGACCGGTGGAACGGCGCTGGACCCGGCGCGGGCCAGCCATGTCGCGGTGTCGGCCGGGGCGAGCGCCGGCATGGTGGCCGACGCCGGCACGGCTCGCGGTTCCTATGGAAGCTGGTGCGAGGATCTCGCTCTGTTCGGCGGCCCGACCCATTCCACCAGTTGTCCGCCCGACGCGCGCGCCAGCCTCGGCAATGCCTTCGCCTCGGCCCGCTACAACTATGGGGCGCCGGCGCAGGGCGGTCTTGCCATGGGCATGTTCTTCAACGGCAGCGAATTGCTGAGCGAGTACCTGAACCGCTTCAACACCGGCAATCCCGAGGACAACACCATGCATGCGAACCTTACGATGGATGACAACGAAATCCGCGATGTCAAAACCGTGCAGATTCACGGCGTCGACCAGGGATTGGAGGCGGCCCGCATGGGGATGGTCAACGATCTGTTCGGCGGCACCTACACCGGCAACACGACCGCGCCGGGAACGCTTACCGTCGCCAATCTGGTCGCCGACGGCAAGGCATCGGCACCAGGCAATATCACGGCGGCCGGTTCGGTTACGGCCAAGCAGACCTACAGCACCGTCTATTACCACAGCTCCGATGCCGCCCTGAAAACCAACATCCGTCCGATCGACGATCCGCTGGGATTGGTCGGGCGGTTGCGCGGGCATCGCTTCCAGTGGAAGGCCGACGGGTCGGCCGATGTCGGTTTCGTCGCGCAGGAGGTGCGGACAGTTCTGCCGGAGGCCGTCGGTCAGGCGCCGAACGGCAGCCTGACGGTGAAATACGACATCATTGCCGCCCCCCTGGTCGAAGCGGTAAAGGCGTTGAGCGGCCGGATAGATCAACTGGAAGAAGAAAAACGAAGATCCTCGTCCGCAGGAGAAAACAATCCATGATGTTGTTTCTTCCGGACGGGATAAAACTGAAAATATTTATGACTTGTGGCCAGAGTGCCTTGGGCCATTTCAATAACGGTCGCCATGGCGGTCGCAATACTGTAGTGACAGGTTCCAGACTGACTTTTCGTGCGCCGTGTCCCGTCCGACATCGTTGTTTCCTCGGCCCGGCATGACGAACGGGCAGTGGAAACGCCGGCTGTGGGGAGCCGTCTTTTTGGCCGTCTTTTGCATTTTCGGCCGGGTCATGGCGGCAAGCGGTCCCTTGCCGCCGCAGGGACCGGGCGTCTTGGACGCATATGGCGAACAAGCGGTCGCCATCGATCCCGGATCGGCGTTGTTCGTCGACCCGGGAGCCTTTGGCTATTGCCGATATGTCGCGGTTCCGGCCTCGTCGCCGAACCAGCAGGTGATCCCGCTTTACTCCGATGCCGAGTGGCAATCCTGGCGCTCCTCTCCGCCGACCGGTGACACACAGACTGTCTGCTGCCGGCCGAAGACGGTAACGCTGTGCGCCGGCGCGGCCGGCGGTTCGATCAGCGAAACCCTGCCCTATACGATCCTCGGACAAGTTCAGACGCCGGTCGCCACCTGCGTCGACCAGTGGGGCAAAACCTACACCGACAGCCAGGCGTGGACCTGTGGGCAAACCGGCAGCGGTGTCACGGCCGACGGATTGTGGACCGGCGGCACCGATGCCTACGTCTGCACGCCCAACGCCTTCACCAGCGGCTGTTCGGCCAGTTGTGGCGGCGGCACCACGGCAAGCGGCACCACCGTCACCTATGACAGTTGCGGCAATGCCACCGCCGTCAACAGTTGCTCCATCAGCTGCTGCACGACCAACTGGCAGGTATCCAACGTTACTACATGTGGCTCCAATGATCTTCAGACCGTGACAAAGACCGACTACGGTACCTGTAATTCTGGCAGTTACACCTACCAGCAAGCCTGCGTGTGTTCCCCAACCTACAATAGCTGCGGAGCTTGCAACCAGACTACCGGGGTCAAAACCTGCACCGACACGACCTGCGGCACTGGCAG
Source organism: Telmatospirillum sp. (assembly GCA_031291415.1). Classification (GTDB taxonomy): domain Bacteria; phylum Pseudomonadota; class Alphaproteobacteria; order Rhodospirillales; family Magnetospirillaceae; genus Telmatospirillum. Next base: position 93,337 of record JARLJB010000228.1, read on the forward strand.
CAAGACTGTGGCATGCAGCTATGGGGCGATCGCCGGCGCCAGTTGCTCGCCTTATGCCTACGATGGCGATCCCCTCCCCACAGGTCAGACCACAATTCGGGTTGGCGGGAGCGATCCGACGAAGTGGGGGGCGTGCAACATCAATGTCTGCTGGGACGACGGATGCGGCTGCGAAGGCACAGCCTGTACGTCACGCTGGTCGTCATGGGGTGGAGCCAACGGATATGCCAACACTTGTCCCTACGGCATAATACCCACAGCAACAAAATGGTGCGATTCGACATGGAATTGCTCTGGCGGTCTGACGGGGTTCTCTTGCATGGGGTACCAATAATGAAGCGCGTCTGGGCAAGCGTCGCTGGGGCCATTGCACTTCTTGGCGGCGCCATCGGTTACGTCACGTTTTCACCTCATTTTTCTAATTTGTCGTCGGGGATCACCATCATGACGGATACCAGTATTTCCACTTTCGTCGATCAACAGAATAACAGCATGCGAGGAGGATCTACCGGCGTGGCGTTGGAGGCCGACGGGTCGTCTGGCAGTGTCTCGACGGGAAGCAATGCGGTCATCGGCTTTCAATCTGACGCATTTTCCTCGGGCGCGGATGTCGTCTTGCTGGACGGCACTCGCTCCGATTATTCCGTGCAGGTTACGGCCGCCGGCACGACGACGATCATCAATACGTCCACCAAGCAGTCGATCACGGTAACCGGCGAAACCTATATCGTGTTTGATGGTAATGAGTTGAGTGCCGGTACTGCCGGCGGCGCTTACACGACGAATGGCAGCGCCTATATCTATTCACAGGCATATTTTATCGAAACCGGCACCAATGCCGAGATTGCCGAGATTTATAATGCGGCGCTTGGTCGCGAACCGGATCTCGCCGGTTTGGAGTACTGGATCAATCATTACAAAAGCGACGTGTCGTCAGGCATGACGAGCGCGCAAGCGCTCACCGAGGTCTCCCAGGGCTTCCTGACCTCCAACGAGTTCACAAAACTGATGGGCGGAACCGGCGCCGGTGACACCGCCAACGCCACCTATATTGCGTCATTGTCCGACACGGCATTTTTAACCGAACTTTATCAGAATATCCTTGACCGGGCGCCCGATGCCAGCGGACTGCAATACTGGTTGAACGACCTGGCCGGCGGCGACAGTCGGGCAAATGTGCTGGTCGGCTTTGCTACCAGCGTCGAAAATATCGCACGGGTGTCTGCGGTCGCCGGCAGCTCGGTGAGTAGTGACACCGGGTGGCTCATCAATCCGACCGGTACGGGCGGGTTCGCCGATATCGGCCAGAAGATCGACGCCACGACGGTTCTCACCGAGGCGGCAAGCACAGGCTATGTGAATACCGGACTGATCGACACATCAACGATGCACGGAGATACTGGGATCGGTAATTACGACATCTTTGCGACGTCGGCGACAGCCGTACCGACGAAATTCGGCGCCACCGTCAACGGTGAAACGATCGTCGCGTCGTCAACGCTGTCGATCATCTATGTCTATGGCAATTACGATACGCTCATTAGCGCAGCGAACGGCGGCAGTACTCTCTTTCCTACCGGGCTATCCGATTCAATCAGCCTTCATGGCACCGGCAATACCGTCGGCACATTGACGGTCACCGGCCCGGCCTCGGCGGCCAACACTCAGATCACCGGCTATGTGGTGGGAGCGGATAAAATTCTTTTGGATGCGACGGGCGATGGGGCGCCGATCCTGGTGACGCCGACCAGCAGCAACCCTTACAACGGTTCGGTGTGGTCTAGTTACAAAACGGCCCCGCTCGGCGGCATCGTGATCGATGTCGGCGATGTTGGCGATGGCTCCGCCGCCTCGGTGGCCGCCGCCGCCAACAAGGTTTATACAGTCTCCGACACCAGTTATCTTTTTCCTAACCAGACGACCACATCGGCGGCACAGGCGGAACACGCGATCTTTATCGGGCAATCCGGCAACAATACTGTTGTCTATTATTGGGGGGTGGCTTCGACATCCTCTCAAACTCTGGCCGACGTAAATCTCAATCATCAGGTTGACGCCGCCGAATTGACGGCCGGTGTAACCCTGGTTGGCATCACTGCCACCAATCTCACAGCTTCCGACTTTCATTACTAAGGTGACTTTTATGCGTTTCCTCCCGTCGATCATTCTGCTTTCGACCCTCGCCGCCTGCGCGGCGCCGCCCGGCAGTGCCGGCGATCATCCGGTGCAGTGTCCGCTCGACGGCGGTCAGCCGGCGTCTCTCGACACCGCTATCCACGACTATCTGTTGGCGCATGGCGATGTCGTCTTGCAGGCCTTGCAGGAAAACGGCAAGCGGCAGCAGGCGGCCCAGATGGAACAATCCAGGCAGGCGCTGGCCGGCGCCCATGCCGCCCTGTTCGATGACGCGACCGATCCGGTGGCCGGCAATCCGGCCGGCGGGGTCACCGTCGTGGAATTTTTCGATGCTGAATGCCCTTTTTGCAAGAAGGTGGCGCCCGATCTCGAACGGCTGATCGCTGAGAATTCGGACATTCGGGTCGTCTACAAGGAATATCCGATCCTCGGACCCGGCTCGGTGACGGCGGCGAAGGCCGCGCTGGCGGCTGTAAGGCAGGGAAAATACGAGGCGTTTCATAACGCCTTGATGGCCGACGCGACGCCCGAACATCAGCTCACTGAGGCGCTTATTCTGGAGATCGCCAAGCAGCGCGGACTCGACGTCAAACGGCTGACGTCCGACATGCAGGCTCCAGAGATCGCGGCGAAAATCACCGCAAATGTCACGCTCGCCCGCCAAATCGGAGTCAACGGGACGCCGGCCTTGATCATCGGCGATCGTCTGATTCCCGGCGCCATGCCCTATGACGCTCTTGTTCAGGCGGTCTCCGAGGTTCGTCAGAGGAATTGACCGGGTTCTCTTGACGCGGCACCTCCCTTCCATCACCTACGACATATCGAGCGAGATCGCTGTCGGGAACTTCCGTGGCGCAGCGTCCGTGTCGCCACACAAAGGAACGGATGATCATGTCGGAGGACAAGCAAACGCCGCTTCAGTCGGAGGCCGGTGGTTCGTTGGGTGGCCGGGTCAGGCGTTATGCGCGGGTGTCCACCGCGGTTGGCGGGCTGGCGGCCCGGCTGGCCGGCGAGAAGGTTTTTGGTTTCAAAGCGGACAATGCGCGATTCGCCGCCGATTTGCGGGTGGCCTTGGGCGGTCTCAAGGGGCCGCTGATGAAGGTCGCGCAGATCCTGTCGTCGATTCCGGACGCGCTGCCGCGCGAATATGCCGACGAGTTGTCGCAGTTGCAGGCCAACGCGCCGCAGATGGGCTGGCCCTTCGTCAGACGGCGGATGGCCGCCGAACTGGGACCGGCCTGGCAGAGCCGCTTTGCCAGGTTCGAGCATGAAGCCGCTGCCGCCGCTTCGCTCGGCCAGGTGCATCGGGCTGTTGCCCATGATGGCCGGAACCTTGCCTGCAAGCTGCAATATCCGGATATGGCGTCAGTGGTCGAGGCGGACCTCAAACAGCTCCGTCTGATCTTCAGTCTCTACCGCAGCTATGACAATGCTCTCGACCCGGCCAATGCTCTTGCCGAACTGACCGAACGCCTGCGCGAGGAAGTCGATTACCGGCACGAAGCGAAAAACATGCGGCTTTACGACCTGATGTTGGCTGGTGAACCCAATATCCATGTACCGGACGTCGATGCAGACCTGTCGACTGACCGTCTTCTCACCATGGGGTGGCTGGACGGCGAGCCGATCGTCAACTTCGTCGAAAGTCATCAGGACGCGCGCAACGCCATCGCCCATACGATGTTCCGGGCCTGGTACGTGCCGTTTTACAACTACGGCGTCATTCACGGCGATCCTCACCTCGGCAATTACACCGTGCGGCCCGATCTTGGGATCAATCTCATGGATTTCGGCTGCATCCGCGTCTTTCCGGCCGCCTTCGTCAGCGGTGTCATCGAGCTCTATCATGCCCTGGAGCAGGACGATCGGGCCCGGGCCGTCCATGCCTATGAAAGCTGGGGATTTGCCAATCTCACCAACGAGATGATCGACGTGCTCAATCTGTGGGCCGAGTTCGTCTACGGACCCTTGCTGGAAAACCGGACCCGGCGCATCCAGGAAACCGATGGGGCCGTTTATGGACGTAGCGTCGCCGAAAAGGTTCACGCGGAACTCCGCCGGGTCGGTGGCGTCAAGCCGCCACGCGAATTCGTCCTGGTCGACCGCGCGGCCATCGGATTGGGCGCGGTTTTTCTGCGGCTCAAGGCGGAAATCAACTGGCACCAGCTGTTCCATGAATTGATCCATGATTTCGACGCCGACGCGATGCATCGCCGGCAAACGGAAGCCTTGCAACAGGCCGGCCTGATCTGAACCGGCGCCTGCGGGACGCTTCGCAAACGGAGCGGCCTTTGCGCCGCGACTAGCCCGCTGAGGGCGCCGCAGCGTTGCCGGAGCGTCAGCGCAGGCATAAGCGAGGAAAGCCAAGCCGGCGGATGCCGGCGCCCGGTGTTTGAGGGACATTTAAGAAAATCGGGCCCGACCGGAGCGGGCTCCGCCCGCGACTGGGCCACTGAGGCCCCGCGCGACGATTCGCGCGTTAGCCCAGCCGGCGGATGCCGGCGCCCGGCGCTTGAGGGACATTTAAGAAAATCGGGCCCGACCGGAGCGGGCTCCGCCCGCGACTGGGCCACTGA
>JARLJB010000229.1 GCA_031291415.1 Telmatospirillum sp.
CGAGCGCATCACGCCGGATCGGGCCAAGGGTGGGTTCGACTGGTCGATCGATACCACCTACGGCAACTGCAACGACTATGCGGTGCAGAAGCGCAAGGCGTTGCTCGATAAGGGGTATCCGGCGTCAGCCTTGTCGCTATCGGCGGTCCTGACCTCCTGGGGCGAAGGCCATCTCGTCTTGACGGTCCGAACAGACCGCGGCGACTACGTGCTCGACAATTTGAGGCCGACAATCCTCTCGTGGGATCGAACCGGCTACGAGTTCAATCGCGTGCAATCGCTCGCAGATCCGCAAACTTGGGTACACCCGGGCAAGGCGCTGCGGCGTGTGGGCCCGCGGTTCTTCCGGATCAACGCGTCCTTCGAGCCCCGGACCACCGATTCGATACCATTGCCTGCGGCGGCACCTTTGCCGGCCAAGGCTCCTGCGCCCGCGCTGACGGCTGCGGCGATCGTCGCGGCTGCGGCCTATCAATTCGACATGCAATAGCCGTACTCACAGGCTAGCTGGCCATCAGACAGGGGGCTTCCACCTGCCTCTGGCCGGATCGGGTTGACCGGGACCTGCCTGGGAATTTGGGCGCTTCGCCTTGTGGCGCGACGGCTGACTTCCTCCTATCGTGGGTGGATGACGCAACTCAGGTATCTGTACCGACGCGGATTGGGCCAAGAATGAGACGTGCATTGGCCGCGCTGTTCGGCCGCTTCCGACAGACCGTGGCGCTCTTCGACGACGACGTCGTCGCCCCTATTGACTATCCGGGGCTCGCCGAGGGACTGCGGGTTTATGCGATCGGCGACATCCACGGGCGCGCCGATCTCGTGCGGTCGCTGTTCGCCCGGATCGATGCCGATCGGGCGACGTCCGAGTCCGGCGACGAAGCGATTGAAGTCTACCTCGGCGACTACATCGACAAAGGTCCGCGCTCGGCCGACGTGATCGAGCTCTTGATGGAACGGGCCACGATCCGGCCCTGCGTGTTCCTGCGTGGCAACCACGAGGAATTGCTCCTCGCCTTCATTAGAGGCGAAGCAACGGCTGCGATGGCCGCCAAGTGGTTGAGCTTCGGTGGCACGGCGACCGCGCTGTCCTATGGAGTGACGCGCATTCCTGCGGTGCAGGACGGGACAGATCCGCAATTCGCCCGTGACCTCAGCGACAAAGTGCCGGAGACGCATATGGCGTTTCTCGATCGGACAGTGACGCAGTTTGTCGTGCCGCCTTACGCTTTCGTCCACGCCGGAGTTCGTCCGAGTGTAGCGATGGTCCAGCAGGACGAGCACGATCTGATGTGGATCCGCGACGCGTTTCTCAACTACGAGGGTCCGCTCGAGCACATCATCGTGCACGGCCATACCCCGGCGATGGCGATCGAGTTTCGCGCCAATCGGATCAACGTCGATACGGGCGCTTATGCGACGGGCCGATTGAGCTGCATCAGGCTCGATCCGTCGGGAGTGTGGGTGCTGCCGACTGCCGAGACGGCGTCGATCGGCCATGTGAGCGGCTCAGGCCGACTGTGAGGCTGCCGGCCATCGTTGCGGCAATGAATATGCCGATGGCCGGGATTTGCATCGAGAAATCGACAAAGGCATGGATCGAAACGAGCAGGAGCACCGACAGGCCAATTGCCGGGGCGAAGCGATAGCGATGGCGAAGGCGGTAGCCGACAACCAGTGCCGCCAAGAGGACGGCGTATCCAACCGCCAGTAGAATGGCGAACGGCAGGCCGAGGCCCAGGAGCCCCTCCAGATAAGAATTGTGCGCGGCGTTCCAAAAGCCATTGATCCCCACGCAGGTCGAGTCCCGGTAGGCGGGGAACACTTGTGTGAACGTGTTGAAACCGGAACCGCTCGGCCAGTTGTCGACGATCGCCCGCCAGGTCGATTGATAGGTGCACAGGCGCCCCTCGTCGGCGCCTTGTGTCTGCAGGCGGTAGGCGGCGCGCTCGGTGAACAGCGTTGCGATCAGGCCGACGGTCACAAGCGGTAACAGGTAGCGACCCCAGCCGAAATAGCGCAACCAGGGGAAGCGGGTGTTCAGCCGCAAGGCGGAGGATTGGCTCCACAGCAGGAACGACAGCAGGACTGCTGCTGCGATCGTGGAGACAATGGCGCCGCGGGAGCGGGTCAGCGACAGCGCGACGAGGTCGATCACCACGATTGCCAGGAACAGGATCAACCGCATGTGTTCGCGGCGGATTTGCACGTGACTGCTGAGCAGAGCATGCATCAAGTCTCCCGTTGGAATTGCGCGCCAATAGTGCCAGGCGAACCCAACGCCGAGAAGAAGGCCGCAGCCGAAGAAGGTGCCGGCGGAGTTGCGGTTGACGAAGACGGAGGAGAGAGAGTCGATATAGTAGACCTTGTCGCTAATCCCTAAGCTGTCCGGCACGATAAAGAATTGGATGATGCCGAAAATGGCGGCCAGGACGTTCACATAACAGAGCCCGCGCATCAGGCGCAGGGCCGCTGTCTGATCCGGATAGAGATGACCGGCGACGACAAAGGCGAGAAGGGGACACCAGGCGACGATGCCGGCCGCCGTCTCGTCCGGGACAACCGAGATGCTAGCTTGTGCGATCCCGATCTGTTGGCGGACTTGCGACCAGGCGTCATTGAGGTTGGAAAGATCGGCGATTGGGATTGTCTGCAACCACACGGTGGCGACGGCGAAGAGCAAGGCTGCAGAAGCAATGAGGTAGATGGAGGCCTTCGTGTCGGTATTCCAGGCACTGAGGACAGCCGGCGCGGCGATCAAGCTCAGGATCAGTGCACAAATGCTGAGCGGCAGCCGATCAACGGCACCGGCGGACAGAAGCGCAAAGCTGAGACATAGCCAGAACAGGGTGCGCAAAACCGACGCGTAGCCGGGGTTCTTGGGGGCTTCCATTCTTGGGGACTTTCCCGTTTTTCGTTCATTCGTGGCGCCGCCCCTCGCTCCGCGGGGCTTTGGCGCTATGGATCGCAGGTACCGTCCTGTCGTGGGGAGAGGATCAGCTTGAGGTTATTGGTCAGGGTGTTGGGCGTCTGGCTCGCTGTCGGGCAGGTCCGATCGACGGTAATGGTGACGCCGAGCCGGTCGCTGGCCGCCGTGATCACCCGCTGGCGGGATACACTTGCCTGTTTCAGCATATCAGCCATGACGAGGCGGATTGCCGGCGGTTGCTCCACATAGGCCTTGGCCACCCTCTCGATGTCGCCGGCATCGACGAGGCGCTTGATTTCGGCTCGGATGAAAGTGGCGAGATCGGCATCGTCGGGATCGAGGAACTTGGAGGTGAAGCCGAAACGGTTCCACAGAACCCAGTCTTCTGCAGGGGCATAGAGGTAGGACTGTCGGAGAGCGTCCTTCACGGCGACGGCG
>JARLJB010000230.1 GCA_031291415.1 Telmatospirillum sp.
CGCCATGGCTGTTTGGCGTCGGATACATCGAGAGGGTCGCGCCGACGTAGGGTTGACCGGGGGTGTAGCTGACCTTGAAGGGCTCGTAATCCATGCAGACGTGGTTCGTCGGCACGTAGAACAGGCCGGTCTTGGGCGAGAAGGCCGAGGGCTGCTCGTCCTTGGAACCGAGAGCGGCCGGGCAGATGCCTTTCGAGTTGACGTCCTCGCCATTGGCTTCCGTGGAATATTTGGCGTTGACATAGGGTCGGCCATAGTTCGGCGAGGCCTTGTCGAATTCGACCTTGTCGGACCAGTTGACGGCGGGGTCGAAATGCTGGGCGACGAGAAGTTCGCCCGTTTCGCGGTCGAGCGTGTAGCCGTAACCGTTCCGATCGAAATGGACGAGGAGCTTGCGGTCCTTGCCATCGATCTTTTGATCGACTAGCGGCATTTCGTTGACACCGTCATAGTCCCATTGATCATGGGGGGTCATCTGGTAAACCCACTTGGGCACGCCGGTATCCGGGTTGCGGGCCCAAATGGTCATGGACCATTTGTTGTCACCTGGACGCTGCTTGGGGTTCCAGGTCGAAGGATTGCCGGATCCATAATACATGAGGTCGAGTTTCGGATCGTAGGAATACCAACCCCACGTGCAACCGCCGCCGGTCTTCCATTGGTCGCCCTGCCAGGTCTTGGTGCTGGAATCGGGACCAACGGGCTTGCCGAGGGAGATGGTCTTGACGGGGTCGATCAGGGTGTCGGAGTCCGGACCTTCGGAATAGCCGCGCCAAATCCGCTTGCCGGTCTCTTGATCGTAGGCCGTCACACTGCATTGCACGCCGAATTCACCGCCCGACACGCCGACGATGACCTTGCCCTTGACGGGGAGAACCGTCGCGGTATTGGTCGCGCCTTTCCCAGCTTCATAGTTTTGGACCTTCCAGAGTTCTTTGCCGGTCTTCGCGTCGAGCGCGACGACATTGGTATCGGCTTGATGGAGGAAGATCTTGCCGTTGTCATAGGCAACGCCACGGTTGACCGTGTCGCAGCACATGACCGGGATCACGCTCGGGTCCTGCTTGGGCTCGTATTTCCAAATGATCCGGCCGTCGTTGTTGAGATCGAGTGCATAGACGATGTTTGGGAAGGGCGTGTGAACGTACATCGTATCGCCGATGACGAGCGGCGAGCCCTCGTGACCGCGAAGAACGCCGGTCGAGAAGGTCCAAGCCACCTGCAGCTTCTTGACGTTGCCGGCGTTGATTTGATCGAGCCTCGAATAACGCGTATTCGCGAAATCGCCGGTCTGAATGGCCCAATTGGCCGGATTCGCGATTGCCGTTGCAGCGTCCTCCGCCGCGAAAACCGGCGCGGAATAGGACAAAAGACAGGCTGTGGCCGCAGCCATGCCAAGATGTTTCATGTGGGGCTTCCTCCGTGAAGATTTAGGCCAGGCGCCGTTCATTCGGCCCTGTCGCCAGTTCATTAGCCTTGGGAATTTCGCTCTCCGGTGACGTGACACAATATTAAAATGTCAGCTTCCTTCCCCGCATTTATTATCCGCCGAAGACGCAGCAACCCTATCAAGGGAACGATATTTCGCAATTAAAAACTTATGTTTTTCTCATGCTTGACTCTATATCGTTAGATATGCCTTGGGTATTTTTCCCGATTATGAGTTCCTTTATTCCTAATTTCAACGGAAAACTATCCTATCACTTTGCCGATGGCTTCAGTCCACTGAAAACGGAGCGGACACATCTGTGTGCGCGTGTCGATTCCGCGACAACAGGGCCTATGCCCATGTCTCAGCTCTTTCGACGTATTTACCAGACCGAGGTCCGTAAATAGGCGGCCGTCGACAAAAATACGCTCCGCCAGCTTATTATAAGATTATCTTATTATCGTATTCATAGAAATATGCGCTTTAATTCAGGAATTTAGGGCAACGCGAATAGGAACATTGCCCATATCAAAGGTTTGGAAACGGCTATATCTTCCGAACTCGGCGCAGGCAAAAATGTCCTTTTTAAAAAGACGAATCTGCTGCTTAAAAAATTGGGAGGATGCGATCGTGTTCAGATCTAAATTGC
>JARLJB010000231.1 GCA_031291415.1 Telmatospirillum sp.
CTAGACAGAAACAAATTGTCAGAGTGGCACCGGCGTCTCTGCCGGTGTTCCGGCGTGAGCCGGAAAGGGTCCGCTTGGCGGCGGCACACCGGCAGAGACGCCGGTGCCACTCGTGTTTCATTCAGGGCGGGTCGGCCCCAAGGCCCGTGGCGAACTAATACCAAGTCCCGGGCCCGCGAGCTTATGCGAGCGTAGCCAAGGGACGCGGAGGCGTCCCGCCCGGCGCATGAGGGTGGGCGATCGGTTCCGATCACCCAAACTTGGTATAAGTCACTCAGCAGATGACCATACATTTGATCAAACTCGCCGTGGGTGTGGACGATGCCGCCCATCTTCGCGCTCTCCAATCTCGCCGACTGCAGTCTTTCGGAGAAGTCTTCCACCGCACGCGCATGCGACCGAAACGGCAGGACGCGCTCCTGGACGGCGGCTCGATATATTGGGTCATCCGGGGGGCCATCGCGGCTCGACAAAGGCTGCTTGCGCTGCGGGACGACAACGATGAGGACGGCCGCCCCTGCTGCCGGCTGATCCTCGATCACCAGTTGATCGAAACGCAACGCCAAACCCGACGGGCCTTCCAGGGATGGCGTTATCTCGACGCCGCCGACGCTCCGGCCGACCTCAGCGAACCGACAGGCGGCAACGACGAACTGCCCGCGGATCTGATCGAGGAACTGAAACGCCTGGGCTTGTGGTAACGGCGTGGGAAACGGAGCGGAGGCGTTGTCTGAACCAAGACTATGCGGTCGCCGGCATCGTGTGAATTCGGATGCCCTCAACAAAGTCTTTTGCGATATCGATGACATGCCGGTGATGGGTGAAAGCAATGACCTGCGTCGTCCGGCCAAGTTCTGACAGGATTTGCAGCAGCGGAAGGACGCGTTGTTCGTCACTCGTCATAAACAAATCGTCGACGACGAAGGGCAAGGGCTCGTTGTGCTGGCAAAATCGCTCGATCGCCGCGACGCGGAGCGACAGGAACAGCTGATCGCGCGTTGCTTCGCTCAGTCCTTCCAACCCGCATTCGCTCCCATCATGACGTCGACCGATCGGAACCGGTTTGGCTGCATTCCGGTAGTCGACCGTGATGCGTTCGATCGGATTGGCCACAGTGTTGGCGACCCGCGCGAACAACTCGCTGGCGCGGGTGATCAGCGGATTCTGGTTTTCATCCTGATAACGCCGAACCGAACGCTCAAGCAGGCGCCGCGCCACTTCAAGACGCAGCCACCGCTCGATATGGCCGCCCGCCGCCGCCGCGGCATTTCGCGCTTCCTGGTCGGCTCCCGCCGCTCCCCGCCTGCCGCCGAGCGCCGCCAGAACGTGTTCGGCCTCAGTCTCCTCTTTCGCGAGAAGTTGAATCCTGCCGATAAGGGCGCCCTCCTCCTGCTGAATGGCGGCAAGTTCGGCTCTGGCCTGGTCCGCCGATATGGAATCGACCTCGGCCTGCAGTGTTGCTTCGTCGAGAGCGTCGCCGGCCGAACCCAGTTCCTGTACTCGATCATCGATCTGCGCCCTCAGCCGGCGACGCTGCGACGAGCGGCGCGCCAGATCATAGGCGTCGGCATCGGGGGAAAATCCATAAGTTCTCCGGATCCCCTCGATGACGAATGCCGCCGACCGGCTCCGTTCCGTCGCTTGGTCAAGTGCCGTTTGAAGCTCGGCAATGCGCTTTCCAAGAGTGGCTTGCTCTTGCGAAGCGCCTTTCGCGGCATCGAGCCGCGTCTTGAGCTGGCGGACAATTTTCTCGACGGGCATGCCGGTCAATGAACCTTCCCCGAGGTCGTCAACGAGCGCGGCAACGTCGGCGCGGAACTTATCCAGGTCTTCGTTCAATCCGTTGAGGCGTCGCTGGTCTTCTTTGCGTCTGGTCAGAGGCGCGGTAATCGCTTCCCAGCCGCCGAGAGCGGCCTCGGCCTCGGCCACCCCGGCGGTGGGAGCAAGATGAAGATCAATAACCGCCGTATGCCATGCGGCTTGCCATTTCGCCTCGGCGGCCGTCGCCCGTTCGAGAGCATTTTCCGCCCTTTGGTTTTCTTCGCGGGCGGTCTTGACCGTTGCCTCCGCCGCGGACTTCGCCGCCGCCGCGGTCGTCAGTCTGGAGAGTGCCTGGCGCAGCTGCCGGTCGAGCCCCTCGAGATCGGGCGCCGGTTGCCTGAGGTTCAGCATCTGAGCGGCTTTTTCGAGGTGCATACGTGCGCGATCAGCCGTAGCGCGAGCGTCCTGCACCTTTCCCGCCGCCTTCTGCGCCTCGCCGCGAAGACGGAGAACGTCATCCCTCCGCATCAGCCATCTCGCCATTTCGACGGGTGATTTTGCGCTTACTCCGGTGTCCTTCCAGAGCTCATGCCAATCCCCCTCAAGCCGTTGCAGGTCGTCTTCGGCAGCCTTCCGTTGAGCATCGAGATCGACACCTGTCCTGGCGATTTTCCGTTGATTCGCCGTGAGGGTGGTGAGTTGCGCAACGCGCTGAGCTTCCGCTTCCCGGCGGTCGACCAGTTCATCGGCATGCCGAACGCTCGTCTCATAGGTTCCCAGGAGCCCCTGGTCCATAACGCCGACCGGCGGTTCGGTGATGGGGGCAATCGGCAGAAGTGAGCGAATCCGGCGCCAATGCTCCTCGCGATCATCGCGCGCATCCCGGATCGCCCTTGGCGAGGGGACTTCGCCTGCCGCGGCGAGGCCGGCGAGATCTGCCTCGACCTGAAGAGAATCCCGTTGGTTCTCTTCGATCTTCCTGATGAGCGTATCGAGGCTTTGCCGGGCGGCGGCAAACCGCTCGTCGCTCCCACTGATTGCCGCCATATCGGGAACTGGCAGGCAGGCCAGTTCGTCAGCGGTGCCCGACCAAAATCCAAGGCGTCCCAACGCCTCGGAAAGGGACAGATCGGCGGCGGCGGCATCGCGTTTGGTGGAGCCAAGCGCACCAGTAACATCGCCGAGCTTGGCCGCCTCGGCGAGGCGCTCGTTCGGTTCGGACAGGTCGACGTCCGGGGGCAAACCCTCGAGCGCGGCTTCGGCGTCGACCAGCGCCAACCTGGCATCTTCGTGGTCGGTTCGCGCGCTATCCAACGCGGAGCGAATGACGGCTCCGTCTTTGATCAGTTCGCGAACCTTGGCAAAGGTGATCTTACTGGGAAGGGCCGCCTCGATGTCTGTGGGATCGTCACCCAGGCCGAGCGCCCGCTGGACGGTCTGCAGTTGATCGTTCGCTTCGACAATCCGCCGAGCGAGCTTGGGCACGTCGTCCTCGTCGCCCAGATATTTGCCGAGCCGCTCGCCAAGCGCGCCGATGACGTCTTCGAAACCGAGGATCGGATCGACAACCGGCGCGGCGTCGAGCCGTTCGGTGAGTTCTGTCATTTCCGCGACACCGCGAGCGAGCGCCTCGGCGGCGGACCGGGCATCATCGTCCGCCCTTTTCCAGATTTCGGAAAAATCCTCCGGCAAGTCGGGGATCGCGTCGTATTCAACAAGCTCGCTGCGAAGCGCCCGGAGCGCCGCCAACGTCGGAGCAACCCGCCGTCCATGCTCGAGGAAGTTGCGCCGAGCCCGCAGACTTTTCAGTTGCCCGTCGACAGCCAAACGATTCATGGCGGCGTCGTCACGGGCGGTCTCAGCCGCGTGATACTGATCGGGGACAATCATGTCCGCTTTTTTGGCCGAAACGGCGCCGGTAAAGCGGTCGATGGCCGACCATATTTCTCCCTTCGAGCGTCTGTCGACCAGAGAACCGAGGCATTTGATCTCCTCGTCGAGTTCCGAGAGAACCGCGTTGACGGATTCGAGACCGGTCCCGGCCGCGAAAAGGGCATGTGCGAAGTTCCCTTGCGGACTGAGCATTTGTTGTCCGCCGGTCCGCAGTCTTTCCTGATCGAGGCCGAACATCAAATGGAACTGATTGCGATCGACCTGCCCGAGAAACGGCGCGAGCGCTGCGTCGGGCAGCGTGGTTTCCGGCACCGACAGACTGATCAGCGTTCCTGTTCTCGCCTTGCGCCGCTTGAACTCAAGACGATCGCCGTTGGAATTGACAATCCTGCCGCCAATTCTGAGCTTTCCGTATTCAAAGCGAAAATTGAACGGGGTCCGGTCGTCGATTCCGAAGAGGAGATCCGACATCGCGGTAAGCGTGGTGGACTTGCCCGCCTCGTTGCCACCATAGATGAGGTGCAGACCGACGCCGTCGCCAAACTCCAAGACGGCATCCTCGAACGCACCAAAGCGCTCGAGGAAAAGGCTCTCAAATCTCATGACCGCTTGCCCTTCGAGATGAGACGATGGCGAAGGAGCGCATCGGCATCGGCAAGGATGTCGGCAAACCGGGCGTCCGTCAGAGGATCGAGGCCCGCCGCTTTGCGGATTTCGATCGGCACCTTCTGGAGCCCGGGTTCTATGCCCTGGCGCATATCGACCGCCTCGGCGGAGTCGGCGGCAATCGCGCCGACCAGCATCGCCAATGCGCCGGCAACATTGTCGCCGAGGTCGGTGGCGGTGACCGGCCTGGTATCGAGTTGAACCCGCTCGATCCAGATTTCGCCGGACGCCGTGAGCGCCAGCGCATCGCACTCCGCTTCGAGGGCATCAGACCTTGCGATCAATTCGCCATGCAGGGCTGTCGCGCCGGCCAGAACGAGGCGAACTGCGAGGGGCCGGCCGTCGGCCGCCGCCAGCGCGGCTTCGAGAGAGGCTCCGACCGCCGACAATGCGTCATCGAAAGAAGGAACGCCGGAAAGATCGACCTCGATACGAAGCCAGCGCAGAACGTCGATTGGTACGAAGCTCACATCCCGAACATGGTTGGCTTCGACCGTCACGAGCATGAACCCACGTTCGCCCGGCTCGTTGATATGGCGCCCCTGGAGATTGCCTGGAAAAATGATGGGCGGATTGTCGCACAAGGTGCTCCGGGTATGGACATGCCCAAGTGCCCAATAATCGTATTCTTTGGCGACGAGATCGGCAACGCTGCAGGGCGCGTAGGTCGGATGGGCACTGGGGCCGCTCCCCGAAGTGTGAAGAAGGCCGATGTTGAAGAGACCGGCTCGCGCTGCCGGATAGTTCTGCGCAAGATTTTGCGGCACGGCGCCATTCGGAAAGCTCTGGCCGTGGATCGCGACGCCAAGATGGTCGATGACATGCGTTTCCGGCGACCGGCTGCGGAATTCGAAGGTTTTCTCCGGCCATTTCAGGCGGCGGCTCATTTTGCTGGCGGCGTCGTGATTGCCACGAACCATCGCAACGTGGATGCCGGCCTTGTCGAGATCGGCAAGACCGGCAACGAACTCGAGCCCGCTTTTGTAATCGCTCCAGTCCCCGTCGAAGACGTCCCCGGCAATAAGGACGAGATCGACCTCTTCATCTATCGCGAACTGAACCATGTCCCGGAACGCCCGCTGCGTCGCGCCGACAAGATCGTCGCCACGGCTGCCGGCGCGCTCGCGCAACCCGGTAAGCGGACTATCAAGATGAAGATCGGCGGCATGGATGAACCGCATGAATTATCCCCGAATGTGGTGAACGCGCCGCCCTCGACGGAAGACACAGAGCCACTCTACCGTCAGCGAGATTTATAACCCACATCGATAACTGTCGGCGCGATGATCCTCAAACGGCGGCGATGCCTCTCTTTGTCCTTGGGCGGCGATCAGCGCGACGTCACAAAATCAGCCATCGTCTCGATGATGATAACGCCGACCGTGGCGCCGGCATCCTGCAGACCCAGGGATTTCTCCTGGAAGGCCGCCGCCTTGCCATGCTGCGCCACCATGGTCTTGGTCTTCTCCAGCGCTTCGCCGGCCGCCGCCGCCGCCGCAGTCAGAGCCGTCTCGAGCGGCGCGCCAGCGGCGGCCGAGGCCTCCAGGCTGACCGCGATGGGATCGAGAACGTCGAGCACCGTCTTGTCGCCCACCTGGGCCCGGCCGCGCTCCTGCACGACGGTCCGGTAGGCGCGCCAGAAGGCGGCCATCTCCGCCGAGCCGATAGTGTCGGCCGCCTCGATCGTCTTGCCGCCGCGCATGAAGCCCGAGGCGGTCAGGGTCCCCATCGTCGAGGGCGCCGCCTTGGCGATGGCAAGACCGGCATTGCGCAGGAGCTTGCCCGGCGTTCCGGACGGGTCGGCCTTCACCGCCGCATGTGCGGCGGTGAAGGCCTTGTTCATCGTGAGCCCCAAGTCGCTGTCGCCAACCTTGCCGTCGAGGGCGATCAGAAATTCGCGCTGGTCGGCGAAAACCTTTTCCAGGGCGCCGACCAGCGTCACCGTATCGTCTGCGTTCAGTCGCTGCATGGCGTCCTCCTCAATTCCCCTGGTGGGAGAAAAAGGGCGTCTGGGCAGGCGCGCCGACCAGCCGGTCGAGTTCCTCGTCAAGATGAAGGATCGAGATCGAGGCACCAGCCATCTCCATGGCCGTGGCGAATTCGCCGATCCACACGTGCTTGACACGAACGTCACGCGCCGAGAGCAGCCGCGAGACGCGGCGGAACAGGATGTAGAGCTCCTCCTTCGGCGTGCCGCCGAGACCGTTGACAAGGACGGCCACGGAGTCCCCGCCGGCGTATGTCTGTTCGCTGAAGATGCGCTCGATCATCTCGTCGACGACGGCGTCGGCGGGTTCCAACTTCTTGCGGGTGATGCCGGGCTCGCCGTGGATACCCATGCCGATCTCCATCTCGTCTTCGCCGAGAGAGAAGGTGGCGTGGCCGATCTCCGGCACGACGCAGCTCGACAGCGCGACGCCCATGGTACGGGTTCGCTGACGGGCCTTGTCGGCAAGACGCGTAACCTCGTCGAGATCCAGCCCTTCGGCCGCCGCCGCGCCGGCCACCTTATAGACGAAGAAGATGCCGGCGACGCCGCGGCGCTTGTGTTCCTCGCCGACCTTCGACGAGGCGACGTCGTCATTGCCCACCACCGAGGTCACGCGAATACCGTCGCCGTCGGCCATTTCGGCCGCCATGTCGAAGTTGATGATGTCGCCGGTGTAGTTGCCGTAGATGTAGAGAACTCCGGCCCCCTGATCGACATACCTGGTCACCTCGTACATCTGCTCGGCGCTCGGCGACTGAAACACGCCGCCGATCGCACAGCCGTCGAGCATGCCGTCGCCGACATAGCCGAGGAAAAGCGGCAGATGCCCCGATCCACCGCCGGTGCAGATGCCGACCTTGCCGGGCTTTGGATCGGCGACCACCAGGCAGCGCTTGTCGTCGGCAGTATAGGTGACCATCGGATGCGCGAGATAGATCCCCTCGAGCATTTCGTCGACGAAATCTTTCGGGTCGTTAATGAACTTCTTCATGGCACTCCCTTTCAAGTTTTCTTGTCAGGACAGACGCTGGCGAACGGGGAGGAAAGCGGCCGTCGACTCGTCGCACAACCCCTATTTTTAGTAAACTTACGATTAAGTTTACTAGATCATGACCCCTATTTTATGTCAATACGACGGTGGCCGGTTGGCGTCGGTGGGAATCTCTCCGGGGGACCGGGCACAAGGCTGGGAAACGTCGTTTTCCTGGATGTGGCAGAATGGCGATTATGCGAGATCGGAGCAGGCGAAGCACATCGCCGATGGAGGCTAAAACGTCCTTGACCATCAAAGATATAGCGCGGGCGGCGGGGGTCTCGGCCGCCACTGTCTCCCTGGTCCTGAACGGCAAGGGTGAGATTTCGGGGGCGACCCGGGCGCGCGTGCTTGAGGTCGTCTCGAGCCTGAACTACATGCCGCGCCCGACCCGTGCCCGCTCGTCGGAGACCGTCAGCGACACGCTTCGCTTTCTCAAGATCGCCAAGCACGGCCATACGGTAAACCGCGATCACAGTTCCTTCATCTCCGACTACATCGACGGCATGTCGCAAGAGGCGACACGGCGCGGCTACACGCTGGAGGTCGTCAGCCATGAGCGCGAGCCGATCGCCGGCATCGCGCAGTCGCTGGTGGGATCGGCCATCAAGGGCGTCGTCGCCCTCGGAACGGAATTGAGCGAGGCCGACATCCGCGTCATCCAGGGAACCGGCATTCCGACCGTGTTCATCGACACGTTTCACGAAGTGATCGATGCGAACTTCGTCGACATGAACAACGAAGACGCTGTCCACCAAGTCCTGTCCCGCTTCCAATCTCTCGGCTTCCGCGACATCGGCTTCGTGGCCAGCCCCGTGGAGACGACAAATTTCAAGCTGCGCCGGGACGCCTACTACAAGAACATGGATCGTCTTGGTCTTACCGTCGACGAGAAAAGCATGATCTGGGTCGAGTCGACCGTCGATGGCGCCCATGAAGCGACGCTCGCTCATCTCGCCTCCGGGGGAAGGCTGGCCGCGTGCTATTTCTGCACCAACGACATCATCGCCTATGGTTTCATCAAGGCGCTGAGGGAAAAGAATATTCGCATCCCCGGCGACGTCTCGATCATCGGTTTCGACAATCTGCCGATGAGCGCGACGATGGAGCCGCCACTCACCACCGTCGACGTTTCCAAGCGCAAGATCGGCTATCTGGCGATCACCATTCTCGACGACCTGATCAAAGCGTCCGGAAACCAGCCGCCGGTAAAGATCATGGTGGGAGGCGACGTGATGGTGCGGGCCAGCGACAGGACGGCGAGCGGGAATGACGGGATAAAACAGACAGAGATGTGCATCCGGTAGCCCCACCGTGGCGGAGGGAATCCACGATCAACCACATCGCAATTTTTGTAATTGATGACACACCCTACGGTTCCACATCCTCACCTTGATGAGGTGGGGTGGAACCCGGGATCGCCTGCATGCGTCAAGACGTTAACGTCGCGCGAGGCACCACGCCAGGAGCAATCCTTGCAGAGCGGCAATGATCTGCCAGAACAGCAGCGGATTGCGCTGATAGAGCGGACGGCGGCGCGAGGCATCGGCGGGCCGGGCCGACGGGCCGCTTTCCAGGGCATGCAGCATCTCGGTCGCGTCGGCAAAACGCTCCCGCGGCAGGCCGGCCA
Source organism: Telmatospirillum sp. (assembly GCA_031291415.1). Classification (GTDB taxonomy): domain Bacteria; phylum Pseudomonadota; class Alphaproteobacteria; order Rhodospirillales; family Magnetospirillaceae; genus Telmatospirillum. The sequence continues at coordinate 8,974 of JARLJB010000231.1, forward strand.
TCGCCTTGCTCAGGGTGAAGTCCAGCCAGGACGGCAGGTCGGGGCGATCCTTGTTCAGGTTTCTTGCCTTGCCAAAGCGAGGTTTGGTGAAGGGCTCGATCTCGCCATGGGGAAAATGGCCGGTAAAGGCACGGTAAAGCGTCGCCCCGAGAGCGTAAATGTCCGACGCTTCGTCCCCCCGTTCACCCTCGAACAGTTCGGGGGCCATGAAGCTGGGCGTGCCGGGAATGTCGCCACCGGCAATCTCCTCCAGTCCGGGTAATCGCACCACCCCGAGATCGATCAGCCGCACCTCGCCCCCCGCCCCCAAGATGACGTTGTCGGGCTTGATGTCGCGGTGGATCACGCCGGCCCGATGCAGCGAGGCCACAGCCTGACAGAGCTTCACACCGATCCGCCGCCCCTCCTCCAACCCGAGCTTGGGATGACGGGACAGACGTTGTTCCAGGGTCTCGCCCTCGTAGAAGGGCATCACCGCGTAGAGCCGGCTCTGGCGGTCCGGCGGCAGTTCGATGACATGACCGACATGAGGGCTCCTGATCTCGGCCGACACCAAGGCCTCTCGAAGAAAGGCCGATTTGAAGGCGTCGTCCCCGGCGGCACGGGGACGCGGGAACTTCAACACCACCGCCCCACCTTCCTGTTGATCTTCGGCGACAAAAAGGCGGGTGTAGCGCCCGTCACTGAGCAGTTTCCCCAGCAAAAAGCCATCCACCGTCTCGCCACTCCTGGGCAAGGGGGGAATGGGCAGGCCATCCAGGGCTTGCCTCAGTCCGGCACGATCGGCGGGCGGCAGAGCCAGAATATCCACCACCAAAGCGGAGGCATTGTCCTGGCTGTCCGCCTCGATGGCGGCGGTGACGAGGGCTCGGGCAGTTTCCTCCGGCCCTTGCTGGCGGGCCAGGATGTCGGCAATGCGGACGTTACTCAGTGCTCCATGCACGCCATCGCTGCAGATCAGGAAGCGGTCGTGCAGATCCAGGGGATGGCTGGCATAGTCCAACCGCAGTCCCTCCTCCAGCCCCATGGCGCGGTAGAGCACATGGGTCAGACCCGGCTGGTCCATGCAATGATCCTGGGTCAGGCGGCAGAGCCGCCCCTGGCCGAAGCGGTAGAGGCGGCTGTCGCCGACATGCAGGACATGGGCGGTGCGCCCCCGCAACACCAGTCCGGTGAAGGTGCAGCCCATGCCGGCCAGTTCTCCCTGGCGACCGATCGCATGGATCCAGCCGTTGAGGGCTTCGAGAACGCTGGAGGCGGTACGGCGCGTCCCCCAGCTCTCCGGCTTGTCGTAATAGCCGTCGAGAAAGCCGCGCACGGCCGTTTCCGCCGCCTCGCGGCCGCCCTTGGCTCCTCCCATGCCGTCGGCGAGCGCCAGGGCGTGGCCGAAGCGGTCGGCACTCAACGGGGACGGACGGGCGGCGCCGACGAAATCCTCGTTTCGCCGGCGCGCCCCCGTTTCAGAGGCGACGCCGACGCCGATGGTCAGGCTGGGACCGCCTCCGGCCATTTCAGATACGGGCTCCGGACACGGCGCCCCAAGTGGTGCGCCAACGCTTCCTGACCCCCACCAGCGAGACCAGCCCCACCAGCACCAGAGCGCTGAAGAACAGGAAGCCGCTGGTGAACTCGCCCGTCATCTCCTTGGACGTGCCCAGCGCCTTGGCCAGGAAGAAACCACCGATGCCGCCGAAGCAGCCGACCAGACCGGTCATGGTGCCGATCTCACCCTTGAAACGCTGGGGGATCAGTTGGAACACCGCGCCGTTGCCCATGCCGAGGCAAAGAACACCGGCGGAGAACAGCACCAGCCCACCGATGGCTTCCGCCGGCAGATTGGCGAAGGTCCAGCCGGCCACGGCACCGCCGCCGGCGACTTCCGGAGCCGGGCCGGCCGGCATGAAGGCCGCCGCCGCATAGACCAGCGAGACGATGGCGAACAGCACCAGCAGCGTCTTGATCCCACCGATACGATCGGCCAAAGCGCCTCCGATGGGACGGAAGAAGGATCCGAACGACACCACGATGGCCACCATCAGGCCGGCGGCGACGCCAGAGACATGGTACTGGATGTTGAAATACAGCGACAACGAGTTGGCCAGCCCGACGAAACCGCCGAAGGTGATGAAGTAGAAGAACATGAACCACAGGCTGTCGATATCGGTCAGCACGGACTTGTACTTGGCCCAGGTTACCGGGGTGCGGGGAACCGGCGCCTCCTTCGAGACCAGGGCGTAAAACAGGAAGGTGGGAATCAGAGGCACCAGCAGCGAACCGATGGCGGCCTGCCAACCGTAATGCTCGGCCAGGGTCGGGATGATCAGGGCGTCCAGGGCCGTGCCGACGTTGCCGGCTCCGGCAATGCCCATGACGATGCCCTGCAGATGCGGCGGATACCATTTGCTGGCCTGCGGCAAAGCCACCGAGAAGGAGGCGCCGGCCAGACCGAGGATGATGCCGAGCAGTTCGATTTCGAGATAGCTGTGCAAGCCGACAAGGGCGGTGAAGGCGACTCCGGCGATGACGATCAGCTGGGCAACGCAACCGGTGATCTTGGCGCCGATATGGTCGCACAGGATACCCATGGGAACCCGCAGGATGGCGCCGGCCAGGATCGGAATGGCGACCAGGGTGAACTTGTCGCCCACCGGAATGTTCTGCTCCTTGGCGATATAGACCATCAGCGGCCCCAGGGTAACCCAGGTCATGAAGCTGAAGTCGAAATACAGGAACGACGCCAACAGCGTCGGCCAATGGCCGGATTGCTTGAGTTCCTTAAGGTTCATCGCACTTGCTCCTCGTCGAAAAGACTATGGGAATGGTCAGGCCGCCGTTGTGCGGGATTTATCCCCGTTGAGAAGACGGCGGAGTTCGGGAATGCAGGACCCGCAGTTGGTCCCGGCGCGCAGGGCCCTGCCGATGGCCTCGACGCTGGCCAGACGCTGACTGGCGATGGTCTCCAGGATGGTGTTGCGGCCCACCTGATGGCAGGAGCAGACGGTTGCGCCGGGATCGCGGCGGTGGGCTTCGCCGCCGGCCAGCAGATCGGCCCGCTCGGCGGCATTCAGGGAATCGCGGGCGAACAGCCCGGACATCCAGTCCAGCGCCGCCGCCTCCTCTCTGGGAGCGGCGAGGAACACGGCATCGAGACGTCCGTCCAGAATGCGGGCGGCGCGGAACAGACCCAGGCCCCGGTCCTGATAGGTCAGCCAGCCGCCGTCGGCGCCGAAGAGCGTCTTCAGCCACAGGTTCCAGTTCTCCACAGGGCTTTCGCCGGACAGATGGGTGACGGTATGGCCCTTGCCGGCGGCTTGCGACCAGACCACCCCCGGCTGCCAGCCGCCGATCCCGGAACGGCTGAGCAGAAGTCCCCGCCAGGCCATGGTCTGGGGCAGCAGGCGCACGGGCGTGATCTTCAGCTCGGGCTGGCCGGAAACAGGATCGGCATGCGGGGCAATCAGCCGTCCGATATTGGCCGAGGAGGCGAACTGGTCGTTCCAATGCATGGGGGCGAAGACGTCGCCTTCACGCTGTCCGTCATCGATAGTGGTTTTCAGCACCACAAAGCCGCGCGGACTTTCCACCCGGACCATGTCGCCCTCCGCCAGCCCATAGCGCGCGGCGTCGGCGGGATGGATGGCGAGCCAGGGCTCGGAGCGGTGCGAAGCCAGCCGGGGAGATTTTCCCGTGCGGGTCATGGTGTGCCAATGGTCGCGGGTACGTCCGGTATTGAGGATCAGCGGCCAGTCCTCCGACGCCGCCGACATCGGCGGGCGCGAGGTCACGGCCACGAAGCGGGCCCGGCCGTCGGCATGATAGAAGCGCCCGTCGCCGAACATGCGGGCCGTGCCCTGCTCCGGCAGGCGCACCGGCCACTGGACCGGCTCGAAACGGTCATAGTCGGCATCGATCAGACCGATCAGGTCGAAGTCGCGGCGGCCTTCATTCTCGAAGGAGGACAGCCGGCAATGCTCTCGGAAGACGTCCTTCGGTCCGCCATAGGCGAAAGCGTCGCCGAACCCCATATGGCGCGCCACTTCCGAGATGATCCGCCAGTCGGCCTTGGCCTGGCCGGGGATTGGCAGCACCGCCGGCTGGCGCGAGATACGGCGTTCGGAGTTGGTGACCGTTCCATCCTTCTCGGCCCAGGTCAGAGCGGGGAGCTGAACGTCGGCATAAACAGTGCTGTCGGTGGAGGCCATGGCGTCGGAGACCACCACGAAGGGGCAGGCCTCCAGGGCGCGCCGCACCTGATTGCTGTCGGGCAGGCTGACCACAGGATTGGTTGCCATGATCCACAGGGCCTTGATGCGCCCGTCCTCCACTGCCTGGAACAGGTCGACCGCCTTCTGGCCAGGCTTGCCGGCGATGGCGGGCGCATCCCAGAAGCGGCGGACGCGATCCACCGAGACGGGGTCGAACCCCATGTGGGCGGCCAGCATATTGGCCAGTCCTCCGACCTCGCGCCCCCCCATCGCGTTGGGCTGGCCGGTGAAGGACAGCGGCCCCATGCCCGGCCTGCCGATGCGCCCGGTCAGCAGATGGCAGTTGATGATGGCGTTGACTTTGTCGCTGCCGGCGCTGGACTGGTTCACACCCTGGGAATAGACCGTCACGGTCTTCCCGGTGACGGCGAACCAGTCATAGAAGGTGGTGAGGGCGACCGGGTCGAGATCGCAGACCGCCGCCACGTCGTCTTCGGCGCAGGCCGCCGCCAGAGCGGACTTGCAGCCTTCGGTATGGGCGGCAATGTAGGCACCCTCGGCCTTGCCCGTCTGGACCAGATGGGCAAGCAGGCCGTTGAACAGAGCCACGTCGCTGCCGGGCCGCAGGGCCAGATGCAGGTCGGCCTCCTGCGCCGTGGCGGTGCGGCGGGGGTCGATCACCACCAGCTTCATCTTTGGCCGGGCGGCCTTGGCGGCCTGGATGCGCTGGAACAGAACGGGGTGACACCAGGCAGTGTTGGAGCCCACCAGCACCACGAGATCGGCCAGTTCCAAATCTTCGTAATTGCCAGGCACGGTGTCGGAGCCGAACGCCCGCACATGCCCGGCCACCGACGAGGACATGCAAAGCCGGCTGTTGGTGTCGATGTTGGCTGAGCCGATGAACCCCTTCATCAGCTTGTTGGCGACGTAGTAATCCTCGGTCAGAAGCTGACCGGAGACATAGAAGGCCACCGAGTCGGGGCCGTGTTCCCGGATGGTCCTGGCGAACTCGCCGGCCACCCGGGCAAGAGCGTCCTCCCAGCCGGCCGGCCGCCCATCGATGACGGGATGCAGCAGTCGCCCCTCCAGCCCGACGGTCTCACCGAGGGCCTGCCCCTTGACGCACAGCCTGCCCCGGTTGGCCGGATGGTCGGGATCGCCCGCCACCTCCAGCCCGCCGCCGGGGGTAGGCGTCGCCAGAACGCCGCAGCCGACGCCGCAATAGGGACAGGTTGTGCGGATAGTCTCAGCCATGGACCACCTTCAACTTTGCGGAGAGTTGCAGAAGGATCACTCCGTCCTCGACCCTGAGCGGCACCGGTGGAGCGCAGCCGTTGTCGGGCGCCTGCGCCTCGCCGCTCTCCAGGTCGATGACCCAGCTGTGCAGCGGGCAGGTGACCTTGTGACCGTGGACGATCCCTTCCGACAGCGGTCCCTGGCGATGGGGACAGCGGTTGTGCAGGGCGAACACGCCACCGTCCGTCGCCCTGAACACGGCGATCTGGCCCTTTTGCGTGTTGATCAGGCGAGCCCCCAGAACGGGGATGTCATCGACGCGACCGACTTCGATCCAGTCCGGCATGGCTCAGCCCACCTTGCGCAGGATGTTGAATTCATGAGCATCGACGCCCAGGGCGGCCCGCTCGGCCCAGGGATCAACCTGGGCGGTCTTCTGGGAGGCCAGGAAGCGGGCATAGGCGGCCTTGCGGCCCAGCGGATCGTCCCGCAGGCGACCGCGGACATAGTCGATGCCGACGCGCTCGATCCAGGGCGCGGTACGTTCCAGATACCAGGCTTCTTCGCGATAGATCTGCATGAAGGCGCCGGCATATTCCAGCACCTCCTCCTCGGTGGCGACCTGACAAAGAGCGTCGGCGCCGCGCAACGTGATGCCGCCGTTGCCACCGACCATGAGGTTGTAGCCGGCCTCGACGCAGACCACGCCGAAGTCCTTGATGCTGGCCTCGGCGCAATTGCGCGGGCAACCCGAGACGGCCATCTTGAACTTGTGCGGCGTCCAGGAGCCCCAGGTCATCTGCTCCAGCTTGACACCGAGGCCGGTGGAGTCTTGCGTGCCGAAGCGGCACCATTCCTTGCCGACGCAGGTCTTGACCGTGCGCAGGCCTTTGGCGTAGGCGTGGCCGGAAACCATGCCGGCGGCGTTAAGGTCGGCCCATACCGCCGGCAGGTCTTCCTTCTTCACGCCCAGCAGGTCGACGCGCTGGCCACCGGTAACCTTCACCGTGGGAATATCGAACTTGTCCACCACGTCGGCGATGGCCCGCAGTTCCCCGGCGTTGGTCAGCCCCCCCCACATGCGCGGCACCACGGAATAGGTACCGTCCTTCTGGATGTTGGCGTGGACGCGCTCGTTGACGAAGCGCGACGGCTGGTGATCCTCATACTCGCCGGGCCAGGCGCACAGCAGGTAGTAGTTCAGGGCCGGACGGCACTTGGCGCAGCCGTCGGCGGATTTCCAACCGAGAGCGCCCATGACCTCGGGGATCGTCTTCAGACCTCGCTCGGTGATGGCATGACGCACCGCGTCGTGGCCGTGGTCGGTACATTTGCAGACCGCCGGAGCCTCGTCCGCCACCAGCTCCGTGCCTCGAGTGGCGGTCAGAATCTTCCTTACCATATCGGAGCACTGGCCACAGGAGGCGCTCGCCTTGGTGTAGGCCTTCACCTCGTCCAGCGTGGTCAGGCCCTTGGCCTTGATGGCCGAAATGATGGTTCCCTTGGAGACGCCGTTACAGCCGCAGATCTGCATGTCGTCGGACATGGCGGAAACGTCGATGTCCCCCTTGCCATGGCCGCCACTGCCGCCTTCGGCATGGGCCTGCCCGAAGATCAGGCGCGGGCGAATGGACGAGATGTCGGCGCCGGCGCGGATCTGCTCGAAATACCATGGACCGTCACCGGTTTCGCCGTAGAGCACGGCCCCCACCAGCTTGTCGCCCCTGACCACCAGCTTCTTGTAGATACCGGCCTGAATGTCGCGAAACAGAATGTCGTCGGTGGTCTCGCCGCCGATGAAATCGCCAGCCGAAAACAGCTCTATGCCGGTGACCTTCAGCCGCGTGGCGGTAACGGTGCCTTCGTAGCCGGCGACGTCCATCCCGGCCAGCCCGGCGGCGCAGACCTTGGCCATGTCGAACAGGGGCGCGACCAGACCATAGCAGTTGCCGCGATGCTGCACGCATTCGCCCACCGAGACGATGGCCGGGTCGCTGGTCACCAGGGCGTCGTCGACGATCACGCCACGGTCGCATTTGAGTCCGCTGTTGGCGGCCAGTTCGGTATTGGGACGGATACCCACCGCCATCACCACCAGATCGGCGGCCTCTTCCGAGCCGTCCGTGAAGCGAATGCCCTCGACCTTATCCTTGCCCAGGATGCAGTCGGTGACCGCCTTCATGCGGAAACGCATGCCGCGATCTTCCAGGGCCTGGCGCAGCAGCGCCCCGGCGGCGGCGTCCAGCTGGCGCTCCATCAGGCTGTCCATCAAATGCACAACGGTCACCGACATGCCGCGGGCGTTGAGGCCGTTGGCGGCTTCCAGGCCCAGCAGACCGCCGCCGATGACGATGGCCCTGGCCCCGGACTTGGCGGCCTCGATCATGCGGGCGACGTCATCGACATCGCGGAACGACACCACCTGCGGCAATTGGGTCCCCGGCACCGGCAGGATGATAGGCCGCGAGCCCGTGGCCAGCAGCAGACGGTCATAGGGCACCAGTTCCGCGGTCTCGGTGATGACCTGCCTGGCCTCGCGGTCGATAGCGGAGACGCGGACGCCCGAGCGAAGCGTGATGCCGTTGGCCTCATACCATTCGGCGTCGTTCAGGATGATGTCGGCGAAGTCCTTTTCTCCCGACAGCATGGGCGAGAGCATGATGCGGTTATAGTTCACCCGGGGCTCGTCGCCGAAGACGGTAATGTCGTAGAGGTCGGGAGCCAGCTTCAGCAGTTCCTCGACAGTGCGGATGCCGGCCATGCCGTTGCCCACCACCGCCAGCTTCTTCTTTTCCATTCCGCGCTCCTTTTGGCAGCGAAAAACAAAAAAGGCGTTCCGCGAACAGGAGGCCTTGGGCAATAGGCCCAGGCTCCAATCGCGGAACGCCTTTGTTCCGTTTCGTCCCTCGCCGGCCTTATGGCCGGCGGGTCCGCTATGAGGTCCACCAAATCTCGCCATTGAGCGGTGAACGGAAAACTTCCGTCTCACCTAACGCAAACGGCATGCCAGGATGATGTTTTTTGTGGAATCAGGACGTTAAGAAAAAGCAGGGAGATTTTGCGCCGGGATATATGATTAAGTTATAGGCTTTTTAATTTGTATGATTAAAAATTAGTCAACAACCCCCTGCAAAATCGAGGCTGGATCGAAACGGCCCAGGCCTTCGATGCGCTCGTCCTCGACGGGGCAAGCCAGCCCGAGATCACCCGCCGCGACACGGTAGAGGTCGGTGCGGAACACCTGCTCCACCGTCGCCCGCCAATCGATGCCGCCGGGCATTTGCCCCCAGCGGCGCATCTGTGAAAGAATCCATAAACCCTGGGAACGCCAGGGGAAATTGGCGTCACCGGCATGGAATTCCAGACCGTCGCCCCCCATCAAAGCCTCGCGGATCACCGGCAGAGGGGCCGCCAGATAATGGGGCTGGGCGATGATCTCGGCGGTCTCAGTACGATTGCCGTCCACCCAGCGGCAGGACGACAGCAGGGCGCGGATCAGGGCGCGGTGTGTCTCGGGATTGGCCTCTGCCCAATCTTGACGCAGACCCAACACCTTCTCCATGCGGCCATCCCAGATCTGCCGCCCGGTGATCACCGCGCGGCCCAGGCCCATGCTCTCGGCCAGTCCGTTCCAAGGTTCGCCAACGCAATAGCCGGCAATACTCCCGGCCGCCAGATGGGAGACCATCATGGGCGGTGGCACCACTACCAGCCGAATGTCGCGGTCGGGATTGATACCGGCCCCGGACAACCAGAGACGCAACTCGTAATTGTGCATGGAAAAGGGATAGACCATGGCGAAAGTCAGCGGAGGCAGGCCGGCAGCGCGGTCATCGGCAATGAGGCGCGCCAGTCCTGCCGGCACCGCCTCGCAGTCACGCAGGCGGCGCAGCAGCGGCATGCCCAAGGTAATGGCATTACCGCCGCGGTTAAGGGCCATGGCGGTGGTCAGCGGCACCCGCATATTGCCCAGCCCCAAGGTCCCCGACAACACCATGGGCGCCAGCATCTGAGCCGCATCCAGCAAGCCCACCGCCAGCTTGTCGCGGATGGACGACCAGGATGCTTCCTTGGACAGCTCCACCGACAGGCCCTGCTCGGCGAAGAAGCCGCGTTCCTTGGCGACGATCAGCGGCGCACTGTCGCATAAGGGGACGAAGCCGATCTTCAAGGCGGTCTGTTCCATTCCCCTTACCCCAGCAACTCTGCAGCTTCGATGATCTTGTTGGCGATGTCGACCAGACGGGCCTTCTGGTCCATGGCCATCTTGCGCATCAGCTTATAGGCCTCCTCCTCGCCGAGGCCCCGGCGCTTCATCAAGATGCCTTTGGCCCTCTCCACCAGCTTGCGCTCGGCCAGGGTGGAGCGGGCTTTGTCCAACTCGGAGCGCAGTTCCTGGAACTGGGCGAAGCGGGCGATGGCGACGTCCAGAACCGGGCGGACCCGCTCGGGCTTCAGACCGTCCACGACATAAGCGGAGACGCCGGCCTCAATGGCGGCGCGGATGGTCTCGGGATTGCCGTCCTGGGAGAACATCACCACCGGGCGGGCCTGATCGAAGGTGACTTGCCGCATGCTCTCCAGGGTATCGCGGTCAGGACTGTCGAGATCGGCGACGATGATGTCCGCCTCCAACTCGGCCACCTGACGCGGCAGATCGGCCCCGGTGGCGAACACCGCCACCACCTGGAAGCCATGCGCCGTCAGCGCATCGCTCAACAGAGAGGTGCGCTGCGGTTCGTCGTCCACCAGGATAATGCGCAGAGACATATGCCATCCAATAGCCTGCAATCATTATCAGGAAGAGAGCCGGCTTAAGCAACACGCCCGGCAGAGGTACGCTCCGGCGTCAGGAGTTGGAGAATCGCTTTAGAACATGTTCCTCAATGCCGGAAGCCGGGTCAGGACCAGGCCGCTGGCCGCCAGACTGATGACGTAGGCCACGAGGATAATGAGCGTCGCCTTCAGGAAGATAGACAGCGTCAGCGGCACGAACAGAAGCGCCAGGGGATAAAGAATCAGCGGGTGCAGGTAATAGACGCCATAGGAATTACGCGCCTGCAGGCGCCAGAATGCACTGCTGCAATTGGCGTACCGATGCGCCAGGGCGATCATGGCGAACAACGAGACGATGCAGAACAGGTTGAACAGCAGGACGGCCACGGTCTTGAATTCGACTGTGGGCGCGGCCGACTGCGGACTCAGCCGGAACATCACATAGGCCAGCGCGGAGACAACCCAAAGAGGGACCCAGAGACCGCAATGCGGTTGGAATCCCGTTTCCGTAAACCAGCCGGACTGAAAGGCGAAGATGCCCAGGAAGAAATATCCAATGTAATTGGGAATGCGTACCGGCTGATAGACGAACAGATAGTTGTTGCTCCACAGGTCCAGGTCACAGCGGCTGGCGATCGCCGCCGAAACGGCCGACATGGCCAGGACGAACAAGGTGATCCACCACCAGGCCGGGCGGCGGTTGCCCGGTTTCCAGGCGGCGAAACGGTGACTGGTGGCGAACAGGATGGCGGTCACCGCGAACAGCGCCAGCAGCGGCCCCAGGTACCAGTAGACCGACTGTTGATAAGCCTTCCCCCAAAAGTCGGTCTGCCAGAAGGTCGTAAGCGACATCGGCGATTTGCGGGAATAATAGATCAGATAGGCGATGGGTGGGGCCAAGACCAGGACGCCGAAGACCCAGGGGATGCCGATTCGTCGGATCTTGTCGAGGATGAACCGGGCAGGCCCGCGTTTCACCAACGACGGCCAGACGAAATACCCGGCCAGAAAAAACATGATCTGCATGATCGGGACGTCGATCAACAGGACCATGTAAGTGAAGACGATGCTGTTCTGGCCGTCGAGGACGTACCACCAGGGCGGCGGGTAAGCCATGTACGAAATAATTCCGTGCAGAACGACCACCAGGAAGATGATGACCACCCGAAGATTGTCCATGGCGTGGTTTCGGACGGAGCGTGTCGTTTCGGTCATCGATGCGGCCCCCTGAGGAATCCGTTATTGGAGGAATGCTGTCCCGCTTGAACTGTCTCCTGTAAGACAAGGTCTTGTCACCTGTCAGAAATGACAGGGCGGGCTTAAGATTTCGACGATCAATCCAAACCGATCAACCCGCGACTGACGGCAATGGCCACGGCCTGGGGCCGGTTGATGGCGCCCAACTTGCGCATCAGGTTGTAGACATGGAAATTCACGGTACGCTCGCTAATGCCGAGAACCATCGAGATATCCCACGAACTTTTCCCCAGTTTCAGCCAGTTCAGCACCTCGCTTTCGCGGTTGGACAGAAGGATATCTGGTGCCTTGCCGTTGTTCTGATTGCGAAGCAAGGCTTGGTGCAGATGGGGAGTCAAATGGGACAGGATATCGCGGGTCCGGGGATCCAACCCTCGGTCCCTGCCGGTGCAGAAAGTGATCATGCTGCAGGACTCGCCCGGCCCGGCCGGGGCTACGGCGCTCGTGTAGCCGGAATAAATGCCATAATCCATCAGCAGCGCTGCCGAAGGGTGCAGTGGCGGCGCCCGGGTCTCGCCGGTATCGAGGATGGTCTGCCCCGCAGTCATCGACCAATGTTGATGAGGGCGGCCCCGCAGGGATTCCGCCACCACCGGATCGGCGATCCAATTCGATTTTTGATAGGACTCCCAGAAGCTGCCGGGAAGATTGAGGCTATATAACGCCTGCGGGGACCATTTGCGCTGAGCGGCCTGCCAGGTCCCAAGAGTGAGCGAGGCATAATCGAACGAAAACAGCTTCTGGATACAGGGAATTACTGTTTCATACAGGTCTTGATCACTGTCGGCGGCAAGACAGGTCTCTATCGTTTCCAGAACCAAAAGGGCATCGTTTCCGGAAATATGTCCCCGCTCCGGACGTGACACGCTGGCCCCCCGACATGAATATCCGCATATCCAATCGGATTATCGTAGCCGGCAACGCGTCTTGCAACCGTTGTCGGCATTTGCCCCATGTCGGGCGCCGTCCGCCCAATCACCCTAATCGCTCCTGAATTTTTGGACGAGAATGTTCAATCGAACCTCGGCGTCTTCAGCCGGGATACGTTCAGATTGCATGAGGACGACCATTCCATGCAACGCGCTCCACAGCACTTCGGCCAGGAATACCGGCTCTTGCCGATCTGGCCCAAGCGCGGCGACCAACGCGGCGAAGGCGGCACGGAGGGCTGGCGGCGTTTCCTCGCTGGCGAATTTGATCCTCGTCGGCAAGACGAACATCGCCTCATAGACAACCGGCCGCGAACGGGCAAAATCAAGATAGGCGGCACAGATGTTGCGTAGAACATCCGCAGCGTCAGTGACGTTCGTCGTTTCCATTTCCAATCGCGTCGCAAGTTCCTCGAAGCCTCTCGTGGCCACCGCGGCCATGATGTCGGCCTTGCCCTTGAAGTGGCTGTAGAGAACCGGCTGGCTATAGTTGATCAGCTCCGCGAGACGACGCGTGGTGACAGCGTCCCAACCATCGGCTTCGGCCAGTTCGCGCGCTGCTGCCAGGATGAGTTCATAGCGCTCCGCACGCTGGCGCTCTTTGCGTTCGGCGATTGACATCCCAAAATCCTATCAATGAAACATTTTATGTCAATGCTAGATTTCTGTTGACGTAAAATACTAGCGTCGCTAGTTTATCTGCAGATGACAGGAGATCCCCAATGATCCCAATCGGATATGTGCTTTCCGGCCTGATCGCGGCCGCAATTTTGTTCCTCGGCACGCGCTTTTGGTTGGCGCCTGCCACCGCATCGGCCGCCTTTGGCATCGCCGATTCACCGCCGCCATCGACAGGACTTACCGCGTGGCTGTCTGTAAAAGGCACGCGGGATATCGCAGCGGGCCTTTTTGTCATCCTGCTCATGGCCAATGGATCGCCGCGCTTGCTCGGCGAATTCATGCTCGTGGCGAGCCTCATCGCATTTGGCGATATGGCGACAGTCCTGCGGTCGGGCGGAAGCAGAGCCCTCGCCTTCGGCATGCATGGCCTTACGGGGCTGGTCATTGTCGCAACTGGCGCGTGCCTCATCTTCGGCGCCACGTAAAAACTGATCTAGCGACTTAAAACTGGAAAGGAACGAAAAATGAAAACCACAATGCCAGCTGATCTGGTCAAACTCGGCTATCTCTTCGCCGAGATCATGTCCAGCCACGATCTCTCGCGCCTCGACGAGATCAAAGCGCCCAATTATGTCAACCACAACGCCTTCGCCGAACCGGGCCTTGAGGGTTCAAAGAAGGTCCTTGGCGCCATCATCGCCGGTGTGCCCGACCTCACGGTGACTGCGGAAGACGTCTTCGTCTCGGCCGATGGCTCCCGCGTGGTCGGCCGCTACCGCTACGACGGCACGCACACCGGAAACCTCCTCGGCTACTCCGGCACGGGCAATGCCTTCACCATGCGCTCGATCGATATCTGGCGGGTCGAGAACGGCCGCTTCGTCGAGCACTGGGACGAACTCAACACGCTGGACGTCTTCATTCAAATGGGCGCCGTCCCCCCGCCTCGCCAACCGTCATAACCCAGCGCCCCCAACGGCCCACGATCCCGGTAACGATATGGGTTGGAGCGCCGGGGACTCCACACGCCTGCTGGCCGCGATGGCGACGTTGACCGCCATCGCGGCTGGGGCGCCCTGACAGAATATCTCTCAACAGGAGACCACCATCATGCGAACCTTTGAGATGCGGGTTTACTCACTGCGCACGAAAGAGGCGCTCGATTTTTACGCTTCTACGGTCTATCCGCGCCACCTCAACAATTTTGGGCTGTTCGGTGTCGAGGCTCATGGCTTATGGACCCAGAAAGACGATGTAGCGTACCGAATCTTTGTGTTGGTTTCCTACGCAGAGGGCGACGATCCTGGCGTCGTCGCGCAGCGCTACATACAGAGCTCAGAGGCTGCAAACGATGCCAGAGGCTTTGATATCACCGACATCCTAAGCGTTGAATCGACGATCCTGGTTCCGTCAGTAAGTTCACCGCTCAAATAGAGAGAAGAAAATAGTTTTGGCTTTGGCACCTTTGCGCCAAGGCGGTGTTGGCACAGAACCAGCCAACTCATTCGCTTAGCAAGCGCAGAGCTGCCTTGGTTGCCGCGCACCAACTTGATCAGCCCGACCATGGTCAAGGCGCTGGTGCGCCGATGATCGCGCGTGCGAACTCGAAGAATTCGAGCCCGGCGACTGTGAGATGATAGTGCTCATGTGCAGTCTCCTCGTGAGTTGGCGTGTTGCTCGCAGTCTCTATCCGCCGGCCTCGTTGCGACCCGGCGCGCTGCCGGCAGCTCATCTGCCGGCAGGGAAGTAATGGCCGTTGTCCAAATCGGCGAGCAGGCTGGGCTGAGCGGGTTCCCAGCCGAGGGTCTGGCGGGTGATGAGGTTGGACGCCGGGAGGTCCAGCGTGACCAAATTCGCGAGGAACCCAAAGTATCCCGGCAGCATCAGTACGTCCGCGGGAATGCTCACGGCCGGCAGGCCCAGACGGCTGCCAATGGCCTCGGCGATCTCGCGAAACCGGATGCCCTCGCCCTCAATCCCGTGCCAGGATTTACCAGCCGGACACTTCTCCAGCGCCAAACGGAACAAGGAGGCGAGGTCGCGGCTGTGCACGGCCGGCCATAGGTTCGCGCCGTCGCCGGGGTAGCCGATGACGCCCTTCTCCTTCGCAAGCCCGATCAGCAGCGGGAGGAGGCCGGCATTATCGGTCGTGCTGTGCGCGATGGGGGGAATCCGCACGACCGAAGACCGCACGCTCCGCTCCGCGAGGCCGACTACGGTGGTTTCCACGATGTTACGAACCCGCAGGGTACCCTTGTACTTATCGCCGCCGGGAAGGGCCGGATCATCCTCGGTGGCGGGCCGACCCAGGTTTTCCCATCCGGGCGAGCCAATGCTCCCCGACGCGACCAGCGGCTTTCCGGTTCCGGCCAGTGCCTCGCCATATGCGAGCATGATCTGACGCTCCGCCGCGGCCACGGCGTCGATCCCGCCGGAGGGAAGCAGGTCTTGCCGGTGCGCGACGTGGATGACACCGTCGGAGTCTGCTGCCGCCTCTTTGAGCCCGTCGAGGTCGGAAATATCCCCGCGACGCACCTTGGCGCCGAGCGCGGACACCGCCGCCGCGGCCGTGTCAGACCGGGCCAAACCAGTGACCTCGTGTCCGGCGGCGATGAGTTCCCGGATGATATACGGACCGATATGGCCGGTCCCGCCAGTAACTAAAACGCGCATAATACGGTTCCTTGTGAGCGATGTGACGCGAGAAGCGGTACTACGGGGTGCGTTCAGCCGAGAATGGCTGACGGCGTCAGTCGAACTTGATCAAGTCCTTAAAGATCAGTTGACCCCAGCTATTGCCGCGCGCCTGCACAAGCAGTCCACCTTCCGAAAGCACGCCAAGTTTGATCGGCGCGAAACCGAGATTTTCCGCAAGCGCACCAATCTCCGCTGCGGCGCCGTCATCGTCGCTCGCCAGGAACACGACTCTCCTGCCACCATGGACGGCGGGGTCTTGGGCAAGGGTGGCAGCGATCAAATGATTGAAGCCCTTGACCAGTCTTGCACCAGTGAAGGTCTGCGCGACGAACCTGGAAGAAGGCTGTCCTCCCAGTTCATCAGGGGGCACGCCGTAGGCATTGGTCACATCGACGATGGTCTTCCCCTGCCAGGTGGGGAGCGCCTTTGCAACATCCGGGTGCGCCTCGAAGCGGACAGCCAAAAAGATGACGTCCGCCTTGACGGCCTCCGCCAGTGTTTTGGGAATGATCGAGGGTCCGATCGCGGCCGCGGCGGATGCAAAGCTTTCCGGGTCGCGCGTGGTTGCAACGGATACTTTGATGTCGTTGCGGACGAACGCCTTGGCCAGAGCCTGGCCGATATTGCCGAAGCCGATGATTGCGTAGCTCATGTGTTTTCCTTCGGTTTAACCTTGCCCCACAGCGCTCCGAACAATTGAATGAAGCGCCGCAAGGGCATGAGGCGTCAGAGTTGCGCCAAGCCGCCGTCGACGGCGACCTCGCTGGCGGTCATGAAGCTGCTGTCCGACGACGCGAGAAAGGCGGCCACCGCTCCAATCTCCGCCGGATCGGCCATGCGCTGGAGCGGATTGAGCGAGGCGAAGAACTTCATGCCCTCCTCGCCCAACGCTTCCTTCGCGAGTTCGGTGGCGGTCGGCCCGGGCGACAGCACGTTGACCCGGATGCCGGTACCCTTCAGGTCCTCCGCCCAGGTCCGCGCGAGGTTGCGCACTGCCGCCTTGCTCGCGCTATAGGCGCTGAATGCCGGGGCACCCGTGGTGCCGGCGCTCGATCCGGTCAGGATGATCGAACCGCCCACGCCCATCAACGGCAGCGCCTTCTGGACCGTAAAGATCGTACCCTTCACGTTGGTGTCGAAGGTTTCGTCAATGTGCTCGACGGTGATCTCGCCGAGCGCAAGCTGGCTTCCCGTCCCGGCATTTGCGAAGACGATGTCGAGGGTCACGCGCTCTGCCGTCACCGCCGCATAGAGTCGGTCGAGGTCGGCCAGATTGGAGACCGAGCCCTTCACCGCGCGGGCATTGGGCCCGAGATCGGCCAGAGCCGCGTCGAGCGCTTCCTGCCGGCGGCCGAAAATGAAAACGAAGGCGCCCTCTTCGATGAAGCGCTTTGCTGCGGCGAGGCCGATGCCGGTAGCGCCGCCCGTGATGACTGAAACCTTACCCTCAAGCTTTCCCATGACGTCTCCTTTTCGTCGTGTCGGGCGGTGCCTGTTGCCATTTACCCACATGCGCTGTATCTAGTGGATCGCTGATCCGTTTGACAATCGGATCACTGATCCAGATATACGGATCACCGATCCATTTATCAAGGCAATCCATGCGAGCCGACGCAGAAAAAAATCGCAGCCAAATTCTCTCGGTCGCGCGTGACGTCGTCACCGAGCACGGTGCCGACGCGTCGATGCGCGATATCGCCCGCCGGGCCGGCGTCGGGCTGGCCACATTGCTTCGTCATTTCCCGACGCGAGAAGCCTTGTTCGAAGCGTTGCTGTGTACAAATCTGGACGCGCTGACGCAGAAGGCGGGTGAACTCGAAACGTCGACTTCGGCTGACGAAGCACTTCTCTCCTGGTTTCGAGAATTGGTGGCATTCACGCAAAGCTACAGGGGCGTAGTCGCCATGATGGCGGCCGCCCACACGAACCCGGACTCCGCTCTTTATGCCTCGTGCGCAGCGGTGCACTCAGCAGGCGCGCGACTACTGCTTCGTGCTCAGAGCGAGGGAACAGCGCGCGCCGATATGAATGGGGACGACCTGTTCGCCCTGATAACGGCGCTCGGCTGGGCGGTCGACCAGCCCTCATTCGCGCCACGGGCGGATCATCTCGTTCATCTCATTACGAGCGCCATCCTGACAAGTCGGCCTAGCAACGATGTCAAAGTATCCATCCGGCGTAGACCGCCGGCGGCCTATTCCTGATCGACTTTCGGGTTTGCCTTGTGGATCTCGATGAGTTCCCGGAGGCATTCGATGCCGTCCTCGGAGAAGGCCATGACGCCTTCGTCACCCAGCCCATAGACC
>JARLJB010000232.1 GCA_031291415.1 Telmatospirillum sp.
GCGCCACAACCAGAAGGGTGGCCGGAATGCGATCGGAATCGATGGCCGGAATCAAATCGGAATGGGTGGCCGGATTGGCGTCGGAATCAGTGGCCGGAATCAAATCGGATTAGGTGGCCGGAATGAATCGGATTTCGCACTACCAAGATGCTCGGTTGTCCGTCATACGAGTCGATCGGACGGAGGAGTCCGCCGAAGGCCTTCGGCTCGGTAATGGCCGCCCGCGGCGTCACGGTTGGCGTGATCAGGGCGCCCTTGAGGGGAAGGGTGGGGTCGGACTGCGCGCGGGCGGTGGCGATCGCATACCGGAAGATGCCGCCGATGGTCGATCGCAGGCGGCGAGCTGTTTCATAGTGTCCGCGCTCTTCGACGCGGCGGAGCACCTTGAGGACGGCCGACGCATCGATGTCCTCGATGGCGAGATCACCCAAGGTCGGATAGGCGAGATCCAACAGCCGCTTTGTCCTCGTTATGGTCGCGTCGGCGCGGGCCTCCTTTCCCAGCCGGGCCACAAACTCACCGGCGATGGCGCGGAAGGTCCTGTCCACGCCCCCGCCTTCCGCTCTTTCTTATCTTGAGAAGGATCGACACCCGTTTTCAGCAATCGCTTCGCGTCACCCCGGGCCTGCCGGGCGTCGGCCAGCGACACCGTCGGATAAGCACCCAGCGCCAGAAGCTTTTGTTTGCCGTCGAACCGAAAGGCGAGGCGCCACAGACGACCGCCCGTCGGCTGTACCCAAAGCTGAAGGCCCCCGCCATCGGAAAGCTTCTGGAGCTTGGTGCCCGGCCGGGCCACCTTGCACTTCATATCGCTGAGCATCATCGTCTTTACCCATCGTTGGGTTGACGGATACCAACATCATACCAACAGGCAGGCCGAGATACCATCAGAAGTACCAACAAATCCGGTCGCCGGACCAAGTGCGACCATATGCACCGACTTGCGCTCCAGTACGATCAATGAGCGGAAAATCGTTGTTTATCAGCGATTTTTTCCGACACCAGCAACGAAAAACCCCCGGAGCCTTTCGGCTCCGGGGGTTTAATCTGGCTCCCAGGGAGGGATTCGAACCCCCGACCAAGCGGTTAACAGCCGCTTGCTCTACCACTGAGCTACCTGGGAATAGGGATCCATCCCAAAGGATGAACCGCCGAATTCCTTTTTTTCCACGACCGGGCGGCGCTCGTTGCGCATCGTTCCAGCAGGGCCCGCCTTATACCAAGGTCGGAAAGCTTGGTGCAAACCCTTTTTTCAAGAATTTGCAACATCCTTGCCGCAAACGGCGGGGTTTGGAGGCCGAGGCCGGAATCGAACCGACGTACAAGGATTTGCAGTCCTCTGCATAGCCACTCTGCCACCCGGCCCCTGCCCGGAAGCCTGCGCACAGATGCAGCCGCCCGGTCGTGAGGGGGCGTTTATAGACATTCCCTTGGATGTGGTCAAGGGGCGGCAAGCGGGCAAATTCATTCGCTGCCAACGGTGGGGTTAAATGGCGGTGCCGGGCCACGCGGATGGCCGGTGTCCGACGTGGTATTGCGCCCGGCTGGAACGGTGATCGACACGCCTTTGCCCTTGTGACCAGTGTAGCATTGTCAGCGGTGGAGCCGGCCGGTATAACTCGCCCATCCGCGGGATTCGCGGGCCATGCCTCATTTGAGACGGGGGCGGTCGGGCGCCTAGCCCCGGTCGGAGTCTCAAATGATCGGGCCGGCGACCGTAGAGAGGAGCGATCGACGATGAATTATGCCGCAGTTCGACAGCGTATGGTCGAGAGTCAGATTCGCACCAATCGGGTCACCAACAGCAAGGTGATCGAGGCGCTACGTGCGGTCCCGCGCGAAGTATTCGTCCCGAAATCGATGCGTGGCATCGCCTATGTCGACGAGAGCATCGACCTGGGCGGTGGGCGTTATCTGATCGAGCCGCTGGTTTTTGCCAGCATGCTGCAGGCCGTCGACATCAAGACGAGCGACGTCGTCCTCGATATCGGCTGCGTCACCGGTTATTCGGCCGCTGTTTTGGCGAGGCTGGCAAGCACCGTGGTGGCCATCGAGTGCGACAGCGAGATGGTCGGGCGATCCGGTGCCTTGCTGAGCGAGCAGAAAATCGACAATGTTGCGGTTGTCAGTGGAAATCTTGCCGACGGCGATGCTGCCCACAGTCCCTATCAAGTGATCGTTATCGAAGGCGCAGTTGCCCGGATTCCCGACGTTCTGTTGCGTCAGTTGTCTGATGGCGGTCGGCTGGTTGCCGTCGTCAATGGGGAATCCGGACTTGGGCGGGTTACCCTGGTAACCAGAACCGGCAACAGTTTCTCCACCAGGCGCGTTTTCGAGGCATTCGCCCATTGCTTGCCCGGCTTCCAGCGCAAGCCGGGTTTTGCCTTCTAGGCCGGAAAATGATGCCAGGCAGTCGTGAAACAGCGGAGGACGGGCTGGTCAAACCGATCGACCGGATGGGGCCAGTGATGATAGTCGATTGGTCCAACCCAAAGAGCCGCTCCTTGGCTTGTCTCATATTTTTTCGTCAATAGGACCTGGCTCTATCTTAGAAAAACTCGCAAAGTGCTTGATATTTCTATATCGGCAGATATCGTATCCATGTTGTTGTGTCGGGAGGGATTACGATTTGCCGCAAGCTATCCCTCTCAACTAGGTGATCTATGCAGAAGAACACATGCCTGACTGTTGGACTGATCCTGGCGGGCTGCGGCTATTCGGGCGCTGTCAATGCCGAGACATTGATGGAGGCGTTGGCTTCCGCTTACACCTCCAATCCGACGCTTGAGTCGCAGCGGGCTCATCTGCGTGCCGTTGATGAACAAGTGCCACAGGCGCTTGCCAATTGGCGTCCGACGGTCAAATTGGCTGGAAGCCTGACCCGGACGAACACTTACGCCAAGGCGCCCACGTCGACGGTGTACGGGACCGAGGTCCTCGCGTCGGACACGCGTGCCTCGTCCAAGGCCGCCAGTCTGACGGTCGATCAGCCGCTTTATCGGGGTGGACGGACGGTCGCGCAGATCAAGCAGGCCGAAGCACAGGTGGCGGCGGCGCGCGCCCAATTGGCCAACACCGAAGAGACGGTCCTGGTCAATGTCGTGTCGGCCTACATGAACGTCGTGCAATACCGGGCCGTCCGCGAACTCAGCATCAACGACGAGCAAGTTCTGCAGCGCCAGCTCGACGCAACGAACGACCGTTTCCGCGTCGGCGAAGTCACTCGGACCGACGTCTCCCAGGCTGAATCGCGGCTGTCGGCCGCGCACGCCGACCGGACGCAGGCCGAAGGGAATCTGCGGGCCGCCGAGGCCAATTACGTCAACGTCGTCGGTCATGCGCCCGACGGATTGGTGTCCCCGGGGCCGGTCCCGGGTCTGCCGACATCGATCGACCAGGCCCGCGAGATGGCTCTGGCGGAGAACCCCAGTGTCGTCAGCTCGCAGCACAGCTACAGGGCCGCTCAGCATGGCATCGATCTGGTGGCCGGCGAGTTGCAGCCGACCGTCAGCCTCGACGGCCAGGTGACGCGTAACTACGATTACGACGGTCCGAAAACCTACGAGCGGATCTATCAGGCTGGCCTCAATGTGACTGTGCCGCTCTATCAGCAGGGGCAGGAATATGCCCGCTTGCGGGCCCAGAAGCAGACGGCCGGGCAGGCGCGGACCGACGTTGATGTGGCCCGTCGCGACACTATCGAATCGGTGACCAAGGCATGGGAAGCGCTGGAGACGGCAAGGGCCCGGATATCGTCCTATAGCGACCAGATCAGATCCGCCCAGGTCGCCCTCGACGGCGTGCAGCGGGAATCGCAGGTTGGTTCGAGGACCGTGCTTGATGTGTTGAACGCCGAACAGGAATTGCTGAATGCCCGCGTCAACCTGGTGGAGGCACAGCATGATGAAGCCGTGGCGGCCTATCAATTGAAGAGCACGATTGGACAGATGACGGCGCAAGCGCTGGCATTGCCTGTCCAAGTTTATGATCCCGTGAAACATTACGACGAAGTGCGTGATAAATGGGTTGGCACCGGAGAGGTCCCGGCAGATGGTCATGAGTGATATGAACGGGATGTCGAGAGGAGCATGGTTGCGGCCTGTCTCCACTAATTTAGCCCAGTCTGGAAATGGTTGAGCCATGAGCGACGACAAGGCGCAGCAGGAACCATCAATGGAGGACATCCTTGCCTCCATCCGCCGAATTTTATCGGAAGACGACGCTGAGGAAGCGGTGAAGGCACCTCCGCCGGCACCGCCCAAGGCTGCCGCGCCACCACCACCACCTCCTCCTCCTCCTGAACCGGAGCCCGAACCGGAGCCGGAGCTTGAGCCGATCGTCGAGGAGGAGCCCGCCTTCGAAGCCGAGCCCGGTCCTGCCTTTGCTATTGAGGACGACGAAGACGTTCTTGAATTGACCGATGACATGGTGGCTGAGGACGAACCGCTTCCCGATTTTGAGCCCGAGTTGGAACCAGAGCCCGTGTTCGAACCAGAACCGGAACCAGAACCAGAACCAGAACCGGAGCCTTTTCCTATGTTGGCGGAACCGGAGCCGCGTATGGCCCCAATACCGGAAGACCACGAAGACGACAGCCTGCTTGCGCCACCCGTTCAGGTGGCATCCACCTCGTCTTTTGCAGAATTGGCAAGAGCCGTCGCGCGCGAACGGGGCGTCGGTCTCGGTAACGGCGGGGTGACGCTCGAAGACATCGTGCGCGAGATTCTCAAGGGTCTGATCAAGGAATGGTTGGACGAGAATCTGCCTTACATGATCGAGCGGATCGTCAAAAAAGAAATCGAGAAAATGGTCAATCGGGCCGAAAAGCTCTAGAACGACCTTTTGCTGCCGGCGTCCCTGTCGCCTTCGGCGCGAGGGAGCCGGCTCGCATTCCCATTTTCAGAGTTGGAGTGGCATCAGGCGATGCTGGACAAAACCTATCGGCCCGGCGAGGTCGAGCCTAAGCATTATCGGAACTGGGAAGAGGCCGGCGCCTTCGCTGCCCGACCGGACTCCGGAGAGCAACCCTATACCATCATGATGCCGCCGCCCAACGTGACGGGCAGCCTCCATATGGGGCACGCTCTGACTTTCACGCTGCAAGACATCCTGACCAGGTACCATCGCATGCTTGGCCGCGATACTCTTTGGCAACCTGGAACAGACCACGCCGGCATCGCCACGCAGATGGTGGTCGAGCGGCAGATGGCGGCGGAGTCTCTGACGCGCCATGATTTGGGCCGCGA
This sequence comes from Telmatospirillum sp., assembly GCA_031291415.1. GTDB lineage: Bacteria > Pseudomonadota > Alphaproteobacteria > Rhodospirillales > Magnetospirillaceae > Telmatospirillum. The sequence continues at coordinate 5,247 of JARLJB010000232.1, forward strand.
TAAATTCATCGAGCGGGTTTGGACGTGGAAAGCCCAATCCGGCGGCACCATTACCGGTCAGCTGCGCCGTCTCGGAGCTTCGCCGGATTGGGCGCGCGAGCGCTTTACCATGGACGAGGGTCTAAGTCGCGCCGTCCGCAAGGTCTTCGTCGATCTTTACAAAGAGGGCCTGATCTATCGCGACAAACGATTGGTCAATTGGGATCCCAAGCTGCACACGGCCATTTCCGACCTTGAGGTGGTGCAAAAGGAAGAAAAGGGCCATATGTGGTACCTGCGCTATCCCGTGGAAGGGGAGGCAGGCCGCTTCATCACTGTCGCCACCACGCGTCCGGAAACCATGCTGGGCGACACCGGTGTCGCCGTCCATCCAGACGACGACCGCTACAAGGATCTGGTTGGCAAGTGCGTCCGCCTGCCGATTGTCGGGCGTCTGATTCCGATCGTCGCCGACGAATATTCCGACCCCGAAAAGGGTACCGGCGCGGTGAAGATTACTCCGGCTCATGATTTTAACGATTTCGAGGTCGGCCGGCGGCATGATTTGGCGATGATCAACATTCTTGATCAGGACGCGCGGATCAACGAAAACGCTCCGGCAGTCTACCAAGGCCTGGACCGCTTCGAAGCCCGCAAGAAGATCGTGGCCGAGTTCGAAGCGCTGGATCTCCTTGAGAAGATCGAGCCGCATGTGCTGCAACGGCCCTATGGCGACCGCTCCGATGTGGTGATCGAGCCCTGGCTGACCGATCAATGGTTCGTTGATGCGGCCACGCTGGCTAAACCGGCCATCGAGGCGGTCGAGTCCGGACGGACCCAGTTTGTGCCCAAGCATTGGGAAAATACCTATTTCGAATGGATGCGTAACATCCAGCCGTGGTGCATTTCCCGTCAGATCTGGTGGGGTCATCAGGTGCCGGCCTGGTATGGGCCCGACGGTGCCTATTTCGTCGAGCTGAGCGAGGAAGAGGCGCAGGCGGCCGCGAACGCCCATTATGGCAAGACCGTCGCGCTGACCCGTGATCCCGATGTTCTCGATACCTGGTTTTCATCGGGGCTATGGCCGTTTTCAACCCTCGGCTGGCCGGACAAGACGACGGCGCTCGATCGCTATTATCCGACCGATGTGCTGGTCACCGGGTTCGACATCATCTTCTTCTGGGTCGCCCGGATGATGATGATGGGGCTTCACTTCATGGGCGACGTGCCCTTCCGTGAAGTCTACATCCACGCCCTGGTCCGCGACGAAAAGGGCCAGAAGATGTCGAAGTCGAAAGGCAACGTCATCGATCCGCTCAACCTTATCGACAAATACGGCTGCGATGCATTGCGCTTCACGTTGGCGGCCTTGGCCGCCCAGGGGCGCGACATCAAGTTGGCGGAAAGCCGGGTCGAGGGCTATCGCAACTTTGCCACCAAGCTTTGGAACGCGGCCCGTTTCTGTCAGATGAACGAGTGCCGGCCGGTGGCCGGGTTTGATCCGGCGACGACACGCGAACAGCTCAACCGCTGGATCGTCGGCAAGGTCGGCGATGCCGCCGGCCGGATCGGACAGGCGATCGAAAGCTACCGCTTCAACGACGCTGCCAATGCCGCCTACCAATTTGTCTGGAATACCTTCTGCGACTGGTACCTGGAATTCGCCAAACCGGTGCTACAGGGGGCCGATGGTCCCGCCAAAAGCGAGACAAGAGCGACCGCAGCCTGGGTTCTCGATCAGATTCTCCATCTTCTGCATCCGTTCATGCCATTCATCACCGAAGAGCTTTGGAGCCAGCTCGATGATGGGCGTCCGCAGTTCCTGATGTCTTCGCGCTGGCCGGCCCCGACGATTCATGATGGCGCCGCCGAGGCGGAACTCGATTGGCTGGTGAAGCTGATTTCGGCGATTCGTGCGGTTCGAGCTGAAATGAACGTGCCGGCAGGGGCGCGTGTGCCCTTGCAGATCAAGGGAGCTTCCGCGGACACTCTCAATCGGTTGCAGGTTCACCGCGATGCCATCTTGACTCTGGCGCGTGCCGCTTCGATCCAATCCGTCGATACGGTGGCGACCAAGGGGGCTGTCCAGGTGGTCGTCGACGAGGCGACGATTTTGTTGCCGTTGGCCGATGTTATCGATTTGGCCCAGGAAAAAGCCAGGCTGAACAAAGAGATTGCTAAACTTTCGGGTGATATAGAGAAGGTCGAAAAGAAACTTGGAAATGAGTCCTTCGTCGCGAAAGCTCCACCAGAGGTGGTGGCGGAGCAGCGTGAACGCCTTAGCGAGTGGGGAGCCGCTCGTTTTAAGTTGACGGAAGCGCTGGAGAGAATTTCTTCGTTTTGACTGATGGAAATCAGTAATTATTGACGAGATTGATCAATTATTCGGTCGTCCGGTTGCATAGTCGCAATCGGGCGGCCGTTCTTTTTTTGACGGGGCGCGATCAATCCTAGGCATGACAAGTATGCTCCGGCATATCGTTCATATTTTCTTTCAGAAGTCTGATCGGAGTGAGCTAAAATAGGCGAAAACGGGACGGGAATCTCCCGCCTCCCGATTACCTCTGAGGGCTCGCCATGAATACTGCCGACCAACGGCACGGACCCCCATCAACTCGCGTACTGGTTGTTGAAGACAATCCGGGTGATGCCCGATTGGTGGCCTTGCAGTTGGCCGAGGATGCCGACCCTCCCTTCGATGTGACCGTCGCCAGATCCTTGGCGCAGGCAAGAGTGCTTGGGGCTGTTTCTGCCTTCGATGTCGTGCTTACCGATCTTGGGCTTCCCGATTGTACCGGAACGGAGACTGTCGACGCCGTGCTGGCCGAGTGGCCGGACACGCCAGTGGTGGTCCTGACCGGTCTATCGGATCGCCAGACCGGCACTTTGGCTGTCGAGCGGGGGTGTCAGGACTATCTGATCAAAGGTTTCGCCGACCCGGAGTTGCTGCATCGGACGATTCGCTACGCCATCGGGCGGAGCGCTGCCGCCAAGGCGTTGCGCGAAAGCGAAGAGCGTTTCCGGACCCTGGTTGACGTGTCACCCGATGCGATCTTGCTATGCGACGCTCAAAAGGTCCTTTTTGCCAATTCCCGCGCCCTGATCACCTTCGGTGTCCGCGAACGCCGGGAACTGGTTGGAATCGACCCGGCGCGCCTCTATCCGCGGAGCGATTGGTGCCGTCTCGTTGCCGCGTTGATCGATCCGACACTGTTGAACGGGATCGTCGAACCCAACCGCATCGAGTGTCGACTGTCGCGCCTCGATGGCTCGGTTTTCGACGCGGAAGTGACGATGGCGGCCATTGTTCATCGGGAGAAACCGGCGGTTGAAGTTATCGTTCGGGATATCACGGAGCGGAAAGTGGCCGAACAGCATCGACATTTGGCCGCCGTCGTGTTCGAGACGACCGACGAGGCGATGATGGTCACCGACGACGCCAACAATATCGTCGCCGTCAATCCGGCCTTCGAGCGCGTGACCGGCTATGGGGCCGCGGAAGTCATTGGCAAAAATCCCCGGCATTTGGCATCCGGGCGACATGACCTGGCATTCTACCAAGGCATGTGGATCGCGCTGCAGCGCACCGGCCATTGGCATGGCGAAGTGTGGAACCGGCGCAAGAACGGCGAGATCTATGTTCAACGCCTGACCCTTTCCTTGATCCGCGACGCCGATGGCAAGGTGGTCAACCATATCGGCGTGTTCAGCGATGTCACCGACGAGAAACAGGAAGCGGAACTGATTCGCTACCGCGCCAACTACGATGCCCTGACCGGCTTACCCAACCGATCGCTGTTGCACGATCGAATGTTGCAGGCGTTGGCCAAGACGGCCCGCGAAGGGGGGAAGTTGGGGGTCCTCTTTCTCGATCTCGATGGTTTCAAGAGCGTCAATGACAGCTACGGCCATCTGGCCGGTGATCATTTGCTGGTCGCCCTGTCCGACCGTTTGCAGGCGTGTGTCCGGGAAAGTGACACGGTGGCCCGACTGGGAGGGGACGAGTTCGTCATCGTCCTGCCCGATATGGATGGAGCCGCCGACGCCGTGACAGTGGCATCGAAGATACTTCTTTGCCTGACGGAGCCCTTCGCCTTGAACGATGATGGTGACGTCTTCGTGCGGATCGGGGCGAGCATCGGCATCGCGCTGTTTCCCTTGCATGGGCGCAATGCCGAGGAGTTGTTGCATGCCGCCGACAAGGCGATGTACTCCTCCAAGGAGCTCGGGAAGGGCCGCTTCGAGATCGCCGAGGTCAGCGGCGGCTGATTGATATTTTATAACCGCCATTCCGGCTGAGCCACGGACGTGAATAAATTGGACCGGTGCCACCGAGGTTGAATGGCTCACCGTCACTATCGCGGTGTCGCCCGAGCCTCGGCGGCGACAGTGGCGCTCAACTCGGACAAGGTCCGGTCGGCGGCCGTTCGGGCGGTCGCGGCTTTGATCCATGGTTCGGCAACCTTCGCAGGCTCTTCGGAGAGTGCCGACAATTCCTGGGTGGCCCGCGTCAAATCACCGACGCGCACCAAAGCCTCGGAGCGCGCCACGATGGCCGCCGTGCTGGAACCCTGGCCGTCGATCCGGCGGATGCTGACCAGAGAACTGAGCTTGTACAGGGCTTTTTGCCAGAAAGAGCCGTCTGGTGACAGAACGCCGGCGTGCAAGATATCGACGGCGATCTTCGGAAAGGTGTCGATCAATACCTCTTTGCGGGGCACGCCGTCGGCGGATGTCGCCGCCAGGCTGTCGAGGGTCGCCAGGGTATCCGGCCCGGCGACCCGCCGTGCCGCCGCGAGTTCGGGTTGATAGGGATCGCCGCGATTGACCGCCTCGCGGAGTTGTCCGACGACCAGCAACTGGGCTTGCGCAGAGGCGTTCCGCGTGGCGATGTCATGGACTTGGCGTTCGGCCGATTCAGCCCGTTCAGCCAACCGCAGAATGGTTCCTTCGGGTGGAATGGCGGCCCGTAGGGTTTGAATGTCCGCCGCGAGACGGGCGACATCGGATGCCAGGCGCTCGGACTGTTCCGACGCCGCGCCGATGCGCGGGTCGGCCAGCGGCGTGCGGGTCTGCGCTTCCAGGGTCGCGACCCGGCGTGCCAAGCCGGCGGTTTCGCCGCCCTGCGATCTTTCCGGTTGTTCGCGTTCGATCGCCACCAGACGCGGGTTGAGGTCGTCGATCGCCCGGTCAAGGCTGTCAAGGCGCCGATCCTGGTCCGCCAGTACAAAGGGACGGACTGTCGGCCAGGCGGCAGCCAGACCGGCGACAGCGGCCAGCGAGATGATCAATCCGCCAGCCAAACCGCCGACGAAGGCGCGCAAAGCCGGCGAAGATGTCGACGGCTTTTCGCTGGATTCCGTGATCTCTTCGACCGGTGGCGCGGCATCATCGGGGACGTTGTCGGTTCCGGACTTTGTGTCTTGGCTCATCTGCAATTCCTTCTCGAACGGACTGAACTATAGCAAAGCCGTCCCTTCTGGCCGACAGCAAACCGCCAGGACCGTCACGCCGCGAGAGCCTTTCGTACCAGTTCGAGAAAATGTTCCGGCTGTTCGGCGTGCGGCCAGTGTCCCGTTTGGCCGATCTCGGTGAGCGTGGCCTGCGGGAACAGACGATCGATGGCCGTTTGATCCCGCGGGCGTATGTAGTCGGAGCGTTCCCCGGCCAGAAAGGTGGTCGATCCGTCAAAGGAGGTGTCGAATTGGGGGAAATCGATGATTGCCGGCAGGTTCGGCGCGATACCCGCGAGATTGATGCGCCAATGGAAGCGGCCGCTCTCGCTGACCAGATTCTGCAGAAGAAAAGCCCGGAGCGAGGGGTCTTCGATCGATGGCGCCAGGGCGGCGTCCACGTCGGCGCGACGGTGCAGCTGATCAAGGTCGACCGCCTGCATGGCGCGTAGATATTCTGGAAAGCTCTCCCGGACGTAACCCGCGGGCGCGATGTCGACGACGATCAGGCGCTCGACCAGCTCCGGATCGGTGAGAGCAAGGACCATCGCGGTCTTGCCTCCCATCGAATGTCCAAGTACGTCGCAAGGCATCAAGCCGCGCCGTTCAATGTACTTCGCGACATCGTCGGCCATGTCCTCGTAGGTCATCGTCCCATCCCAGGGGGAGGATCCGTGATTGCGCAAATCGAGCGCGTGGACCTGGCGGATATCGGCGAGACCCCGGGCGATCGATCCCCAGTTGCGCGCCGATCCAAACAGTCCGTGGAGGATAATCAAAGGACTGCCGTCGCCGATCACTTGTGCGTTCAGTTCGAGAGCACTCATCGTTCCTTGCCTATACGAAAAAGAAGAGCCTATACGAAAAAGCAGGCTGCGGAGAGGTCGCAAGACGCCGGCAACTGAGCGCGTGTGACCTGCGGTCGTCAAGAGGGTCTTTGGCTCGGCGGATAATTCACGATAAAGAAGCACATGGGTTGACGCTAACAACAATGGCGTGTGATTATATCTATATGTAATACGTTTTTGATGTGTAATTTATGTTTGAATCATCGGATCTGCACGATCAGGCCTTTTGCGCGATTGTCGTTCGTCCGGGGATCGCACAGGATGGGACATTCGGCTCCCGTCGAGGCTTCGGCATATCGGTGGAACATCGGTTGAAGGATTTGTCTTGATGAACAGCAAGCGCACACTTCACCTTTTGGCCTTTTTGGCGCTCGCCGGTACGGCGTTGACCGCTCCCGCCAAAGCTGACACGACCTTGCTCAACGTGTCTTACGATCCGACGCGCGAGCTCTATCAGGAGGTCAATCAGGCCTTCGCCAAGGAGTGGAAGGCCAAGACCGGGGAAACGCTGAAGATCAACCAGTCACATGGCGGATCGGGAGCACAGGCGCGTTCCGTCATCGACGGCCTGGAAGCCGATGTGGTTACCCTGGGACTGTCCTACGATATCGATGCGATCGCCGAGAAAACCGGATTGATCGGCGCCGACTGGGCCAATCGATTGCCCTACGAGGCGACTCCCTATACCTCGACCGTGGTGTTCCTGGTCCGCAAGGGTAATCCCAAGCACCTGAAGGATTGGCCCGATCTCGTGCAACCTGGTATCGAGGTCATCACCTCGAACCCGAAGACCTCGGCCGGCGGGCGGTGGAGTTACGTCGCCGCCTGGGGGTACGCGCTGCATCACTACGACAACGACGAAGCGAAGGCGAAGGCCTATCTGACCGGCCTTTTCAAGAATGTTCCAGTCCTCGATTCCGGCGCCCGCGGCTCGACCACGACATTCGTGCAGAGGGGAATCGGCGACGTCTTGCTGGCCTGGGAAAACGAGGGGATTCTGGCGGTCGAACAGTTGGGTAAGAACCAGTTCGAAGTGGTCATCCCATCCATCTCGGTGTTGGCCGAACCGCCCATCGCGGTGGTCGACAAGGTGGTCGACAAGCGCGGCACGCGAGCCGTCTCCGAGGCCTATCTGAAGTTCCTCTACAGTCCGCAAGGCCAGGAAATCGCCGCCCACAACCACTATCGGCCACGTGATCCCGAGACCGCTAAACGACATGCCAAGGAGTTTCCGGAAGTGAAACTGTTCACCGTACAGTCCTTGGGCGGTTGGCACGCTTTGCACAAAGCGCACTTCCAGGATGGTGGAATCTTCGATCAGATCAGCGGTGTGGCGAAGAATTAGATGTTGGCAACCAAGTCATCCGTCATCCCGGGATTCGGCCCGACACTGGGCTATACCTTGTTTTATCTCGGGTTGATTGTGCTGATTCCCCTGGCGGCGCTGTTCTTCCGCGCCGCCGGAATGGGGTGGGAGCAGTTTGTTCAGGCGGCCTTCGCGCCGCGCGTCCTGGCCGCCTATCGCCTGAGCTTCGGCGGAGCCTTCATCGCGGCGGCGATCAATGTGGTGGCCGGCCTGTTGGTCGCCTGGGTTCTGGTGCGTTATGAATTCCCCGGACGAAAGCTGTTCGACGCCATGGTCGATCTGCCGTTCGCCCTGCCGACGGCCGTCGCCGGCATAGCGCTGACCGCCATCTACGCACCCAATGGCGTCATCGGCCAACTGCTGCGTCCGCTCGGCATCAAAGTCGCCTTCACGCCGATTGGCGTGGTGATCGCCATGGTCTTCATCGGCATGCCCTTCGTCGTCAGGACGGTGCAACCGGTGTTGCAGGATCTGGAGCTCGAACATGAGGAGGTCGCCGCCAGCCTGGGCGCTAACCGATTGCAGGTTTTCTGTCTGGTCATTCTGCCCAACCTTCTGCCGGCGCTGGTGACCGGCTTTGCTTTGGCTTTCGCCCGGGCGCTTGGCGAATATGGCTCGGTGATCTTTATCGCCGGCAATATGCCCGGTATTTCGGAAATCGCCCCGCTGCTGATCGTCACCAAGCTCGAGCAATATGACTATGCCGGAGCGACGGCGATTGCCGTCGTCATGCTGGTGGCGGCGTTCCTGATGCTTCTGGTGATCAACACGCTGCAGAAATGGCGGCAAAGCCGCTTCACGGCGAACTAGGCGATGGCCTTGGCAATTTCCTCCTCGACGACATCTCTGCCGCGGCGTTCGGTCACCGAACCGGCCTGGGTCAGGCTGTTGCTGATCGTTTCGGCCTTGGGCGTGCTGGCGCTGTTTCTCTTGCTGCCGCTGGTGACGGTGTTCGGCGAAGCCTTTTCCAAGGGCCTCGACGCCTATTTCGGCGCCCTTGGCGATGACGACGCCGTTGCTGCCATTGGTCTTACCTTGACGGTGGCAGCCATCGCCGTGCCTCTCAATGTCATTTTCGGCGTGGTGGGCGCCTGGTGCCTGGCGAAATTCGACTTTCGGGGCAAAAGCCTGCTGATCACCCTGATCGATATTCCATTTTCCGTTTCGCCGGTGATTTCCGGATTGGTCTACGTGCTGCTGTTCGGGCTGCAAGGTTGGTTCGGACCCTGGCTGAAGCTTCACGACATCAAACTGATCTTCGCCGTTCCCGGCATCGTTCTCGCCACCGTCTTTGTCACTTTTCCCTTTGTGGCGCGCGAATTGATTCCCTTGATGGAAGCGCAAGGAACCGAGGAAGAGGAGGCCGCCGTCGTATTGGGGGCTGGCGGCTGGCGCATCTTCTGGCACGTCACCTTGCCTAACATCAAATGGGGCGTCTTCTACGGCGTTCTCTTGTGTAATGCACGGGCGATGGGGGAGTTTGGTGCCGTATCTGTCGTGTCCGGCCATATCAGAGGCCTGACAAATACCATGCCGTTGCATGTGGAAATACTATACAACGAATACAATTACATGGCTGCATTTGCAGTCGCTTCTTTGCTGGCGATGCTTGCCTTGGTCACTCTGGCCGTCAAATCTTTGTTGGAGTGGCGGTTTAGTCGCGAGATCGCCGCTGGGACGAGGCACCAAAAGACATGATGATCGACGCCCGAAACGTCCGGAAAACCTTTGGCACCTTCGCCGCTTTGAACGATGTGTCGTTGCAGATCGCCGAGGGGGAAATGGTGGCGCTGCTGGGGCCGTCCGGTTCCGGAAAGACCACGTTGCTGCGTATTCTGGGCGGCCTCGAGTTTCCCGATTCCGGGAGTGTGCTGTTCGACGGCGGTGACGCCACCAAGGTCGCGGCCCGGGATCGCTGCGTGGGATTCGTTTTCCAGCACTACGCCCTGTTTCGGCACATGACCGTTTTCGACAATGTCTCCTTTGGTCTTCGGGTGCGGTCACGGGCCGAGCGTCCCTCCAAACAGGAGATCGCCCGGCGGGTGCACCATCTGCTGTCGATGGTCCAACTCGATGATCTGGCGACGCGTTATCCGTCGCAGTTATCGGGAGGGCAGCGGCAAAGGGTGGCGCTGGCCAGGGCCCTGGCGATCCAGCCGCGCGTCCTGCTTCTCGACGAGCCATTCGGCGCTCTTGATGCGCAGGTCCGCAAGGAGCTGCGGCGTTGGCTGCGGCGCCTTCACGATGAGCTGAAGATCACCGGCGTTTTTGTCACGCACGATCAGGAAGAGGCGCTGGACGTCGCCGATCGCGTTGTCGTGATGAATCAGGGGCGGATCGAACAGATCGGCAGTCCGACCGAGATCTATGACCGGCCGGCGACACCGTTTGTTTATCAGTTCCTGGGAAACGTCAATGCGCTTCCCTGCCAGATCCGCAACGGCCGTGCGGAAATCGGATCGCTGGTTCTTCCGGCACCGGCCTATGCCGGCGTGTCGAGCGCCGCCGGCATGGCCTTCGTGCGGCCACACGATTTGCAGTTGAGCCGGCCGGGTGAAGGCGAGGGGGCGCTTGCCGTCGTTCATCATGTGACGGTCTTGGGACCGACGGTCCGGGTCGAACTGATGATGGGGGAACAGATCGTCGAAGCGGAAACGACCCGCCAGCGGTTTTCCGAGCTTGGGCTGGCCTCCGGTCAGCAGGTTCAGCTTTGGCCGCGCGAGGCGCGTTTCTTCCTGCGCGACGGCTGGGAGGGCACGAGCTTCCAAAGTCGTGAGGAGTTGGCACGAAGCAGTGCGATGTTGTGAGGCCGACCGACCTGATCGCCAACGGCAATGGTTGATCGCATAGTACAATGTATTATCTACTTAGTTTATCGATAATATGTAATAAATCGTGACTTCAGTCATGGTCTTTTGCTCCGGTTTTTAAAATCCACAGAAGTAGTAGATAAATAAAATCAGAGGAAATTGTTGACGCAATCCACAAAATGCATAATCTTGTGCGTGAATAAAAATCTAATTACACGCGTACTATGTGTTAATGTGGAAAGGGCCGATCTGTGACCGTATCTGCTGCCGCAACATGCGAAATCGAACCGCTGGTTCGGCTGTCCGACCTCGACGAATATCGGGAAGGGTTGGCTCATCGTCTCGATGGCCGATGGGACGAGGAAAAGTGGACGGCGTTTCGCGTGCGTTTTGGCGTTTACGGCCAGAAGCAGTCCGGCGTGCAAATGGTTCGCATCAAGATTCCCGGAGGCGTGGTCCCTCTGCCTTGGCTTTCCGTGCTGGGAGAGTTTAATCGGGAGTTTTGCCGTGGCGATGCCCACATCACCACCCGCCAGGATTTTCAAACCTATTTCGTTCCTTTGGAACGGAGCGCCGAAGCGCTTGAGTTTCTCTACTCCAACGGATTGACGACGCGCGAGGCCTGCGGCAATACGTTGCGCAACATCAATGCCTGCTCCCTGGCCGGCAATTGCCCCCGCGAACATGTGGATGCCGGCCTGGTGGCGAGCCGCCTGGCCCGCAGCTGGATCCGTCATCCGCTGGTCCAGCATATGCCGCGCAAGGTCAAGATTTCGGTGTCGGGTTGCGCCACCGACTGCGGCGTCTCGGCGATCCACGATCTTTCCTTCGTGGCCACCGAGCGGGATGGCGGCAAGGGTTTTGTCGTCTATGCCGGCGGGGGATTGGGCGGCCAGCCGCGTCCGGCGGTCAAAGTCCTGGATTTTGTCGTCGAGGAAGATCTTCAGGCCGTCGTCGAAACCCTGGCCCGCTTGCATCAACGCTATTCGGACCGTATCAACCGCAATGCGGCGCGCATCAAGTTTGTCGTCAAGCGCTTCGGCGAAGAGAAATTCCGCGCCCTGTTTCAGGAGGAATTCGAGCGCCTGCGTCTTCTGCCGCAACGGCCCTGGCAACCGCTGGTCTGGCGCAAACCGGGCGAGGCGGCTGTCGAGCGGACGCCGCTTGGCGTCGTCAAACAGCACGACGGGCGGTTCGCGGTGGTCGGAAATCCGCCGCTTGGCCTGCTGTCTTCCGACCAGTTCGACGCCCTGGCGGCTCTTGGTCGCGACATCGCCATCGGGCATGTGCGGGTGACGCGCGACCAGAATGTTGTAATCCCGGATGTTCCCGCTGATCGGCTTGCCGAGGTCGTGCGCCGGCTGCAAGCCATCAATATCGACGTGCCGAGCAGTGCCGCCGACAGTGCCGACGTGGTGTCCTGCCCGGGAACCACGACCTGCCGTATCGGCATCACCAATTCCCAGGGCTTCGGTCGGGAGATCTGGGCCGAGTCACAGAACGATCCAACGGCCAAGGGGATTTCGGTTCGAGTATCGGGATGCCAGAATTCCTGCGGTCTTCATGAAATCGGCGACTTCGGCTTTCAGGGACTGGCCAAAAAGATCGACGGTGTGCCTGCTCCCCATTACCAGATCCATATCGGCGGCGACGGTCGAACCGGTGTCCAGCCGGGTGTGGTCGGCTTGCATGGTCCGATCGTGGCGGCCCGTCACGGCCTGCAGGCCTTGCGGCTGCTGCGGCAAGGCTTCGCCTCCGGCCGGCAGGCGGGCGAATCGGTGCGCACCTGGGCCGAGCGTTTGGGCAAGGATGGGCTCAATGCCCTGCTGGCGCCGCTGGCGGAAGCCGACGCGGACGGGAAACTTTTCATCGATTGGGGCGACGTGGAAACCTTCAAGGGCGCGCCGACGCTCCGCGGCGAATGCGCCGCGCCCTTCGCTTCCGACGATCTTCTGGCCGATCTTGCCGATGACGCGCTGATCCGGCTGGACCGGCATTTGCTGGTGGGCCAATGGGACGACGCGCTGCGGTCAGCCGAGCAGGCCGTGGTCTTTTCGGCCCGCCGGTTGTTGCATCTGGCCGGCCAGTTCACCAAGGACGACGAGGCGGCGACGGTGATTATCGACCGCACCCGGGCGGTGGCCCCGGCCCGCGCGCAAGCCGCCCTGGAGCATGTGGAGGCCCTGCGGACGGCGGCATTGTCGAGTGGCCGGGCGGAAGCCTATCGCCAATCGGTCACGGTTTTTCTCGATACCGTTCGGGCGATCACCGAGGCTGCCGGCGAGAAACAGGACGCCGCCGAATGAACGCCGACATCGCCGCACGCATTCGCGATTTGCGGCAATCCTATGGACAGCTGGACGGCCTGGATTTGCTGGCAGCCATGGCCGGCGAGTTTCCCGGCAGTCTTGCTGTGATCAGCTCGTTCGGTGCCGAGTCGGCGGTTCTGCTTGACCTTGTTTCCCAGTTGGACAAGGCTCTACCCGTCATTTTCCTCGATACCGGGGAGCTGTTTGACGAAACACTGGCCTATCAGCAGCAGTTGACCCAACAACTGGCTCTTTCCAATGTCATGGTAATCCATCCTGATCCTGTCGATCTGCGGGCCGCGGAGGATCTGTGGCAGCGGGACGCCGACGCCTGCTGTTACCTGCGCAAGGTGCGTCCGCTCCGGCGGGCGACCCGCGATTTCGCGGTGTTGGTCGACGGCCGCAAACGGTTTCATGCCGGCGGGCGTGAAAGTATTCAGACCATCGAAGCGGATGACGACGGCAAGGTGAAGATCAGCCCACTCGCCCGCTGGAGTCAGAAGCGGATCGACAACGTCTTCCGGCAACGCCAGTTGCCACGCCATCCCCTGGTGGCGCAAGGCTACCGATCCATCGGCTGCTGGCCGTGTTCGCGGCCTGTCGAGGAGGGCGAGCCGGTCCGGGCGGGGCGTTGGGCCGGCGCGGCGAAAACTGAATGTGGCATTCATCGGGTAAGCAAAACGGTATGACCAGTGATCTCGACGCTCTGGAAAGCCAGAGCATTTTCATCCTGCGCGAAGCCTTCAACCGGATCGACAAAGTGGCCATGTTGTGGTCCATCGGCAAGGACTCCAATGTCTTGCTATGGCTGGCCCGCAAGGCCTTTTTCGGCCATGTGCCGTTTCCGATCGTGCATGTCGACACCAGCTACAAGATCCCCGAAATGATCGCCTTTCGCGACCGGGTGGCCAAGGAGTGGAACCTGCCACTGATCATTGGCGGCAATCAGACCGCGATCGCCGCCGGCATGCATCCGTCGCGCGGCCGTGTCACCTGCTGCTCGGCACTGAAGACGGAACCCTTGAAACAGATCATCAAGGAACATGGCTTTACCGGCGTCATCGTCGGCATTCGCCGCGATGAGGAGGGAACCCGCGCCAAAGAGCGGGTTTTCAGTCCGCGCAGCGAGCAGGCTGAGTGGGATTTCAAGGATCAGCCGCCGGAATTCTGGGACCAGTTCAAGACCGATTTCGCACCCGGTACGCATCTGCGGATCCATCCGCTGCTGCACTGGGGCGAACTCGACGTCTGGCGTTATATCGAGCGCGAGAACATTCCTGTGGTCGATCTCTATTTTGCCAAGAATGGCCGGCGCTACCGGTCGCTGGGATGCGCGCCCTGCACCGGAACGGTGGAAAGCAACGCCACGACCATCGCCGAGATCATCGAGGAATTGCAGACCACCCGTGTTTCCGAACGGGCCGGGCGGGCGCAGGACAAGGAATCCGAGGACGCCTTCGAGCGTCTGAGATCGCAAGGTTATATGTAATGAACGCATTCACCAGGCTATCGGCACTCAAGATCGTCATCGTCGGCCATGTCGACCATGGCAAATCGACGCTGGTCGGCCGTCTTCTGCACGAGACCGGCACGCTGCCCGAGGGCAAGGTCGAGAGTTTGCGTCAGGTTTGTGAGAAGCGGGGAATGCCCTTCGAGTGGGCCTTCGTCATGGATGCGCTGCAGGCCGAACGCGACCAGGGTATCACCATCGACACGGCACAGATTTTATTCCACACCGACAAGCGTCCTTACGTGATCATCGACGCGCCCGGTCACAAGGAATTCCTGAAGAACATGATCACCGGCGCGGCCAGCGCCGACGCCGGCGTCCTGGTCATCGACGCCATCGAGGGGGTTCAGGAACAGTCGCGTCGGCATGGCTATCTGCTGCATCTGCTTGGCTTGCGCCAGCTGGCGGTGGTCGTCAACAAGATGGATGCGGTCGATTTTTCCGAGAGCCGCTTCAACGAGGTGGCAGAAGAAATCCGCGCCTATCTTAAGGAAATCGGAGTGACGCCGACCGAGGTGATTCCGGCGGCGGCCCGGCATGGCGACAACATTGTCGTGCGTTCGGCGCGGATGGGCTGGTACGAGGGACCGACAGTGACCGAGGTCCTCGACGAATTCGCTCCGGCGGTCGAGGAAACCTCGCTGCCGCTCAGGTTTCCGGTTCAGGACGTCTTCAAGTTCGACCATCGGCGCATCATCGCCGGCCGAATCGAGAGCGGCCGATTGAAGGTTGGCGACCGCCTGCTGTTCTCGCCGTCCGGCAAGACGGCGCGGGTCGCCACCATTGAGGCATGGAAGGTGCCTGTTCCGGCGGTTTCCGCGGTGGCGGGACAGTCGATCGGCGTGACACTCGACGAACAGGTCTTCATCGAACGGGGACAGATCGCCAGTCTTCTCAGCGAACCGCCGATCGGCACAGATGTTTTTCGCGCCCGGCTGTTCTGGTTGGGCCGCGCGCCGCTGTCGGTCGGGCGGCGTTACAAGATGAAGCTGGTGACCGCCGAACATACGGTAACCGTGGAAAGGATCGAGCGGGTCATCGATGTCAACGATCTGGCCTCGGTGACCACCGAATGGGTCGAACGCAATGCCGTGGCCGAGGTGGTCCTGCGGGCGCGCAGTCAGGTGGCGCTCGATGAATTCGTCGACGATCCGAAGACCGGGCGTTTCGTCCTGGTCGACAACTTCGACATCGTCGGCGGCGGCGTCATTTCGATGAAGGGGTTCCCTGATGTTCGTTGCCGGCCCGACGCCCAGGGCCTGGATCTGACCGCGGTGGCCCACAAGGTCACCATGAAGGAACGGGTCAGGGCCAATGGCCATGCTTGCGGCGTCCTATGGCTGACCGGGCTTTCCGGTTCCGGCAAATCGACCATCGCCATGGAGGTCGAACGGCGGCTGTTTTCCAAGGGACAGCAGGTTTTTGTGCTCGACGGCGACAATGTCCGTCAGGGGCTCTGCGCCGATCTCGGCTTTTCCTCCGAGGACCGGGCCGAGAACATTCGCCGGGTCGGCGAGGTCGCGCATCTGTTCGCCCAGGCCGGGATGATCGTCATTGCCGCTTTTATTTCACCTTATCGCGCCGACCGGGACCGCGTGCGGGCCATTGCTCCGGATGTCTTCCATGAGATCTATATCGATGCGCCCATCGAGGAATGCCAGCGCCGAGATCCCAAAGGCCTCTATGTGAAAGCCCGCAAGGGCGCGATCCCGGAATTTACCGGAATCAGCGCCCCTTACGAGCCGCCGCTCAATCCGGAACTGGTGATCGACACCTCCACCCTGTCGATTGATGAGGCTGTCGAAAGGGTGCTCCGCTACGTCGAGCACGATCTGCAACGGGACCTGTTGCCGCCGCTTGCCGCCCGACCCGACGTGTCGCTTTAGCCGGTTCCGGCCGTTATTCCAAAAGCGCCGACTCATCGCGCTCCAAGGCTCTGCAGCATTCCATTGACTGAGAACATACGGACCATATATGGTTCGTATGTTCATCAATTTTATGAGACGTCCATGGGAATCGTAAAGATCGATGATGACCTGCATGAGGAAGCCCGTCGGGCCAGCACAGTGATGTGCCGGTCCATCAATGCGCAGGCCGAGTTCTGGATGAAGATCGGCATGCTGGCTGAAGCCAATCCGACCTTGTCCTTCAACGATATCGTGAAGATGCAGTTCGCGACGGCGCATGTGCGTCTCGAGGATGCAGCGGTCGTCTGACATGGTAAAGACTCCAGACGAACTGGCGCTCATGCGCGTATCGGGCAAAATGCTGGCGTCCGTCTTCGAGATGCTGGACGGACAGGAACTCGCCGGCATGTCGACATTGCAGGTCAACGATCTGGTCGACCGCTTCATCACCGTGGACCTTGCCGCCCATCCGGCGAGCAAGGGGCAATATGGCTTCAAATATGTTCTGAATTGCTCGATCAATCATGTCGTCTGCCACGGCGTGCCCGATCCGGGCGAGATCATCCGTGACGGCGACATCATCAACCTCGACATCACGCTCGAAAAGAATGGCTTCATCGCGGATTCGAGCAAGACCTACCTGATCGGCAATGCCCCGACGGCCGCGAGGCGGCTGGTGCGGGTCGCCCAGGAGGCGATGTGGAAAGGCATAAAACAGGTGAGGCCCGGAGCGCATCTGGGGGACGTCGGCTTCGCGATAGAACGGCATGCCAAAAGGAACGGTTATTCGGTTGTGCGGGAATATTGCGGGCATGGCATCGGCCGCGAGATGCACGAGGAACCGCAGGTGCTCAATTTCGGACGACCGGGAACGGGCTTGACGTTGTGCGAGGGCATGGTCTTCACCATCGAGCCGATGGTGAACCAAGGCACCCGCAAGGTGTCGACCGAGAGCGACGGATGGACGGTCGTGACCAACGACCGGAAGCTCTCCGCCCAATTCGAACATACGGTCGCTGTCACGAGGAATGGCGTTGAAGTATTGACCCTGCGCCACGACGAGACGCCGGAGCGCTCCGCCCTAATGCAATCAGCGTCCAGTAATTTGAAGTAGATTAACACATGGAAGCGTTTCACTTTTAGTGTACATTCTCTCTCTTTGAAGCCCATAAAATCGGGAATTCACGGCGCCCGAGGGGAAGAATCAGATGGAGCACCGCAAACCCGCGCCGGCCACGCTGCCATCGAACGTAAAACTCGACCACGTGGTGTTTAGCCGGTTCGCCGAATGTTTGTTTCATTTGTCCGCGCCTGGCGAAGAGTTCGTGCTGTCGGTAAACATCGGCGGCAATCAGGTGGTGCTGCCCGTGGCCGGGCTCATCAAGGAATTTGCCGTCGGCCCGGACGATATCAAAATGCTGGAGCTTGTCGGCCAGGCAGTGCGGTTCGTACGCGGACTGCGGATTGGCGATGCCTTGCCGAAGGAAGTCTTGACCGGCGAAGCCAGTTGGGAGGTATCGCCGAAACATCAGATGCTGGCCCGCCAACGGGTTCTGATGCAACTCGTGAATTGGCTGTCCGGCAGCGGGACTTTAATGACTTCGCCCGAGCAGTTGATGCAGTTGGCCAACGATCCGGCGACCAAGAAAAAGGTCACCGAGGCCTTCGCCGAGGCGGCGGATCGTCTGGGAATTGGTCGGGAAAACCGCGAGCAGATGGTTCCCTATGTCGCCAAGCTGTCCGACGAACTTGCCTATGTCGAGGCTTTGCGTGAAGTCGTCGAGTCGGTCCGCAGCATGTCTGTCAAGGTCGAGGGGCTGACCAAGGTCTACCAGCGCGAGAAAGGCCTTTTGCAGACCATAGATCAGGTCCGGAAACTGATGCTGGTGGCCATGGCCGACTTCGACGACCGTATTGCCGAGCTCGATGCGCAGACCGGCGAGATCATCTCGGTGCTGAAGAACCTGGAAAACCAGGTTCTGTTCATCCGCGAAAAACGGGACGAACTCTATACCCGGCTTCTCGCCTGGCGCGAGTTCATCGACGAGTGGCGCCGCGTCGATGTGGCCATGTCGCTGAAGATGGAGAACGTTATCGCCCGGCTTTATCAATTTCTTGCGGCGCGCTACATGAAGACCGACGAATGGGTGTTGATGACACAACTGCAGATCAGGGCGCAGAGCATCGATGACCTGAAAAATAAGAAAAAGGTGCTGGTATGGTGATGCACGGTGAAAAGACGGTGCTCGTTGTCGAGGACGAGGGCTTTTCGCGCCGACATGTGGTCACGATTGTCGGCAAGACCAGCGGATGTTCCGTCTTGGAGGCGGTCGATGGAAGTCAGGCCTTGCATCTGCTTTCAAGCGAGTCGATCGATCTGATGATCCTCGATCTGCATCTGCCGGATGCCGCCGGTGTCGAACTGGTCAGCGGTCTGGATCTTCTTCATCAGCTTCGAGCCGGGGACCTGACGGCGCCAGCCGACCTGCCGGTCATCGTGGTGACGGGAACGGAAGATGTGGTCGCCGAACGCATCGCTCGCGCAATGGGCGTGCATTCGTTCCTGTACAAGCCGGTCAAGGCGGACACCTTGCGCCAGGCGGTTGCCATGGTGCTGGACGGGGCGTGACGACTGGGCCACTGGTTTAGGAACTAATCCGTCAGATTTTCACCACTAAGGCCTGTTGACATTCAGCGGAGAGCGATTTCGGAGGCGACGAGATGGATCATTGCCGCGAAGCTCTGGTCAGTCTTCTCGTAACGCGTTGCGATGCGGCGGAAAGATTTGATTTTGCAAAAGAAATTCTCGACCA
>JARLJB010000233.1 GCA_031291415.1 Telmatospirillum sp.
CAACGACACATCCCCAACTCGATCGCCACAATGAGACGAAGGATCGCCGTTGCCCTGGCCAGGAGACTGTCACGATGTCCGTGTTGTGCACGCCCGATCCGCCAAACCAACAAACTCAGTTTATGACGCAGTAGTACTAGGCCCGAGCGGCGTTTTGAGCCCGCCGGAGCGGAGCGCCCCGTTGTTTTCTGAAAACCGTTTCTTATCCCCGTTTGGGGATAGGACGTAGGGCCGGATACCGGGCATTCTGTCGCCTGGGCTGCTCCCTGGCCCGCATCAGCCAGCTAGAGGATGAAGCGGTGATCCGCGCCGTCGAATCGTTTGGTCTCGAACCGTGATGTCGGCGGACGCGTGAGCCGATAGAGCTGAACAACATTACAACTTTAAAGAGTTATTTGTTTGAATAAACAATCATTAATAATTATGCCTTCAAACAATAACCGGCGGAAAAACGGGAATTGCCGCCCTCCATCTGTCTCCTTGGCAGAACGGCACGGTGCTTGCCGCCAGTTGAATATTAATCGAAAATAGGTGCGTGGAGATTTCGCGAACGGGCAATCCGATGTGAGATCTTGGCCTGTCAGAGGACGCGTGATGCGACGAAAAAACGAGCGCCGCCTGTATTCTCGATATCCGGCGGAAGGCATGACCGCGGAAGTCGGTGGCGTGATCCATCCGGTCAGGGATATCTCGCTGGGCGGAATGCGTCTTGAGGGCATTGTCAGTGAGCCCTGTTCGGTCATCACCTTTGTTCTTTTCGCCGCCGTCGATGCCGACGGCGCCGACAAAGAGAAGACGATCGTGGCGACGGGCCTGGTGCTCCGGCATCATCGGAATTCGACGGCCATTGCCTTCCAAAACGCCACCATGCCGCTGATGAAAATGGTGGTCCGCCAAGCGGCCCGCCAGCTCGGTATCGAACCTTATCTGGTGAAATAGGGAGGAAGGGGGCATCGGCAGTGGGGCGAGCGTCCCTGCTCGTCGCGCCGCGAGCAACGGGGTTCCTTCGGGCATGACCGAGGCGGAGGCGCCTTTCCGGCTGCGCCGGAACACCGGCAGAGACGCCGGTGCCACTTTCAGGCGTCCCGCCGCAGCCTCAATCGTCGCTGGAGCGAACCTTGGCAAGAAACCGGTTGACCTCGTTGCTCAGGTGTTCCGCCTCCCGCAAAAGCGCGTCGGCCGCCTGATTGATCTGCTGCGCTTCCTGCCCGGTGGTATTCGATCCGATCTGGACCTTGCCGACGCTGGCCGAGACCTCCTGGGTTCCCGTCGCTGCCTGCAGAACGTTGTGGGCGATTTTGCCGGTGACCGCCGACTGTTCCTGAACGCCGTCCGACACCGACTTATTGATTTCGCCGAGGTCGGAAATCACCTGCCTGATGGCCGCGACGGAATCGACCGCCCCTTGGGTGCCATCCTGAATCGAGCCAATTCTGGCGGTGATGTCTTCCGTCGCCTTGGCGGTTTGGTTGGCCAGCCCTTTCACCTCGGAGGCGACGACGGCGAATCCCTTGCCGGCCTCGCCGGCCCGGGCCGCTTCGATGGTGGCGTTCAAGGCAAGCAGATTGGTCTGAGTGGCAATGGCATTGATTAGAGCGACAATCTCGCCGATGCCAGTCACATTATCGGCCAATCGCTGGATCATGCCGGCCGCATCGCCGGCTTTGACGGTGGCTTGCTCGCCGACCTGCCGCGATTGGTCGACTTGCTGGGCAATGTCGGTCAAGGACGACGCCAAAGCGTCGGTTGCCGCGGAGATGGTCCGCACGTTGGCCGAAGCCTGTTCGGCCGCACTGGCCACGGTCGTCGCCTGCAAACTGGTTTCGGTGGCCATTTGCGCCATCTGTTTCGACGACGACTGCAATTTCTCGGCGGCACCGGTGACGGTTTTGACAATGCCGCCGACCTGCTGTTCGAAGCTGTCGGCCAGTTTGCGCAACGCTGTTTGGCGATCCGCCTCGGATTCCTTCTGCCGGTCGGCCAAAACCTGATGGGCCTCCATCAACGACAGGATACAGAATTTTATGACGCTACCGAAACGTCGTACTTTGTGCGGCGGTCCGGCGACCGCCAGATTGCCGATGCGGCGCCCCCGGAAGTCGAGTGCCCAGCCGCATCCCGCCCGCATCGTCTTCGAACCGAGCGCTTGCCAGCGGGTTATGGCATAGGAATCCATCTCGCCGGCCATGACGCGGGCAGCGATGGCGTGGGGTTTGCCGATACGCTCATGGGCGCTTGAGGCGACGATGACGCCGCGCTCACCCATGACGTTGACGCCAAAACCGAATTCTTGTGCGAATTGGTCGCAAAGACCCTGGACGAATGCGACATCCAATTCCTCTTCCTCCTCCGATGGCCGTTTTTCCGACCATTTGATGAACAGGGTAACCCCCTCGGTGAATGGCTTGAAATATCGCTTTGACAATAGACAATTGCGAATACGTCGAAAAAATCAGATAACGGATTGGTGCAAAGAGAGAAAACGAAAATCTATCGGATATCGAGAAATAAAAATCAGATAAATTTCTTAAGATATCTGCGGCCGCGGCGAATTTTGTTTCGATAGCGCAATAGACAGGACGACCGAATTCGCAGCCAAGACGGTACGCGTCCTATCGGCGGCTGTAACCGGGAACTCCACGCGGAAACCAATTCTTGCAACCCGATGCCGCATGTTCTTGGATATAGGCCTCGGGCGTGTCGATGGCCCCGTTCTGGCGCTTCAGTTCAGCGTGCATGGTTTCCTGCACCGGTCGCATCAGCGAATAGAGGAACCCGGTGATCTGGCTGTCCTGCACATTGGCGTTGGAAAAAATCAAAGGATTGATCTTGGTGACGCCGTCTTGCAGAGCTTTGCGGACCGGTTCGGCAAACGATCGAATGACCTCGCGGTTGATCGATACATGCTTGTTTTCATGAGCGAGAACCGACCGATATTCGCAGCTGAAGTCGGGGTAGTCGTTGGCGACGTAAACATGTTGCTCCGGCATGCCGACCGTCGCCTCGACCCAGAACAGCCAGATGCAGGCCCGGCCATCGGGCAAGACCTGCCGCGCGGTTTTCGTCCGGATTTCCAGATGCTCGTTGGTAATCGTCAGGCCCTGGAGAACCCAGCCGCGCGGCGGAATCTCCATATGGCCTTCGACCCTGGGCAGGCCAACCAGATCGACATCGTGACGGAACACCACTCGGGGTTCGAAAATGCGGAATGCCACTTGCGCCGGCAGTTGAACCTGCGGCGGTTTTGGGCAGGGATTCTCTGCCGCCGTGGCACCGTCGCTCAAAAACGCCAAGGACAGGACCGCTCCACAAAGCCACAGCAGCCACGTTCGTATCATCGCCCCCACTCGCCGTATCTTCACTATCGGACAGCGCCCCCGTAAGCGGTGTATCGACTTTAGTCGCCGGATTGGCTGGAAACAACAGGCCATCCCGAAGAGACCGGACAAAAACGAGAGACGAGGCCGCTGGCGTCATGTCGGATCATTTTGATGGCAAAAGGTTCTTCAACCCGCATGTTTCCACCGACCGCAGCGTCGCCGATCTGCTGCGTTGGCGGCGGTCGCGCCGGCCTGTTCCCTGGCCCCGGTACTGGCAGGACGAGGCGCCTTTCACTCCTGTCCCGGTAAGCGGCAACGATATCGCCGCCACCTACATCGGCCAAGCGACCTTCCTGCTGCAGTTCTCCGGTCTCAACGTTCTCACCGATCCCATGTTCTCCCTGCGGGCCAGTCCGGTCGCCTGGCTTGGTCCCAAGCGGGTCCGCGATCCGGCCATCGCCCTTGTCGACTTACCGCCGATCCATTTGGTGCTGCTCAGCCACAATCATTACGATCACATGGATCTTCCCAGCCTTCGAAGCCTTTGCGACCGATGGCGGCCGCTCGTCGTCACCGGCCTCGGCAACGGCGCATATCTGGCGGGCAAGGGATTGGCCGGCGCTATCGAACTGGACTGGTGGCAGTCCTGCAATCCACGCCCCGACGTTCGCGTCACCTTCGTCCCTGCCCAACATTGGTCGAAACGCGGTTTGTTCGATCGACGGACCATGCTGTGGGGCGGTCATATGCTGGAGACGCCGGCCGGGCGCGTCTATTTCGCCGGCGACACCGGCTATCCGGCCCATTTCCATGATATCCGCCGTCGCCTTGGCGAGCCCGACCTCGCGCTGCTGCCGATCGGCGCCTACGAGCCCCGCTGGTTCATGGGGCCGCAGCACATGAACCCGGACGAGGCCGTCCAGGCCCACCGCGACCTTGGGGCGCATCTCAGCCTCGCCATGCATTTTGCGACCTTTCCTCTGGCCGACGAGGCGATCGACGCCCCTGTGCTGGCGCTGGCCAAGGCCCGCGACCGCCATGGGGTGCCCGCCGACCGGTTCCAGGTGCCGGCTTTCGGTACGCCTGTGGTTTGTTAAGTGGTTTGTCAAATGTCCCTCAGGCGCCGGGCGGGCGCATCCGCGCCCTTGGCTTAACGCGCGAATCGTCGCGCGGGGCCTCAACGGCCCAGTCGCAGGCTACGCTCGCTCCACTTGACAGCGGGGGCGGGGGGGCCTATTCAGCCAGACATCCAGTATCCCGGAACACGGTGCAATTCCGTGGCGGTCCCGCCGCTGTAATCGGGGACATCGGCTGCACGGCCAAAAGCCAGCCACTGGTGGAAACACCGGGAAGGCGCAGGTCCGATGGACGATCCGAGAGCCAGAAGACCTGCTGGATCTGACATCACGAGGGGCGAAATCCGATGGAAAAGGGTTTCGGCGAGGCTTTATGCCTGCCGACGTCCCTCTTGAAACTCGGAGGCCGTGATGAGCAAAACCCTTGAAAAGAAACCCACCGCGCAGTCGGCGGAACCCCGCCCAGAGGTGATCGCCATCCGCAAGACCTGCGGCGATGCCGAAGGAACCGGTCTGTCGCATTATGTCTTGATGGACAAACAGGTCGCCCGGTGAGCGTGGCGGCGCAAACTCTGCGGGACGGGGGCCTCGATCGAGGTCCCGGTTCTCCCTTCCAGCCTTTCGACATCGATCACCCGACCCATATCGCCGTGGTCGCCCCGGACACCGCCTTTTGGGCGCTGGTTCGCAAGGAAAGGTTGGCCGAAATCCTGGCTGGCGGACCGTTGGTCGAGGAATTTGGCGCCAAAGCGGCTGCCTTCGCCGACGAAATCGATCGGCTGCGGTTTCATTTGAAGCCGTCGGCCGTCTATTTCAATCCGACCGAGCGATGCAATCTCAACTGTTCCTATTGCTACATTCCGTCCGAGATGCGGCGGGCCGGCGAGCAGATGGACAAGCCCAAGCTGTTGGCCGCGCTTGAGACGCTGCACGCCTATTTTCGCGGTCACATGCCGGCCGATCGGCTGCCACAGATCATCTTCCATGGAGCCGAACCGCTGCTGGCCCGCGAGGCGATATTCGCTGGAATCGAGGCATTCGGCGACCGCTTTCGCTTCGGCGTGCAGACCAACGCCACCTTGCTCGACGACGCGGCCGTCGAGTTCCTGACGTCGCACGGCGTCGGAATCGGTCTGTCGCTCGACGGGCCGACGGCGGCGGTGGCCGACCGCACCCGGCGGCGTTGGAACGGCGACGGTGTCTTCGATCATGTGGTTCGGGCGATCGAGCGCCTCGACGGCTACGCCGGCTACAACGTCATTTGCACGATGACCAAAGAGAACCTGCCGCATCTGACGCAAATGGTGGAATTCTTCCACGATCGTCGGGTGCCCGCCTGCATGCTCAACGTCACCCGTTGTACGCAGGAGGGCGCACGGACCATGCACGGCAGCGACGACGAGGTGGCGCGGGCCTATCTCGCCGCCCTCGAGCGGACGCACGAGCTCTACCGGGAAACCGGCCGCAAGCTGGTCGTGGCCAACTTCGCCAATATTCTGATCGCCATCCTGGCGCCGACCGCCCGGCGTTTGATGTGTGACATCTCGCCTTGCGGCGGCGGCCGCAGTTTTTTTGCTCTGGCGCCGAACGGCGATCTGTTCCCGTGCAGCGAATTCATCGGCCTCGCCGAATTTTCCGGCGGCAATCTTTTCGACCGTCCGATCGACGATATCCTTAAGAGTCCGCCCTTCCAGAAGGTCATCGGCCGCAAGGTCGAGGATATCGCCGGCTGCGACGTCTGCCCCATCCGCCATTTCTGCGGCTCGCCCTGTCCGGCCGAAGCTTACGAAATGAACGGCGGCATGCAGCAGAAGGGGGCGTTCTGCCACTTCTACGAAGAGCAGGTGCGCTATGCCCTGCGGCTGATCGCCGACGGCCGCCACGAGGACTTTCTGTGGGACGGTTGGGACGACGGCACCGACGTGACCTGTGCTATCGGAACAAACTAGGGCGTGTCCTCAATTGAGCCAGACCACAGAGGCCGCCAGGTGAACGGCGGCGAGGAAATTTCTCGCAGTTTTATCGTAGCGGGTCGCAATGGCTCGAAACTGCTTGAGTCGACAGAAGAAATTTTCGATCAAGTG
>JARLJB010000234.1 GCA_031291415.1 Telmatospirillum sp.
AAGAACGTGTTCGTCTATCTCACCCTGGGCGAGGTGCTGAACTCGGGCAACTCCGATTTCGCGGTCAATATCGGATCGGCTCCGCCGAAGGCGGGCCATTCGCAATTCGGCGGCTATAACGGTATCAGCGTCCAGTTCTGATCACGGTTTCCATGCTAGGCTTCTTCCGGTCGTTCGTTTTCCTTGATAAAAGGAGCGAACGGCCGGGGAGTCCGGCTCCTTTCCAAACAGGGGCTGGGCCAATGGTACATGTGCCCATGCGGGAGGAAATTCGTGAACAGCTTGTTTGCTCATTTTACAGGAAGGTGGAGGGGGGGCCGTCTTGGCGCGGCCTGCCTTGGTATTTTGGCGCTCGGGGCCTGCAACTCGACGCCGCCACCGGTGCACTATGATGCCGAAGGCGTTCCAAATCGGTCGGTTCGACCAGGCTATGCAAACCTTGGACATGAGCCGGTCGACGGTCCTGGTGTCGCGGCGGTCATATGGGAGGACGGACGTCAGTTCGTGCGCATCGACAGCCTGGACCCCCAAGCCGCCACCCATTCTTCGCCGACCTTCGTTCTATCGACCAACGAGGTCCGCCGGGCTTTAGAAGCGGTGCTTCTGGTCAATAGCGGCGGCAATCCGACACCGGCGCTCGATGATCGTCAGGTCAATGCTCTGGCCGACCCGGTGACCAGGGCGCTGGCTGCGCTGAGACCTGGCCAGGATGTGTCCTTTTTAGTGCATTACTCTGCCGGTCTGGCTTCTCTGGGTCATAAATCCTTCACGGCCGGCCGCATTTTTCCGGATAACGGTTCGCTCGATATTATTTTCGGCACGGTTCGCGCGCCGGAAGACCCGGAAACGATCGTTGGCGGCGAGTCGCCGACCCGTAAGACCGGTTCGCGCGGCGAACGAACGCAAACCGATTATACCGTGGTTGTCGAGGGGGCTGTTTCTTTGGCTGATCCGGCACGTCCCGACTGGGCGAAGGTGGCTCCCGCCGCATGGGGCAGATCCGTCGCGTCGCCGGGCATTCAGCCGGCAACCAGCCAGCCGGCGATGGCTCCGGCCACAACGGGAACGGGGGCGGTCGTTGCTCCGGTGCCGGAAGCCGTGCCGTCGAGCAATCTGCACGATCCGGACGATATCGCCAAGCGCCTGGAGGTGCTGAATGGGATGCGGCAGAAGCACCTGATCACCGAAGAGGAATATGTCCGTTACAAAACCGATCTGCTGAAGCGGCTTTAGTCACAATTTTTCTTATTTCGAATCAGGCAGCCGGTACCACCGACTTCGATGTCTTCGTTGCCTGCGGCCCAATGGGCCGCAGGCAAGGAAAGGGAGTTTTCTATGAGGGTGCTTACCGTGGGTGGGGCGATGATCGATACCATCGCCATCATCGACAGCGACCGCATTGAGCGGATGAAGATGTTCAATGCCGAGAGTTCTTTTCTTCTGCTTGAAGAGGGAGGGAAAACCGAGGCGAAAAATGTCTCCACGCATTGTGGTGGCGGTGCCGTCAACGCGGCGATTGCCATGTCTCGCCTGGGCTTGGATGTCGCCGCGCTGGTCAAGCTGGGACGGGATTCGCGCGCCGAGGTTTTGCTGGCCCGTCTGATGGAAGAGGGTGTGTCGAGTCGTTGGGCGTTACGTGACAATCGGGCGCCGACGGGATGTTCAGTCTTGATTTCATCGCATGATCGCAACGCTGCCATCTTTACGTTCCGGGGCGCCAATACGCTTCTCGAACCTGTCGATTTGCAAGACGACGCTTTTGCCGTTGACGCGGTCTACGTGTCCAATCTGACCAATAAGTCCGGCGAATGTCTTCCTGAGATCGTGAAAAAGGCCAAGGATCACGACGCGATTGTCGCCGTCAATCCCGGCCTGCGTCAGTTGTCGGCTTATGGACCGGTGTTCCAGGAGTGTCTGGGCATGATCGACATCTTGTCGATCAACCGCATAGAAGCTGGCGCCCTGGTGCCGCACCTGGCGACCAAAGTGGGTGAAGGTGGGGTGGCGTTCCCGCTGGCTCCTGGGGAAGAACCCCCGTTTCTGGCGGCCAAAGGTCTGAGCGGTGGTGGCTTCGAAATGAGCCTGATGGGCTTTTGTCAGGCGCTGATCGCCCTGGGGCCGAAATATGTCGTTCTGACCGATGGCGGTCGCGGTGCTTTCGTCGCCACCAGGAAAGAGCTTTTCTATTGCCCAGCCGCGAAATGTACCGTTGTTGGTACGGCCGGAGCTGGTGATGCTTTTGCCTCGACTTTTACGGCCTTCATCGCGCTTGGTCGAACGGAGGCTGAGGCTCTGCGTGCCGCGACGCTTAACGCGGCGTCAGTCGTCGGGCATGTCGATACCCAAACGGGGTTGCTTCGGATGGATGCCATCGAGGCGGCGCTCGGCGACAAATCGTTGCTGCCGGCGGTCCGCCGCTGGCCGTGTCCGTCACCGACGGGGCTGTGAGCCATAATCGACGGCGTTGCCATATTCATGGTTTCGGCTCGTATCAGTCGGACGGAGTCCTTAATTTTTCGCGTACCAAGTAAACGTTTTCCATATTCAAATGCCCCCTTTGCGCATCCGGCTACGCAGGCTTCGGCACTAGGCGGGGGAAGGACACAGAAAATGCTTGAGCAATTGAAGCAAGAGGTCTTGGCGGCGAATCTCGCCTTGCCCAGTCATGGTCTGGTGACATTTACCTGGGGCAATGTCTCGGGCATCGATCGGCAACGGTCCTTGGTGGTGATCAAGCCGTCCGGCGTCGAGTATGCGGCGATGACTGCCGCCGATATGGTCGTGGTCGACCTCGAAAACGGCAAGGTGATCGAGGGTTCGTTGAAGCCGTCATCGGACACCCAGACACATTTGGTGCTGTATCGCGCTTTTGCGTCGCTTGGCGGTATCGTTCATACCCATTCTCGTCATGCCACTGTCTGGGCTCAGTCGGGAAAAGACATCCCCGCGACCGGAACGACTCAGGCCGATTATTTCTATGGCGCGATTCCCTGTACCAGGCCGTTGACGGACGACGAAATCGCCGGTGACTATGAGGCGGAAACAGGACAGGTCATCGTCGAGACCTTCGAGACGCGTGGCTTGCTTCCCGAGCGCATTCCGGCGGCGCTCGTTCATTCGCATGGCCCGTTTGCTTTCGGCAAGGATCCCCACGAGGCTGTACACAATGCTGTGGTTCTGGAGGAAGTGGCCTACATGGGCATTTTCACGGAACTTCTGGCTCCCCGCACGCCTCCCATGCAGCAGGCGCTGCTCGACCGTCACTATCTGCGCAAGCATGGCAAGGGTGCTTACTATGGGCAGTAGCATTACCGGCAAGATCGCGCACGGCACCCACCGATCGGCCGGACGAACAGAGCGTCCGTCAATTATTTCAAGGTGGTGGCGTTTAGTATGATGAATGAACGCATCTGGACGGATGTAATGATAAATGTTATATGATGAATAAAGGGATGCTGGTGGTCTGACCAGACTTTGTCCGTTTGGGGGCGTCAGGGCGGTGGAAAAAAAGCAGGGCAAGCCTCGGGTTCATGACGACATCGTGGAGCGCTTGGCGGAAAGCATTTTCAGCGGCGCGGTCAAGCCTGGCCAGACATTGCCAAGTGAGATGACACTGTGCCAGCAGTTTGGCGTCAGCCGAACCGCCATCCGCGAGGCCATAAGGGTGCTTTCGGCGAAGGGACTGGTGCAGGCCCGATCGCGAAGCGGAACGACCGTATTGGCGCCCAGCAACTGGAACTTCATGGATGCCGGTGTCATCGATTGGATGCAAAAATCATACAAAGGTGCCGATTTTTTCCGATCTTTGATTGAGGTTCGACTTTTGATCGAGCCATCGGTTGCCGTATTGGCGGCCGAACGGGCGACGGCGCAGGAAGTGGCCAATCTCGAGCAAGCCTACAATACCATGGTGTCCGCCGAACCAGGCGATTTCGAAGCTTGCAGCCAAGCCAGTCTGGATTTTCACATTGGCGTGATCACCGCCAGCCACAATCTGGTTCTGCGCCATTTTGTCTCGGCCATCCGCGTGGCGCTGCTTGCCAGCTTTCGTATGACATTTCGCGCCAATTTGTCGTGGAATCGCACGATTGAACATCACCGTCAGGTCGTCGAGGCCATTCGGTTGCGCCAAGCCGAAGGGGCGAGGAAAGCCATGCTGGCGTTGCTTAACACCAGCCGCGACGAACTGCTGGCCGATCCGGAACCGCGGCGCTGGCCGACCCGCTCCTCCAATACGCCCTGTTTTCCCGCCGGGTTGGCTGGCGAGCATAGGCCGCCGGTCAGTCTTGACGGGCTGGTCGCGCAGTTTCGCAATCTCTTTGGCGAAGTGCCGCAAATCTACCGCGCACCGGGTCGGCTGAATTTGATCGGGGAGCACACCGATTACAACGACGGCTTCGTCCTGCCTGTGGCCTTGGACCTGTCGACCTGGGTGGCCATTTCACCGAGAACGGATCGTCGCGTCTGTATCCATACCGACGTGCTGTCGGAAGCGATTGAATTTGATTTGGACGAGCCAGATCCAGAACGAAGGCAGGATTGGAGCGACTATGTCCGCGGCGTCGCGCTGATGCTTGAGCGAACCGGTCATTGGCTGAAGGGCGCCAATCTGCTTCTCAAAAGCGATGTATCGGTTGGCGCCGGCTTGGGATCGTCGGCGGCATTGGAGGCCTCGGTCGGCTATGCTCTCGTCCGCAATTCCGGGCGGACGATCGACCCGATCGAATTGGCCCGCTGCTGCCAACGGGCCGAAAACGAGTTCGTCGGCATGCGTTGCGGCATCATGGACCAGTTCATTTCGTGTCACGGCGCGGTCGACCATGCGGTGCTGCTTGACTGCCGCAGTCTGGAATCACGACTTGTGCCGATCGATCCGCGAGCTCGCTTGGTGATTTGCAATACCATGGTCCGTCACGAATTGGCTGGCAGCGAGTACAACCTGCGCCGGCAGGATTGCGAGCGCGGCGTGGCATTGTTGTCGCAAGCCTTGGGGCAGATCACGGCGCTGCGCGATGTCACCGCTCCTCAATTGGATCGCTATGCCGGTCTGTTGCCTGAGGTCACTTACCGCCGCTGCCGACACGTCGTCAGTGAAAACGATCGGGTGTTGCGGGCCGCCGCCGCCTTGGAAAACGGTGAACTGCATCTGTTCGGAAAGCTGTTGGGCGAATCGCACCGCAGCCTGCGTAACGACTTCCAAGTGAGCTGCCTGGAACTCGATCTAATGGTCGAGCTGGCTCTGTCTGTGGACGGCGTCTACGGCTCGCGTATGACTGGTGGCGGCTTTGGCGGTTGCACCATCAACCTGGTCGAGGTTGGAGCCGTCGAACGATTTAGCGAAACGGTCTCGAAGGCCTATCAGGAAGCGACGGGACTGACACCCTCCATTTTTTCGTGTTTGCCCGGCGCGGCTGTCGGGGCGGAGACTCTTCTCAAGACTGCTGCCGTCCGGTGAGCCGGGATAGGCGCTTAACTGTTCACTTCCTATCGACGGGGATGATGTGATGACCAACGCGAAGTCTCTCTCCGACGAATTCCGACGTGCCTGGGGTGCAACGCCTCGGCTTTATCGCGCGCCGGGACGTGTCAACCTGATGGGCGAGCACACCGATTACAACGAGGGATTCGTCTTGCCGGCGGCTCTCGAATTCTCGACGATGGCGGCCATTCTGCCCCGTCGGGATCGGCGCCTAAGGGTCCATTCTCTGGCACAGTCCGAGTCTCTGGCGCAGTCCGAGACCGCTGAGTTCGATTTGGACGAGCCTGATCCTTCGCCTCGTCACGACTGGACCGACTATGTGTTCGGCGTCGCCATCATGCTCGAACGCGCCGGCTACCGCCTGTGCGGAGCCGATCTGATGCTGCAAAGCACGGTGCCGCGTGGCGCCGGGATGAGTTCTTCGGCGGCACTCGAAGTCTCGGTGGGCTTTGCCCTGCTTACGGAATCCGGGCTGACGGTCGATCTGATCGACTTGGCGCGTTGCTGCCAAAGGGCCGAGAACGAGTTCGTCGGCATGCGTTGCGGCATCATGGATCAGTTCATCGCCTGCCATGGCGTGGCCGGCCATGCGCTGTTGCTCGATTGTCGAAGCTTGGAATTCCGGCTGGTGCCGGTCGATCCGCGGGCTTGCCTGGTGATCTGCAACACCATGGTCCGACACGAGTTGGCCAGCAGCGAATACAACCTGCGCCGCCAGGACTGCGAGCGCGGTGTCGCGCTGCTGTCACAGGCCCTGGGGCCGATCAAGGCGTTGCGAGATGTCACGGTGGCAGAACTGGAGCAACACGCTGCTCTGTTGCCGGAGGTCACCTACCGCCGTTGTCGCCATATCGTCAACGACAACATCCGTGCCGTCCAAGCGGCCGAGGCCTTGGAAAAAGGTGATCTACATCGCTTCGGTGCACTGATGGCGGAGTCGCACATAAGCACGCGTGACGACTACGAGATCAGCTGTCGCGAACTCGATCTGATGGTCGAATTGGCGTTGCCGATCGAGGGCGTGTACGGATCGCGCATGACGGGCGGCGGATTTGGCGGCTGTACCGTCAGTCTGGTCGAGGCTGGAGCCGTCGAGCATTTCACCGAAACCATAGCCAAAGCTTATCGGGAGGCGACCGGGATCGTCCCGGAAATTTTCACATGTTCTCCCGGTCCGCACGTCGGACCCGTGGTTCTGTAGCGGAGGAGAGGGCGATGAACGTTCTGGTGGTTGGTGGCGCCGGTTACATTGGAAGCGCGACTATCGTCCAGCTTCTGAAGGCCGGGCATAAGGTCGTCGCTTTCGATAATCTGAGCCATGGACACCCCGAGGCGATACCTGCGGGAGTTCCCTTGGTGGTCGGCGATATTGGTGATGCCGACGCCCTGGATGGCCTGTTCAAACGCTATCCGATCGATGTCGTCATGCATTTCGCCGCATTGATCGAGGCCGGCGAATCGATGAAGGCGCCGGAACAGTTCTTCCGAAACAATACGGCCAGTACGTTGACTTTGTTGGAAGCCATGCTGCGCCACAACGTGAAACGGCTGGTGTTTTCCTCGACCGCTGCATTGTTTGGCAATCCAGATCGTGTGCCGGTCGCCGAGGATGCTCCCTTACAACCGACCAATGCCTATGGCGAATCGAAATTGCTGGTGGAGCGCATGCTCGACTGGCTGAATCGTATCCATGGCCTGCGGTTTGTCTGTTTGCGCTATTTCAATGCGGCCGGTGCCATCAGCCCAGATCGGGGAGAAGATCACCAGCCGGAATCCCATTTGGTGCCGCTGATTCTGAAGGTTGCCTTGGGGCAGCGGGACTCGATTTCGGTATTCGGCACCGATTATCCGACGCCCGACGGAACCTGTGTACGTGATTACATTCACGTCGCCGATTTGGCGCAAGCGCATCTGTTGGCGCTGGATGCTTTGTCCGAGCACGACAGACTGCACTTCAATCTGGGCAACGGTGCCGGTTTCAGCGTCCGCGAGGTGGTCGAGGCGGCACGCAAGGTGACAGGCCATCCGATTCCTTGCATCGAGGGGCCGAGACGACCCGGTGACCCGGCCATTCTGGTCGCCGCATCGCAAAAGATCCGCAACGAGTTGGGGTGGCAGCCCCGATATACGTCGCTGGAAGAGATTATCCGAAGTGCGTGGGAATGGCACCGTGGTCACCCCAACGGTTATGCGAGTGCGAAATGATGAATGGTCTGCAGCAGTCGTCCCACCGCCGCTACAACCCACTGATCCGCGAATGGATCCTGGTGTCCCCCCATCGGACACAGCGTCCCTGGCAGGGGCAAACCGAGAAACAAGACACGCCGACGGCGCGGACCTTCGATCCCGACTGCTATCTTTGTCCCGGTAACCGACGGGCCAATGGCGATCACAACCCGGCCTACGGGAGCACCTTTGTCTTCGATAACGACTTTGCGGCGCTCCGGCCCGATGCTCCTGTCGACGAATTTGACGAGGGCGGGTTGTTGCGAGCCAGCGGCGAACCCGGTCTATGCCGCGTGATTTGTGTCTCGCCACGGCATGACCTGACGATATCGCGGATGTCCGTTCCCGAAATTCGCCAGGTGGTCGATGTCTGGGGGCAGCAATATCGTGATTTGGGGAGCCTCGATTTCATCAATTCCGTGCAGATTTTTGAAAATCGCGGCGCCATGATGGGAGCGAGCAACCCGCATCCACACTGCCAGGTGTGGGCCAGTCACAGCATTCCTAATGAAACCGCCAAGGAAGGGGCCGCTCAGGCGGACTATTGCCACGATCATCACTCGTGCCTGTTATGCGATTATTTGGCACTGGAGGAAAAATCCGGCGAGCGGATCATCTATCGCAATGATCATTTCGCGGTGCTGGTGCCGTTCTGGGCGATTTGGCCGTTTGAAACCATGGTTTTGCCACGTCGTCACATGGGGGCTCTGGATGAACTGACCTCCGACGAGGCGACGGCTTTGGCTGACGCGATAAGCCATCTGACCATTGCCTATGACAATCTTTTTGAAACGTCGCTTCCGTATTCGATGGGATTCCACCAAAAGCCCACCGATGGGCAAGACCATCCCGAATGGCATTTCCATGCCCATTACTATCCGCCGCTGTTGCGGTCGGCGACCATCCGGAAATTCATGGTGGGGTTCGAGATGTTGGGGTCGCCGCAACGGGACATCACCCCGGAAAGCGCCGCCCAACGGCTGCGCGATATGCCGGCGATCCACTATCTGGATGCCCCCGGCGGCCGTTGATCGGCCCCGGTGGCGGCATCAGGCGGGCGGTGTCACCCAAACGGCTTCGCCGCAAACCCACGTGGCCTTGACCGCCAGATCGCCGTCGAGCAGCGCGAGGTCCGCCTGGAATCCGGGGGCCAGACGGCCGAGGCGGTCGTCGAGGCCCAGGAAGGTCGCCGGATAGAGCGCGGCCATGCGTAAGGCTTCCTCAAGCGGTAGCCCTAACAATGACAGGCAGTTGCGGACGGACTGGGCCATGTCGATATCGGCGCCAGCCAGGACACCGTCGGCGTTGACCAGACATCCGTTCCGGCGAAACACCTGTTGCCCCAGAAGAATGAAATCCTCGGCTGCGGTACCGACCGGCGGCATGGCGTCGGTGATCAGGAACAACTTTCCGGCCGGTTTGGCGGCATGCATCACGCGCAGCAGCGCCGGATGCACGTGATGGCCGTCGGCGATGACACTGCACCAGGCGTCCTGCGCATCCAGTCCGGCCACCACCGGGCCGGGGTTGCGGTTGACGATGGGCGGCATGGCGTTGGAAAGATGGGTGAAGCCGCGCAAACCATGCGCCAAAGCCTGTTGGATGCGCTCGACGCTGGCCAGAGTGTGGCCGGCGGAAACCACGACACCGGCTGCCGTCAGACGGGCGATGACGTCGTCGGCCACCAGTTCGGGGGCCAGGGTCAGCAGCAACCTCCCGCCGCCGTTCGCCAACCGGGCCGACAGCGTCAACAGATCCGTCATGTCGCTATCGTCGGGCGTGCGGGCGAAACGGGCGTTGTGGATGCCCTTGCGGGCCGGATTGATGAACGGTCCTTCGAGATGCAGCCCCAGAATGCCTGAGCCAGGCTCATCCACGGCGGCTGAGGCGGCTTCCATCGCCTGGCGCATCTTGGCGCGATCGTCGGTGATGAATGTGGGGAGCAACCCGGTGGTGCCAAACGGGCGCAGGGTGGCAGCGATGGTTTTGGCCGCCGCCGCCGTCGGATGATCGTTGAACAGGATTCCTCCGGCGCCGTTGACCTGTAGATCGATGAAGCCGGGGACTAGCAGACTGCCGGCCGGCAGATCGACACGCAGGGCGTCGACCTGACGCGCGACGGGTATCAGATCGATGATGCGCGCCCCGTCCAGCAGCAAGGCGTGATCCTCCAGGATGCTGCTGCCGGTGAACAGCCGGGCGCCGGCCAGAAGACGACGCATCATACTGTTTCCGTAACCTTGCGCAGATGGGCCGGCACGTCGGGATCGTATCCCCGGCAGCGAGCCAGGCGCGCCACCGCCATGTAGAAGCTTTGGATCTGGCAAAGTGGCGCGATGGCCGGCGGCAGGCCGGGCAAGGTCGGTAGAAGCGCGGCGCCTTTGGCCGGCAGGGCCGACCAGACCATGCCTCCCTGGGCGGCAATGCGTTCGACCGCCTGTCGGGTGGACGAGGCCGAAAGGTCGTCCTGTCCCAGGGCGAGAACGGGAAGGCGTGGGCCGATCATCGCCAAGGGGCCGTGAATCACCTCGGCGATACTGAATGCCTCGGCATGCAGACAGCAGGTTTCCTTGAGCTTGAGGGCAATTTCAC
The DNA here is from genome assembly GCA_031291415.1 of Telmatospirillum sp. Lineage (GTDB taxonomy): Bacteria > Pseudomonadota > Alphaproteobacteria > Rhodospirillales > Magnetospirillaceae > Telmatospirillum. The sequence goes on from JARLJB010000234.1 coordinate 10,298, forward strand.
AAGCCACGCCGAGACTTGGGCCACGGCCCACCACGAACAGGCCTTCGGCCAAGCTCAGACGGTCAAGGACCGGCCACCAGTCGAGGTCACGGGCGGCGGCCAGAGCATCGGGGAGCGCCTGGACGGCCTCCTTGAGCGGTTGCGAATTCGACCAATGGGCCGTCAGCGACAGAAAGGCCAGTGTCGAGGCAAGATAGGATTTGGTCGCCGAGATGCTGATCTCCGGGCCGGCACTCAACGGCAGGCTGATGTCGCAAAGCCCGGACAGCGGCGAGGTCTCGTCGTTGATGAAACCGACCACCAGGGCGCCGCCGGCCTTGGCTTTCTCGGCCAATTTCAGCAAGTCGGGGCTGCGGCCCGATTGCGAGACCGTGATGAACAGGCTGTTTTTCAGATCGAGGTCGGTGTCGTAAAGCGAGGCAACGCTGGGACCGACCGACGCCACGACGGTTTTCAGCGTCGTTTCGATCAGATATTTGCCATAGCTGGCGGCGTGATCGGAGCTGCCGCGGGCGCAGGTGACGACGAAGCGGGGCGGCGTTTTGCGCAGCCTTGACCCCAATTCGGCGAAGGCATCGGCATGACGGACGATTTGCCGCCGGGCGACATCCGAAGCTTCGGCGGCTTCGCTGGTCAGCGCGCTCGGCTTGAGGGCCGGTGCCGTCGACGGGGTTGGCGTAACAGTCATGGACTATCTCCTCGCGGCCTTACCGGGACCATCCGGCAAGGCTCAGTTCAACCAGGAAGTCATATATGTCGCCGCGATAGTGGGACCGGACGAATTCGACCGGGCGTCCGCTTTCCAACAGTGTTCGGCGTTCGATATAAAGCGCCGCGCTGCCGGCCTTGATGTCGAGCAGGGGGGCCAGTTCCGGGGGCAGGATGACTGCCCGCAAGAGCTGCAGGGCCCGAAACGGTGGATAGCCCAGTTCTTCCAGTTTTTCGTAAAGAGATCCAGTGACGATCGACGGATCGGGAAGAAAACTGGTCGGAATCACCGCCAGTTCGACGGCGACCGGCACCTCGTCGGCCAACCGTTGCCGATAAAGCCGGCTGACCGTTGTTCCTGGCGAAAGATCGAGCGCCAGCGCCTCTTCCGGCGTCGCCACGGCAACGCTGTATTCCAGCCAGCGCGATCCGGCGGTCAGGCCACGCGACTGCATGTCGTCGGTGAAACTGGTCAGCATCGACAACCGCTGTTCGACATGCGGCGCCGGTGTGATGAAGGTGCCGGCACCCTGCCGCTGGCTCAACAGCCCTTCACCGGTCAATTGATGAAGCGCCTTGCGGACGGTGACCCGCGAGACACCGAAACTTTCGGCGAGATCCCGTTCGCTGGGCAGCGCGCCCAGCGCATCCAGGCGTCCCTCCTGCATCAAGCGACGCAGGTGGCGGGCCAGTTGCAAATAGAGCGGCAAAGGGCTGTCGCTGGAAAGAGCGCTTTTGTCAAAAGGGGCGGTGGCTTGTTCGAGCGCGGACACGGGAGATTCCCAACCAGTCGAGAGTGGATATGGATGATACCAATATAAGCCAAAATTACAAGCTGCCCCGGTGCCAATCCGGAAATTGTTCCTGCATGACACTCGACAAAGGTTATATCTGCTGCGGTCACGAAGATTCATAAAACAACATAAAATCAAATAGATATAATGGTTACGCGGTAAGATTTGAGACCCTCTTGGCGATATCTGATGGCCGCATGGGTGGACTATTGGTTGTTTCATCTTGCGCGATGCCGGTAGTCTGGATAAGCTTTTGTATAAGTCCAATATAATGCCAATTGTGCAGCGGAGAGATCAGGCGATGGATCCGACGGAAGAGGCCGCCTCGCGCTATCGCGGCATGGATGTCTGGCCAGTCCAGGACGTTCTTCATGCGTTGTGGTCGGGGCAAATGACTGCCGCGGCCGCCTGTCTCCACACGCTGCCGGCCTTGACGCAAGTGGTGGAGGCCGCGGCCAGTCGGCTGGGGGCGGGACATGGGCGTCTGATTTATGTCGGAGCCGGTTCGGCCGGCATGGTGGCAGCTCTTGACGCCAGTGACCTGGGCGACACCTTCGACTGGCCGTCGGACCGGCTGGAAATTCTTTTGGCTGGTGGACTTGACCTTTCTCGCGGCTTGGCCGCCGAGATTGAGGACGACGGCGCCGCCGGACGGGACGGTCTGCGGGCATTGACCGCCGGCCCCGACGATGTGGTGATCGGCGTGTCGGCAAGCGGTCGCAGCGTCTTTACCATCGCCGCCATTGAGGTGGCGCGGCAGGCTGGCGCGTTGACCGTCGCGGTGACCAGCAACACTGGGACACCATTGATTGATGCCGCCCAGTACCCCTTGGTCGTTGTCACCGGTCCGGAAGTGGTCGTCGGGTCGACGAGATTGGGAGCCGGTACCGCCCAAAAAGTCATCCTCAATCTATTTTCGACGGCCGTGATGGTTCGTTTGGGCCGTGTCCACGACAATCTGATGGTCGATGTCCGTCCCCGAAACGCCAAGCTGCGTCGCCGTTGCACCACCATGGTGGCCCGCATCTCCGGCGTCGAGGAGGCTGTCGCGGACGAGGCGTTGGCCCGCTATGGCGACGTGAAGAGCGCCGTCCTGGGTCTCGCCGGGGCGTCAGCCGACGACATTCCGGATCTGTTGGCGGCTGTCGGAGGAAACCTCCGCCGGGCCTTGGCCAATGTCCGGCCAGACGTGCGCCCAACGGTGGAGGCGCCGTCGTCACAGCAAAAATAGGACCCGAAAATGCATGACGGGGCGATGCCCCGCCGCTTCGTCGTAGGAGATGTCAGAGATGAGCGCGATGAAATTTGGAGGGGTGCAGAAACTGGGCCGCGCCTTGATGCTGCCTATCGCCGTGCTGCCGATTGCCGGCTTGCTCTTGCGGTTGGGCCAACCGGACCTGTTGGCAATGCCGTTCGTCGCCGCGGCCGGTGACGCGATCTTCGCCAATTTGGGCATCCTGTTCGCCATCGGCGTTGCCGTCGGATTTGCCGAGGAAAATCACGGAGCGGCCGGCTTGGCCGGCGTCGTCGGCTATTTCGTTACTATCGTTGGCGCCCAATCGATCGTCGCGGTGCCTCCCGATATCGCTGCCGATGTCGTCAAGGCGGCCGCCTACAAGGCCGGCATGGCCAAACACATCAGCATTCCGGTCGGCATTCTGTGCGGTCTGACCGGTGGTTGGGTCTATAACCATTTCCACAACATCAGGTTGCCGGACTATCTGGCGTTCTTCGGCGGCCGGCGGTTCGTGCCGATCGCCACTGGATTCGCCGCCCTGTTTCTCGCGGCGGCCTTCGGGTGGGGCTTGCCGTCCATCGAGAGTGGACTCGATGCCCTGGCCCGTGCCGTTTTCGCCATGGGCGACTTCGGCCTGTTTCTCTATGGCGTGTTCAACCGGTTGCTGATCGTCACCGGTCTGCATCACATCCTGAACAGTCTGGCCTGGTTTATTCTGGGAAACTTCAATGGCACCACCGGTGATCTGAACCGGTTCTTCGCCGGCGATCCGACGGCCGGCGCCTTCATGGCCGGCTTCTTCCCGGTGATGATGTTCGGTCTGCCGGCCGCCTGTCTGGCCATGTATCATGCGGCACCCAAGGCGAAGCGTGCCCGGGTCGGCGGTATCCTGCTGTCGATGGCCTTGACCGCCTTCCTGACCGGCGTTACCGAACCGGTGGAATTCTCGTTCATGTTCCTGGCGCCATCCCTGTACGCCGTTCATGCCGTGTTGACCGGCCTTTCGCTGGTGATCATGGATCTTTTGAATGTCAAACTGGGATTTGGTTTCTCGGCTGGTCTTTTCGACTATGTGATCAATTTCAAGAAGGCGACCAATCCCTGGTTGCTTATGCCGGTCGGAGCTGTGTATTTCGCGCTTTATTACGGTCTGTTCAGAGTGGTGATCGCCAAGGCCGGTCTGCGGACCATCGGGCGCGAGGACGACGGCGAGGTGGAGACCGCGACGGTGCCGCTGGCCGCTGGCGAACGGGGGCTGTCCTATCTGCAGGCGTTGGGCGGTGCCGCCAATGTCAAAGTGTGCGAATCCTGCGCGACCCGGCTTCGGATTGAGGTGGCCGACAACGACCGGATCGACGATCGCGCTTTGAAGGCCCTGGGAGCGCGCGGTGTCGTGCGGCTGGGCGTGGGGACCATTCAAGTGGTCATCGGCCCGATTGCCGAACAGATTGCCGACGAGGTTCAGGCGGCGATACGGCTGGCGCGGGCACCTCGACCACAGGGCTGATAACGAAACGGCAAATGTCCCGGGGTGGGCATACGGTCAAGAGGTATTCAGGATAACAAAAAGAGCCCCTGGAAAACGCGCGCTATCGCAAAAGTATGCGGGCAAAGATAATCGTCAGTGTAACGGAAATGAAATTTGACGATTCAGGTTGCCGCCGATTTGCGATGGCGCGGTCTTGCTCGGCCCATCGACGGTCGCGCCGCGGTGTTCGCGCTTGCCGGCCCGAGGGGAGTATGGCGCCCTGTTTGTTGCCACAATTATGCAGCCGATTCACTTTTCTCGATTCGGTCGTGAAATTTGTTGCGGATAACTCGTGATTACTTGTTGACGGCGGGAATCAGAGTGTGATTCCATGCCCGCCATGGCCATCTTGAACGAAATACGCCGCCGCGCCCGCCATGTGGTCGGTCCCTTCATCGGACTGACGGCGGTCGTCTATTTCGCCTACCATACGGTGCAGGGCGATCGCGGCTTGCTGGCCTGGTGGCGACTGACCCAGGAAATCAAGCAGTCCGAAGAGACGCTGTCCCATCTCGAAGAGGTGCGGGACAATCTTGATCATCGCGCCCAACTTCTGCGTCCGGAACATCTCGATGCCGACATGCTGGAAGAGCGGTCGAGGCTGATGTTGAACATGGGGCGCGACGACGAGGTCGTCATCTTGCGGCCGCATTCCTGATCGGATCTTGGCCGGGCGGGGCTGGCCACGTTTCGGGACCAATGTCCCAAAACGTGGCTTATCCAGGCAAGGTCAGGCGGTCGCCAGACTGGCTTTCGCTTCCATCATCTGTTGCCAGGTCTCGTCGTCGACGTCGATTCCGTCGTGCGTCCGTTCGGCTTTTCGACGTTGCTCGGGCTCGCCCGGGAACAGGATCTCCTCGCCTTCGACGGTGCGCGATTGGCGGACCCAGGGCAGAAACGCATCGATTTCGGAGCGGAAGCTGTCGGCGCCGCCCAGCATGGCGGGGTTGATCAGGATGGACAGCATGCCGTTCAAGACCCGCATGTCGCCCGGAGTGGATTGACGCTCGGTCAGGCTGCCGGTCATGGCTGCACCCAGCAGGGAACAGATCAACGCCAGTCCGCCACCTTTATGCTTGCCGAAGGGAAGTAGCGCGCCGAAAGGTTCCTTGATCATGCAGGTCGGATCTGTCGTCGGTTGGCCATCGGCATCGACGACAAGGCCGGGTTCCAGCGGTTTTTCGGTGTTGAAGGCGACGCGGGCCTTACCGAGGGCGATGCCGCTGGTGGCGAAGTCGAGAATCATCGGTGTCTGGCCGTCGCGCGGCACCCCGACGCAAAATGGATTGGTCCCCAGCTTGGCATCGACGCCATTCCAGGGAGCGACCAGCGGGCGGAAGAACGCGTTGACGAAGTGGATCGAAACAAGACCGGCGCTTGCGCAACGCTCCGCCCAGGCGCCGATACGGGCCAAATGATGGGCATTCTTCAGGCTGATGACGCAGACGCCGGCGCTTTTGGCACGCGCGATGCCGGCATCCATCACCTGGGCGCCGATCACTTGGCCATAACCGCTCTGGCCATCGAAAACCAGAATGGCCTGATGGTCGGCCAGTAGTTTCGCCGAGGTGTTGGGTTTCAGGCCACCCTGCCTGATCGAGGCGACATAATGGGGAATCATGCCGACCCCATGGGAATCGTGACCTTGGAGATTGGCCTCCACCAGATTGGTGGCAACGATTTTGGCTTCGTCCGCTGAACTTCCGGCCAGACGAACGATTTCGGCGACGGTCGCCGTGAGCTGTTGTGGTGAAAAGCGGGGCATGGACTCTTCCGGGTGCTTAAGAACGATGGGTTTGACACAAGGATCGGACCTGGCCCGCCCAGTCATTGAGACCGGCAAACGATTGGACCATCACGGAGGCGACCGACCCGGATTCCCATCCTACGGATCTTCTGTGGCTCGGCAACAGTTAGAAAACTTTTTTTCTTCCTGGGCCGGCCCAGAAACGCGAAATAATGTTTCGTGACTGCTCGCATCCTCATTTCCCGAGCAAGTTGCTTCAGGGTTTCGGTCAAATGGCATGACCCTATCGGCGCTCCGGAGAGGAAAGGGCTTGCTCCAGATCGTCCTGCAATCGATGACGCGGCTGTCAGCCATTGTCGCGACGTCCTCGGCTAAAGAATCCAGAGGGACGAATTACTTGTGGCCACCGAAGTTACGCCATGCTGCACCAATTCCTCGATCTGACGCATGCTGTTGACCAGGCCGGTTGCGACAACAGGCAGCTCTGGATTGGATGCGCGCAAAGAAGGCACCAACAATGGAGCGACGACCGCGGGCAGCACTTCAATGGCATGAGGCACAAAGTGGTGGAGTGAGCGGGTGATGTTACGCGAGGCGATCGAGTCGACGGCAAACGTTCTCTGCATGGCGATAATACCTTGCGAATGCGCTGCCCTGAGAACGGACTGGTGGGTCGAGACAACTCCCGCGACTCCCAACTTGACCAACAAAGTGACCGCATCACAATCCTGGGCGAAACCTGTCAGCAGATCGAGGTTGGCGATGGGAAGTTTGCCGGCGCCACGCAGTTTTCTCAGTACGTATCCGATCGTCATCGGATTGCCATAGAGCAACGAGACAACCAGCGAGGGAGAAGCAATCGCGGCCGGAATGAACTCGAAACTTCGCAGGGCCGGAATGATGCGCGACTGCTCCAGTATGCCGCGAACAGTCTTATGCATCTCGGATGCCTGGCCATTGGCGGCTTCCATCGGGACGCCTTGCGCATCGACCTCGCCTTGTTCGGCAGGCACGGTCTCATCGGCGCGCGACGCTCCCGGTTCTGCGGGAGGAACGTCAGCCGCGCTTTGTTCGCAATCCGTCAGACCGCAATAGGATCCATCGTCCTGCAAAGCCTCAGAAGAAATGCGGTACTTGAGAAGGGCGCGCCGCTCGAGCAAGAAATCGGTCACGATCTGCTTGAGAATGCAGTTTTCATCCTCCAGCATCTTCATCCCGGGTTTGCCGCTTGCTTGCGAACCGTACTGCTCCATCCACTGATGAAGCACGTCTTCTTCAACACCGTAGATGTGAGACAAATCCGCGACGCCCATGCCCGATTCAAGCTGGCGTAGAATTTTGCAGATTTCTGTTTTGCTTAAGCTGGGATTGCCCACAAAATTCCCCCGTTCCAAATATTTTTACAGAGAAGCGATGTTTTTCATAAGTCTTCCCTAAAATCATTTCTACAAGATCTCCCCCCTGCAGAGGGCGGCTTTCTATATACTCTCGAATTGTATCAATCACCCCAGCACAGAGCTGGCGTTTTTACCGGCGCGTCCCAATATCCGACCAACTCGTCGTTGGCGCGCAACACCGTGATCGAGGTTCCGGCCATTTCGAGGCTGATGATGTAGCTGCCGACCAGGCTGCGGACGATTTTGAGGCCGTGCTTTTGGGCGATTGCCGCTGCCTTCCGGTAAATGATGTAAAGTTCGATCAGTGGCGTGCCGCCCATGCCGCTGCCGTCGCCGTTCCAATGCGGTCCTTCCCGGCCCCAGGCCAGGGGCCGGGGACGGGAAGGCATTATTGTGTCCGGACCCCAAGGTCGGGTTGGGGCTTAAGCCCCACCTGTTACAGAATACCGGTCGCCTTGCAGATGATTGCTCCGACGATGCCGCCGAGCAACGGAGCGAGGATCGGCACCAGGGCATATCCCCAATCGGAGCCGCCCTTGCCGGCGATCGGCAGGAGTTGATGGGCGATACGCGGGCCCAGGTCACGAGCTGGATTGATGGCATATCCGGTCGGTCCGCCGAGGGACAGGCCAATGCCCCAGATCAGCATGCCCCAGAGGTAGGGGCCAAAGCCCGCCGTCAGGCCGTTGGCGGCCAAGCCCTTGGAGCCGATGGAGAATCCCACGACCACCAGCAGGATGGTGACGAGGAACTCGCACAGTGCGTTGGTGGGAATATTGCGGATGGCTGGGGCGGTGCAGAAGATGCCGAGCTTCGCGCCCTTGTCTTCGGTGATTTCCCAGTGCGGCAGATAGATCAGCCAAACCAGGATGCCGGCGCAGAAGGCGCCGGCCATCTGCGCCGCGATATAGGGCACCACAGTTTCGTAGGTGCCGTTGGCGACCGCAAGCGCAATGGTCACCACCGGATTGAGATGCGCCACACCACCGACACCAAGGCTGGTGATGATGCCGCAAAGGACCGCGATACCCCACCCGGCGGTGATGACGATCCAGCCGCTGTTGCCTCCCTTGGAATCTTTTAAAAGCACGTTGGCGCAGACGCCGTCACCCATCAGGATCAGCACGAGCATCCCTAAGAATTCACCAAAAATCGGGCCATTCATGGTCGTTCCATCCCTTATTGTTATCGATTGTTCTTGTTTGCTTGGAGACTTTCATTCGACCCGGTCGAGGGTCTCGGCCTCCCACCAGAAATGACAGAGGCTCTCCCGCATTCGGCACCGACGACGACCGTGTCGAAATGGTTGCCGTGGACGGCCGTCATTCCTCCTGACCGGCGTGGAAATTGTAGGTCACGCCGAATAGGTTTTGGCTCAGGTAAAGCTGTTCGATCTGCTTGCCGCGATGGACAAAATCCTGACCTTTCCAACGTTCGTCGAGATAGCGGCTGAATTCGTCGGCGGCTTCATCCGCCGACCACTGACCGCTGCGGAATCCGGCGAGCATGGCTTTGTAGCCGCAGAAAGTGCCCTGGCAGGGACCGAATCCCAAGCGCGTCCGGCGTCCCAGGTCGCTGATGCCACGAATCGGCGCGGGATAGTCGTCGCCCAGGACATAGTCGATTTCAGCGCGGGTCACCTGTTCGCATTCACAGACGATTTCGGCCATTTCCTGATGCGCCTCGATGATTCGGACGATCTGGCCCAGCGCCGGCCCCAGCCGGCGTTCGGCGATGGCCGCCGCCTGGGGTGGCAATATCCTGCGGGCGCGATTCAAGGTCTGCGCGTCGATCAACGCCCGTAGTGGCTTGGTCGCGGTGCTGCAGGGGCGGTCGTTACCGAGCTTTCTCGCCACCAGGTCCGACGTGACCTCTGCCATCAGGCGGTAGGTGGTGAGCTTGCCGCCGACGATGGAGACGAAACCTCCGAGTTCGTTCAGATTCTCATGGTCGAGCAGGGCGAAGGCGCGGCTGATCTCGCGTCCGCCGGCGCTGCCGGCGTCCTTCGGAATGTAAAGCGGACGAACACCCGAAAAGATGCGCAGGATACGGGCTTCGGCCAAGGCCGGAATCAGTTCGATGCCGAGGTCGCGCAGATAGTCAATTTCCGCATCGTCGGCTGTCAGTCCTTCCGGGCCCGGTACCGTTTTCGAACTGGTGCCAAGGAGGCAGACCGGGCCGGACGGGACCACGAGGTCGGCATCGCCCGGCTTGCGGCAACGGTTGACGACACGGCTGACCAAGGTGTGATTGAATACCAGCAGCGACCCTTTGTCGCACCGTACCGGCACCTCGATTCCGGCCAAGGCAGCCACCTTCTGGGCCCAACCACCGGACGCGTTGACCACTATTTCGCAACGGATACGGTTGATCTCTCCCGTCCGGGTATCGCTGTAATCGACCGAACGGACGCGGCCGTCTTCGATGTTGATGGCCGTGACCTCGCTGCAAGTACGGAGTCCGGCGCCCAGAGAGACGGCAGCCGTGACATTGGCCAGCGTCAGTTGAAAGACGTCGATATGGGCGTCGGCGCAGGTGAAAGCGCCCAGAATGCCCTTCGGCAGGTTGGGCTCCATCTCGAGGACTTCGTCGGTCGACAGTCGCTTCGTCGGCAGGCCGACTTTCTCGCTGGCCTGTTCCCACTGCGCGAAATAGGCGGGATCGTCCTGGGGATATTTCACGAAGATGCCGCCGACGTCGTGAACGCAATGCGGCGCGATCTGCTTGATGATGCGGTTTTCCAGCACGCATTCCCGCGCAGCCTCGGCGTCCTTCACGACATAGCGGGCGCCGGAATGCAGCAGTCCGTGGCAGCGGCCGGTGGCACCGTTGGCGATGTCGCTCTTTTCCAGAAGGACTGCCTTGATGCCTCGTAACGACAGATCCCAAAGAATGCCGGTGCCGGTGGCTCCTCCACCGATGATTACGACTTGTGTTGAGTCCATGACGCCCTTCTCTGCAGGGGGGGGCGGCAAGCGAGATGGCTGCCGTCATGCCGTAGCCGACCGGAAATCCGGTTCTTCTCGATGCGGGACGGATGGCAAAATCTCTACCCCTGACTTCGGTAAAAACGGCCATCCGCGTTCTTAGGCGGTATTTCCGAGTTGAGAAGCAACTTGGCCAACTCGCGGCTGGAGTCCGGAGACTCAAAAAGCATCGTTTTCATGCCGACCCGCTCCGCTCCGTCGATGTTCGGTTGTCGATCGTCAATGAAGAGAGCTTCAGTCGGGTGGACGCCGAGCAATTTGGCCGTATGCAGAAAAATTCCGGACGACGGCTTGGCGATGCGCAATTCGCAAGAAAAGACCTGAACGTCAAACTCACTGAACCATAAGTGATTTTTCCGGACAAAAGACAGCATGTCGAATTGAATGTTCGACAAAACAGCGACCTTCAAACCGGTGGTGCGCGCAGTCCGCACCATCGCTACGGAATTGGGGTTTGGGCGGCCCCATTGCTGATTATCGAGATCGACCAGTCTGCGGACGTCGTCGTCCGTCAGTTCGCGTCCGAAGGTGGTCGCAATATTTCGCCAATAGGATGCGGAGTCGAATTGGACCATGTCGTAGGCATCACGGTTCCTCCAATACTCCTGATGAAACGAGGAAAGTGGAGCACCGACGATCTCTGCCAGAGCCTGCCAATCCCGATCGGTGGGCGAAAACGTGAGAACCCCCCCGTAATCGAAGATGATGGAGCGAAATTGAGACAATAAATGAGTCATTCCGATTCTCCAGATAACTTTGGAACCGTTATCGAGCTCATACAACGCAAGATGTGGATGAGAACAAAGCACTTTCCTCGTTCTCATCCCGTCAATATTATGGAAGATCTATCGAATTATACGTTTCATGAGACCTGCAACATGCCGGACTCGGCGTAAGCTCGAGGGCGAGCCTTCTCCAGTTCTTGGCTGCGCACGGATTCTTCCGCTTTCGTTTTGCATTCAGCGAGCTTTGTAACCCATCCGCAGGACAGTTTCAGGGCTTCCTGCCAGCCACCATAGAGTTCCTGGCGGTGTACTTCCGTCATATCCGGCTGGAACACCTTATCGACCTGCCACTGCGCCGCGATCTCATCGGTGCTCTTCCAAAAGCCGCAAGCCAGACCGGCCAAATAGGCAGCCCCCAGTGCCGTCATTTCGGTAACCTTGGGCCGCACAACCGGGATTCCCAGAATGTCGGACTGGAACTGGCAGAGCAGATTGTTTTTCGTCGCCCCGCCATCCACTCTCAGTTCAGGAATCACTATGCTCAGGTCGGCCACGACAGCATTGATAATATCCTTGGTCTGGTAGGCCATAGCTTCCAGCGCGGCGCGAATAAGATGATCACCGGTGGTGCCGCGAGTAATTCCGACGATGAGGCCCCGGGCGTACATATCCCAATGCGGGGCGCAAAGTCCGACAAACGCAGGCACCAGATACACTCCGCCGGTGTCTGCAACCATGTTGCCGTACCACTCCGTATCGGCAGCGTTCCGGATGAGCCTCATGTTGTCGCGAATCCACTGGACCGTGGCACCAGAAATGAAGACCACGCCTTCCAGGGCATAGTTTATTTTTCCGTTCAGGCCCCAGGCAATGGTGGTCGTGAGACCGTCACGGAAAAGCGGCTTCTCGCCGGTATTCATCACGAACACGCCCGCGGTACCGAAGGTGTTCTTGGCCATGCCTGGTTTGTAACAGGCCTGACCGAACAGCGCGGCCTGCTGGTCGCCGGCGTCGCCAAGAATCGGAATTTCCGCACCGAAAATAGATTTTGTGGTGATGCCGAATTGTCCGGAGGATGGAAGCACCTTGGGAAGAACGCTCATCGGAACATTCAGCTTGCGGCACAGTTCTTCATCCCACTTAAGATCGATAATGTTGAACAGCATCGAGCGGGAGGCGTTGGAATAATCTGTGACGTGAGACTTTCTGCCGGTCAGATTCCAGATCAACCAACCATCAATGTTGCCGAACAGCAGGTCGCCTTTCGCGGCTTTCTCCCGGGCACCTTCGACGTGGTCGAGAATCCAGACAATTTTTGAAGCCGAAAAATAGGCGTCGTTAATGAGACCCGTCTTCTCGCGAATCTCCCTGTCATAACCGACCGCTTTCCATTCTTCGACGATATCGGCGGTTTGGCGAGACTGCCATACGATGGCATTGTAAATTGGTTTACCTGTATTTTTGTCCCAAACAACCGTGGTTTCTCTCTGGTTGGTGATGCCGATTGCGCAGATCTGTTCTGGGGAAATGCCTGCTTTTTCAATAGCTTTTCGTGCCACGTTGATCTGCGCTTCGAGAATCTCCTCCGGGTCATGCTCTACCCAGCCTGGGCGTGGAAATATTTGGGAAAACTCCTCGGCAACATCACTGACGCTTTTCCCTTCCTGATCGAACACAATTGCGCGAACCCCGGTAGTGCCTTCGTCGAGAGCCATTACATAGTTTTTCATGGTCTGTCTCTTCCCGGTTAGTTGTATTTATTTCTAAGTTCTGTGCATGCTGCTTTCGCCATAACGGCACAATGTTTTGACAATGCGCGCGATAAAATCAGTTCTTTGCAGGCCGTACCGTCTTCGGCTGAGAATTGTCGGCCTGCAGTTCAAGTATCTAAGGATCTGGAGAAAATAATCTCTCCAGATCCTTAGATTTCGTACGATGTCGCCTCATCCCAAAGGCATAACGGTTGCCCATGCCGAATTAGCGATAATTGTCATCGTTGGCGATGCGGTCCGCTGCGAATTAGTTACACAATCAGTCCGCAATCCGACATATGGCAGCTGCCAGTTTTTCTTAGCTTCTAAGCTTCTATTTCATAGAGCTTGCTATAGTCGTCTTCGCCGTAAACGCGCCAGGTATCGATGGCGGCCTGCAACTCGGGGTGCTTTTTGCCGGCATCCCTGATATCGATGTGGTCCATCACCGCATCGATAACCTGCCGGAAAGCCATTGCTCCAGCCCTCGCTCCCATGGGATGCCCATGGATTCCGGCACCAGCGCCGACAATAAAGTCGGTCCCCAATTGATCGGCAAGATAAGGAACCATTCCGGGGGTCACGCCGCCGCCAATCATGTTGAACATCGGCTTGATGTGGTACATGGGGGAGTGCGTAACTTGGAAGACCCGAATGAATTTTTCCTGCAGGGCGTTGAACTTTGCCGAGGGGGCGACATTGAGCGTAATGTCTGCGCCGCAGAGGCGGATCAGCTTTTGCGCAACTTCCGTGCTGATGCCCTGGAACGGCGAAACTGTCTGTGCGCCGCCATAGCAGGTGTGAGCACAGATCGGGACGTTGATGTTCGGGTCTTCTGCCAGCATGCGCAATGCCGAAAATCCAGTTCCAAACGCGTCAACCATGATAGCGTTGGCACCCGCCTCAATAGCCTTGTAGGCATTGTCCTTCAGACGAACGATCTCGTCGGTGACGTTAACGGTATAGAGTGTCTTTTCGCCCTTTTCACGGTCAGCTCTGTGGGCAGAGTCCATATAGGCCTTGATGCGATCTTCCTGATGAGAAAATGCCGGACTGCCGGCGATCAGCTCGTCGTCCTTGATCCAGTCGGTTCCACCCACCGCCGCTTCATAGAACAACTTTGCCCCTGCGGCCGGTGTGATTCCTGTGCAAGGCTTGATCATGTTGTTCAGTAGAGGGCGTTCGGGGACGTTTAAGTACTTGCGAACGCCTGCAATGCCAAACTTTGGTCCCTTGAACTGTTTGACGTAGGACTTCGGGAATTCCAGGTCGACCAGTTTCAGGTTCGGCATCGAGGAGATGTTGCCGATGACCGAAGAGAGCATCAGGGGAATGTTGTCGTAGAAATCAACCCATGGATAGGCGATCCTGACGATGGCCCATCGTGGTTGGTCTTTGGGCAGGTTTGCTATCAGTTCGTAGTTGGGGACTGAATAAATGCCGATAACCTTGGCCGCGTATTTTTCGCGTACTTCGTCGGTTTCGCCCGGTACCCGGTACCAAGAACCGGTGGATTGCTCGATCGCGATTGCCGACGATTTCGCCACCAGATCTGCCTGAGGACCACCGCCGACAAAATACGTCGCTACAATGTAGTCTTCGCCGACCAGACCTTCACTGGTAGGAAACAACAAAGGATCATATTCGTTTTTCATGGTCCGATACCTCGCCTTTGTGACGGTTGTGCTTATCTGGATGCGGGTTTTATTCCGCTATAGGCAAAGAAAAAGCCGCCCGAAAACACACATAGGCCAACTGGCTACTGCCAACTTGTCCTATTCGTGTTTTCGGGCGGCTCGTCGAATCACTCTGCCGCACGTAAATATGTATCACCGAACACGATAGATCTATCTGTGACGCGCGTCAACAGCGGTTCCGCGGCGCAGTCCTGGTCAAGGCCGCGTGTTCAAGACTGCCGGACGGTCAATTCGCCCTATGATTCGCCTGAATTGTCGGGAACGGCGCCTGTGACGCAAATGGCTCGACAGTACTCCTCTCATCATGCAAGGTAGCTCGCCGTTGACGCCGGGCGAAACGCCGTCCGGGATGTCGATAGGGCGCTGTTTGAGTAACGCGGCGGCGCTGTGGAAACGGTTGGAACCGGAGCACCCCGTGTGCAATCCCAGCTTAAGCGAAACAGAAATTTGCAAGATCCTGCGTCAGCTTGAATCGGGTATGGACGTTGCGGACCTGTCTCACATCTACGGTGTTGAAGAAGACGTGCTTCTGCAGTGGAAGGAGCGGTACGGCTCGCAAGCAAGTGGCAAACCCGGGATGAAGATGCTGGAGGATGAGAATTGCATTCTCAAGCAGATCGTGGCCGATTTTTTGCTCGAGCGGCGTGCGCTTTTCAAGCACCGCATTTCTTCTGAGGCTTTGCGGGACGATGGATCCTATTGCGGTCTGACGGATTGCGGACAAAGCGCGGCAGACGTGCCTTTTGCAGAACCGGGGGCGTTGCGTGCCGATGAGACCGCGCCTGCCGAACATGGTGAAGGCGATGTGCCGGGCTTCCCCATGGAAGCCGCCGATGGCCAGACATCCGAGATGCATAAGACTGTTCGCGGCATACTGGAGCGGTCGCGCATCATTCCGGCCCTGCGAAGTTTCGAATTCATTCCGGCTGCGATTGCCTCTCCCTCATTGGTTGTCTCGTTGCTCTATGGCAATCCAATGACGATCGGATACGTACTGAGAAAGCTGCGTGGCGCCGGCAAACTTCCCATCGCCAACCTCGATCTCCTGACTGGTTTCGCCCAGGATTGTGATGCGGTCGCCTTGTTGGTCAAGCTTGGAGTCGCGGGAGTTGTCTCGACCCGTCAGTCCGTTCTCAGGGCAGCGCATGCGCAAGGCATTATCGCCATGCAGAGAACTTTTGCCGTCGACTCCATCGCCTCGCGCAACATCACCCGCTCGCTCCACCACTTTGTTCCGCATGCCATTGAATTGCTGCCCGCGGTCGTCGCTCCATTGTTGATGCCCTCCTTGCGCGCGACCAACCCAGAGTTGCCTGTCGTGGCGACCGGCCTAGTCAACAGCATGCGTCAGATCGAGGAATTGGTGCAGCATGGCGTAACTTCCGTGGCCACAAGTAATTCGTCCCTCTGGATTCTTTAGCGCGGCGCCGATGTTGGTAAGCAAGGTTCTTTTTGTCGGTTCGTCTGCTATCCCGCTTGTTCCTTAACATGAATTGTCCCTTCGTCTGGCCATTTGACAATCCAAGGGGTATTTAAGACGGCAATGGAGTCCAGCCACCCGCCTGGGGCCGTGGAAGGGGGGCCAGTTGCGGCTATTGCGACTAGATGATAGTGACGGACGTTCCGGCCTCGCGTTTTCCCAGGAGCCTATCGCCATGAACCGCAAAGAGCGCCGAGCACGCGGTATGATCGGAGGGCGGCAGCCTCAACAGCCGTCGACCATGGTCCGGGGGATTTTCGTCAGCGCGGTTCGTTACCATCAGGCCGGTCATCTGCGCGAAGCGGAGGCTCTTTATCGACAAGTCCTCGCCCTCGATTCCCGCCACGCCGACAGCCTGCACCTGCTCGGAGTGATTGCTCAACAGCGGGAACAGTATGTCTTGGCGGCCGATCTCATCCGCAAGGCGATCGCCATCGAGTCGAAGATTGCTCCCTATCATTTCGACCTTGGCGTCACTTTGCAGATACAGGGCCGATTGGACGAGGCCGGGGGCGCCTATGGCAAGGCCATTGCACTTGGGCCCCGCTATGCGCAGGCACACTACAATCTCGGCCTCGTTTTCAAGGATCAAGGCCGGCTGGACAAAGCTGTCGCCTGCTGGAAGACGGCCCTTGCCGCCGACGAAAACCAGCCCGAAGCCCACAACAACTTGGGCGTCGCCATGCACGACCTCGGGCAGATGAGTGAGGCCATCGCTTCTTACCGCAAGGCCATCGCCTTGAGCCCGGACTACGCGGAAGCGCACAATAATCTGGCCGCGGCCCTCCAGGAAGAGGAACTCCTTGACGAGGCCTTAAGTCACCACCTCAAGGCCATCGCCTTGCTGCCCGATTTTCCCGACGCCTACACCAGTCTTGGCAACACGCTGCACGAACAAGGGCGGTGGGCCGACGCGGCAACATGTTTCAGCCGGGCTCTGGTCCTCGACCCGAATGACGCGCCGGCCAACTGGAATTACGCCATGGCGTTACTGACGCAAGGCGAGTTTCGGCGGGGATGGGAAAAATACGAGTGGCGTCTCAGCGAGGACTTTCCTTGGACCAAGCCGCGGCACCTGTCCTTTCCGAAGTGGACGGGTGAGCCCCTGGCCGGGCGGACCATCCTGCTGACCGCCGAGCAAGGGTTGGGGGATCAACTACAGTTTGCCCGCTATGCGACGTTGCTGGCCGAGGAGGGCGCTCGGGTCACTATTGAAACCGATCGATCGCTGACGCGACTGCTGGCCAGTGTTCCCGGTGTGGCGCAGGTCATCACCACGGGCGACCCTTTGCCGGAAGCGGATTTTTATCTGCCACTCCTGAGCGCTCCTCATCGTGTCGGGACCGCCGGCGATTCTATCCCGGCCCAGGTACCCTACGTCTTCGCCGATACCGAGGCGACCAAGACCTGGGGCCAGCGGCTGTCCGCTTTGACCGGGCTGAAGGTCGGCCTGGTTTGGGCCGGTGAACGTCGGGCGCACGACCAGCGGGCAAATACCCTCGACCGCCGTCGCAGCCTGGACCTGACGCAGATGGCGCCGATTCTTCGCCTGCCCGGCGCCAGTTTCGTCAGCCTGCAAAAAGGTGAAGCGGCTACGCAGATTGCCTCCACGCCTGCCGAATTGCGATTGCACGACTGGATGAACGAAATCGGTGACTTTGCCGACACCGCGGCTCTGGTCGCCAATCTGGACCTGGTTATCTCGGTGGACACATCGGTGGCCCATCTGGCGGGTGCGCTTGGCAAACCCGTATGGATCCTTTGCCGGTTCGCCGGCGATTGGCGGTGGCTTACTGATCGCGACGATTCGCCCTGGTACCCGACGGGTCGATTGTTCCGCCAAATCCGCCGCGGCGACTGGCAATCGGTGATCGAAAAAGTGGCAAAGCAGTTGGCTCAGTTGATTGGGACGCAAAGGTCTGCGGCAATGCCGGCGACGCTTCCATCTCAATAAAGTTGGACACTGCGTCACAAATCGAGTTGGTCGGCTGCAAGCGCCGCCGCGCAATGCGCTGGACATCAACACAGGCGCGTATGCAGTCCTCTGTCGCGAACACCGACGAGGAAGCTGTCGACAATGGTCCGCAGAGTTTCCGACTGAACATTGAGATCTTCCGCCGCCTCCAAAACTTCTCGTGCGACCCCATTGTTTTCCTGCGTGTTATTTCCGACTTCGGCAATGTGATGGGCAACCTCGGCTGTTCCCTGATGAACCTCTTGAATATTGCGGGCAATCTCCTGAGTTGCCGAGCCCTGCTGTTCAATAGCGGTGGCGATGACACCCGATATCTGGTTCATCTGATCGATGGTGTCGGCGATGTTGCGGATCGCTTCGACGGCGTGATTAGTGCGATCCTGGACATCGGCGATCTGGCCGCTGATTTCGTCGGTCGCTTTGGCCGTTTGGTTGGCCAGGGATTTGACTTCATTGGCAACGACGGCAAATCCCTTGCCGGCATCGCCGGCACGAGCCGCCTCGATGGTGGCGTTCAAAGCCAGAAGATTGGTTTGGCCGGCGATGTCGTTGATCAGTTTGACAACATCGCCGATTTTGGCTGATGCCTCCGCCAAACCTCTTACCAGATTGTCGGTGGTGGCCGCTTCGGTGGCGGCGCTGCGGGCAATTTCGCTGCTGCGCATGACATGGTTGGCGATTTCCCGGCTTGAGCCGGAAAGCTCTTCCGTGGCCGCCGCCACCGTCTGGACGTTCGAGGCGGCTTGGTCGCTGGCCGAGACCACCGAGGTGGCTTGCTCCAGGGTCCGATCCGAAGCGCTGGTCATGCCGGCCGCCGATTGCCGGAGTTTCTGGGCTTCCGAGGTGACGGCCCGCACGACGTCGACGATTTTGCGTTCAAAATCTTCCGTCAAACGGGAGATCGCTTCGGCGTGCTGCTCTTTGAGCTGTCTCTCCTCGGCGGCTGATTCTTCCAACGCCCGCCGCTGAATTTCATTTTGGCGCAGTATGTCGGCGGTTCTGGCTATTTCTCCGACTTCGTCCCGTCGGTCTTGACCGTTGAAGACGTTGTCGAGATTGCCACCCGTTACCAAAGTCAGTCCGCCCGCCAACCGTCGTAATGGTTGGGCGATCGATATGGCGATGAGCCAGGCGAGTAAGCAGGACCCGGCGAAGACGGCAAGCGTGATTGCCAAATGCAGATACATTTTTCGATTGAGCCCGTCGACTCTCGCTTGCAGAAGGTGGTCGAGTTCCGACAGAGCCGACATGCTCAATTGGTTGGCGGAAGCCTGTAGTTGAGTGTGGGCAGTCTGGATTTCCTTGATCGTCGGCTTCGCGGAATTCTGGACGGCGATGGCGTCGAGTTGTTTGGCAAACTGCGCGGCGCCGGCGGCAAATTGCGCGTAGGGCGTATCAAGGGATGTCTTGATGGTTCCGTCGGGATTACCCCTTTGCCCCGACGACAGATCTGTCTCCAATCCGGAAAGGGCGCTGGTCAAAGAACTTTTCTGAGTGAGGAAGGCGACGATCGTCTCCGGGGACGGCGATGTCTCGGTGACCATCGGCAGGGCGGCAGCCAGGGCCCGGCTTGCGGCAACCATGATCGCGGGCAACTTCACGGTGGCGAAATCCTGCATGTAGTAACTGTCGAGATCGGGGTCGAGCGTCAGATTCGATCCATCCTCAACCCTGGCCATATGGTCGATGACGGCATCGAGCGCGGCATCATAGGCGTCGGGGCTGCTTCCTGCCGGCAGGGAGGCAGCGGCGTCCGTCAATTCGGCCGCCTTTGTCGCCGAATCCCCTAGATTCATCGTCGTGGCGAAGAGTCCGTCTGATCTGCGCACCTCGGATTGCGCCGTCTTCAATGCCGTACTACCGGGGGTGTTCCACGACGTCGCCAGAAGAGCGCTTAATTCCGTTCTAATTGCCGAAAAATAGGTGCTTCCTTGCAGCTCTTTTTCGGCAAAAACGACGTCCTTTTGTGTCTGGCTAACGAATAGATAAATCAGAAGAAGGATTGGGATGAGAAATGCGGAACAAACAAGGGCGAGCTTGTATTGTATCTTGAGATTATTGAGCATGAGTGACGGCTTTCCGATGGCTCATGGGCCTTTTCCCTCGCCTCTTTCTTCGAACGTTAGCTGTTGGCCATGAGTAATGAATCCATTCCAATAACACAGTGACTCAAAATTGTGCAGTTCGCAACTTCCATACACAAACTGGGTAAAATATGGGCATACAGGGGTGGTTCTCTAGGAAATTCGCTGTGTTAACACGGTGATAAAAATGGACGGCGTGATTATTATTATCATTCCTATGGAAAATCCCTTGCCGAGATTATTTGCATGGCAATTAAACCTATAGTTGTTGACGGCAGTGTTGTGACGACGATCTCGCGTCATCTCGGATTCATGGCTTGCAGTTCCTGGGCAGAGATGGCGACGCAGCCGCCGAAAGCCGTGTGACGCGGGCATGAAAGGTTGATTTGGACATCGAAAGATAAGTTAACCGAAATCCAGTTAATTGTTCGTTGTGCATTGCAAAACAACGATTTAAGTGTGTGTTTGCGACTTGCACTTGGCGAGGGGAGTCGCTACCTGTTGGGCACCGATTGACCTTCGGAGAGGGTAGATGATGGCCGCCAGCAGGCGTAGGACGAAACCGGGAGATTCCGTCGTGAAGACGGAAGATCTCATCGCTTTTTATAAGGACATGCTGCTGATCCGCCGCTTTGAGGAGAAGGCGGGCCAGCTTTACGGCATGGGGTTGATCAACGGATTCTGCCACCTCTACATCGGCCAGGAGGCCGTCGTGGTGGGGATGCAGTCGACGATCGGCATTGACCGCGACTCAGTGATCACCAGCTATCGTGACCATGGGCACATGTTGGCTTGTGGCATGGATCCCAAAGGGGTGATGGCCGAACTGACCGGACGGGCCGGCGGCTATTCCAAGGGCAAGGGCGGTTCGATGCATATGTTCAGCCGCGAGAAGCGTTTCTTCGGCGGCCACGGCATCGTCGCGGCCCAGGTGCCCTTGGGAACCGGTTTGGCTTTCGCTCACAAATACAACGGGGACGGTGGCGTCTGTCTTTGCTACCTGGGTGACGGTGCCGTCAACCAGGGACAGGTCTACGAGTCCTTCAACATGGCATCGCTCTGGAAACTGCCGGTCATCTATGTGATCGAGAACAACAAATATGCCATGGGCACGTCGGTCGAGCGCTCGGTGGCCAATGTCGACCTTTATCGTCGCGGCGGCGCCTACAATATTCCCGGGCAGCAGGTCGACGGCATGGATGTGTTGGCGGTCAAGGCCGCTGGTCTGGAAGCCGTTGCCCATGCGCGTGCCGGCGAGGGGCCATACATTCTTGAAATGAAGACCTATCGCTACCGCGGCCATTCGATGTCCGATCCGGCCAAATACCGGACCAAGGAAGAGGTGGCCAAGATGCGCGAGCAGCACGACCCGATCGACCAACTCCGCAAGAAGCTTCTCGATGACAAACTGGTGACGGAAGAGTTGCTGAAAGAGATGGACCGCGACGTCAAGGCGGTGGTCAGCCAGGCCGCCGATTTTGCCCAGGCCAGCCCGGAGCCGGATCCATCCGAGTTGTTTGCCGACATCCTGATCGAAGCCTGAGGGGAACGGACATGCCGATTCAAATTCTCATGCCGGCGTTGTCGCCGACCATGACCGAGGGGAAATTGGCCCGTTGGCTGAAAGCCGAGGGCGATGCGGTAAAGTCGGGCGACGTTCTGGCGGAGATCGAGACCGACAAGGCGACCATGGAGCTGGAGGCCGTCGACGAAGGCACGCTGGGACGGATTCTGGTGGCGGCCGGCACCGAAGGCGTCGCCGTCAATACACCGATTGCCTTGCTGCTGGAGGAAGGTGAGAACACGTCGGCGCTCGACGCCGCTGTTGCTCCTGTTGCTTCTGTCACTCCGGCGGCCCCGGCTGCCGTCGCCGCTCCGGCCCCCGCGACGGTGACGGCAGAGCCGGCCTATACCGGTTCCGGCCTGCCGGCCGAAAAGAGTTATGACAAGACGGTCAGGGTGACGGTGCGCGAAGCGTTGCGCGACGCCATGGCGGAAGAGATGCGCCGTGACGAGAAGGTTTTCCTGATCGGCGAAGAGGTTGCCCAATATCAGGGCGCCTACAAAGTGAGCCAGGGCTTGCTTGATGAATTCGGGGCCAAGCGGGTGATCGACACGCCGATCACCGAAATGGGCTTCACCGGTTTGGCCGCAGGCGCCGCCTACGCCGGCCTGAAGCCGATCGTCGAATTCATGACGTTCAACTTCGCCATGCAGGCGATCGACCACATCGTCAATTCCTCGGCCAAGACTCTCTACATGGGCGGCGGGCAATTGCCGTCGTCGATCGTTTTTCGCGGTCCCAACGGCCCCGCCTCGCGCGTCGCCGCCCAGCATTCGCAGTGTTACGCCTCCTGGTATGCCCATGTTCCGGGTCTCAAGGTCGTGGCGCCTTATTCGGCCGCCGACGCCAAGGGCCTTTTGAAGGCGGCGATCCGCGATCCCAATCCGGTGATCGTGCTGGAAAACGAGCTGCTTTACGGCCATAGCTTCGATGTGCCGGATGATCCGGATTTCGTCGTTCCGATCGGCAAGGCCAAAGTCGAACGGGCCGGCAGCGGCGTGACCGTCGTCGCCTTCTCGCGGATGGTGCAACTGGCCCTCGAAGCGGCTGAGATCCTTGCCAAGGATGGTATCGATGTCGAGGTGATCAATCTCAGAAGCATCCGGCCGCTCGACGTCGAGACGCTCGTCCGTTCGGTGCAGAAGACCAATCGCATCGTCACCGTGGAAGATGGTTGGCCGTTCGCCGGCATCGGCGCCGAGATATCGGCCCTCATGCAGGAAAACTGTTTCGACTGGCTGGATGCCCCGGTGACCCGGGTCACCGGCAAGGATGTCCCCATGCCTTACGCCGCCAATCTGGAACGACTGGCTTTGCCACAGGTCGACGACATCATCGCGGCTGTAAAAGCCGTTTGTTACGCCTAGGGAGCGCTCGTCATGCCTATCCAGATTTTGATGCCGGCTCTTTCCCCCACCATGAGCGAGGGCAACCTTGCTCGGTGGCTGAAGAAGGAGGGCGATACCGTCAAGGCCGGCGACGTGCTGGCCGAGATCGAGACCGATAAAGCCACCATGGAGTTCGAGGCGACGGACGAAGGCACCCTGGGCAAGATCCTGGTGCCCGGTGGAACGCAAGGCGTTGCGGTCAACACGCCGATCGGCCTGTTGCTGGAAGAGGGTGAAGACGCCTCGGCTCTTGCCGCCGTGACGCCGGCTCCCGTTGCCGCTGCCACCCAGACGCCGGCTGTTCCGATTGCACCAACGCCAGCACCGACACCGGCTCCGGCTCCGGCGGCGGTTGCCGCCCAGGCTCCGACGGCCGGTGCCCGGATCTTTGCTTCGCCTTTGGCCAAGCGGATTGCCAAGGACGCCGGTCTTGATCTCAAGGCGGTCGCTGGTTCCGGGCCGCACGGCCGGATCATCCGTGCCGATGTCGACCGCGCCATCGCCGGTGGCGTCGCTTCGCCGGCCGCCGCCGTTCCGCTTGCGGCGCCGGCCGCCAAGCCGGCTCCCGTACCGGTCCCCGAAGTCGGGCCGGCCTATACCGAGGTGCCGCTGTCGTCGATGCGCAAGGTGATCGCCCGGCGCCTGTCAGAAGCCAAGCAGACGGTGCCGCATTTCTATCTGACGGTCGATTGCCAGCTCGACAAATTGCTGACGTTGCGCACCGATCTCAATGGGCGCTCCGACTCCTACAAGCTGTCGGTCAACGATTTCGTGATCCGCGCCGTGGCGTTGGCGCTGCGCAAAGTGCCAGCGGCCAACGCCTCCTTCACCGAGACGGCGATCCGCATGTACACCGACGTCGATGTTTCGGTGGCGGTGGCGACGCCCAACGGCCTGATCACGCCGATCATCAAGCATGCCGACCACAAGGGGCTGGCCGCCATTTCCGGCGAGATGAAGGAACTGGCTGTCAAAGCGCGTGACGGCAAGCTGAAACCCGAGGAATTCCAGGGCGGTGGCTTCACCATTTCGAACCTCGGCATGTATGGCGTCAAGGAGTTCGCCGCCATCATCAATCCGCCGCAGGGCTGCATTCTGGCGGTCGGCGCCGGCGAGCGGCGTCCGGTGGTGAAGGACGGCGCTCTGGCCATCGCGACGGTGATGAGTTGCACATTGTCGGTTGACCATCGGGTGGTCGACGGAGCGATCGGCGCGGAATTCCTGGCAGCTTTCAAGAAGCTGATCGAGGAACCGCTGACGATGCTGCTGTAGCAAAGGTGTCGCAAACGTCATCGAAGCGGAAGTAACGCATCTTTTCGCAGTAGCCCCCACCCTGGCCCTCCCCACAAGGGGGAGGGAGCCCAAGTTTCGAATCACCCCTCCCCCTCGTGGGGAGGGGATTGGGGTGGGGGGCTGGCGCCGGACTGGACGAGGAGCAGATATTTATGTCCGACAACACATTTGACATCATCGTCATTGGTGGTGGCCCCGGCGGTTATGTGGCGGCGATCCGCGCTGCGCAGCTTGGGATGAAGACTGCTGTGGTGGAACGTGAGCACCTGGGCGGCATCTGCCTCAACTGGGGGTGCATTCCGACCAAGGCGCTGCTGCGTTCGGCCGAGGTTTTCCGCAACATGAAGCATGCCGAATCCTTTGGCCTGTCGGCGCAAGGGATCGGCTTCGACCTTTCGAAGGTTGTGGCCCGTTCGCGTGGCGTTGCCGCGCAACTGCAAGCCGGTGTCAAGCATCTGCTGAAGAAGAACAAGGTCACCGTCTTCGATGGCCAGGGCAGGCTCGAGGGCCAGGGTCGGGTCGCGGTTGCCAAGGACGGCAAACCGGTTGCCACGCTGTCGGCCAAGCATATCATTCTGGCGACGGGTGCACGGGCCCGCGCTCTGCCAGGTCTGGAACCCGACGGCAAGCTGGTGTGGACCTACAAGGAGGCAATGGTTCCCGATGCTATGCCGAAACGCCTCCTGGTCGTCGGATCGGGTGCCATCGGAATCGAGTTCGCCAGCTTCTACAATGCGTTGGGGGCCGACGTGACGGTGGTCGAAGTGATGGACCGCGTCCTGCCGGTGGAAGACGCGGAGATATCGGCCTTTGCCCGCAAGTCCTTCGAAAAGCAGGGCATGAAGATTCGCACCAGCGCGGCCGTCAAGAGTCTGGTGAAGTCGGCCAATGAGGTCACGGTGACCGTCGAGGCGGCGGGCAAAAGCGAGACGATCGTCGTCGATCGGGTGATCCTGGCCGTCGGTATTCAGGGCAATGTCGAAAATCTCGGCCTGGAAAATACCAAGGCGGTGGTCGAAAAAACCCATGTGGTGATCAACGAATGGGCGGCGACCGCCGAGCCGGGCGTCTACGCCATAGGCGATCTCGCCGGACCGCCATGGCTGGCTCATAAGGCCAGTCACGAGGCGGTGATCTGCGTCGAGAAGATCGCCGGGGTCAAGGACGTGCATCCATTGAACACGCGCAACATTCCCGGCTGCACCTATTGCCATCCGCAGGTGGCGAGCGTCGGCCTGACGGAAGCCAAGGCCAAGGAGCAGGGGTATCAGGTGAAGGTCGGGCGCTTCCCCTTCGTCGGCAACGGCAAGGCGATCGCGCTTGGCGAGACGGAAGGCATGGTCAAGACCGTGTTCGATGCCAAGACCGGCGAGTTGCTGGGGGCCCACATGGTCGGCGCCGAGGTGACTGAACTGATCGAGGGCTACATGGTCGCCAGGACCTTGGAAACGACCGAGGTCGAATTGATGCAGGCGGTGTTCCCGCATCCGACCTTGTCCGAGATGATGCACGAGGCGGTTCTCGACGCCTATGGCCACGCCATTCATATCTAAAATCCGGCTTTAGGCGTTCCGCGGAAATGAATGGCTCACCTCGTCATTCCCGCGAAAGCGGGGATCCATACCGCCGGCTGGATTCCCGCTTTCGCGGGAATGACGAAAGAGGTGTGGTTATTATTGCGCGGTTCCTTAGTCTTTTTTTGAAGAGGAGGAACCGGCCGGCGACAAGGATCTCCTTGACCTTGTCGCCGGCCTGTTCAATATCGAGGTCATGAACGAAGTTCGTCCCGTCCGTCATCCGGAAAAGATCAATCGCCCCGACAATCCGTCGCCGCGCAAGCCCGAGTGGATTCGCGTCAAGGCGCCGACTTCGGTGGAAGCCGCCGAGGTCCGCCAGTTGATGCGTGACAAGAACCTGCATACGGTTTGCGAAGAAGCCGCATGTCCGAATATCGGCGAGTGCTGGAAACATCGGCACGCCAGCTTCATGATTTTGGGCGACACCTGTACCCGGGCCTGCGCCTTCTGCAATGTGAAGACCGGCAAGCCGGGCGCCGTCGATCTGACGGAGCCAGAGAATCTGGCGCAGTCGGTCAAGGCGATGGGGCTTAAGCATGTGGTGATTACTTCGGTCGACCGCGATGATCTCGATGACGGCGGTGCTTTTCAGTTTGTCGCCTGCATCGAGCGGATTCGCGCCGTTTCGCCGGAGACCACGATAGAAATTCTGACGCCCGACTTTCGGGACAAGGCCGGCGCCATCGACCGGGTCGCCGCCGCCCGGCCGGATGTCTTCAATCACAATCTGGAGACGGCGCCGCGCCTCTACCCGACCGTTCGGCCGGGCGCGCGCTATTTCTCATCGCTCCGGCTGCTGCAACGGGTCAAGGAGGTCGTTCCCGACATCTTTACCAAGTCGGGGATCATGGTCGGCCTCGGCGAGGAGCGGATCGAAGTGCTGCAGGTGATGGATGACCTGCGCTCGGCCGGTGTCGATTTTCTTACCATCGGCCAGTATTTGCAGCCGACACCCAAGCATGCCGCCGTGCAGCGCTTCGTCACCCCTGACGAGTTCGAAGAATATAAGACGCTGGCCCGGGCGAAGGGCTTTCTGATGGTTTCGGCATCGCCGTTGACCCGGTCGTCACACCATGCGGATCGTGATTTCCAGGAGTTGCGGGACGCGCGCGCCCGACAACTCGGCCGACCCTGATCATGCCGACCCATGCCGAGAAGCGGCATCTGCCCTATACGCCGGAGCAGCTTTTCGACCTGGTCATCGACATTGAGCGGTATCCTGAGTTTCTGCCCTGGTGCGTCGCCGCGCGAATCCGGCGCCGCGACGGGGCCGTGTTGTTTGCCGATCTGATGATCGGCTTCAAGATGGTGCGCGAACGGTTCACCTCGAAAGTGACCTTGGGCAACCACCGGATCGATGTCGTCTACACTGATGGTCCGTTCAAATATCTGAAGAACTACTGGATTTTCGAACGGGCCGATGACGGCGGCACCAATATCGATTTCTTCGTCGATTTCGAATTTCATTCCAAAGTGCTGAGTACGCTGATTGGCGCTTTTTTCAGCGAGGCGGTCCGCGTGATGGTTGCGTCGTTCGAACGGCGCGCCAGGGAATTGTATAGTCCCGCCGTTCCCCATCTCGTGGGCCTGTCGGGGCATTGACTGCGGCGCCGTCCTGTCATCAAAGCAAGCATGCAATCTTGCCATATTTTGGGCATTGTTCGGCGCCACTTATCACATCGATCTTGACCCGGGGATGCCGCCATGTTCCGTCCGCAGGTGCCGACCTTGCTGGCCTTGCCGCTTTGTTTGCTTGCCGGTTCGGCCGAAAGTCACCCGCATGTCTGGGTCGACTATGACCTGACCGCCCTGTTCGAGCAGGGGCGCATCGTCGCTTTGCGTCAGGATTGGAGTTTCGACGAGGATTTCAGTGCGTCGGTGCTGACCGATGTCGTAAAGCACCGCAGCAAAGGACCGCTTTTGCCGGGCGAGGTCGCCAAACTGGAAAGGTCGGCGTTTTCCAATCTCAAGAACTACGGCTATTTCAACCATGTTTGGGCCGGCGACAAGCCGGTCGCCCTCGACAAGGATGTCAAGGATTTCGAAGCCCGGCTGGATGGCGATCGCCTGGCCTATCGCTTCACTGTGGTCCTGTCTCAACCGGTTGATCCACGTGCCGGAGCGATACGAATCGGCATCTGGGACGACACCTATTACGTCGATGTCGGCCCCGCCAAGGGACACGCTCCGCGTCTCGAGGGGGCGGGCGCCGAAGGCTGCAAGGCCAGTATCGGCGAAGATAAGAAGCATCCGATCTATTTCGGCTCGGTCTTTCCTCCATCCGTGCAAATTTCCTGCTGAGGCATTCATGTCCCGTCGTCTGCCGGTCTTCCTGGTTCTGTCGCTTCTTTTTCTTGGCGTTCCAGCTCGGGCTGCGGACTATTTTGGTCGTCCCGATGAAACCAGGACGGTAGAGCCGCCGGCGCACCAGACCGTCCAGTCGCTTCCTCTCGTGCCATCATCATCGGTCGGCATTCTTCCCGCGCCGTTGCGAAGCATTTTGGGGGGGCTGGTGGTCATGCAGTCCCGCCTCAATGCCGAATTGCGCAGCCAATTGCGGGCCGCTCGCGACGATCAATCGGTGCGTCCGGCCGTGGCCATTGTGTTGTTCTCGTTTCTTTACGGGGTGTTCCACGCGATTGGACCGGGCCACGGCAAACTGGTTGTCGGCAGCTATTTTCTGACCCGGCGAGCCCGCCTCGCGCAGGGACTGTCCATGAGCCTGTCGGCCGCCCTGATCCAGGCTTGTTCGGCGATTCTGCTGGTTGGTCTATTGTCTGCGCTGTTCGACATCGGTACCCGGGCCATCCTGGACCAGGCGGCTTGGCTGGAAGGCGTCAGCTACGCTGCCATCGTTCTGCTCGGTCTGTGGATGGGCTGGGGGGTGGTCAGCGGCCGGGTCTGCTGCGATCATGACCATCATGAGCATCATGACCACGACGGGCCGCATGGTCCGCACTGCGGCTGCGGCCATGAGGTTGATCATCTTGAGATCGAGGCGCCGTCGTCATCGCGCACCGAGTGGTGGCATGTCCTTTCCACCGGTGCGGCCGTGGGCGTGCGTCCCTGTTCGGGCGCTATCCTGGTTCTGCTGTTCACCTTGGCCAACAACATCTTCGTCGTGGGGGTGATTGCCACCTTCGCCATGGCTCTGGGCGTGGCGATCACCGTGTCGGCGGTGAGCCTGGGGACCCTTGGACTCAATCGCTGGCTCTCGCGCCTGGGGACGGGAAATCAGCATATGGCGGCGCTGGCCCGCAAAACCGCCGCCCTCGGCGGTGCCTTCCTGATTGTCGCCTTCGGGCTTCTACAGTTGTTGGGCATATGGACCGGCGCTATCACGCCGATGGCCGGATAGAGCGCGCCTCTCTCTCAATAAAGTAGAGCGCGATCAGGTGCGGATTCGGCTCATCAGCAGATCCATGGCGGCCAGGGCAGCGGCATGGCGGACCTCGTCGCGGTCGCCCTTCAGCAGCAGACGCTGGTGCAGGGTCACCCGGTTCCGGTGGGCGGCGGCGATATGGACGAGGCCGACGGGCTTGTCAGGCGATCCGCCGGTGGGACCGGCGATGCCGGTGATGGCGACGCTGGCCGTCGCCGCCGACCGATCGAGGGCTCCTTCGGCCATGGCGCGGGCGACGTCTTCGCTTACCACGCCGAACCGTTCGATCAAGGAAGCATCGACGCCCAGGAGATCAATTTTCGCCTGGTTGGAATAGGTAATGAACCCGCGGTCGATCCAGGCGGAGCTGCCAGGGATGGCAGTCAGCGACGCGCCCACCAGTCCGCCGGTACAGGACTCGGCGACGGTCAGCGACGTCGTGGTCGCCGCGCAAAGGTCAAGGACTTGCAGCGCCTTGGCGGTGAGGTCAATAGAAAGGCATTGCATCAGGCTCTCCAGACGAGGGACAGGGCGAGCAGAACGACAATCCCGTAAATGCCGGCCAAAACGTCGTCAAGCATGACACCAAGGCCGCCCTTGATCTGCCGGTCGGCCCAGCTTACCGGCCAGGGTTTGGCGATATCGAAAAGACGGAACAGCACGAAACCGAGCAGATAATGCCATGGTTCCAGCGGGACGGGCAGCAGCACCAGCCACTGGCCGACAACTTCATCGATGACGATCAGGCCTGGATCTTCGACGCCCATGTCCGTAACCACGCGATCGGCGGCCCACCACCCGACCAGGAAGACGACGATCGCGGCGGCGCTCAGGGCTTGCCAGCCACCGATAGCCATAATGACCCAGGCGAAGGGCAGGGCAGCCAGCGAGCCCCATGTGCCGGGCGCTTTGGGCAGCAGCCCTGCACCGAACCATGTGGCCAGCAGTGCTGCGGGATCCTTGAGGGAAACAGGAGAAGGCGTACTCATGTCGCGGCACCGGGGGCGGTACGCCGACGGCGGGGCGGGAGAGCGTTGGTCGCTTCGGTCAGGCCGAGTTTTTCAACGGTGGTGAAGACTTCTCGCAAATGCCGGCGCAACGCGGCTTTCGCCTTGACGCCGTCGCCGGCGATAAGGTTGTCGGCTATTTCCTTGTGCTGTTCCAGCAGTTTGCCGTTTCGTCCAGGTTCCTGAACACTGAGATATCGGACCCGGTCGAATTGCGTTTTCGTCTGCGAGATGACGTTCCAGACTTTCGGGTTGCCGCCGAATTCGGCGATCATCGCGTGGAATTTGTTGTCGAGGCTGTAAAACTCTTCGGCATCGCCGTCTTCCACGGCCTTCGCCTGGGCTTCCATGCTGTCTTGGATGCGGCGGATGGCATCGGCGTCCATGCGGCGGGCGGCATCGGAAATCAAAGCGCATTCGAGATGCTCGCGGATATACTGCCCAACCGCGACGGCCTCCAGGGAGATCGGGGCGACGAACGAGCCGAATTGCGGATAGATCTTCACCAGCCCTTCTTCCGCCAACTTGATCAAGGCTTCCCGAACGGGCGTTCGGCTGACCTGCAGGCGATCGCACAGGTCAAGTTCCGACAACGGCGCATTGGGAGGAAGGACGCCACGAACGATATCCTCCCGCAAGGTGGTGAATACTTGGCTGGCGAGGCGGGAATTACGTCGGTCTCTATCGATTGCACTCATCTCGGAACAGTTCGAAACCAAATTGAATCTCCACCTATCCCTATCACAAGAGTGATGAAACCGCACAACAATTGCCGAATACGGACGTCTCAAGAGCGTGATGGGTTAAATTCTCATCACGCTCTTGGATAAAGTAACGTTCCTCGCCGGGCGTGCCCTAGCTGATGCGACCGGACCGGAAGGCGTCCACCGTTTCCATGACGCCCCGCAGTTCGGCCAATCCCTTGAGGCGTCCGACGAAGGAATAACCGGGGTTCATCTTCTTGTCGATGTCATCGCCCAGAAGATGTCCATGGTCGGGCCGCATGGGGATTTGGGCGTCGGCGCGTCCTTCCTTGGCTCGCCTCGTTTCCTCAGCCATGACGGCGGCCGCGACGCCGATCAGGTCGGTGTCGCCGTTCAGATGTTCGGCTTCGTAGAACGATCCATCGGCGTCGTGGTGCGTATTGCGCAGGTGGACGAAATGAATGCGCTGTGCGAACTCCTTGGCCATCGCCACCAGATCGTTTTTCGGATTGGATCCAAAGGACCCTGTACACAAGGTCAAGCCACAGGCTGTCTCGGGCACGCCGGCGAACATGGCGCGGACGTCCTCGGCATTGGACATGACGCGCGGCAGGCCGAAGATCGGGAAGGACGGATCGTCCGGATGGATGCAAAGACGCGCTCCTTCCTCCTCGGCCACCGGTGTGATCTCGCGCAGGAATTCGATGAGATTGGCACGCAGATCTTCCGTCTTTATTTCTTGATATAGTTCAAGCATTTGCTTGAAGCTGCTACGGTTATAGGCGAAGTCGCGGGCTGGCAGCCAGTCGATCAGAACCCGTTCCAGTTCGGCAATCTGCTCCTGGCTCATGGCCTTGTAGCGCTCTTCGGCCTGGCGTACCCGCTCGGGCGGATAGTCCTTTTCGGCGCCCTTGCGCTTAAGGACGCAAAGGTCGTATGCCGCGAAGTCGATACTGTCGTAGCGGAGCGCATAGCCGCCGGTCGGCAACCGGTACATCAGGTTGGTCCGGCTCCAGTCGGTGATGACCATGAAGTTGTAGCAGATCACCTTGACGCCGGCCCGCGCCACATTGCGGATCGACTGCTTGTAGTTGTCGATCTTCTCGCGGAAATTGCCGGTGCGTGTCTTGATTTCCTCTCCGACCCCGATGCTTTCCACGACCGACCAGACGAGACCTGCATCGGCGACCTGCTTGCGTCGCTTGAGGATTTCGTCGGTCGTCCAGACGGTTCCCTGGTTCATGTGGTGGAGGGCCGTGACGATTCCCGTCGCGCCCGCTTGTCTCGCGTTTTCAAGGGTCACCGGATCATCGGGACCGAACCAACGCCATGTCTGTTCCATTGTTTTCTTCCTAACGTTTGGAAAAAGGGATGAGATCGCGGGCCTTCGCTTGCGTGGCCCACCTGTTCTTATTCACCAGCCGCTTCGGCCATGACGTCGGCCGGTTGGGTTTTAAGGACGGCCGTCTCACGCATAATGAAGACACTGACGGCGGTTACCGCGGCGGTGAAGGCCACGTAACCGGCCAGCAGCCAGGGCGTGCCGTCGCCGACCTTGAGCAACCAACCAGCTCCGAAGCCGCCGATCGTGCCGATCAACGCGCCGAATTGCTGAACGATGGCGACGCCAGTAGCCCGGACAGAGACTGGGAAAAGTTCGGCGAAAAACGCCGCCTGCGGGGCGTACATGGCGCTATGCCCGACGGCCAAAGCGCCGATCAGGCCAAGCCAGATCAAGCCTTGCTGGTCGTAGTAGACCAGGCCGAACATCGGGAATGCCAACAGGAGGGTGATGACGGCGCCCAGAATATAGACTTTGCGCCGGCCGATCCGATCCGAGAGAGCGCCGAACAGCGGCAATGTGACCAGTTCGACGAGGATTGCGACGAGAATTGACGCGGTCATCACCGACTTCGGGATGCCGCGGCTGACCGCATAGGCCGAAATCATCACGGCATAGACCGAGAATATGGTGCTTTCCGATAGTTTCGCGCCCCAACCGAGAAGGACGTCCCGGGTGTGTTTTTTCAGCATGGTGGTCATCGGCACGTGAACGCGTTTTTCCCGGTGCGCCGCCGCGAACAGCGGCGATTCGCTTAAATGCAGACGAATGTAAAGACCGATGCCGATCAGAAGAATGCTGAGCAGGAAGGGAATTCTCCACCCCCATTCGATAAAGGACTCGTCGCTGATCGTCACCGTCAAAAGAGCGAACAAGGCCAGCGGCAGCACGAATCCGGCCGGCGCCCCGATTTGCACCAGAGAGCCGTAGAAACCGCGCTGCTCGGCGGGAGCATGTTCGCAGGTGATGAGGATGGCGTTGCCCTGTTCGCCGCCGATGCCGAAGCCGTGCAGCATGCGGATGCAGATGAGAATGATCGGTGCGGTAATGCCGATCGTCCCATAGGTCGGCATCAGGCCAATGACGAAGGTCGCGATACCGACGATCAACAGGGTCGTCACCAGTGCTTTCTTGCGACCGAAGCGATCGCCGATGTAACCGAAAACCAAGCCGCCGATCGGCCGGGCGATGAAGCCGGCCGCATAGGTTCCAAGGGCTACCAGCGACCCGACCAGCGGATCGAACTGGGGGAAGAACAGTTTATTGAAGACCAGTGCGGCGGCCGTTGCATAGATGAAAAAGTCATACCATTCGACAGTACTTCCGATGCAGGACGCCAAGGCCACGCGACGAATCATCGCCGGTGACGAAGCATTCGGGACACCATTGTCCTCTGTGCCTGACGACATGTTTCCTCTCCCTAACAATTATTTTTTCCGGCACTCATGCCGTTTTCAGAAAATCCGTCAGGGTCTGTTTGACACCATGGGTCAACAGGCTCTCCAGATAGCTTTCCACGCCGCTGCGGAAGGCTTCGTTGGCCGCCAGCTCAGGGAAGAAGATGTCCTCGACGGCAAACAAGCCGGCCACCATCTGTTTGGCATTCCGGTTTCCGTTCTTGGCAATCGTGGTCAGCCGTTCCGCGAATGGATCGCTGATCGCATAAGTCTGTCCCTGTTCGTTAACGCCAAGGAGGAAACGCATCCAGGCGGCGACGGCCAGCGGAATGGCCTTGGGAGAGGCGCCGGCCTTGATCCGGTCAAGCGCCGGTTCGAGCAGGCGTGGCGGCAGCTTTTGCGATCCGTCGGACGAGATCTGCAGGGTCTTGTGGCGGACGCCGGGGTTGCGGAATCGTCCTTCCAGAGCGACCGTATAGGCGGCGACATCGGTGCCGGGAACCGGCGGCAAGGTCGGGATCAGGTCATTGTCCCACAAGCTGCGGATGACTTTCGGTAAAAGCGGGTCGGCCATCGCGTCGGCGATCGTCTCGATACCGGCGACGACGGACAGATAGGCCAACGTCGAATGGGCGCCGTTCAGGCAGCGCAGCTTCATCAGTTCGAAAGGATGGACGTCATCGACCATGACGGCGCCGGCGTCTTCCCATTTCGGGCGACCCAGCGCGAAGCGGTCCTCGATGACCCACTGCCGGAAAGGCTCGCAGACGACCGGCCAAGCGTCTTCGAGACCGATGCCCGCTGCCACCGCGGCGCGGTCGGCATCCTGGGTGGCCGGCGTGATACGATCGACCATGGTGCAGGGGAAGGAGATGTTGTCTTCGATGAAGCGACCGAGCTCAGGATCCCTGAGCGTGGCGAAACGTGTGACGATACGGCGCACCTTGATTCCGTTTTGCGCCAGATTGTCACAAACCAGGACGGTGAAGGGGGGCACACCCGCGGCTCGCCGGAGCCGGATCGCTTCGGTCAACAGGCCGGGAGCGCTGCAGGGCGCGGTCGGGTTGGCGAGGTCGGCGCGAATCATCGGATGGGTCTCGTCGAGTGTTCCGATGGCCGCGTCCTGGCAATAACCCTTTTCGGTCACGGTCAACGTCACGATGCGGATTTCCGGCCGAACCGCCAGATCGAGGACGTCGCGCAACTGGTCGCTGGTCGCCATGGCGTCGAGCATCGATCCGACGACCTGGAAATGGTCGACACCATCTTCGCGGGTCAGCACCGTGTAGAGGCAGTCCTGCGGCTTCAAGGCGGCGCGGATCGCCGGTGACATCAGGTCGACGCCGATGATTCCCCAATCACGGGCCCCGGCTTCCAGAATTTGATCGGTGTAGGTCGCGAGATGGCCACGGCAGAACGCGCCTAGACCGATATGCAGGATGCCCGCCGAAACAGCGGAACGGTCATAGCGGGGACGTTTCACATCGGCGGGAAGGGCCCCGAGACTAGCCAGCGACAAGCGGGGAAGCTTGCTGGTTGAGCCCGTCACATTGCTCATTTCATTCACCTCGAACAAGGGTACTAGGATACAAGTGCTAGTATCCTAGCATCCAGATGAGGGAGAGGCAAGCAGGGGCGCGCGCCGTCAGCGCGTTTGATCGACGAAAGGGTTCAGGCGGAGTTTGCCGCTGTTCGCCCGCGCGGCCGCTCCAGCCACATCAAGGCGCGCATGATTAGAATAACCGCGATATAGACCGTCAGCTGCAGGCCGGTGGGGACGTCGGTGTAGCCGACCAGAGCATGAAGCAGGCGACCGACCAAGCTGTTTTCCGACAGCAGCCAGGAACTGTCCCACAAGGGGATGGATAGGGCCGTGGCGTAACCGCCTTGCTGCAGGAAGGCTACCGCCTGCGAGGCCATGCCGGCGGCGAGCAGGGTGATGAGGCCACAGGTGACGGCAAACAAGCGGCTGGCGGGGATGACCAGAAGGCCGCCGTACATGAGGGCCGAAATCCCCGCTCCGGCGGCCACGCCCAGAGTGCCACCGGCCAGCATGGCCGCCGCCGACGTACCGCCTTGGGCGGCGATTCCATAAAGGAACAGCACGACTTCGGCGCCTTCGCGGAGCACGGCCACACCGACCACGACTGCCAGCGCGGTGAGCGGGCGGTGGCCGGCCGCCACCGCCGTTCCCAGCGCCCGCATCTGTCCGGCGATGGCGCGGCCATGACTGGCCATCCACACATTGTGCCAGGTCAGCATGGCCACCGCGATCAGCAGAATGCTGGCATTGAACAATTCCTGGCCGGAACCGGCGAAGGCGTCGGCGATCGTTCCGGCAAAGGCGGCGACCAGACAGGCCGCCGCCAGGCCGCCGGCGATGCCGCCGCCAACCCACCAGCCGCGCTGCGGGACTCCTTTGGTGGCGGCCAACACGATGCCGACGATGAGACCAGCCTCGATGACCTCGCGGAAAACGATGAGCAATGCGGCGAGCATGGCGGTGTCCTACTCTGCGATGATGGTGCCGGTGGCGGTATCGGCGTGGAATTCGCCGATGAAGGCATAGCGACCAGGTCCCAACGGCCGCAGCCTTACCTCGCCCGAGCCGCCGGCGGCGATAACCTTCTCGATGGCTAACTGGCGAACCTCGAACTCCTCTGGCGTCGCATCTTCATTGACGACATGGAGAAAGGCGGGTTTCCCCGTTGGCACATGGATCTCGGCTGGAAAGAACTGGTGGTTCCTGAGTGAAACGACGATCGGTGGAGGATGATCCTCCGCCTGAGCCGTCGTCCCGAGAAGGTTGGAGCCGAGCAATAGGCCGATCGCCAGTGTCCGGACGGGTGCAATCACTTCAGATTCTCCATCAATCGATGTCCAATTGCCGATGCTGGCGGCGGTCATGTCCGATCGAACAGGCGTTGTCCGATGAATTCGCCCTTGGCGGTTCCGCCGGGACAAGCGAACAGGCCGCCGCCGACATGCGTGGTGAACTGGTTCATCGCGTCCATCCGTGACAGCTTTTGGTGGATTGGAATGAAGCCGGTGCGAGGGTCACGCTGATAGCTGACGAAGAAGAGGCCCGCGTCATACTCGTTGCCCTGCCGCCATGGCGGCCACCGTTCGGCGGTGAAGTTCAGTCCGTCGTTGTAGGAGTACGCCCGCCGCAGGATCTGCGCGCCGTCGTTGACCTCAGGAGCGGACAGCCGGACATGGGAGTTTTCGGGATTTATCGGATTGCCATCCTGATCGTTGGCGTCGAGGTTCAGCGGATCGAATTCATGTTTGCCGCCCAATGGGGCTCCCGAATATTTGTGGCGTCCAACGACGCTTTCCTGGAAGGCGACCGTCATCTTTTCCCAATGTTCGAGGGCGATGCGGATGCGCCGCGTCACCAGATAGCTGCCGCCTCGCATCCAGTCGGGCCCCTCGTTGCCGACCCAGACAAAGCGGTCGAAATCGGTGGGATTGATGGTCCCGTCCTTGAAGCCCATCAGGTTGCGCCCGGTACCCTTGCTGGCCGGGCCGGCGGCAAAGCCGGTCTGCGCCCAGCGAATCTGTGCCGTCCCGTCGGCCAAGCGGGCCAGTTGGCGGACGGCATGGAAGGCCACCTGCGGGTCGTCGGCGCAGGCCTGTATCGACAGATCGCCTCCGGTATGTTCCTCGACCAATTGGTCGCCGGGAAATTTCGGCAGATCGCCCAGCGCTTCCGGTCGTCGCTCGGCAAGCTGATAGCGGTCGCGGCCCTCCTTGCTGAACAGTCCCTGACCGAAACCAAAGGTCAGGGTCAGCCTCGCCGCCGGCAGACTGAGGGCGTCACCGGAATCGCTTGCTGGAACCGTCGTGTCGTCGCTCAATTGGGCGGCGGTCTGTCCGGCCGTCATCCTCTCCGCGGCCAAACTCCAGACGCGCAGCAACGACGCGACATCGTCCCGCTTGTCGGTCGCCAGGTCGAAAGCCGCGAAATAGCTGTTGGTCTGCTGCCGGGTGGCGATGCCCCCCTGATGCCTGCCCCAGAAGGGCTCTATCTTATGAATGTCCTGACCACCGCCGCTCATGACGTTGGCCGGAGCGGTCGGTTCCGCCGCCACCGCGCCGAAGCCGGAGCCAGCCGCCGCCATCAGTCCGGCTGTGCCGGCCAGGAAACCTCGGCGCGTGGCCATCTTGTCGTTTTTTCCGTTCACCGCGTGGCCTCCACGAGAGTATTCACGTCATCTTCGACGTAATAGAAGCTGTTGCCGTCCGGGGTCATGGCGATCCCGAAAAGGTCGCCGTTACCCGGTGGGGATTGCGCCTGATCGGTGTCGATCCACTGGGCGTAAAGTTGTTCCTTGGCGATCGGGTCGATTTCGACCACCTGACCGTTCTTGGCGTTGCAGGCCAGCAGATGCCCCTCCTGGGTGATGGCCAGGGCGAGCGGACGCTGCATGAGGCCGTCCTTGGTGACAACTTCGCCGGTCTTGGCGCTGTCGGTGCGGGTGAGTGGATCGGCGATGGCGACGATCCGGTTCTCCAAAGCATCCGAGACGTAAAGCGTTTTTCCGTCGGCGGCGAGTGCCAGTCCTGTCGGGCCGATCAGGAAGACGTCCTTGTCGGCCCGGTGGCTGAAGCCATCGGCGATTACCGTCTGATGCGCGATTTCCGGCGGTTTGCCTTCGGCGATGGTCAAATCGATACGCAATACCGTGGCTTTCTTTATCGTTACCGGGAGGCCCGAGGCCGGATCGATGACCTCGGGGCCGGGAACGTCGAAGCCGGCCATGCTGACGAACAGGCTGGCTGTGTCGCCATTATCGAGGGCGGCGATGTTGCCCCACGGCATATTGATATTGGGGCCGCTCCAGGCCGTAACCATTTGACCTTCGGAGTTGAAGACGATCAGGCAGCCGCTCCCCCTGGTCCGGGTGGTGCCGTCGGTGCTGGGCGCGCTGCCGACGATCACCCAGCCGCTTTTGAGCATCGTCATTGCTGTCGACAGGCCGATGCCGCCCGGGCACTGCGGCAAGTGTTGCGGCAGCTTGGCGAAAAGCGACGTTTTCTTGGTGCCGGGGTTGTAGTCGATGATGGTGCCGCCGGTTCCCTGCAGGTTCGAGATGTTGTTGAAGTTGTCGACCAGGACGTCATCCTTCTGGATCTTGCCGGCGGAAACCGGGGCGACGATGACGGCGTAGGGATTGAGATCGCCATTGTCTGGGATCGATGAGGTCAGCGTGACATGCCGATGAATGGTCTTGAGCAGTCCCTGCGGGGTCTCCGCCAGCGCCGGTCCGGCCGACATGGCGATCAAGACCGACAGTACCCCCAGGATGCTCCGGCCTCTCGCCGGAAGGCACCGCGAACAATAGGTCATGGTCGTATTCTCCTCGACTCGACTGAACGTGGATTAGAAGGCGATATTGGTGCGCACGCCGATAACGGCCTCGTCGCCGATTTTTTCGGCGCCGCGGGAGTTCAGCGCACCGGCGCCCGGGTTGAAGACGTATTGGAAATCCGGTTGCATCTGCCACCAGGGGGTGAGGGCATACTGGTAAGTGACCTCGACAAAGGTTTCCGAACCGCGCACGGGGTAATAGCTGCCCGAGAAGGTGCCGGTGTTCTGGTCGAGAAGGCGGGCATGGCCGCTGACCTGTGTGTAGCCGATGCCCAGGCCGAAGGTATCGTCGTCGCGTCCGAGGATCGGTTCGTGGACGGTGACGCCGGCATTCGCGCTGAAATCGATCAGGTTGCGGTCTTCGTCGGGCGTTCCCATCACGCGCGCGAAGAGGTTTATGGTACGGTCCGGTTCGTCGAAGGACCGCCACACCATCTGGTCGGCCACGGCGTAAATGGCATAGTTGCCGCGATGGGTCCGTGGCGTTCCGCTGCTGTCGGGATCGGCCAGGGACAAGCCGGTATCGTCGATGGCAAGATCGTCGAACCGTTCGTTGTTGTACCAGAATCCCAGCTTATAGGTCCTCGCCAACGGTTCCGCCTCACCGGCCATGACCATGGTGTTGAGGGACGGGTAGGAATACTGCAGTTCGGCGATTCCCAGGATATTGCCGTTCATGGCGAAGCTGGTCCCCGACTTGTTATCGTCGGTACCGCTTTTGAGTGGATTGCCGTTGTATAACCCGGCCAGAACTGTCGTTGAATCGGTGACGTGATATCGGCCGCGGATACCCAGCGCCGACAGTGGATAGGCCGGACCGCCGCCGGGCATGTCTGCCGAGGGCAGCATCGGCCAGCCGAACATGGTGTTGACGAAAAGCAGAGCGTTCTGGCTGACCATGAATTCCTGGTCCAGGCTCTGCTGGCCGACCTTGACGTCCAGGCGATCATCTTCCAGGAATTTCTGCTGGTACCAAAGTTCCCACAGACGGGTGGACCGGTCGGACTCGATGCCGCTCGCGGTCTGCAGGCTGGAAAGATTGTCGGAGCTCAGATTGCGGCCGTGAATCTGCAGGCCGCTGACATTGAACGTACCGCCATGCCAACCGAACGCCCGTTCGGTATCCATTTGCAGGGTCGCCGTGGTCAGGCCGTCGTAATCGAAGCCCTTGTGGTTGCCCCCACTGACATTGCCGAGGACTTCGCTGGTTTCCAGAGCCGAGAAAGTCACGCCATATTGGCTAAGCCAGGGACGCAGGCCCCACATGTCGCCCAGCATGAGGCTGCTGCGCGAAATACCGTCGAGGAAACCGAGGGCGCTATCACCGCCTTGCATCGGGCTGGATTGAGAGGCATCGGAATCCGGCGAAGCCGGAAGGGATGGGGCGGCGGCATTGACGGAATTTCCCAACAGGGAGATGGCGAAGCACGTCGCGGGAACAAAAAGTATATTATTCAATAGCTTGAAGGCTATCGGCCGCATCAAAGGGTCCTCCGATCTTGTAAACGGTACTTATTGATAATAATTCTTAATATCATCTCAATATGATGAGTTTGTGGTCTTGTCAACCGCGTTCAATCAAAATCTGTGGGGGGATTAACGGGACGACGCATCCGACGCGAAGGTTGGAGGAACCATCCCCGTCACAAAAATATCATTTGGCCTCACGAGCTCATGCTCGTATTCCGAATGAGAAACCTTGATCTCAGACAAACTGATTAAACATAATGGCAATTGTATTCTTATATTATTGAAGAAATAATATCATCGACGTGATTGTATAACATAAAAATAGGTTAATGACGTATCGTGGGCCATTAATGAGAAATTGCGTAACTATATGTGCGTATATTATTATTCTAATCGCGCAGTCGGGCGCGTTATGCGCCGAGGTGCCGGTAGACGCTGTCGGGGAGGTCGTGGTTTCCGGTCAGCGCGAGCGATCGATTGACATCACCAGTGTCAGTCCAGTCACGGTCATCGATGGCGATACCATCGCGGCGTCTGGCGCTGCCAGCCTCGACCAAGTCCTCAACAAGCTGCCCATCTTCGGTTTTCAGGGTGTCAACGGCAGCCAGAACGACGGCGGCTATGGCGCCGCCTTTCTCGATCTGCGCAATCTGAACTTCAATCGCACGTTGGTCCTGGTTAACGGCCGACGCTTTGTCCTCAGCGGCATCAAGACCGATGAAGCGGTCGACATGAACAATATACCGCTGGCGCTGATTGACCATGTGGAGGTCCTGCGAGACGGATCCGAGCCAAAATACGGAGCCGATGCCATCGCCGGGGCCGTCAATATCGTCCTAAAGAAGGAT
The DNA here is from genome assembly GCA_031291415.1 of Telmatospirillum sp. Taxonomy (GTDB): domain Bacteria; phylum Pseudomonadota; class Alphaproteobacteria; order Rhodospirillales; family Magnetospirillaceae; genus Telmatospirillum. The sequence continues at coordinate 51,754 of JARLJB010000234.1, forward strand.
TTCGAAGGCGTCGCCGCCTCCGCCATGGGCGGTGTGTCGGGGCATGGCGACGGCGCCACCGACCAAATTTCAGCGACCTTCGGCCACAATTTCGGCCAGGCTGGCAACGTCACCTTCAGCGCCAGCCAGTCGCACAGCAACCCGATCCGTCAGTCCGACCGCTCATGGGCGCGCGATCCGATTACCTCGGCGGAAACCACAAGCGATGGATCGGTTCAACTGGCCCGCGGCGAGACGGCGACACCAAGTGGACATGCTGTGTCCACCGGCGGCATCGACGCCGTGATGCTGAGGGGCGGGCAGTACCGTGACTTCAATGCGGCGACCGACTCCTATGACTTTTCGCAGGCGCGTTATCTGCAGGCCGGGCAGGACCGCAAGACGGCGACGCTGCTGGCCCATGGCGAGCTGGCCGAGACTGTTTCGGCGTTTACCGAGCTTTCTTATGTTTTGCGCAACTCGGGCACGCTGGAGCCGCCGACAACGCTGGGATTGGCCGGGACCGCCAAATATCCCTCGGGTTTTGTCGTTCCTGCCAACAATTCCTATAACCCGTTTGGCGAGGACGTCACCTTGCAGCGGGTCCTCTCCGAACTGGGAAATCAACTCACGCAAACCGAGGCCACCACTGCTCGAGCCGTATTTGGATTAGAAGGCTTGGTGGCCGGCGGAAATTGGTCGGTGTCCGTCAATCACGGCGAGACCCACCAGACCTACAGCACCTCGGGCGCCGTCAATCTGTCCAAGGTCTTCAACACGCTGAGTGACGATCCGACGGTCTGCGCCGCCGCCGTTGGATGCGTCGAGGCCAACTACTTCGGTAATGACAGCCTGTCGCCGGCGGCGGCCAATTACATCGGCTATACCGATATCGCCCACTCGGCGTACCGGGAGAATGCCCTGCAGGCCTCGTTCGGCCATCCGGTCGTCAGCCTGCCGGGCGGTCTCTGGACGGCCACCCTGGGAGGCGAATATCGAACGGAGTTCGGTTCGACCAATCCCGATCCGGTGACCGCCGCCGGCGATCAGGCGGCCAGTGACCAGGCGGCGACCGGCGGCGGATACCGAAGCCGCGAGATCTACCTCGATACCTCGCTGCCCTTGCTCAAGGACCAGACGATGGCCAAGAGCGTGGTCGTCGACGCGTCGATCCGCTATTCCAGCTATGACCGCTTCGGGGAATTTCCCACATGGAAAACCGCGCTCTCATGGGCGCCGATCAGCGATATCCGTTTCCGCGGCACCGTCGGGGCAGGGCGGCGGGTACCGGCCATCACCGAGGCCTACGGCGGCAGTACGGCAAGTTTTCTCGCGGTGCAGGATCCCTGCGACAGCGTCAGTGGGGCGCTTTCCAATCCGGTGGTTGCCGCCAATTGCCGGAAACTCGGGTTGTCCTCGCAGTTTACCCAGGCGTCGTCGCTGCTCAATGTGTCGAACGGCGGCAATCCCAACCTGACGCCCGAGTCTTCGGAAAACTTCACGGTGGGCGCCGTCGTCACGCCGCGCTGGCTGAAGGATCTGACGATTTCGGCGGACTACTACAATATCCGCGTCAAGAACGCGATCGACGCGCTGTCCGACGCCGATCCCAACTTCATTCCGGACCAGTGCTATGCCAGCGTCAATATGTCGAGCCCGTACTGCGCCCTGATCACCCGGGTGCCCTCCGGTCCGAGCGCCGGACAGATCAGCAAGATCCTTTCTCCGGACGAAAACATCGGGGCGATCCACACCGACGGCATCGACGTCGGGCTTGCCTACGGCATCGGCTTGGGCGACGTCGGACGACTGTCGTTCGATTGGCAGAATACCTTTCTCATCAATTACCTGGTGCAGGAAACACCCGGTTCGCCCTTCGTCCAATATGCCGGCACCTTTCCGGGACTGGTCGATTCGGGTGCCTACAGCCGTTACCGGAGCTCGCTTTCCACTCGCTTCGAAACCGAATCATGGATCTATGATTGGACCACGCGCTACATCGATGGCGCCAAGGTCCAGGGGCAGGATGTCGCCCTCTATTCGAAGGCGCCGGGCGTCTTTTACCACGATGTCGAGGCAAGCTGGCGGCTCAAACCGCTGACGGTGCGTTTCGGCGTCGATAATGTCTTCGACCAAAAGCCGCCGACTTTGATGGATGGGCAGAGCAATACCGATCTCAATACTTACGACGTGGTCGGACGTTTCTTTTTTGTCAGCACCAGCGTCGTGTTTTAGTGGATTTTTCTCAAGTTTTTTCGGGAGGCTGTTTCCGGTCGGAGGCGGGTGACGGGACGAATTGCGCCCAATCGATCTTTTCCCAGGTGCTGCGGACATGGTGATGAAGAAAAGCTCCCAGTTCCTCAGCTTTGCGCTCCGCCAGCAGGCGCACGATGGTGTCGTGTTCCTCGATGGCGGTTCGCCAGGTGTCGGTATTGAGGCTGCCCTGGTAGCGATAGCGCAGAAGCTGGCGGTTGATCGCCGCGTGAACGTCGCGCAGGGTGTTGTTGCCGGCCGCCGCGACGATGGCCGAATGGATGGCCTGGTTGAGGCGGAAGTAATTGGCGCGGTCCTGTCGTTCGAAAGCGGCCAACATCTCGTGGTGCAGGGCGCGGATCTCCGCGAGGTCCGTTTCGGTGGCCCGCCGGCAGGCCTGGACGCCGGCAAACCCCTCAATCAGTCCTAAGACATCGAGTTTTTCCTGAACCTCCTCGGCGGTCAGTGCCGTCACCACCGCTCCGCGGTTGGGAAGCAGCGTGACCAGGCCGTCACCTCTCAGAATCTTGAGGGCTTCGCGCAATGGTGTCCGTGAAACCTGGAGCAATTCAGCCAAGGCCCGTTCGCGTAGCCGCTCGCCAGCCTTCAGTTCGTCGGCGGCGATCATCGTCCGCAGGCGCACGGCGATCTGTTGCGACAACAGATCTTCGGCTGGAGTCTGTGGGCCCGGATCCGCTGACGCGGGCTTGTTCGGTGTGAGGGGGGCTGCTGCCTCGATTTTTTTGTATGCCATTCCAAAAATCCAACCATCGTTTTCTACGTGATGCGGCGCAATCAATGAGGTGACGTCGCTTGCAGCCTCATAAAATCTGGTATACCATTTTGCGGATGGTGTTTCCTTTTGTCGCTGCTGACGGTCGAAGACACCGAAAAAACAAAAATATATCCCGGATGACAGTCGCTTCTGGGAAGGAGGAACGATGACCCAAGATATGGTGGACGGAGCTTACTCTACCGTCTTTTGGTATGCCATCGGCCGCGATAGCGGTCGTTGGCGTATGTCGCGTCACTGGACCGGCGTATCGCGCAAGGCACCTCGCGCCATCGTCTGATCCCGGTCGCGAGCCAGCAATTTTCCTTCGAACGGTTTTTCGACCGGCGCCAACGACGCCGGACGGACGGAGCATGTTTGTCTCCGGACGTGAACCGGCGGGTTGCCACCGATCGAAGGAGTCCTGACGGACGTGGGGGAACCTATGCAACCGGACCTCATTCAGATCTTTATTTCCACGTTTTCCATCGTTCTATTGGTTCTGCTGATTACCCGGGTGAAGCTTCACCCGTTCCTCGCCTTGATGATCGCCTCGGCGTTCCTCGGTGTGGCGAGCGGATTGGCACCGACGGCGACGATCAAAGCCTTCCAGAAAGGATTCGGCGGGATCCTGAGTTCCGTGGGACTGGTGGTCGGCCTGGGCAGCATGCTGGGCGGACTTCTGCTCAGTTCCGGCGGCGCCGACAAGATCGCCAACGCTTTTGTTGGTGCCGGGTCGAAATTCTGGATCCCGACATCGATCTGCGGTGCCGCTCTTCTCATCGGACTGCCGCACCTCTTCGACGTCAGTTTCGTCATGTTGGTGCCGCTGGTATTCGCCATTTCCCAGCGAACCGGCAACCATCTGATGCGACTCGGACTGCCGATGGCGGCTGGTCTCTATGTATCCCACGGTTTTCTTCTGCCGCATCCGTCGCCAACTTTGGCCCTGGCGGTCTTCCATGCCGATGCCGGCCGGACCATTCTTTACGGCTTCATGCTGGCGATACCGATCGCCATCCTGACCGGACCAATGCTGACTCCCTGGGTGATGCGTTGGTTTCCCAAGCCGCTCGATGTCGCCGGCAGCCCGATCATGGCTGCTGCGGCACGTAACGATGCCGCTGACAGCAAGCGCCGCAGTCCGGCCCTGCCGTTGGTTCTGCTGACGGTGCTGCTGCCTCCGGGCCTGATGTTGTTGCGGACCAGCCTGCGCTCCTTCTTGCCAGCAAACGGTATGTTGCACGAAGTGATTGACGGAATCGGCGATCCGATCGTGTCGCTGGCTATCGCCGTACTGTTCGCCATTTATGCTTTGGGCGTTCGTTCAGGCATGGGGCTGGGCCAGATACAGAAGCTGTTGGGCAAGAGTCTCGCGCCGGCGGCTGGCGTCATCCTTATTCTCGGGGCGGGTGGCGGTCTCAAGGAGATGCTGATGGCCACCCATATCGGCGACATGATCGCCCAAGGGGCCAGCCATTGGCAGATATCTCCCTTGCTGTTGGCCTGGTCGGTGGCGGCGCTGATGCGCATCGCCGTCGGCTCGGCCACTGTCGCCACGGTCACCGCCGCTGGTCTGGTTGCCCCGATCGCCGCGGTCCACCCGGAAATCAGCCCGGAACTACTGGTGCTGGCCGTCGCTTCTGGTGGCGTGATGCTGTCGCATCTGAACGATTCCGGGTTCTGGCTGTTCAAGGAATATTTCCAACTCACTGTCGCGCAAACGCTGAAGAGCTGGACTTTGCTGGTTTCCCTGCAGTCTCTGCTCGGGCTGACCGGTGTCTTGATGATCAACGCCTTGGGCGGGTAACCAGTGCCTCAATGTCCTGCGGGCGCTCTCCGACATTCAGACGAAAGACCTCATGATGAATTACCTGTCTTTGTTTTCCGAACTCCGCGATCGCAGCATTCGCATGGCGCTGACCGGCGCGAAAGGCGGATTTTCGCGGACGTTGCTGGCTCAATGCCGTTTGATTCCAAAAATCACCGTCAGCGCCTTGTGCGATCTCGATCCGGAGGGGACGGCAAGCCTCTTGCGTTCGCTGGGGTTCGCGGCAGCATCCTTTACGATCTGTGCCGACGCGCAGCACGTAAAGGCGGCCGTGGCACAGGGCAAAACGGCCATTGTCGCCGACCACCGGTTGCTCGACGAGGTTCCTCTCGACATCGTGGTCGAGGCAACGGGCAATCCGGAGATCAGCATGCAGATTGCCCTGGCGGCTATCGGCCGGCATGTCCATGTGGCGATGGTGTCGAAGGAAACCGATTCCGTGGTCGGGCCGCAATTGAACCGTCTGGCGCGGGAAAACGGCGTCGTCTACACCACCGCCGACGGTGACCAGCCGAGCAATCTGATCGGTTTGGTTACCTGGGCGAAGCTGCTTGGTTTCGACGTCGTTGCTGCCGGCAAATCCAGCGAATACGACTATGTTTTCGACCACGCAACCGGCGAGATCGACTACACCGGACGACTGCTGTCGGTGCCCAAGATGGAACAGCTGTGGTGCCTCGGCGACGACGTTCCCGGCCGCTTGCGGGCTCGTGCCGAGGCGATCGCCGAACTGCCGCAAAGCGCCACGCCCGACTATTGCGAAATGAATGTGGTGGCCAATTCCACCGGTTTCGGGCCGGCCTGTGACGCGCTCAGCTATCCGCTCTGCCGCGTCGCCGAACTGGCCGACGTTTTCGTTCCCGAGGAAGACGGTGGCATTCTCAAGCGGACCGGCGTGGTCGATGTGTTCAATTGTCTGCGGCGTTCCGACGAAGCGAGTTTTGCCGGCGGCGTCTTCGTGGTGGTCCGGGCCACTGATGGCGAATCCTGGGAAACCTTGCGTCAGAAGGGGCATCTGCTCAGCCGTAACGGGAAATATGCCTGCATTTATCTGCCCTACCATCTGATGGGACTGGAAACGCCGATTTCCCTGTTTTCGGCGGTGCTGCATGGCCGGCCTTCGGGTGCCGTCGATCAGGCGCGTCATGCCGTCATGGCGATGCGGACCACGCGGCCGTTCAAGGCCGGGGATGCTCTGCGGATGGGCGGGCACCATCACGTCGTGACCGGGGTGGATGCGTTGCTGTTGCCGGCCGGGGAAGAGAATTTTCGCTTAGCGCCGTTCTATCTTGCGGCCAACAAGACCCTGAGGATCGATATCCCGGCCGGGACGCTGATCCGCCCGGAGATGATCGATCTCGATGGATCGGCTTTGTACGAGCTTTGGCGGACGTCGGCAGCCTGAAAGTGTTATGCCATGTCCGGATGGGAAGCCGTCCGGACATGCTGACGGATCACTTTGATGAAATTGACGATCGCTGGCGATTGTTCGTCGCGGCGGAAGGCTGCCATCAGTTCGGCCGAGATGGCGCAATCGGCGATCGGCCGGTAAACGACATCGGCTGGTTGCACGCATTGCAGGGAGGCCGGGACCGCCGCGATTCCGATGCCGACGCCGACCAGACTCAACACCGAAATAAAATCTCGCATGTGATGAGAAAAATGCGGGGTGAACCCTCCTTGTCGGGCGATGGTCGCGACATGCCGGGAGAATCCCGCCTCATCGTCGGATTGCGGCACGATGAAGTTGCAGCCCGCCAGATCCGCCGCCAGGATCGGTGTGGCGCGGTCGATCAGAGGGTGATCGCGCCGTAAGGCGATGATCACCGGTTCTTGCAGCAAGACGATCGCCTCGATGCCGATGGGATAGTCGGGAAGCGGACGAAAGAAGCCGATATCGATTTCGCCAGCGGTCAGGGCCGCGGTTTGCCGCGTGCTTTCCATCTCCTTGATGTCGATGTCGACGTTCGGCCATTGCTGTCGGAAAGCGAAGGCGGTGGCCGGCAGCAGTCCGGAAAAAGTGGCTGAGGCGACATAGCCGATTTTCACTTTTCCTAACTCGCCACGCCCCAACCGCCGGCCGACCAGTTCCGTCCGGTTGAAATGTTCCAGCGCCGCTCGGGCGGCGGCAAGAAACTGCTTTCCGGCCTCGGTCAGGTGAATTGGAGCGCGCTTGTTACGATCCAGAAGCCGGATGCCGATTTCCTCCTCCAGCAACTGAATCTGGTGACTGAGCGCCGACTGCGCGACATGCAGCCGCAGGGCGGCTTTCCCGAAGTTCAGCTCTTCGGTGACGGCGATCAGATATTTCAACTGACGAATGTCCAACGCCCGCTCCCTATGCTTGTAAGTCATAATTTAATCGTCAATAGAGATTAAAAATGACGTGATCGATATTAGACCAGATTAAACATCTATGTCATTGTTTTTGCACTCATTCTGAGGCGGGGTGACGATCCTTCGCCCGTTACGCTTTAGCGCGGAAACCATGATCTCTTTGACATTGGGCCATGTGGTCAGCCTTGTGGCGACCCTCGTCGTCATCGTTTCGATTACGGTCTATTCGGCGCGCGCCGTGACCTCAGCCGAGGGATTCAGTCTGTGCGGCCGGTCCTCGGGTGCCATGCTGATCGCCGGGGGTATCTCCGGAACCTGTGTCGGCGGTGCCGCCACCATCGGCACGGCGCAAATGGCCTTTTCGATCGGCTTGTCGGCCTGGTGGTTTACTGCCGGCGTCGGATTGGCGCTGATCTTTCTGGCCGTCTTTTACGCCTATCCCTTGCGCAAAAGCGGCCTTGAAACGCTTCCGCAATATCTGAACATCCATTACGGCCGGAAGGCCGGACCGCTGGCCAGTATCATATCGTCGCTCGGCATCCTGTTCAGCGCTGTCGCCAGTTCGCTTTCCGGCATTTCGTTGATCGCACTCATCTTTGGTCTCGCGTCTTGGCAAGCGGCGGCGGTCATCATCATTCTGGTCACCGCCTGCGTTTTGTTCGGCGGTTTGAAAGGGGCGGGGGTCTCGGGCCTTTTGAAAATGGCCGTCATCTGGACGACACTGTTCGCCGCCGGCCTTTTGGCCTGTCTATCTCTGTCCCACATGCCCGATTTCGATGCGGTCTTTCCGGCCTTTCCCTGGTTCAGTCTGGCTGGACGGGGAATGCCCGATTGCCTGGGTAATCTGGCGTCGTTGATTGTCGGAACGATCTGCACGCAGACTTACATCCAGGCGATCTATTCGGCATCGAACAGCAAGGTGGCGGCGATCGGCACGCTGACGGCGGCCGTGATTACCATACCGGTGGGCCTGCCATCCGTCGCCGTCGGCATGTTCATGCATGCGATGCATCCCGACATCGAGCCCATTCTCGCTTTGCCAATGTATCTGGCGCTCTATCTACCGTCCTGGTTGGGTGGGATCGGCCTGGCCGGCATCCTTTTTTCCATCGTCGGTTCCATCGCCGGACTGGCGCTGGGAATCGGCACCATGGTGTCGAACGACATCGGTCGCGGGATTTTGCGGATTGCCGATGGCCGGCGGATCCTGCTGATCAACCGCGGCACCGTGCTCCTTGTCACCTGCCTGGCCATGGCTATCGCTCTGGCCAACGCCGGTACCTATGTCCTTGATTGGAATTACATGTCGATGGCGTTGCGCGGCGCCGGCGTGTTCGTGCCGATGACACTGGCCATCTTCTGGCCGCGCCGGCTTTCCGCCGCCTGGGCCGTGCTGTCGATGATGGCCAGCACGGCATTCGCGGTTTTCGGACGCTTCGGGCTGGGGCTCTCTGTTAATCCGTTGTTTACCGGCTTGTCCGTCAGTCTGTTGATCATCAGCCTTGGATTGATGATTCCGCTGGCGCGCCAACGCCGGGCGGAACGCAGTGGCCAATAGGGCGATGTTTCAGGACAGCAGGTCCGGCAGAGACGCCAGCGATGTCACTTCGGCATGGGGAACGGCCGGCAGGATATCGCGGGGCAGGCCGTCACGGTTGACCCACACGACCTGAAAACCGAACGCCGAGGCCCCGGCCGCGTCCCATCCGTTTGACGACAGGAATGCGACATTAGCGGCCTGGCAGTCGAAATGGTCGGTCACCAGACGGTAAACCGTCGGATGGGGCTTGTAGATGCCGACGGTCTCGACCGAAAGGACTGCATCGAAATGTTCGGCGAGACCGGCCGCCTTGGTCGCCGACGTCAGCATGGTAGGCGAGCCATTCGACAAAATAGCCAGGCGATGGCCGGTCGTCTTCAGTTTTTCGATCGTCGCCTTGACCTCGGGATAGGTCGCCGGGCTGAGGTAGGCTTCCATCAGGCGGGATCGCAAGCTGGGATCATCAATCGACATGGCCTTCAAGGCGTAGTCGAGGCTTTCCCCGGTGACATGCCAAAAATCCGAGTGGCGGCCCATCAGGCTGCGCAGCCAACTATATTCAAGCTGCTTGCGCCGCCAGAGCCCCGAGAGCTCGTCGGCGCGGTCGCCAAGTACCCGCCGGCCCGTCTCCACCACGGCCTTGAGATCGAAGAGGGTGCCATAGGCATCGAAGACACAAACGGAAATGCCGGACATCGGTGCGGGCATCACAGGACTCCTTCAGGTGGCATGTTGTTCGATCATTATCTCACGGCCGGGAAACCGGCCACGACTGTATTCTCGTGGCGTTGGAGGGGGGCACTCTAGTGTTCTGACTCCAACAGAAAGTACCCGCGTCCGCCATTCCCTTAGGGCGTGTCCTCAATTGAGCCAGACCACAGAGGCCGCCAGGTGAACGGCGGCGAGGAAATTTCTCGCAGTTTTATCGTAGCGGGTCGCAATGGCTCGAAACTGCTTGAGTCGACAGAAGAAATTTTCGATCAAGTGGC
>JARLJB010000235.1 GCA_031291415.1 Telmatospirillum sp.
CACTTGATCGAAAATTTCTTCTGTCGACTCAAGCAGTTTCGAGCCATTGCGACCCGCTACGATAAAACTGCGAGAAATTTCCTCGCCGCCGTTCACCTGGCGGCCTCTGTGGTCTGGCTCAATTGAGGACACGCCCTAGTTCCGCGAGACAAAGAATTTGATGGGTTTCATGCGTTTGGGAACGGCGTTCGGCCAATACTCTCTTTTTGGTGCGTATCGTACTTTTTCGCGCCTACTTCCAATTGAAGAGCGGCGATCCTACCTTCCGTCTCATAGCAGGTCATGATGATCGGAGACGGAATATGAAGATCAAGGACAACACCATTCTCATCACCGGCGGCGGCTCGGGCATTGGTCGGGCTTTGGCCGAGGCGTTTCATGCCTTGGGCAATAAGGTCGTCATCGCCGGCCGCCGGCAGCAAACCTTGGACGAGGTCACGGCGGCCAATCCGGGCATGAGCTCGCTTGTCCTCGACATCGAAAGTCCTGACGGCATCCGGTCCTTTGCCGAAAGGGCGACCCGCGATTTTCCGGCGTTGAATGTCGTCATCAACAACGCCGGAATCATGCGGAACGAGGATGTGAAATCGGCGCCCGACTATCTGGCCGACGCCGAGGCGACGGTGGCGACCAACCTGCTGGGGCCCATTCGCCTGACGGCGGCGCTTCTGCCGCATCTGCAAAAGCAGCCGAAATCCGCCATCCTCATGGTGTCGTCGGGCCTGGCCTTCGTGTCGCTGGCGCTGACCCCGACCTACTGCGCCACCAAGGCGGCGATCCATTCCTATGCGATATCGCTGCGCCACCAACTGACGGGAACGCCGACCGAGGTGATCGAGATCATCCCACCTTATGTGCAAACCCATCTGCAGGGAGACCACCAGGCCAACGATCCGGCCGCCATGCCGCTGGAGGCGTTCATCACCGAAGTCATGACGATCTTGACCGGGCAGCCGACGGTCAAGGAAGTGGTGGTCAAACGCTGCGAGCCGCTGCGCTTTGCCGCGGCGAACGGCAGCGAGGACAAGATCTTCCAGCACCTCAATCCGTGATGGCCAGGCGGCGGGAGCTTGTAATCAATCGGTCATCCCGCCGACAGCCAATGCCCTATATGGTTGGGCCGGTTATCAGCTCATCCAGCAGGGGCATCTTGCCATCGGCATTTGCCCCGTTACGAACAGGAGAAGCGGTATGGCGGCAGGCAACAAATCGATCCACATCGGCGATCTGTTTTTGAGCGATGGCCGGCAACGGCCCGTCTGGGTGGTGGACTCCATCATCAATATGCCCCGTGGCGAGACGATGATTCGCCTGGCTCTGGTCGACGGCATCGCCAAGGTGACCATTCCGGCGATCAATCTGGGCTTTGGTTTCAGGCCAGTCCGACAGGCCGCCGTTCTGGCGGGCTGATCCTCCCGAAAGAGTCCTGCAAATTCGGAAATATCGGCAAATTTCCGTTCCGCGACGGTCCTCGGAAGACTTGCAGAAAACCCGAACGCCGACGCCAGGGGGACACCGGGGGACTGCAAGCTCGTCCATCACGGCGTGGAGCGACTTTGCCGAGGCCGATGGATCTTGCGCGCCATGGCATAAACAGCCACCGCCGCCGCGGCGAAACCCGAAGCCGCGCCGACGCCCAGCGCCCAGCGCGGACTGAAGGTGTCGGCCACCCAGCCGACGATCGGCGCCCCGATCGGCGTGCCCCCGAGCGCGATGCCGACACGCAGCGCCATCACTCGCCCGCGCATGGCAGGCTCGGTGGAAAGCTGCATCAGGCTGTTCGACGTATTGGTGAGGGTCAGCGCCGCGACGCCGATGACGACGAGCCCGCCGGCGAAGATCCAATAGTTCGGGGCCAAGGCCGCCAGCGTGCAGCCAACGCCGAAAATGCCGGCGCCTAACAGCAACGATACGAACCGCGGCCGATCCCGGCTGGCAGCGAAGAGCGCCCCGGCGATCGTTCCAACGGCCATGGTCGATGACAGGAACCCAAATCCGCGGGCGTCGGTGTGAAAGACGCTGACCGCCATCGTCGAGATGAAGATCGGGAAGTTCAGGCCGAAAGTGCCGATCAGGAACAGCATGACCAGGATGGCCTTGAGGTCCGCGCGCCCCCACACATAGCACATTCCTTCCATGAAACTTCCCTTGGCGCGGCCGGCCCTGGCGTTCGGATGAAGCTCGGCGACACTGAGGAAAGCGAGGGAGATCAGCACCGCCAGGAAGGAGGCGCCGTTGATCAGAAAGGCCCAGCCTGTGCCTACCGAGGCAATGACCAGCCCGGCGACGGCAGGGCCGACCATCCTCCCGGCGTTGAACGAGGTGGAGTTGAGGGCGATCGCGTTCGGCAGATCCGCATCCCCGACCAGTTCGCCGACGAAGGTCTGGCGCACCGGCGCGTCAAACGCCGCCGCGCAGCCGAACAGGAAGGCGAAGATGTAGACGTGCCAGAGCTGGACGACGCCGGTGACGGTTAGCAGCCCCAGCGCCAGGGCCAGCCCGCCCATCGTCGCCTGGGTGGCGATCAGAAGCTTGCGCTGGTTGAAATGATCGGCGGCGAAGCCCGTCCACGGCAGCAGGAGAAGCTGTGGCCCGAACTGCAGCGCCATGACCGCGCCGACGGCGGAAGCGTTGTGCTGCGTAAGCTCGGTGAGCACAAGCCAGTCCTGGGCGGTGCGCTGCACCCAGGTGCCGACGTTGGAGACGAAGGCGCCGGCCGCCCAGGTCCGATAGTTCGGGCTTTTCAGCGAGCGGAAGGTACCGGCTGGCGCAACGCTCATGAACGCTCCGGCGCATTGCCGCCGTTAAAGCGGCCGAACCGTCGGGCAGAAAAGAATCCGATCAGGAAGATACCAAGCCCGAGCGCGACGACGTCACTCGTGTTGCGCAATCCGAAATCGCCGACCCGGCAGACGAGGATGTAGCCAACGACGAGATTGAAGAAGCCCCACAGCAGATTGACGGTCGAAGACGAGAGTCCCTGCCCAGGGGGTTTTGCGAAGGGAGTCTGGAACGGCCGTCCCATCGCGCCGCTGACGAAATGAGGGACGGCGTTGGCGAGCAAGGCGCCGCCGAAAAAATAGGACATGAGATGAAGCCAGGACATGCGATTACCTTTTCAAATGTCGCTGGATCAGGCCGGGTGACTGGCCTGCAGGGAGTCCGTCAGTCGTCGACGAGCCGCTTGAGCAACGCGACGGCAACCGCAAGCTTGTCCTGTTCTTCCGGCGAGAGCCGCGCCTCCAGGGTGCGGAACAGCCAATCCTGCCGTGCCGCGCGTCCCTCCTCGACCCATTTGCGACAGGCTTCCGTAAGCGAGAGGATGGTCTGCCGCCCGTCCGTCGGGTCCGGCGCGCCGCTCACCAGGCCGGCGGCCTGCAACGCGGTAATGACCGAACCCATGGATTGCGGACGCATCCCCTCGGCCCGGGCGAGGCTGGACGCCGTTGCCGGTCCATCCTTTTCCAGACGGAGAAGCACGGAGACCTGGGAGGGCGTCAGGTCCTTGGAACTCGCCTGCTCGCGCAACCGGCGCTTCAGCTTACCGGCCAAGGCCCGAAGTTCCGCCGCCAGGGCGGCGGCGCGAACGGTCTGCGGATTGTCTGCCTGATCCTTCATGCTCACTGTATGACAGATATGAAGCCTATATGTAAAGGTAATCTTCGTAGTTTACCTGAATATAATGGCAAGTTCTGACCGCAAGCCATCACCCCGCAATCGGGGTTGCGGGTCCCGAGCTTCCTCTATGTGATCTGTCGGAACGCGTTCGGCGACAACTTTGGGCTGTGGGGCGCGATGCCGGCGTCATCCGGACAATGGCGATGCATGCTGGCGTAATTCTGGAGATACAGTAACATGCGGCTAGAGCCTTTCGCGGTCAATTGGGATCATTTGAACGTGAAAGGAGACCAGCCCGAGCGGCGCTTGAGCGTTGAAAAAGATTGGGTTTTTTGCTCTTGCCGACTCTGGAGCATAATTCGACTTGATCGAAACTTGCTCCAGACCTGCCCTGTCCGTCCGTCCGTCGCCCCCAGGCTCAATTGCCCGCCGCCAATGAGAATAAGGACATGACAGGCGATCAAGCGGGGATTCCTTGATAGGTGTGACAATGAATACGCAGTCTCTTGTAAATTATGCTGAAATGAAAATTAGAGAGATGATAATAAATGGGGATCTTTCTCTCGGACAGAAAATAACAGAAGAGCAACTCGCTGATCATTTTTCGATAAGCACAACCCCAATTCATGAGGCATTGAAGGTTTTATCAAAAGTTGGAATCGTTACGATAAAACCTCGGAGTGGAACTTATGTTACAAGCTTCACAAAACAGGAGATAGAGGACCTAAATAGTGTGCGTATTGTTATTGAATGTGAAGCAATTCGCGAATCTATGCAGAAGAATTTCAAAAAATTATGTGACGATCTCAAATTTAATATTTTAGATGCAAAAGAAACGATGAGAACAGTTGATACAAAAAAATACATAAGTATTGATAATAAATTTCATGCATTATTTTTTACACATGCAAAAAATGAATTTCTTAATATAACATTTAATCCAATCGAGGCAAAAGTATTCACTCTATACAACAGACAGATAAATAATTATACTAAGGATGATATTGAGATATCAGTTAACCAGCATAACGGCATTTATCGCGCTATAAAAGATAACAATTTTGATCTCGCATATAAAAATCTTAAAGAACATATTTTAAGGATAAATAACTATGACCCGTAACGAGATGGGCACCGCCATGCAGTGCCCATCTTTTATCATACTAAATTCCTACTTAACGGTTTCCCTACGAGATTCATTCATGGCCTTTTCCGTAAGTTCCTGACCGATGCCCGGCAGATCGGGAATTTCAAAGAAGCCATTCTTGGGCAGGTAGTCGTATTTGCAGGTCTCCCTGTTTGCCTTGAGCTGGGCCACGGCATGCTGCTCATGGATAAGGAAGTTGGGGATGACCGCCTCAAGCTGCAGGGCCGCGGCCGTGGCGATGGGACCGCCGCAAACGTGGACCTGGACCGCGGCATCATAGGTGTTGGCCATGTCGCAGACCTTCTTGCCTTCGGTAATGCCGCCGCAGTTGCCGAGATCCGGCTGAATGACGTTGATGGAGCGGTCCTCGAAGAAGGGCCGATAGCCCCAGCGCGTGTAGATCCGCTCGCCAGAGGCGATGGGAATGTTGACACGCTTCGACACCTCCCGCATGGAGACGCTGTTCAAGGGATGCACGGGCTCCTCATAGTAGAAGATACGGAACTTCTCGAGTTCCCTGCCGAGCTGCACGGCAGTGTTTGTGTCCGTAAGGGAGTGCAGCTCGATGATGATGTCCATCTTCTCGCCGCCTTCCTCGCGCATGGCGGCCACGCGGTTCACCGCGACCTGAAGCTGGTCGTACCCCAGGATGCCGTGGTTGTTCCAGCCCATCCAGTTTCCCTTGAGATCGAAGCCCACGGGATCGACCTTGATACAATCGTAGCCTTCGTTGAGGGCCTTGCGCGTCGCCTTGGCGTAGTCCTTGGGATCCACGAGGGCTGCCGTTTTCTCATCCCAGTCGAACTGCAGTTGGCTGGCATAAGACCGAAGCCTGGTGTTCGTCTTGCCGCCCAGAAGGTTGTAGACGGGTGTATTGAAGTACTTTCCGCGGATGTCCCAGAGAGCGATATCGATGGCGCTGATCCCCGAGAAGACCACGGTGCCGCCGCCCATACCCCAGAAGGGCTTCCGGAAGAGCTTCTCCCAGATCTCCTCGTTGTTCAGGGGATTCATGCCGATGATCATCTTGGCGAAATCCACCGCCATGCCGAAGCCTGCATTCTGGGCATTGCCGTAGGCAAGACCGAGTTCCCCGAAGCCGGAGATGTTCTCGTCGGTATTAACCCGCACGACCACCGGGAAGAACCCACTTCCCTCGAGAATGCTCGGTTTGCCGTCATTAACCTTGAAGATATCAACACTGGTTATTTTCATGATTTACTCCTTTATTCGCTGTCCGAAAGGGCCTTGTCTTTAAGGTTGAGGGATATGGTCACAAGGAACGCGACGAGGCAGCACACCGCCTGGAAGGAAAGAACACCGAAGGTGCCGGCGGAGGTATCCTTGATGACGCCGATGATACCGTTCCCGACGAAGCCACCGGCGCTTGAGAGGGAGTTGATGATGGCTAGGCCCACAGCGGCGGCTCTGCCTGAGAGGTATATGGAGGGCAGTGCCCAGAAGGGGCCGTAAAACGCCACGTTGCCCACGGCATTCAGGACAACGCCGGTAAGGCGCAGGGGAATGCTGTCGAAGAGGGCGATCATCATAAGACCAACGCTCGACATGATCATGGGAATGGCGGCATGCCACTTCCGCTCCCGCCGCTTATCGGAATGCATGCCCCAGAACGGCATGACAATGAGACTTATGATGCCGGGAAGCATCAGAACGGCACCAACCGTGCTGTTTGACCAGCCGGTCGAGAAGCTTTTGACGATGGTGGGCATCCAGTAGTTGACGGACTGCGTTGTCGTCTGGATACAGAAGTAAATCAGACCGAGCTGCCAGATCTTCGCGTAAGAGAATATCTGCTTTAGTGTGAAAGAGGCCGTATCCTTCTTGAATTCATCTTCCTTCGCCAATTTGGCCGTAAGCCATTTCCTCTCATCCTCGTCAAGCCATTTTGCCTTGGCTGGCGCATCGATAAGCATGAAGAGAGCCAGTATGCCGAGGATAACGGCAAGGCTGCCTTCAATCATGAACATCCACCGCCAGCCCGATTGGTTGAACCAGTGGATGTTGTCCATGATAAGCGTCGACACCGGCGCGGCGATAAAGTTGCCGAACGGCACGGCGAGCATGAAAAGCCCGATAATGCTTGCCCTGTCCTTGGCAGGGAACCAGTAGGTGAAATAGTAGATCATCCCCGGAAAGAAGCCTGCTTCCGCAATCCCCAGAAAGATGCGCAGGGTCAACACATGCGAGTAATTCTGGGCAAAAAACATGCCCATTGTGACGAGACCCCAGGAGATGATGATTCTGGCCATCCATTTTCGGGCTCCGAACTTGTGCATGCACATGTTGCTCGGAACCTCAAGAAGGAAATATCCTATAAAAAATACAGATGACAGAAGACCAAAAGCGGTATTTGAAATTCCGAGCTCACCGTTCATGTCGAGAGCGCCGAAACCAATACATATTCTGTCCATATAGTTAATTATATAAAGAGCAAGACAGAATGGGATAATTTTCCATTTAATCTTTCTCATCGTTCTAATTTCAATATCCGTAAGATTTTTCATAGGACACCCCCCTCACACGTTTAAATACGTTTATATTTGCAATTACGTTGACATAAATTATGTAGAAAAAGTGATATTTCAGATTCGCTAGGATTACTCTATATGTACAAAATTATCTTTTACTATCATGCGGTTATTCCATAAAATAGAAATGCCAACAACTGCTGACATATCTCATTAGCAGGACTTCATCCGTACGACGAATGACCCGCTGTATTCGGTGACACCATACGCGGCCCTTCTAAACCGTCTCACCATGGCCGCCCAAGCCGATGTCAAGCCTCCGAAGGCCCGGATGGCGACCTATTTCGGGAAACAGGCGGCCATCCACCAACTTGATCTGTTCAAGGAAGAAGCGAAGCGCTTGCTGATGACGCAGCACAAGTGTCGCAAGGCTTTGCGGCGAGAAGGCATCATCGGCTTCTTCAGAAAATTGGTCACGCCGGCAAGACGCGTGACTCCGATCTGTTCAGAACGCCCGGGACACCATTGCAAACATGGCAAGAGGAGATCCTGCGGATGTTCGTCTTCCCCTACAGCAACGGCATCACAGAAGGCTTCCATCGCAAAATGAAGCTCATCCAACGCCGCGCTTACGGCTTTCGAAATTTCGAAAACTACAGACTGAGGGTGATCGTGTTGTGTGGCCACTTGCCACAGCTCGGCCTATGATCAAATGGACCAATGCCCCCATCTTTGGGGCAGACCCACCCAGACCCTAAGTCTTTGAAGAGATTGGTGCACCCGGTGAGATTCGAACTCGCGACCTCTGCCTTCGGAGGGCAGCGCTCTATCCAGCTGAGCTACGGGTGCACTGGACACGGCCCACGCCCCAAGGGACGCGGTGGAAGGCACCGTATAGCGCATCTTGCGAATGGATGCAAAGGAGGAAGTGGGAATCTGCGCGCCCCTCTTGCGGCAGCGGTCATGTTATCGATCGGCGTCAAGCGCACGATCGAATGTGCCGGGAGCATGGCGCCTAAGGGCGCCAATCATATCGCACGGTCACATGGCCGAGACGGGAGTGCACACCGACCTCGCCGCGAACAAGTCCGGCACGCTCGTAAAACCGGCATGCGCTGATGTTCTCAGCGGCGGTTGTAAGCCAGAATCCACGCGGCAACTGGCCCTTGACGAAAGCAAGCATTCTGCTGCCGATACCTTTGCCTTGGGCTTCCGGAGCGACCCACAACTGGCTCAGGTAATTACCTTGAAGGGCCAGAAATCCAGTGACGGCGTCGCCCGATGTCGCCACCGAGATCTTCCATCCGTCGGCAATCTCTTGAGGAAGGCGTTGGCGCAAGAAGTCGAGCGATACGGCGCCGGGAACCGAGGCTGGCGTCGAGTCCCAACTGGCAAGCCATATCGAGGTTACAGCATCGAAATCGGCGTCTTCATAGGGACGGATCACCACCGTTGTTCTCCAGTCGAGTCATAGGGCGTGTCCTCAATTGAGCCAGACCACAGAGGCCGCCAGGTGAACGGCGGCGAGGAAATTTCTCGCAGTTTTATCGTAGCGGGTCGCAATGGCTCGAAACTGCTTGAGTCGACAGAAGAAATTTTCGATCAAGTGGC
>JARLJB010000236.1 GCA_031291415.1 Telmatospirillum sp.
AAGAACGTGTTCGTCTATCTCACCCTGGGCGAGGTGCTGAACTCGGGCAACTCCGATTTCGCGGTCAATATCGGATCGGCTCCGCCGAAGGCGGGCCATTCGCAATTCGGCGGCTATAACGGTATCAGCGTCCAGTTCTGACCGGATCTTGACGCGGACTTTCCCGGCCGTTTTGTTCTTGGCGACCACCTAAGGGCGAACGGCCGGGGGACCCGCTTCCAACCGCGGCGGCGTGGTGATCCCCGCAAGCGGATGACCAGTTGGAAGACGAGAGGAAGAAGACCATGTCTCTTTTCAGTAATCTCCGCATTTCCACTCGTTTGTCCTTGGGTTTCACGGCGGTGTTGGCCTTTACGATCGTCGTCGGCGTCGTTGGCATCAACAGCGCCGCCAAGCTGGCGGGAATCACCGTCCAATTTCACGATCAGCTCTTCACCGTTGTCGACAACGTCGGCAAGGCCAGGGTCGCCCTCGTAAATCTCCGGTTGGCATCGCGCGATCTGGTTCTGGCCGAAACGCCGGAAGAGGTCGCCAAGATCGAAGCGGACATCGAGCAGCAGGAAAAGGCCTATCTGACCTTCCTCGACGTCGCCAAAGCCGCCGCCGGTGGCGACACCAAGGAATTCGACCAGTCGATTGCCGCCTATAACAGCTACAAGGCGGTGCTCGTCGCGATCGCCACCAAGGCCAAATATGGCAACCACGAGCAGGCTTTGGTGCTGCTGCGGCGAAACGGCACCGAGATGGCGTTGCTCAATGCCGACAAGAACCAGGCTTTCGCGGAGTTCGCCGGGAAAAAGGCCGCCGCTTTCATCGCAAGCGCCGAAGCGACTAGCGCCAAGGTTCGTTCGCTGGGTGTCGGGTTGCTGTTGGGATCATTGGCCGTCGGCGGCTTGGCGGGATTCGTCAC
The DNA here is from genome assembly GCA_031291415.1 of Telmatospirillum sp. GTDB lineage: Bacteria > Pseudomonadota > Alphaproteobacteria > Rhodospirillales > Magnetospirillaceae > Telmatospirillum. Next base: position 911 of record JARLJB010000236.1, read on the forward strand.
CTCACGTTCAATCACCCGGCCGATCCGCGAGGCGAAAGTCTGCATGGAAGCCCTCAGCACCGGCAATCTGGCTGTCGACGTACCGGGGAGCGATCGCGCCGACGAGGTTGGCGACATGGCCAAGGCCGTCCTGGTTTTCAAGGAGAACGCCATCGAGCGCCTCCGCATGGAGGATCATGAACGGGCCGAGGTCGAGGCCCGTGATCTCCGCCAGCGCAAGATCGACATGGCGACCAAGCGATTCGACGCCACCGTCGTTGCCATGTTGGCCAAGATCAAAGGGGCGGTGGAAAACCTGCATCTGTCGGCCGATGCGCTGTCGGCCAATGCCCAGCAGACCCAGCGGCAGAGTACGGCAGTGGCCGCCGCGACCGATCAGGCGACGGCCAATGTCGAAACAGTGTCGTCGGCCAGCACCGAGTTGACGGCATCGATCCACGAAATATCCCGCCAGATGCAGCAGTCGGCGACCATCACCGGTACGGCGGCCACCGAGGCGCATGAGGCCACGCGCAAGATCGACGGATTGGTGAGTGCCGTGCAAAAGATCGGCGATGTTGTCGCTTTGATCAACGACATCGCCGCGCAAACCAATCTGTTGGCGCTGAACGCCACCATCGAGAGCGCCCGGGCCGGCGAGGCTGGCAAGGGGTTCGCCGTCGTCGCCGGCGAGGTCAAGCATCTGGCCGGTCAAACCGGGCGGGCGACGGACGAGATCGCCCAGCAGATCGCCACGGTGCAGGAAGAGACCCGGGCGGCCGTTGGGGTGATCGGCGGTATCTCGGGTACCATCACCCGGATCAACGAACTGGCGACCACCATCGCCGGAGCGGTGGAGGAACAGGGCGCCGCCACCGATGAGATCGCCCGCAACGTCGAGCAGGCGTCGCAGGGGACCCGCGACGTCGCCACCAACATCACCGGCGTTGCCGCAGCCGCCGCCGAAACCGGCCGGATGGCCCAGGATGTCTTCAAGTCGGCCGATGACCTGTTGGCGGAAAGCAACGTCTTGGAGAAGGCCGTGCAGGATTTCCTTGGGGAGGTGCGCGAGGCTTGATGGAGATCCTGATCGAGAAGTTGTGGACAGGCCCCAGGATGTCGCGGATTGTTTGCTGTCTGGTTTTTTCGCGGGCAGACAAGTTCAATCGGACGGAAATGCGGGTGACGCCATGCGCTTCAAGATCAGCCGGTGGATAGTGTGGAGTGTCATCGGTCTGATGCTTCCCCTCGGGGTGAGGGCGGACGGTCTTCCGCCGGCGCCGCAAATGAAGACCACGACCTTCGAGCGGGATGCCGATGGACATTTGATCGTCGCGCCACCGCGCGCCCTTCATGTTTGTCCCTCGGGGTGCGACTTCGCCTCGATTGATCTGGCGGCGAAGGATGCCACCGACGGCAGCACGATTACCGTGGAGCCGGGGCTCTATACCGCGGCGGTTATCCTGCGGGCCAGCGGCGTGACCATCCAGGCCAAGCCGGGCGCTCATCTGAAAGGGGCTCTGGCCGAAGGCAAGGCGGCCATTGTCGCCAAGGGAAACGACACCATCATCGACGGGCTGGAATGCTCAGGGGTCGAGGCCCCGGACCATAACGGCGCCTGCGTCAGAACCGAAGGGCACAATCTCACTCTGCGGCACATCTATTTTCACGATGCCGAAGAAGGGCTGCTGACCGGCATGGGGACCGGCGATATCGTGATTGAGGACAGCCGGTTCGAGCGGTTGGGAAAGAACGGCTTTGCTCACGCGATCTACATCGGTTCGCTGGACAGCGTGACGATTCGCCGCTCGTCCTTTCTGTCGTCGCGAAACGAGGGGCACGAGGTGAAAAGCCGCGCCGCGCGAACGACGATTGAAGACAGCGTCATCGCCTCGCTGGACGGGGTCGACAGCCGTCTGTTGGACATACCCAACGGGGGCGAGGTTTCCCTTCGCAATTGCGTGCTGGAAAAAGGCCCGCGGGCAGCCAATCACAATCTTATCGGATTCGGGCTGGAAGGCATCAAGCACGAGGTGAACAGTCTGACTTTGGAGAATGTCGAGATCATTCTCGATAATCCGGCGGCCCGTATCTTCGACGGACCGATCCAACCGGTCCTGCGCGGTGTGCGGGTCGTGGGCGGTGATAATTTGGCTGATGCCAGCCGGGCCGTCACATGGTTCCCCGGTCGGGCGGCGGCGCGGCTTCCCGCTTATCCGAAATTACCATCGGCCTATTCTTCTGCCGGCGTCAGTGGCGACAGGTCGGACAATTAGAGCCAATCTCATTGCATCGTCTGGAATGATGGCCTTCCTCGACATACGAACGATGGTTTTCATCTATGTCGGTATTCGTATCGGACAGGCGCTAACGCTGGTTTATTTGTGGAGTACCCAACGTAACTATCCGCCGGCCAAAGACTGGGCCATCGGAGCCTTGATGTCGGCCGGCGGCCTGTTTCTTCTCGCCCTGCGTAATCTGGTGCCGGCTTGGTTTTCCGACGTCTTGTCGAATGCGCTGCTGCTTCCCGGTTGGATGATTTTTGACTATGGCATCGTCAGGGCCGCCGGAAAACGACCCTCCGTAAAGCTGGGCCTGGCGCTTTGTGCGACAGCCGTGGGATCGCTGGCCTGGCATGAGTTCGTGTGGCCAAGCTATCCGGCGCAAGTCGTGACGCAGAATTCCGTATTTGTGATTTTTGACCTCTATGCGGCCTATGCCTGTTTGACGGTTTCGGGGACAAGAATAGCCGTCACCTTCAGACTGATCGCCACGCTCCTCATCCTTTTGGTGATGATCTGCATATGGCGGGTGGCCGGCGGCGTTTTCGGCATGACTTTGACGCTGCCGCCGACATTGCCGCGGATTTTGCTGGTTGCCGCGTCGGTCATTATTTCTCCGATGATTGTCATGTTGCTCGCTTTGCAGACTTCACAAAGGCTGCAGGAGGAAATCAACGATCAAGCCCGTCATGACGCACTGACCGGGGCCTTCAATCGTCGTGCCTTTGATGACTTCGTCAACAGGGAATGGTCGCGGGCCGCACGTCATGGTGCTCCACTTTCCGTCCTGTCGCTTGATATCGATCGGTTCAAGAAATTCAACGATCGGCATGGCCACCAGACAGGTGACGCCGCCCTTGTACAAGTCTCAAATGCCGCGCGGACGGCGTTGCGATCGAGTGACATCTGGTGCCGGTATGGCGGCGAGGAATTCGTCGCCGTGCTTCCCGACACCACGATCGAACAAGCCGTCGAGGTGGCCGAGCGCCTCCGCGCGTCCGTGGAAAAAACAAAGATTGTCACGCCGAGTGGACTGTTGAATGTCTCGGTAAGTATTGGCGTGGCGGAACGTTCATCGGCCCAATCACACTGGACAGAAGTTCTCGTGGCGTCGGACGCCGCGCTTTACAGGGCAAAGGCCGCCGGACGAAACCGCGTCGTTGCCGCGGAAAACACGGCACCGGATGGTCCTGGATGACGACAGTCGATTATTGAAATGTTTACAGAACGGCAGATGGCGTCCGCCTCGTCATCGGCTATCAAATTGAAATACAACTAAAACGATTATCTAGCACATATATTGCTTTCTTTACGTGCTGCCGTGAGGCGCTCCTTTGCGACCGCGGCGAGCGGGCGTCGGATGTCGCGTCGGCGGCATCATCTTCGCGCGTAACCGTTATTTTGGCCTTCAAAGGAGGGGCGGGTGATGTTGGAAGATGGTCTCAGAGACAGATGGCTTTCGCGTGCGCTGGGCGCTGCATGTTTGTTGAGCCTCAATGTGTTCGGGCCGCCGGTTCAGGCCGGTTCGGTAACCCTGACCTATGATGATCCGGTTATCCGGGTTGCCGCTGGCGGATCGGCCATCGTCACGGCCACACTAAGCGTCTCTTCCGATTCCAGTGGCCCCTTCGTGACGAATAGCGCGGCGGAACCAATCGTTGGTCCGCCGGTTAGTTACATTGGCAGTTTAAGCTATCTGCAAGAAGAATATCCCGACTCCATCCTTACCGGAACATTGGACTATCTGCTGAATTCGAATAGCATCGTGAGTTTTACTGCTTCGAGTGCCCTTGCAAATCTCGATGTGGCTCCGGGATCCTCGATTGATCTCGTTCTGGGTACCTTCTATGCATATGCGACGCTTCCGACCGGCGTCTACACGGCCGACATCGGTATAAACCAGGCCTGCGTTGCCAGCATATGCGATGGGCTCCCATTTTCTGCGCCAAACTTCCTGGATCCTGGTGCCTTGACGATTGAAGTCGCCGCTGTGCCCGAGCCCTCGTTGCCGGCAATTCTCAGTATCGGGCTTCTCGGCCTGAGCCTTATTCGACGGCGTCGAGTTCGCTGAGGACATCGTCCGAAAGAGTGAGTTCGGCGGCGGCAAGGTTCTCGCGCAGATGCGCCAGCGACGAGGTGCCGGGGATCAGCAGAATGTTGGGCGAACGGCGCAGCAGCCAGGCCAGTGCCACCTGCATTGGTGTTGCACCCAGCCGCCGGGCAACCTCCGAAAGCGTCGACGACTGCAGCGGTGTGAAGCCGCCCAGCGGAAAGAATGGCACATAGGCGATGCCCTGGCCGGCAAGTTCGTCGATCAGGGCGTCGTCGTCGCGGTGGGCGACATTGTAATGGTTCTGCACGCAGACGACCTTGGCAATGCGGCGGCCTTCGGCGATCTGAGCGGACGTCACATTGCTGAGGCCAAGGTGGCGGATCAGACCCCGGCGCTGGAGTTCGGCCAGCGTCGTGAACTGTTCTTCGATCGATCCGTCGTTCGGACCGTGAAGACCGCCGACGCGCAGATTGACGACATCGAGCGCATCGACGCCAAGGTTCCGTAAGTTGTCGTGAACGCCCTGCGTCAGATCGGCCGGCGTCAGCGCCGGGATCCACGAGGCATCATCGCCGCGTACCGCCCCGACCTTGGTGACGATCACCAGATCGTCCGGATAGGGGTGCAGCGCCTCGCGGATAAGATGGTTGGTGACGTGCGGCCCGTAGAAGTCGCTGGTGTCGATGTGGTCGACGCCGTTCGCCACCGCTTCGCGCAGCACGGCCAGCGCCGCGTCATGATCCTTCGGCGGGCCGAACACGCCGGGGCCGGCAAGCTGCATGGCGCCATAGCCCAGGCGCCTCACGGTTCGATCGCCAAGCGGGAAGACACCGCCGTTATTTTTATCTGTCATGGGAAAGCTCCAATGCGCGTGATGACGTCACTATAGACATCGTGGTGACAGGCGATAATCCTGGGCAATCGGCACGGGCTGTGCAGGATTGTGAACAATGACAACGGATCTGGCCGACCTGTCGGCCTTCGTAGCGGTGGTGCGAACCGGCGGATTCCGCGAAGCGGCTCGCACAAGTGGCGCTTCCGCCTCCAGCGTGAGTCAGGCGGTCCGGCGGTTGGAGGCCAGGCTCGGCGTGCGGCTTCTCAATCGGACGACGCGCAGCGTCGCGCCGACCGAGGCCGGCGCGCGCCTTTTCGAGCGGCTGGTGCCAGCCTTGGCCGAAGTCGAGACGGCGATCGATGTGGTGAACGCCTTTCGCGATCGGCCGGCGGGAACGTTGAGGCTCAATGTCCCCGGCAGTGTCGCGCGGCTGGTGCTGCCGGCGATCGTGCCCCCCTTCCTGAAGGCGTTTCCGGACATTCGACTGGAGGTGACTGTCGAGGAGAGCTTCGTCGACGTGCTGGCGGCGGGGTGTGATGCCGGCATCCGCTACGATGAACGGCTGGAACAGGACATGATCGCCGTGCCGATCGGCCCGCGCGTTCAACGCTTTGCGACGGCCGCCTCGCCGGCCTACCTTGCGGCGCACGGCCGGCCGGCGCATCCCCGCGATCTGCTTGAACACGCCTGCCTGCGCGGCCGCTTCGCCAGCGGCGCGACGCCGGCCTGGGAATTCGAGCGTGACGGCGAGGTGGTGCGGGTCGACCCCGTTGGGCCGCTGACCGTCCGCCTGGGGGCGGCGGTCGACCTGGCGATCGACGCCGCGGTTGCCGACCTCGGCATCATTCTCCTGTTCGAGGAATGGCTCCGTCCGCACTTCGCCAGCGGCGCGCTCGAGCCGGTGCTGGAGCCCTGGTGGCAGAGCTTTTCCGGACCATTCCTTTATTACCCGGGGCGTCGCCTGGTGCCGGCACCGCTCCGCGCCTTCATTGATTTCATCAAGACCTCGGAACCGTAACCCTCCGGGGAGGGCAGGGCAGCCAAATATAAGCCATAATCGACAGAAATCATCCGCCGGTGTTTGTCCGGGAGATCGATTCCATGAACGCGCTGCGCACGCCACCTCTGTCGAAATATCTGCTGGCGGCAACGCTGGTCGGTTGGCTTGCCGGCGGCCGGACGGCCAAGGCTCTGGAGGACGTCTCTTTCCCGTCGCTCGACGCCGCTGCCACTGAGGTGCATGGCGTGCTGGTAAAGCCGGTCGGCCCCGGCCCCTTTCCGGCGGTGGTTGGCATGCATGGCTGCGGCGGCCTGTTCAACCGGCAGGGCAAGTTGGTCGCCCGCGAAAGCGCCTGGGCGGAAACGCTGTCGGCTCGCGGCTACGTCGTCCTGTTTCCGGACAGCTTTGGTTCCCGCCACCTCGGCGGCGCCTGTGCCGACGGCGGGCCGAATGCCCGTCCCTGGGCGGAGCGCTCCTACGACGCCTATGGCGCCTTGCGCTATCTGCAATCCCTGCCCTTCGTCATCGGTGACCGCATCGGCCTGGTCGGCTGGTCGCATGGTGGCGGCACGGTGTTGTTCACCGTCGCAGCCGCCACCGAGACGCGCCCGGCCGAACTGCCGAAAGGAGATTTCCGCGCCGCCGTTGCCTTCTATCCCGGCTGGTGCTCGGCCCGGCAACTCGGCGACAGTTGGACCACCAAGATCCCCCTGCTGCTGGCCATCGGTGACGCGGACGACTGGACCAGGGCGCGGCCTTGCGTCGAACGCCTGCAGTCGGCGATCGACGGCGGCGCTCCCGTCCGGATCAAGACCTATGACGGCGCCTATCACGATTTCGACTGGCCGGGAATGGTCGTGCACAGTTGGACACCACATCCCGACCGGACCGTCCACACCGGCGAGAACGCCGAGGCGCGGACCGACGCCCTGTCGCGGGTGCCCGCCTTCCTCGACGAATTTCTCAAACCGCGAGGCGTGGAAAAATGATTTGGGAAGGACGATGGGAGACGCTTGCGAATTGACAGTCGTGTGGTGCGCCGCTGTGGGGAGCATCCGGGAAGGGAGACGAGCTGGTGAAACGTAAGCGTCGCCCCGCCATCGCCTGTTCATTTGTTCGCGCGTCGCTGAGAATCCGGTCATCAACGACGGAGGTCTCGGATGCTTGGCGATAGTCATACGCCTACCATTATGCCCAACACGATGCGCCGGATCGAGGTAA